>NZ_ABEA03000170.1 GCF_000171235.2 Geminisphaera colitermitum TAV2 | reverse complement strand
TGCGCAGAATACTCGAAACCGAAGACTACGTTCCCGTCCCCCCCATGATGACGGAAGACCCCTTTTATCGGATGACCTACATCATGAAGCAGGAGATCCGTAAGCATAAGTGGATCGAAGGCGAAAAAGGCCGCTCACTCACCTGGGAAGCCGCCTGCAAAGAATGGATCGAAAAACACCAGCCAGCCTTCGAAAAATTTATCAACGACACCCTCAAAACCTGACGTTCCCTCCCCGTGGCGCGGGCGTCCCGCCCGCTGTAGGGGCGTCGCTTGCGACGCCCGCGCACGCCGGACAGATTTATCGAATACCAGAAAAGCAGTCGCAGGCGGAAACGCAGACCGAAACGCAGTCGCGGGCTTCGCAAGCGAAGCCCCTACAACGGAGTGCCGCGGGCGTCCCGCCCGCAACCAATCCTACTCTCTCTCCTCTCCCCCCCCCCCTCCGTTGTATTTCCCCCTCAAAAAAACTACCCCCGCAAAGGCACCAAAGTCTTTCCCTCAAACCACGCACCCGGCAACAAATGCACGCGCCGATCTTTTGGCACCCCGCGCTCATTATTGCGTATTCTACCCACCAATACATCCACCGCAAACGCCGCCAGTTCCTCCACGGGCTCGTGAATACCCGAAAACCCCGTCAACTCCGGTTCCTCCTCTGCCATATAGGGCGGCACCACCAGCAACGCCACGCCCACATCCTCAGGAAACCTCACCCCCATCCGACGCAGTGACGCCAGACACCCAAAATGCCACCCCATCGTGATGATTGCGTCCGGCCTCCACTTGCTGAACCACGTCTCAAAGCGCCCCCCTGAATGCGCCTCGTCATCCAGCAACGGCGGGATTTTGACCACGCCCCGCTCCGCACCCATCCCATAATGCCTCACCTGTTGCGCCAGAAATGCCCCCGTCCACAACCCCGCCGTGCGCTCACTGTAACTCTCCGTCATTGAAAAACCAATACGTCTGAACCCGCGTTCACGCACCGACGAGTAGCACAACTCCATCGTTTGAAAATGGTCCACCGACACGCGATCAACTGGAGGCCAGTCCACGCTCCGCCCCAAAGAAACCGCTGCGAACCGCTCAATCGCCAACTCGATTCGCGCGTGCGGTCGCGGACGCGGCCCGAACGCCACCCCCGCGATTCCACGCGCACTAAAAATCTGCGCATAACGTTTGGGCGAATACCCCGGTTCATATTCCCAAAAATACTCCATCCCGTAACCCATAAGCTCCGCCCGCGCCCGCGCTGCTTGAAACAACAACGGCTCGTAACCGCTCGCCGCTGGCGGCAACCCTCCGAACCATGCCAACGACTCCTTTGTCGCTGGCCGCCGTTTCCAACGATACGCGCTCAAACTCAACAACGCCGGATCAGGCCGATAACCTATCTCCCCAGCCTTCTCCATAATCTGCCGCCGCGTTTCCTCCGAATGCCTGCCCCCCTTGGCCAGCACGCGTGACACCGTTGCCTGACTCACGCCCAGCCGCCGCGCCAATTCCCGTTGCGTCCAACGTTCCGGCACCTCCCGCACCTCCCTCCCCCCCCCCTCCACATCACTCGCCATCTTTTTTACCTCCAGTTTCTTCCGTGTTTTTTTAACTGAACCCATGGCTTCCACTTCAATTTTGCGTATCAGGATACGCAACAAAGAAATTGTTCCCCCCTCATATCCAGTCAACCGTCACTTTCGTACCCAAGCCACCACTCCAACATGATTGCCCATCGTCTCCTGTTTTTCGTCTGTCGCGTCCTGTTCAGCGGACTGGTTGCCTCTTGCATTTCCCCAAACCTCCTGAACGCCGCCCCCCCGCCCGGCCTCTTCCCCTTCACCATCGCTTGGGACACCCCGCCCACCACCGTCACGGACGCCAGCGTCGCTGATCTCACCGGCTGGCTCGACGCCCCCGCAGGCAAACACGGCTACATCCGCGCCGAAGGCTCCGACTTCATCACCACCGACACCGGCCAACGCATCCGTTTTCTCGGCGTCAACCTCGCCTTTGCCGCCAATTTCCCCGAGCACGCCGACGCTGAAAAACTCGCTGCCCGCCTCGCCCGCCTCGGCGTCAACTGCGTCCGCTTCCACCACATGGACAGGACCGGACTCCTGCGCAACGCCGCCGGTCGCCGCGCCACCATCTGGAACGAAGACGCCGATGGACAAACCCTCGACCCCGCGCAACTCGACCGCCTCGACTACCTCTTCGCCCAACTCAAGGCGCGCGGCATTTACGCCAACATCAACCTCCACGTCTCCCGCACCTACCCCGGTTTCCCCGCCGGCTCCAGATACCACAAGGCGCTCGACATGTTCGTCCCCGGCATGATCGCCCTCCAGAAACAATACGCCCGCGACCTCCTGCATCACAAAAACAACTACACCGGGCTCCGCTACGCCGACGACCCCGCCGTGGCCATCGTTGAAATCAACAACGAAAACGGAGTCGTTGGACGCTGGTGGCGCGGCAACCTCGACACGCTCGATCCGCTTTACGTTGGCGAACTCAACGCCCGATGGAACGCTTGGCTCACCCGCAACCACGGCTCGCCTGCCGCCGCGCTTGCCGCCTGGAAAAACGCCGATGCCACCGATGCCACGCCCACCGGCCCCGAACTCCTCAAAAATCACCGCCTCGCCAATCTCGCCAAAAACTGGACGCTCCAAAACACCTCCCCCTCCCCCCTGCTCGCCCTCGAACCGCCCGCCAGCCCCGGCCCCGGCATCGAACCGCGAGGCATCGTCCTGCGCGTCCTCCCCGACGCTGCCAAAAACGCCCGCGCCTCCCTCTTGCAACCCGTCTCCCTCAAACCCGGCGCGCGCCACACCTTGCGCATCACCCTCGAAGCCGATTCTCCCGCCGAACTCATCCTCGACATCAAGGATGCGCGCCCGCCCTGGCGCACCCACCTCTCCATAAAAATTCCCGCCACCGACACCCTTCGCACCATCGAAAACACCTTCGTCTATAAGGAAAACGCTCCGGCCTCCGGCATCCGCCTCGCCCTCAACCTCCGCGCCACCGCCAGCCCCGCCTCGAACAATTTCCGCGTTCAGGAAATCTCGCTCCGCGAAGGCGGCTCCTCCGCGAAACTCCCCGCCTTCGTTGACGCGGAAAACGCCAACAATTCCGCCAACGCCGCCGCTTCCGCCGCCGCTCCCACTTCGGCGCACCGCGCCCTCGCCTACCTCCGTCGCGATGGCTTTGAAACCTTCTCGCCCGCCGCCTGCGACGACTGGCTCCGCTTCCTCTGGGAAACCGAGGACGACTACTGGACCGACATGCGCGAATACCTCCGCCGCGACCTCGGCATCCGCTCCATACTCGTCGGCTCACAACTCGGTGCCTACAGCCTGCTCCCCCTCCAGCAGAAATTCGACGCCCTTGACCACCACGCCTACTGGCAGCACCCGCAAACCCAGGACAACGGACGCAGGATCGTCCAAAACCTCTCCATGGTCAACGAGCCCGGAGGAGCCTACGCCGCCTCGCCCGCGTTCTACCGCGCTGCCGGGAAACCGTATCTACTCACCGAATACAATCACTCGTCGCCCAACACTTTCGGCGCGGAGGCCTTCCCCATCATTTCCGCCTACGGCGCGTTCCAGGACTGGAGCGGCATTTTCGTTTACTCTTACGCCCACGGCACCGCGCCGTGGGACGCCGGATACCAGCGCGGCCAGTTCGACATTGACCAGCATCCCCTCAAGCTCGCGACCCTTCCCATTGCCGCCGCCCTTTTCCTGCGTGGCGACACCGACGCCCCTGCGGGTGTCACCACCAAAACCACCACCATCACTCCGGAGGAATACCTGCGCCAGATGCGCCGTGTCGGCCCCAACGTTTCGGCGATCACCGCCGGAGCCACCCGCACCGACGCCCTTCGCCACCGCGTCGCCTTCGCCCTCGCCGAAAACAAAAGTGGCGCGGGCGTCCCGCCCGCAACCGTTGCCACTCCGTCTGCCGGACCCATCACCACCGAGGGCGGCGCACTCACTTGGGACGCCGCGCCCAACGCGGGCATTTTCACCATTCGCTCACCTCGCACCAAGGCAGCCATCGGCTTCGCCTGCGGACGCTCCTTTGACCTCGACGGCCTCGTCATTACGCCCGGCCAAACCCTCCAGGACTGGTCAACCATTGCCCTCTCCCAACTGAGCGGCGACCGCGTCGGCTCTCCCGGACGCGCCCTGCTCGTCGCCTGCGGCTACATCGAAAACACCGGGCAAATCTGGCACGACCCCGTAGCCAAAAACAGCGTCAAGGAATCGGGCCGCGCCCCAACGCTCGTCGAAGGCATTCCCGCAAAAATCACCCTCACTCCCGCCTCCGGCGTCACCGCCGTCGAAGTCTGGTCGCTCGACGAACACGGACGCCGCGCCCGCTCCGTCCCCGTCACCCGCGACGGCCCCGCCGCCACCTTTCACATCGGACCCGATTACCGGACCATCTGGTATGAAGTCATCACTCAATAACCCAATCACGCTTAAACCCGCCAAAACACCATGAACATCATGAACACCAAATCCGCCATCCACCTCACCTCCGCGACACTCGCCGCACTCGGCCTGCTTGCCGCTGCTGCGCTTCGCGCCGACAATGTAACCCTGAGGGGCAACCAGACCGGCAATCAAGACTGGGCAACTGCCACCCTATGGAGCAACGATGCAGCCGCCTCGCCCGGCAACGCCTATTTCACCAATGGCTACACCCTCCGCACTCCCTCCACTGCTAACTCCCTCGTCCCCCAAGTCTTTCTCGGCGACTCCCTGACCGTCGATGGCGGTGTCGGCGGCGCCATGGGCACCCTTACCCTCAAAAGCCGCATTACGGACATCGCCGATCTCCGCCTTGGGACCGCCACTGTCAGCAGCAGCGCTGGGGCCACCAACATCCTTGCCACGCTCAACGTTACCAACCTGACGGCTCTCGACGGGAAAACCGCACTCCTTATCGGCAACAACACCAATCAGGACCTTACCCTCAACGTCACCAATCTCCTCGGCGGTGGCGCCTTGACCTTCGGCAACGCCGCCCGCCAATACGCGCTCTCCGTCACCAACGCAGGCGCTTTCACCGGCAGCATCGGCCTCCTCGGTGGTACCCTCACTCTCACGTCGGATATCAACCTGACCGGCGGCGCCTTCACGATGGCAATCGGCGGCACTAACTCCCCAACCTCCCTCGTGCTCAACAACAACCTTGTTGTTTCCTCGTTCACCTTTGACACTACCACCCTCAACACCCTTGGCGAAAGCTACACCGCCGCCCAACTCAACGCCTACTTCTCCACCACGCGTTTCAGCGGGGATGGACTCCTCTTCATCGGCTCCACCATTCCCGAACCCGCGTCGGTCGCCACGCTCCTCGCCGCCGCGGTCATGCTCGCAGTCACACTGCGCCGCCGCCGCTGAGCACACGCAAGGGCACGCTTGCGACGGACCGCATCCGCCGAACGACACACATATTCCATTCGCGGGCTTCGCAAACGAAAGCGAAGCCCCC
>NZ_ABEA03000171.1 GCF_000171235.2 Geminisphaera colitermitum TAV2 | reverse complement strand
CCCCCCCCCCCCCCCCGCCCCCAAAACACACTTCCACCGATCCATCACCCGATCACCGCCATGAAAACACCCATCATCACCCGCCTGCTCGCCGCCGCCATTGCGGCCGGCACCCTGCTCCCCCTCACCGCCCAAGCCTGGGAAAAAGACAAACTCCTCATCTGGATCAACGGCGACAAAGGCTACCGCGGACTCCAGCAAGTCGGCGACAAGTTCGCCAAGGAACTCGGCGTCCCCGTCAAAGTGGAGGCTCCCGAAGGCGTCACCGACAAATTCTTCCAAGCCGCCCAGTCCGGCAAAGGCCCCGACATCTTCATGTGGCCCCACGACCGCCTCGGCGAATGGGCCGACGCCGGCATCCTCAAACCCGTCGATATCGACGCCGCCACCAAGGCCAAAATCTTCCCCAAAGCCTGGGACGCCTTCACCCACAAGCAACGCATCTGGGCCTACCCCATGTCGCTCGAAGCCCTCGGCCTCATCTACAACACCAAACTCGTCACCGGCACCCCGCCCGCGACTCTCGATGACGTCATCAAACTCGCCCCTGACCTCCAAAAGAAAAATATCACCCCCATCATGTGGGACTATGGCACGCCCTTCTTTAGCTGGGGCTTCCTCGCCAGCGGAGGCGGCTACGTTTACAAACGCGGCTCCGCCGGTTACGACCTCAACGACATCGGCGTGAACACCCCCGGCGCCATCAAAGCCCTCGAACAGATTGTCTCTGTCATCAACCAAGGCATCATGCCCAAAGGCACCACCTACTCCGTCATGGAGTCCAAGATGAACTCCGGCGAACTCGCCATGATGATCTCCGGTCCCTGGGCTTGGGGCAACCTCCGCAAAAGCGGCATTCCTTTTGCTGTCGCCCCCATGCTCGGAGCCAACGGCCAGACCGGCAAACCCTTCGTCGGCGTTCTCGGCGCCATGATCAATCGCAGCACACCCAACACCGACCTCGCCGAAGAGTTTTTGAAAAACTACCTCCTCACCGACGACGGCCTGCGCACCATGAATGCCGACGTCCCCCTCGGCGTTCCCGCTCTCCAGAGTTTTTACAAAGAACTCTCCAAAGACCCCGCCATCGCCGCGACCAAAGCCAGTGTCGATGCTGGTGAACTCATGCCCAACATCCCAGAGATGGGCCGCTTCTGGTCCTCCCTTCAAGCCGCCCTCAGCAACGCCACCAATGGGCAAAGCACACCCAAAGAGGCCCTCGACAACGCCGCCGCCCGCATGAAAACCACCCAATAATCAAAAACCTGGTAGGGAGGTCTCTCCGAGACCTCCGTCCGATACCTCCCCCCCTGCGACAAAACACTCCCGACATTCCAACATTGGATGTTCGATGTTCGACGTTGGATGTTCGACGTTCGCGCAAAGCGCACCCACCCTCCCCCCCCCCTTCCCCCTCATGCGTCCCTGGCAAAAAAACCTCTATCACGCCGTCGTCACCCTCCTCGGCCTCGCCCTTCTCTATCTCAGCGCCCAACTCTACCGCGCCGGCTACGCCGGCCTCGGCGTCGGACTCCTTCTCGTGGACGCGCTCGCCGTCACCATCTATGTCCGCGCCCGCGCCTACACCTGGCGCTACCTCTTCCCCGGCCTCGTCGGCTTCGCCCTCTTTGTCATCTTCCCGCTCCTCTACACCGTTTACGTCAGCTTCACCAACTACAGTTCCGCCAACCTCCTCCGCTTCCCCCAAGTCGTCCGCTACTTTCAGGACGAAACCTACCTCGCCTCCGATGCACACTATCCCTTCAAACTCTACCTTACCGGCGAAGGCACCGACACCGCCTACACCTTCGAACTCACAGACGCCGCCGCCGACTCACCCCAAACCTGGCGCACCGACCCGATAAAACTCCCCGGCTCTCCCCAAACAATCCCCGCCACGTCCACGGCCCCTGCGCCATCGGTCGAAGCGCTCACGGTGCGCGACATCATAAAACTCCGCTCCGCCCTCCAGCACATCACCATAAAACTTCCCGACGGTACCCTTGCCACCAATACCGGCCTCCGTGACTTCGCCCCCCGCCACCCCCTCTGGAAACACGACCCCGCTGACGACACCTTCGAAAACCTCGTCACCGGCGAAACCATCCGTCCCAACGACAGCATCGGCCGCTACGTCATCGCCACCCCCGCCACGTCCACCACTCCCCCCCCCCCCGCCGTCGGCACACCCGTCGGCCCCGGCTATCGCACCTGGATCGGCCTCGCCAACTACACCAAGGTTTTCACCGACAAAGGCATTCAAGGCCCCTTCCTCAAAATCTTCATTTGGACGGTCATCTTCGCCCTCGGTTCCGTCGCCTTTTCCCTCGCTGTCGGCATGTTTCTCGCCGTCCTCCTCGAATGGAAAGAACTCCCCTTCCGCCGCGCATATCGCACCCTCCTAATCCTCCCTTATGCCGTCCCCGCCTTCATCTCCATCCTCATCTTCAAGGGACTTTTTAACCAAAATTTCGGCGAGATAAACCTCATCCTTCACGCCCTCTTCGGCATCAAACCCGAATGGTTTGCCGACCCCACCCTCGCCAAACTGATGATCCTCATCGTCAACACCTGGCTTGGTTTTCCCTACATGATGATCGTCTGCACCGGCATCCTCCAATCCGTGCCCGACACCATTTACGAAGCCAGCGCCATCGACGGCTCCAACGCCATCCACGACTTTTTCAAACTCACGCTCCCCCTCATCTTCAAACCCCTCTTCCCCCTCCTCGTTGCCTCCTTCGCCTTCAACTTTAACAACTTCCTCCTCATCTACCTCCTCACCGCGGGCGGCCCCGACATGGTGGGCGCCGCGACACCCGCAGGCCAAACCGACATCCTCGTCAGTTACACCTTCCGAATCGCCTTCCGCGACAGCGCACAAAATTTTGGATACGCCAGCGCCATCGCCACCGTGATCTTCATCATCGTCGCCCTCATCTCCTGGTGGAACCTGCGCAAACAAATAAAAACCTAAGTCCCCTCCCCCCCCCCCCCCCTCACCATGAAAGCCTCCACCCAACGCCGCCTCAAACTCGCTGCAGCGCACGTGTTCCTCATCGGCTTCATCGCGATCATCCTCTTCCCCTTCCTGATGATCATCGCCATCAGCTTCCGCAAAGGAAACTTCGCCCTCGGAGCCCTCATCCCCACCGGGGACAACTTCTCCCTCGAACACTGGAAATACGTATTGGGAATCCCCTACGAAGAAACCGGGGCCGACGGCGCCACCCGTACCGTAAAAGCCACTACACCCGTCCTTGTCTGGTTTTGGAACTCCCTCAAAGTTTCCTGCTCCGCCTCCGCCATGATTATTTTTCTCTCCGGCACCTGCGCCTACGCCTTTGCCCGGATGCAGTTCTACGCCCGTGAGACGCTCCTCAAATCCCTCCTCATCCTCCAAGTCTTCCCCATGGTCCTCGCCCTCGTCGCCCTCTACGCCCTCCTCCAACTCATCGGAGAATTTCTGCCCATCTTCGGACTCAACACCCACCCCGGCCTCATCCTCACCTACCTCGGCGGCGTGGCCGTTTACATCTGGATGATCAAAGGCTACTTCGACACCATTCCCGTCAGCATTGAAGAATCTGCCAAAATCGACGGGGCCACCCATTTTCAAGCCTTCGTGCGCATCCTGCTCCCCATGAGCCTGCCCATCTTTGCCGTCGTGTTCATTCTCAGCTTCATCAGCCACATCTCCGAATACCCCGTCGCCTCCGTCGTCCTCCAAACCGAAGGCCAATGGACCCTTGCCGTTGGCGCGCAATCCTTCCTCTACGAACAAAACTACCTCTGGGGCAAATTCGCTGCCACCGCTGTCCTCTCCGGCCTCCCCATCACCCTCATGTTTCTCATCTGCCAGAAATTCCTCATCTCCGGCCTCACCTCCGGCGGCGTGAAAGAATAACCCGAACCTCCCTTAATTCACCATCTCACCATGGCCACCGTCACCATTCACAACCTCGACAAAACCTATCCCTCCTCTGGCAAGAACCCGGAATTTCGAGCCGTCAAAAGCATCAACCTCGAAATCAACGACGGCGAATTCATGGTCCTCGTCGGCCCCTCCGGCTGTGGCAAATCCACCACCCTGCGCATGATCGCCGGACTCGAAAAAATCACCGCAGGCACCATCCACATCGACGGCGTCGAAGTGAACGACCTCCTCCCCAAAGACCGCGGCATTGCCATGGTTTTTCAAAACTACGCCCTCTACCCCCACCTCTCACTCTTTGAAAACATGGCCTTTGGCCTCCGCCTTGCGCACACCCCCAAAGACGAAATCCAACGCCGCGTCACTGACGCCGCCAAAATCCTCGGACTCGAAAAAATCCTCGACCGCAAACCTGCCGCCCTCTCTGGCGGCCAACGCCAGCGCGTCGCCGTTGGACGCGCCATTGTCCGCAACCCCAAAGTCTTTCTCTTCGACGAACCCCTCTCCAACCTCGACGCCAAGATGCGTGTCCAGATGCGCTCCGAAATCTCCAAACTCCACCTCCGCCTCGGCACCACCATGATCTACGTCACGCACGACCAAGTCGAAGCCATGACCATGGGCGACCGCATCTGCGTCATGAAAGACGGCCTCATCATGCAAGTTGCCGACCCCCTCACCCTCTATCACCAACCCGACAACCTCTTCGTCGCCGGTTTCATCGGCAGCCCGCCCATGAACCTCCTCCGTGGCCGCATCCAAAAAAACACTACAAACAACAACCTGGCCTTCGTCGAAACCCCGCCCGCCGACAACCCTGCCGCAGCCGCGGCCGCCGTCACCATCCCGCTCAACGGCCCCTTGGCCCAACGCGCCGCCAACATCGCTCCGGATAAAGACGTCGTCCTCGGCATCCGCCCGGAGAACATCCACGAACACCCGCACACCCCTGAAAACGTCCCCCTACAGGCCGCCATTGATCTCGCCGAACCCATGGGAGCCGAGACCAACGTTTATCTCAAAACCGCGACAAGCGACCTCATTGCCCGCCTCCACACCGAACGCCTCTTCAACTCCGGCGAACAACTCACCGTGCACCTCAATCTTGCCAAAGCCCACCTCTTCGACGCCGCCACCGAACAAGTAATCCGTTAACCGCACAACC
>NZ_ABEA03000172.1 GCF_000171235.2 Geminisphaera colitermitum TAV2 | reverse complement strand
GGCCCGCATCCTTCACTCCGCTGCCGACGAACTCCGTGAATTTGCCCCCACCAACACCCCCGTGCCGCCACCAGACGCCACCTCCGCCTCCCTGCCCCTGCGGGCACCACCCACCCCACTGAAACCCTCCTCTGGTGGGCCGCCTTCTGGCTCATCCAACTCGACCACCGCATCCCTACCCTCCACCTCCACCGCACCGGCACCGACACCGTGGACACCATTGTAGGCGAACCCCTCCCCGCCCACTTCTACTGTCTCCGAGCCGCCCGCGACATCCTCCCCCCCCCACGACCAAGTCCCCTACAACACCAGACCTCAAATCGCCCGTTACGCTGCCGAACTCGTGCAACTCCCCACCCCCAACCGACTCCCCGCGGCCAGCCTCTTTTATCCCAACCCTGACGCCACCACCGCCCTTGCCGCCCTCAGCACCCTAGACGGCCTCCGAGCCGACCTCCGCGGCGGCGGCCTCCGCGGCGGCCTCCGCGAAATCCTCAGCAAATAAGACGAAATGGACAAAGTGCTAGGGGATCGTGGGATGGGTGAAATCTTACCTCTATTGCCTGCCCCGGCTTCATCCACTCCACCTCTCTGGGACTAAACATCTAAGGCGATGGCCACAGCGGAAAAGGGGATAGCTCATTATACAGCGTTTACCCGACTACCATCACCCCGGGTATTTAGTATTATTGATCGTCTGGCTGTCCGCCAGAACGTCCGATCAACCTAATGAAAGCTACTCACACGCGCAAGCACTTCACCGCACTTCTCATCACTTCGGTAACCACATCTGGTTGGCCTGCGGTCATGTCTGTGCTGGCATTCACGCTTGCGCTTTTTGTGCCCGGACAACTCTGCGGCAACACGTGGACAGGCTCCGCCAACGACAATCGATGGAACACCTCCAACAACTGGACTGATGGCATCCCCAACGCCACCGAAGCCATCGTCATCTTCAACACCAGTCAGGCCGCGCTTGGCGGCAAGACCATTACCCTCGGATCCGACATCCTCCTAGGCAAACTCCAGCTCGACGGCACCACGACTGAGACATTGTTCGGTTTTACAGGAGGAAAATTCATTTTCGACAATAGCGACACAACCGCCGAACTCCTCCTATCCGGCTCCAATCGTGTAACGTTCGACAAAGACAGCGCCATTGAGCTCCGCAGCAATCTCAGTCTCAACACTAGCACCCCCACCACCACCCTCACTCTTGAGGGCGCAATCACTGGCAATGGTTACAAGATCACCAAAGCTGGTTCCGGCACCACCATCTTCACCGGAGCCGACAAAACCTTTTCCGGCGGCATCGATATCTTCGCAGGCAAAATCGAAACTACCCTCACAAATAAAGCCAACGCGCAACTCGTGATCGGTGCGCTTGATGCTGCCAAAAACTACCTCGGCTCAGGCGATATCAAAGTCGGCAACATCGGCACCCAGCTCGAAATCAAGTCCAGCGGCAACAATCAAAACGTAGCGATCAATGGCAGCACGGTGACCTTGGAAGCCGGAGGCCAGCTACGCCTCTCCGAGGCAAATACAGCCCATAATAGATTCACTCTCAACCTCAACAACGGCACCCTTGATGGCGGCACCAACGCCACGCACGGCACGCTTTACCTTGCGGGCACCGACCTCGTTTACAAAGCCAGTGGGCAAGGCACGACCATCATCAACACGCCCAATCTCGTGTTCGACACTTCCGTCAACGCGACTGCCATGAGCGTTCTCCTCAACGGCAGCACCCTCGACGGCTTTGGCATGGTGACCAAAACCGGCGTCAACGTCCTCAACTTCACTGACACTCAAGACAGCGCCACCTTTGGTTCACGCGACTTTTTCCACGAAGCCGGCGTCATCAATTTTGGCCTCGCCACGCTCGACATCACCAACGGGCTCACCTTTTCCAACCTAACCCCCACGACCAACGCACTCCAGGCGACCACTCAGGCCACTTTCGGCAAAGCCAACCAAATGCGATCCACCAGCAACAGGATCAACATGCTCGATGGAGCCACTGGTTCGCTCAAACTCGGTGGCTTCGACCAAACCCTTGGGACCATCACTCTAGGAGCTAATTCCAACCTTGCTATCTACCTGCAACCCACCGCCCCTGCAGCCACCTCCATCAACCTTACCCTTGGCAGTGTAAACACCAGTGTTTCCGGCAACGAACGCCTCTCCATCTACGACTGGCGCGGCAACCCCGACTCCTACCGTCTCACCGGCAACGCCACGGTTACTGACCACGTTACCATCTCCGATTCTTCCTCTGACCTCAGCAAAATTTGGTTTCGCGGTTTCAATCCCGGTGCCGTACGCGACGACGACGGTAAGCTCCGCCCCATCGATTTTCTCAACACCACTTGGATTGGCGGCACTGGAACCGCTAAAAAATGGTTCGATTTCGCCAACTGGTCTGTTGACGCCCCCAACCACGCTGGTGCCACCGTAACATTGAACGGAGCTGCCGCGACCACCACCACCCTTGAAGGCCAGACTGCCACCATTGGACACCTCATCACCAGTGCCACACCCACCTTTACCATTGGCACTGGTACCCTCGCCTTCGATTCCGGCGTTGCCAACACCCCCTCGACCATCAGCGGCACCGGTGGCGTCACTATCAACACGCTTGAACTAAAGAATGACCTCGCAATCAATTCGAGCCTCGCCGTCACAGTCCCAAGCGGTGGCGTCCTCAAAGGCAACGGGGATATTACCATCAATTCTGGCGGTCTCCACCTCGCCAACGCCAACATCAATTCCACTGCTTATCGCGGAACCATTACTCTCAATGCTGGGCGCCTCACAATCGGCCCCGCAGCACAACCGATAGGCTCACTGGACAATCTTCTTATCATAAATGGAGGTGAAATTTACGGTGGCACCAGCGGCACTGGCGCTCGCGCCTTGCCCAACAAAGTAAGATTCGATGGCGATTTCACCGCCAGCTATGTCAATTTTACTTATGCAGGTGACATTTCTTGGAACGGCACACGCACCATCACTGGCGAAGGAACGGTCGTCTTTGACGAACCCCTGCGCCTCACCGGCGACGGCGCTCTCGTCGTTTCCGGCGGCAGCAACAACGGCGACTTTTACTTTAACAACAATAACAACGATTTTACCGGCGGTCTCACCATCCTCCCCCGAAAAGGCTTCGCCACCGGCAGCGCCAACGTCTCCCTGCGCGGCGACATGGTCCTCGGTGCCGACGTTCAGGATCAAAACTACCTCGGTTCCGGCTCCATTCACGCTTACGCCGCCCTCAACATCGCCACCAACAACCACGCTACTACCCTGCGCGGCGCAGTCATCCTCGACAACGCCGTTAGCAGCAACGGCGGTGCAAAGATGACCTTCACTGGCGGCGGCAAAGTCACCCTTGATTCCACCGCCACCCTCACCCGGGTCGGCAACAGCAACTCCGCCCTCATCACCGACGGCGACCTCGCCATCAACGGTGCCACCCTCGTCGGCACCCCCGGCCTCACTTTCAACCCCGGCACCAACGCCACCTCCACCATCACCTCCACCGTCGGCATCACCGGAGTCGGTGCCATCATCAAAAACAACGCCGGCACCACCATCCTCGATACCCCCATCTCCGCCACCTCCCTTACCATCAACGGAGGCGCATTCGTCCTCAACCGGCACACCTCCATACTCGGTGCCCCCGGCGCCACTCTCGCTGCCGGCACTCTCTACTCTGTGGGCGGCAGCGAAGACGCCCCCATCGACAACCGCTTCGGCCTCCTCACCCTCACCGGCAACGCCTCCATTTACCTCGAAAACCACTCCTCCATCAGCTTTACCAACGTCACCAACGGCTCCTGGGCCACAGGCAAAGGCTACTCCCTCACCTTGCAAAACAACACCGGCCTGTGGTCCACTGCCGCCCACCCCGAACTCAGCGACACTTATGTACGCTTCGGCGACATAACCTATTTTAACGCCGCCAAACTCGCCGAAATCTCCTTCACCGGCTACGAAGCCGGAGCCGAACTCGTCAAACAAGCCGGCACCGGCTACTGGTTCCTCGCCCCCACCGGCAGCGCCCTCACCGAATGGCGCGGCTCCGCCGACACCGGCATCCCCGTTGACCGCCTCTGGAGCACCGCAAGCAACTGGGTGGGCGACATCGCCCCCAACCGCGCTGGCATCGTCGTCGCCATCCGCGACCTCGACGGCCTCCTCAACAACAACCAAATCATTGTCGATCAAGACGTCACCATCGGAAAACTCCGCATCGAAAGCAACGGAGCCCAAGATTTCTCTATCACTTCGAACAACAACGCTACCATCACCTTTGATAATCACGGCGACGGTGCCCAGCTCACCGTTACCGGCGACAACAGCACCACCATCGCTGCCAACCTCATCCTTCAAGCCGACGACACCCTCGCCCTCAATCACATCGGCAAAAAAATCCTCACCCTCTCGGGTAAAATCACCGGCGACGGCGGCATCGTCAGCGACTACGCTGGCCCCGCCTCCGACACACAACCCCAAACCGGCATCATCCGCTTCGCTGGTAACACCGGTGCCAGCACCTACACTGGCGGCTTCTGGTTCACTGGCGCCGTCGGCGAAGACACCTCCCTGGCTCGCAAAGCCCGCAAAATCATCATCGCCACCGACGGCAGCATCTTTGGTCAAGGCACCAACACCGGCGACCCCGCCACCAGCACCCAAGCCCTCCGCATCGGCAACAACAGCGGCGGCGGCTCTGGCTGGTACCACATCGAAGCCGAAGGTGCCCCCCGCACCATCAACGCCTCCGTCCGCTTCGACGGCAACCTTCTCATCACACCCGGCAACGCCCTCACCTTTCAGAGCACTGAGTCCAGCTATATCACCGCCGGTCTGAAAAAACTCGACGGCAACGGCTCCATCCTTCACCTCCGCACCCCCATTGCCGGTCCCGGCGGCTTCCAACTCGGAGGCACCAACCAAGCCGTCAATTTTTACAACGCCAACACATTCACTGGCGGCATTTACTTCAAACAATCCTACAGCCCCACCCTCGGCATCGGTGCCGACAATGCACTCGGCACTGGCACCATCACCTTCGACACCATCAACCTCGGCAACGCCCCTAGGATCTCCGCCCTCGACGGCCCTCGCATCCTTTCCAACCAGTTCATATTCAACTCCACCACCGTGTCCCCGACTGGAGACTCCTCCATCAACTCAACCGTCCGCTTCACCGGCAACCTCACCCTCAATCACGCTGGCCGCAGCCAGTTCCTCGTCACCCCCGGTATCAACGTCGTCAACTCCACCGACCTCGTCACCATCACCGCCAGTCACATCTTCGAAGGCGTCGGCGGCTTCATCAAAAACGGCGACGGCACCCTCCGCCTCCTCGGCGCCCACGAATACCAAGGCACCACCGAACTGCTCGCCGGCACCCTCCAAGTCGGCCACAACAACGCCCTCTCCACCGGCCCCCTCTCCTTCACCGGTGCCGGCACCCTCGCCTCCTTTGGTGGCGCGCGCACTCTCGCCAACAAAGTCAACTTCCTCAACGCCACCATCGGCCTTGATGGCACAGCCGGACTCCTCACTCTCAACCCCAGCGTTGCCAACGGTGACACTGCGCTCACCCAACAACACACCTTCAACGTCGCGGGAGACGTTGCCTTCGGCCAAAACCTGAAACTCACCGGCACAGGCGGCCTCACCAAATCCGGCCTCGGCACCCTCACCGTTAACAACGCCAACGCCACCTACACCGGAGGCACCACCATCGCCGACGGACTCCTCCGCGTTGCTGCCACTGGCGACGTTACCCTTGGCCGCGCCGCCGCCGGGCAAAACTACCTCGGCTCCGGTTCCGTCTCAGTCAGGAACACCACCAACCTCACCCCCTCCACCCTCGAAATCGTCACAACCAACGGCGCCAACGTCCGCATTGGCGGCAACCTCTCCATCATCGGTTACAACGCCAGCGCCCTCTCCTCGCTCAACATAACCAACACTCCCGGTGCCATCTCCGGCACCAACATCAAAACCTACCTTGATACCAACCAGACCATCAGCGGCAACAGCTTCGGATACCTCCGCACCCCCGGCCAACTCATCAAGACCGGCCTTGGCACCACCACCACCATCAGCGACGTAAACATCGTCACCCCCGAACTCCTCATTCAAAGCGGCACCCTCTCCCTCGGCGGAGCCAACCTCGCCTCTGGCATCCAAAAATTCACCCTCGGCAACGGCACCCTCCAGACCAACGGCACCAACCAAACCTTTGCCACCACAGGCACCTTCAACCTCGCTGGTGACGGCACCATCGACATGGGCGGCAGCAGCCTCCTCACCTTCAACACCGTTGGCATCTGGGCCACCGAGGGCTCCCTCTCCATCGACAACTGGGCAGGCACACTCCTCTACGGCGGCGGCTCCAGCCAATTCCGCTTCACCACCGACGTTACCGGCCTCTTCACCAACGCCATGCTCAGCAGCATCATCTTCAGTGGCAACGATATCAGCTACGCCCCTGGAGCCAAAATCGTTAAAAACGCCACCGGCTACTACGAACTCATCCCCCTCGGAGCCAGCTCCGAGTGGAACCACCTCGGCAGCGGCTACAACTGGGGCACTGCGCAAAACTGGACCGGCTCCATGCAACCCAACGGCATCGGTGCCTCCGCCACCTTTGGCGACCTCGATACCGCTCTAAACGGCAAAACCATCAACGTGGACGCCGACATCAAACTCGGCAGCATCGTCTTCAAAAACACCAAAAACGCCACCTTCACCATCTCCGGCTCCCCCATCACCCTCGAACAAAACGCCGCCGACGCCAATGCCATCATCACCATGACTGGCAACAGCAACCCCACCATCGCCAGCAACATCAACCTCCAAAACGACCTCCTCGTCTCCCAACGCGGCACCGGCACCCTCACCCTCTCCGGCATCCTCTCCGGCAACCACTCCCTCACACTCGACGGCACAGGCACCCTCTCCCTCATCGGGGCCAACACCTACACTGGCGGCACCAACATCCTCGGCGGCACCCTCCTCATCAATGCCGACAACACCCTCGGTGCCACCAACGCCCCCATCACCTTTGACGGAGCCACCCTCAAATTCGGAGCCTCCTTCAACCTCGCCTCCACCCGCGCCATCACCCTCCTCTCTGAAGGCGGCACCATCGACACCGCCGCCTACACCACCCGTATTGCACAAGCCATTACAGGCGCGGGCCAACTCACCAAAACCGGCACCGGCACCCTCACCCTTGCCAACGCCGGCAACGCCTATGAAGGCGGCACCAACATCCAACAAGGCACAGTCCGCCTCAGCCACGGCACCGCCGCAGGCGCTGGCAACATCGCTATCAACACCAACGCCGCCCTCGCCCTCGACTTCTCCAACGGCACCATCACCAACACCCTTACCGGCAACGGCAGCACCAACATCCTAGGCCAAAACATCGCCCTCGACACCAACGCCGCCGCCTACACCGGCAACTGGAACCTAGCTGCCAACGCCAGCGCAACCATCACCACCCCCAACAACCTCGGCACCGCCAGCACCCTCAACCTCAACGCCGCCACCGCGCGCCTCAGCATCGCCCCCACCGCCACCGGCAACTACACCTTTGCCAACACCCTCAAAGGCAACGGCACCCTCGCCGTCAACCTCGCCAACGCCACGGACACCTTCACCCTCGCCAACAACCCCGCCACCTCTGCCTTCAACGGCACCCTCCGCCTCGACCGCTCCACCTTCGCCCTCGACGCTGCCGCCAGCACCCGCCTTGCCAACGCCACCCTCTCCCTTGGCACCGGCAACACCACCACCGTTGCCGACGGCATCCAAACCACTGCCAACCTCACCCTCGACGGCGGCTCCCTCATTTACCCGCACACCACCGTCCCCTCGCAAACCACCTCCGCCGGCATCATCTCCACCGGCACCCTCACCCTCGCCTCCGGCACCGTCCATATCAACGCCCCCGATACAACCGCCACCACCCCCGCCATCCCCACCGACGCCACCCTCCTTGAGCAGGACGACATCGTCAGCCTCGCCCTCGTCTCCGCCACCACCGTCAACGGCTCCGCCAGCGCCCTCACTCTCGCCGACCTCGATGGCAACGCCATCACTTCACCCCGCACCCAAGGCATCCATCAGGCAGGCGACCGCGTCGCCACCGGCACCTACGACTACTCCCTCGCCACCACCAACGGCACCGGCTCCAACGGCCTCTACCTCAACTACGGCCTCACTCAAGCCGACATCCTCACCGGCAAAACCCTCACCCTCACCGAACGCGCCGGAGCCACCGGCACCGCCGCTGCCATGAGCGCCCTCATCACCGGCGCCGGCAACCTCGACATCGCCGCACGCAACACCGTCGCCCTCACCCGCCAGAACACCCACACCGGCGCCACCACCCTCAGCACCGGCACCCTCGCCGCCGGCACCACCGACATCATTGCCCAAAGCAGCCGCATCACCCTCGCCACCGGCACCACCTTCGACCTCCAAAATCATAACCAAAACGTCAACAACCTCACCGGCTCCGGCACCGTGAAACTCGGCACCGCCTCCCTGACCGCCGCCTACACCGAAGCCGCCACCTACTCCGGCACCCTCATCGGCGGCACCACCAGCCACTTCACCAAAACCGGCTCCGGCAAACTCACCCTCACCGGTGCCAGCGCCGACCTCCTCGGCGGCACCACCATCGCTGACGGCGAACTCGCCCTCGCCTCCACCGCCATCCTCGGCGGCGCAAGCAGCACCATCGCCGTCAACTCCGCCGCCACCCTTAGCGGCACCGGCGCCGCCCTCGGTAGCGTCACCGTAAAGACCGGCGGCATCATAGCCCCCGGCAACTCCGCCACCGCCGCCCCCGGCACGCTCACTGTTGGCAACCTCACCCTCGCCAGTGGCTCCATCATCGACTGGCAGCAAGGCGACCTGATTGAGATCAACCACCTCTTTGACGTATCCGCCATGGGAATACTCGTAAACCTTGATGACTACGTCACCGGCACGACCGTCCACATCGCCCACTTTGGCGACCTCCTCGGTGCCTCAACACTTGCCGACGCCAACGACTACTTCGGACTGAACTTCGCCCACAACGCCGCTTACCGCGATTACACCGGCCACTTCGAGTTCACGGCCGACAAATACCTTATCTACACCTCTGGAGCCGTCCCGGAACCAGCGACCATCGCCGCCCTTCTGTCTGCCGCCTCCCTCGCCTTCGCCCTCTGGCGCCGTCGCCGTTGATACCAACATTTCTTTGGTCCCGGACCATTGAATAAGTCGATTGCAAGTCAGGAGGAGAACTCTCCAAGACATCCTCTTCCTTAGAGCAGTTTCATTTAAACTGTAGCCATTTGATACCTGGTAGGGAGGCCTCTCCGAGGCCTCCGAAACCACGCTCCAACCACCTATGAGTTTCGCATCCTCTCACCACGCACAACGGAGGCCTCGGACGGAGCGCAGCAGCGCGGAGATGGCATCGCCAAAGGCGATGGCCCGAAGGGCTGCCCTCGGCAGAGGGCACAAAGGCCTCCCTACCGTTAAGACAACGGCTGCATCTCAACTTATACCTCTCTAGCGACGAGGAAAACGGGGGTCTGTAAGAACCCTTCGAAAGTAGCCTGCGTAAAATCCGTTTGCCCCACCCTGCCCACACCCCACACGCTCATCCATTACACATGAGCGAAGCACCTCAACCAGCCAACCGCACCGAAGACATCTCGCACGATCAGAACGCTGTCCGCCGCCAGAAACTCGCCGACCTGCGCGCCGCCGGCAACGATCCGTTCCGGGCTCACTTTGAACCCACGCACTTCTCCGCCGAGGCGCTCGCCGCCTACGTCGAAGGCAGCGAAAACCCGCCGGCCAGCGCTCCCGAAGGCTCCCCCCCCCCCGTTGCCGTCGCAGTTGCCGGACGCCTCGTGACCATCCGCGTGCAAGGAGGCAGCGCCTTCGTCAAAATCCTCGACCAACAAGGCCAGATCCAACTCTACATCCGCCGCGACGTCATCGGCCTGGAGGCATACACCGAATTCAAGAAACTCGACCTCGGCGACTTCATCGGCGTCACCGGCACACTCTTCAAGACCAAGACCGGCGAGATTACCGTCCGCGCCGACAACTACACACTCGTCAGCAAGGCACTCCGTCCACTCCCCGAAAAGTGGCACGGCCTCAGTGATCCCGAGCAAGTTTACCGCCAGCGCTACCTCGACCTCATCGTCAACCCCGAGTCACGCGCCCGCCTCCAGCTTCGCTCAAAAATCATCACGCACATCCGCCGCTTCCTCGAAGACCGCAACTTCCTCGAAGTCGAAACCCCCGTCCTGCAAAGCGTGGCCGGCGGCGCCGCCGCACGCCCCTTCGAAACACACCACAACGCGCTCGGCGTCGATTTCGTGCTCCGCATCTCGCTCGAACTTTACCTCAAGCGCATGCTCGTCGGCGGCTTTGACCGCGTCTTCGAAATCGGACGCAACTTCCGCAATGAAGGTGTTTCCCGCCGTCACAACCCCGAGTTCACCATGCTCGAGGTTTACCAGGCTTACAGCGACTACCGCGGCATGATGACCCTTGTGCGCGACCTCTTCCAATCGCTCTGTCGTGACGTTTTGGGTACAACGGAAATCAAGCACGCCGCCAGCGGTGAAACCATCAACTTTGCCGGCGACTGGCGCGAAGTCCCTTACAAAGACCTCATCAAAGACGCCACCAACGACCCGGATTGGTTCTCGCGCTCGAAAACCGAAAAAATCGCCGCCGCGCAAAAGCTCGGTCTCTACGCCGACCCCAAGTGGGAAGACTACGAAATCACCAACGAAATCTTCTCCAAGAAGATCGAGCCCACGCTCATCCAACCCACCTTCGTCACGCACCTGCCCAAGGAGCTTTGCCCGCTGGCCAAGCTCAACCTCGAAGACCCCTCCGTCATTGACGTGTTCGAACTGACCATCGGCGGCATGGAAATTGCCCCCGCCTACTCCGAGCAAAACGATCCCGACGTGCAGCGCCAGATGTTCGAAGCGCAAGCAGGCGAGGATATCCAAAAAATCGATACCGATTTCCTCCTCGCGCTCGAACACGGCATGCCCCCCGCCGGCGGCATGGGCATCGGCATTGATCGCCTCTGCATCCTCCTCACCGGCGCCGAAAGCATCCGCGACGTGATCCTCTTCCCGCAACTGCGCCCGTCTGCGGCGAGCCCAACCGTGGAAAAGCCTGAAAGCCCGAAAGCCTGAAGGCCCCCCCCCCCCGCCCATGTCTTGGCCCTTCTATCTTGCGCTCAAGCAACTCTTCCCGGGCGGGCGCAAGGTGCCGCCGTTCTTCACGCTGATCTCGATTCTCGGCGTGGCGCTCGGCGTCACCATCCTCATCATCTCGATGTCGGTGATGGGAGGATTTGGATACGAAATCCGCAAGATGGTCGTCGATACCCAAGGCGAGGTGCAGGTGCGTGCGCGCGGCTTCATCCTCAACCCAAGCGAGACGCTGGCACGCATCCAGCAAACACCCGGCGTCAAAGCCGCGACGCCATTTGCCGAGGGCGTGGTCATGCTGCAATCCGAAGGCCGTCCCGCCTTCCCCGCCATGCAAGGCATCGACCTCGCCCGCGTGGAAAACGTCACGCCGCTGCAAAAATTCATGCGCGTTGGCTCGCTGGAAAACCTCGACGACGACTCTGTTGTTCTCAGCTCGCAACTCGCCCGCAGCCTCGGCGCGCACATCGGCACGCAGATCGAAGTGTATTCGCCCCTCATGCTGGAAAAATTCAAGAAGGACGAAGTCTTCATGCCCCGCCAACTCCGCGTCGCCGGCATTTTTGAAATCGGCCACCAGCAACTCGACAGCAGCCTCGTTCTCGTGACCCTGCGGCTCATGCAGGACCTCTACGGCATGGACTCCGCCGTGCACGGCATCAACGTCAAGATTGACCCCGGAGCCAGCCCCGCCCAAGTCGCCCGAAACATCAACCAACAACTCCCCTTTGACCAACGCGCCGCCCCGTGGATGGAGAGCAACCAAGACTTCCTCTTCGTTCTGCAAATGGAGAAGAGCATGATCTTTTTCCTACTCCTGTTCATCGTGCTCGTTGCCAGCTTTTCCATCGCCTGCTCGCTCCTCACCGCCGTCGTCCGCAAAACCCGCGAGATTGGCCTGCTCGGTGCGCTCGGCGCCCGCCCCTCGCAAGTCGCACTCTGCTTCTGCCTGCAAGGTCTCGTCATCGGCGCGGCGGGCACTGTGGCGGGCAACATCATCGGTTTCACTGCGCTGCATTACCGCGATAACATCGTGGGCTTTCTCACCCGCGTGACCGGCGGCGAACAAGCCCTGCTTAACGCCTATCAATTCAACCGTCTGCCCGCGCATCTCCTGCTCAGCGACTACCTCATGATTGTTAGCGGCACGATCCTCATCTCGCTCCTCGCCGGCCTGCTCCCTGCCTGGCGCGCCGCCCGCCTCAAACCTGTCGAAGCCCTTCGTTCCGAATAACCCTCCCATGCCGATCCTCACCGCCACCGCGCTTGAAAAAACCTACCTCAGCGGAGGCACGCCCCTGCCCGTGCTGCGCGGCGTGGACCTCACCGTATGCGCCGGAGAGAGCCTCTCCATTCGCGGCGAATCCGGCTCCGGCAAATCCACCCTGCTCAACCTCCTTGCCGCGCTCGACACGCCCGACGCCGGCACGCTCGCATGGGAAACCGACACCCTCTTCCCCCCCCCCCCCCCCCCCGCCGCTTCCGCCACACGTCGCGCCCGATTTCTCGGCATCGTCTTCCAGTCGTTTTACCTGATCCCCGAACTCGACGCCCGCGCCAACGTCCTCATTGCCGCCCGCATGCTTGGCGCACCCGATGCCGCCGCGCGCGCCCGTGCCGGTGAACTTTTGTCCAAAGTGGGACTCGCCAGCCGCGCCCATCATTTACCCGCGCAACTCTCCGGCGGCGAACGCCAGCGAGTCGCCATTGCCCGTGCCCTGATGAATCGTCCCCGCCTCCTTCTTGCCGACGAACCCACGGGCAATCTCGACGAAAAAACCGGCGACTCCGTAATCGATCTTTTGCTCGCGCTCTGTGACGAAACCCAGACCGCGCTTGTTCTCGTCACGCACAACCCCGCCCACGCCGCCCGCTGCCGCCGTGCCCTCTTCCTCCACGAAGGCCGCTTCGCGTAAGCCCGGCCCCATCTCTCCCCGCTCCCTCGCCTGCGCAACAGGAGGAAACGCAAGGCCTCATGGATTCTGAAACCATAACCCGCTAAATTTTTTTAAGGGTCGAAAGCACGGTCTCCAATTGCCGCCGGACGGTGCGAAGCGTTTCCTCGGCTGTCAGCGCGCGGCGCCTCCACTTTTCCAACTCGTCGGCATCCCCCCCCAAACGCCCTGCCTCAAGATCACGAAGTTTACGGGCTATCTTGCCGCTGATGGGTTTTTTGTTGGTCTCCAGCATCCAGACGTAATTGCCGGAGATGTCGAGGCGACGCCCCAACTCTTCTTGAGTAAGCCCGAGCGACTCTCGAAAAGTTAGAATCCCTCTCGATGTTAACTCTAACTTTTTAGTTGACGGTTTCATTGGTTCCGTAAAAGCTGGGTCAGTTTCTTGAAATCGCGTGAACAACGAAGCCCAAAAATCAGAAATGCAAACTAACAAGGAGAAGCCGGCAGAAATTGGGCAGTTGGCAGTCGAAACACAAAACGTTCCCTGCGTGCCGCAGCCGCGCAGACCGATGCAGTCATTCTGGCTGGCCTCGCATGTCAGTGCTGCCGTGCTCGCCATTTTCCATGCGGGCCATCCCTTATCAGCCTGATACGGGGCGCATCGCTGCGCTTCGCCTCAAAGGCTGGAGTTGGCGGCGTGCCGCCATCGCTCTCGGCTGCAGCTACACGCACCTTGCACACACACTCACCGGTCGCCGTTCCAGCGACTCGCTCGCCAGTCGCATCGACGCCCTTCCCGTCAGCGACCGCCCCTATCGCGCCAGTGGTTTCGCCGCCAAGCCAAAGAGTCGGCCGTGATCGTTGATGAGGCATCCGCCGCCGTCTTCCGTTCTGGCAGCGGAGTTCCTCTCCGACCACCGGCAACTCGCGCCTCTTTCCCCGACCATGAAATCAAACTACCACGAAAATCATCCAACCGCCCTCAATACGATGATCGCGTTCGCTTTGATCGCAATTTATGTGATCATCATCCTCTGACGGGCCGGCACGCAGACGCGTGCAACTCCACATGCCATGAATATCGATCCCGAGTCGAAAGACGCGGCGTTGCTTGTTGCTGCGCTGGTGGTTCTGACGGCCGCATTGTTAATCGTCCTTAGCGTCTATATTATCACCGTCTGACACGCGTCGGACGCCACGTGATGTCCTTCATTGATCTCAACATCTCCGTGCAAACGCCGGTAAAAAGCAGACCATTGCCAGCGACCGGCAGGATACCACCGGCACCGGGAGCGCGGGCCAGGAGAACCCGTCTTCTCGACAAGGAAGCGTATCGCAGCACGTTCAGCACAAGAATGCATCCAACGGACTTCCAACAGCCGCTGCCGTTTGGCTTTCAGCTCTATGCCGCCTTTATTCCAAAAACCGACTACAGAGGTTTCGATTGTTCGGGAAAACACATTCATTCTGTTTGGATAAGCGATACCACGCCCTTTTTGCACGTGCTGATCGCCGCCAAGGAATATCCGAATGTATTTATGGTCGTCGTTATAGATCGCCTCCAGCACGCCATTTACGGTCATCGCTTGGTGGACTTGCGGCAAGACTGACGGCGGCGCGGTGAAAAAGACGCGGAGGCTGCCTGCATTTCTCCGCGTCTTTGCATCTCCGTTTGTAAGCCGGTGCTCAGCCAAGCGCGCTCAGGAGGCGTTCGATCTCGGCGAGCTTGGCTCGCTGATCGGCGAGTTGTTTTTGCGCTCCGGCAATCACGGCGGGCGGAGCCTTGTCGGTGAAGGCCTTGTTCGAGAGACGCGCCTCGGTGCCGGCAATGTGCTTGCTCACCTGATCGCGTTCTTTGGTCAGACGCGCGCGCTCGGCGGCGGGATCGACCTTGATTCCAGTATCCAGGTAAAGGGTACCGAGCGGCGTCACGATGGCGGGCAGCGGGAGTTTTTCCGTGGTGCGAGCGAGTTCGGCGGCACCGGCAAGTCGGGTGAATTTGGCGGCAACCGATTCGAGCGCGAGCCAGTCGGCGTTGCCTTCGGCGGAGGCTGCGGTTTCGGCAAAAAACTTCACGTCGCGTTTTTGCGCCACGCTTTGTTCGAGCTTCAACTGGCGGGCGAGCGAAGTGACTTGCTTGAGCTTTTCCATGCGCCCCGTGGCGGCGGCGTCCACAGTGACGCCGCGGGCGGCAAGCGTGCCGACGAGCGCATCAGCCGTGTCGAGACGCGTATTTTGCAAGAAGTCATGCGTGCCGGAACCCGCGGTGGTGAGAACGGACGTGGTTTTCGCGTAACCGAGGAGGTGCCAGAGTTCCTCGGTGATGAAGGGCGCGAAGGGATGGAAGAGGAGCAGGAATTGGCGAATGACAAAATCCTGGATGGCGAGCACGTGGTCGCGCACAGCAGGGTCGGGATCTTGTACGCGAGCTTTGGATACTTCCACATACCAGTCGCAAAAGTCGTTCCAGAAAAATGAATACAAGCGTTGCGTGGCGGTTGCGAATTCGAATTCGCCGAAGCTGCGTTCGAGGATGCGTGTGGTGTCGAGCAAGGCGGCAAGGATGGCGTGGTCGTCGTCGTCGAGCTTTTGCGCGTCGATGCGGGCAAGGATCCGTGAACATCCAACATCCAACGTCGAACATCCAACATCGAAGTGGGGCGCTGCCGCGCCGGAGGGGGGGGGGGGGGGGGACTGTTCGCTGTTCGCCGTTGGATGTTGGATGTTGGATGTTGGATGTTGGATGTTCGCCGCAGTGCCGTTCATCTGGCGGAAGCGGCAGGCGTTCCAGAGTTTGTTGCAGAAGTTTTTGCCAGCCTCGATGCGGTCTTCGTCGAACTTCACGTCCTGACCGAGCGGAGCGATTTGCAGGAGTCCGAAGCGGAGTCCGTCGGCGCCGTACTTGGCAATGAGGTCGAGCGGGTCGGGCGAGTTGCCGAGCGTTTTCGACATTTTGCGTCCCTGTTTGTCGCGAACGATGCCGTTGAAATAAACGTGTTTGAAGGGAATGCGTTGTTCAACGGGCGCGCCGGGGTGGGTGAATTCGAGTCCGGCCATAATCATGCGTGCGACCCAGAAGAAAATGATGTCGGCGCCGGTTGCGAGTGTAGTGGTCGGGTAATGACGCGCGTAGAAATCGGCGGCGGCGCTGCTGGCGTCGAGTTCGTCGGGCCAGCCTTGCGTGGCGAAGGGCCAGAGCCACGACGAGGCCCAGGTGTCGAGCACGTCTTCTTCTTGTATCCAGTTTTCGGAGTCAGCGGGGCCGTCGAGCGAAACGTGGATTTTTTTCGGGTCGCGCAAATCGGCTTCGGTGAGCTTTTCGCGGTCAACGCCCTTCGCATACCAGACGGGGATGCGGTGGCCCCACCAGAGTTGGCGGCTGATGCACCAGTCTTGAATGTTTTCGAGCCAGTTGAGGTAAACTTTGGTCCAGCGTTCGGGGTGCATTTTGATGAGGCCGTCGCGGACGACTTGCTTGGCCTCCTCAACGCGCGGGTAGCGGAGCCACCATTGCTGAGTGAGGCGGGGTTCGATGGGGACGCCTGCGCGTTGCGAGTAGCCAACGTTGTTTTCGTAGGGTTTGGCTTCGATGAGGTTGCCGTGGCGTTCGAGGATTTCGGAGGCTTTTCTGCGGGCGGCGAAGCGTTCGAGCCCGGCGAGTTCGGGGCCGGCGTGGACGTTCATGGTGCCGTCGGCTTCGATGGATTCGATGATGGGGAGTTTGTGGCGTTGGCCGATCTCGAAATCGACTTTGTCGTGCGCGGGCGTGACTTTGAGCGCTCCGGCGGCGAAGGCGGGGTCAACAGCGGCGTCGGCAATGATCGGGATTTGCACGCGGGCTCCGAGGGGACGCCAGACTTTGCAGCCGATGAGGTGTTTGTAACGCGGGTCGTCGGGATGGACGGCCACGGCAACGTCGGCGGCGATGGTTTCGGGGCGCGTGGTTTCGAGCACGATGTGCGTGATGCGTCCGTCCGTGATGCCTTCGGCGGGGAACACAGGCGCATCCGCCGCACCGGTGGATTGCTCGTTGGATGTTGGGTGTTCGACGTTGGATGTTGGATGTTCGAGCGGAGCGACGAGTTCGTAGCGGAGGCGGTAAATGTGGCCTTTGGTGGGGCGCATTTCGACTTCTTCGTCGGACAAGGCGGTGAGCGAAGCAGGGCACCAGTTGACCATGCGTTTGCCGCGGTAGATGTGGCCTGCGTTGAAGAGCTTGATAAACGATGTGAGGACGGCGCGGGAGTAGCCGGGGTCCATCGTGAAGTGCGTGCGGTCCCAATCGCAGGAGCAGCCGAGTTCGCGGAGCTGTTGCAGGATTTTGTCACCCTTTTCGTCGCGCCAGGCCCACACGCGTTTGAGGAAGGCGTCGCGTCCGATGTCGCGACGGGTTTTCTTTTCCGTTTGGCGCAGGTGTTTTTCAACCATCGTCTGCGTTGCAATGCCGGCGTGGTCGGTGCCGGGAATCCAGCAGGCGGCCTTGCCTTCGAGGCGGGCGCGGCGAATGAGCGCGTCTTGCAAGGTGTTGTTGAGCACGTGGCCCATGTGCAGGATGCCAGTGACGTTGGGCGGCGGAATTACAATGGTGTAGGGTTCGAGCTGCGGCTCGCCGGGCGCGGCGACGCGGGGCGCAAATGCCTTGGCCTGCTGCCAGGCGGCATACCATTTTTTCTCAACGTCGGCGGGTTCGTAGCTTTTGGTGATCTCGGCCATGGTCGTGGTGCGTTGTGTGTGCGTGCGAAAAGTGAAAAGGGCTGACAAAACCCTGCGTGCCGCGCGGAGGCAAGCACGGGGAACACGCTACAGCGCCACGCCCGGCGAGTAATCGACGCGGTCGTGGTAGATCGTTTTTGGTTTTTCGCCCTCGCGCGCCGCCTCCTCCAGCCGTCCTGCGCGATAGGCCTGCGGGGTCAGTCCCGTATGTTTCCTGAAAACGCGGGTGAAATATCCCGGATCGGCAAACCCGCACGCCCACGCGATTTCCGAAATGCTCAACACCTGGCTTTCCAACGCCTGCACCGCGCCCGCCACCCGCTGCCGGTGGATGTAGTGAATCAATGTTTCCCCTGTCTCCTTGTGGAATAGATGCGACAGATAATCCGCCGAGCACCCCAGACGCTGCGCCACAAACGCCACGTTGAGCTCGCTATTGTAGAGTTGGTCGCGCACCAGCCACTTCACTTGAAAAATCCGCTGCGGTTCCTGTTTCATGGCCGGAGTTTCCGCGCCAGTCAGGTCACTCAGCACGCCGAGCAAGGTCAGCGTCAACCCACGCACCGCGACCTCCGCAAAAGCCGAGCCTGAGTGTCGCAATTGCACCAGATAATCCACCAAACCGACAATCCGGGTCAGGTCGGGAGTCGTGAAAAACAGGATCTTTTCGATGTCGGGCCGCCCCGTCCCCGCGTCCACCGCAAAATGGATGCTCACCGAACTCGCATAAAAGCCCACCACGAGATTGCGAAAACCGCCCTCGTCCCCGGCCTGCGCCTCCTCCCCATGCGGCAATCCCGTGGCCAGCACCGCCAGTTCACCCGGTTGCAACAACTCACCGGCGCCTCCCGGAAAACGAAACCGGGTGGCCCCGCTCAATTGCAAGAACACCTCCGGGCGCAAATGATAATGCATCCCCGGCCTGCGCTGCATGAGGTGCAGGGGTTTGGGCACCTTGATACGCAGCGGGCTGCTGCGATCTTCCGCCGCCCGCACCTGTCCCGCCAGCAATGCGTGAAACTCCCTTCGCTCCGCATCGTTGCCCAGCGTAGGCACCAGACGGGGAACCGGCGAGGGAGCAGACGCAACGGTGGGCGCGGAAAAAGCGGGCACGGAAGGGGCACCTAAGATTTGTCCTATCATTCGCGGACATGGAACAGGGAATGCCATTGAATGCAAACCCCGCGCGACCCATCTGTTTCGCACCACCACAGCAACCCACTCCGGCCATGCCACCTTGGTCGCCCAGGGAAAATTCCTCCTCCATTTGCGTCCGGTTCCCAACGTGTTTCCTTACCCAGTTTTCCCCACCCATGCCAATGAACCAAAAACCAAAAACCCACACCACGCGCGCCATCTTCATGGCCGCGCTTGTCGCTCTGGGCACAACGTTCGGCGCCACGCCGGCATTTGCCCAAAGCTCTGCGGACATCGAGGCTCTCCGCGCCGAAATCAAAGCCTCACGCGAAGCCTACGAAGCCCGGATTGCCGAGCTTGAAAAACGCCTCGCCGCCGTCGAAAAGGCCCCGGCCCGCACCACCTCAACGACCATCGTGCCAGCCTCGCCCGATGGCTCCCCCGGTGTAGTGATTCTCAATGACGGAAACACCAACCTTGAGCAACGCGTCGCCGCCCTTGAGCAGGGCCAGCAAGCCACCAGCCAGTCGCTCGCCGAGGTCAAGTCGCCCAAGTTCTTTGAGGACATGCTCCCCAAGGATCTCACCCGCGGCCTCGAACTCCACGGGTATCTGCGCGCCGGATACGGCATCAACGAACACGGCGGCGGACAGGACAAGATCACCAGCCCTGACGGCCTCTTCGATATCGGCCCCGGACGTCTCGGCGACGAGCCGGACACCTACGGCGAACTGACCTTCAAATACACTGCGCCGCAAGCCAGTGAAAACGACATCAAGATCGGCGTCCAGACGACCCTCGCCTTCAAGTACAGAGGCGACAAAAACAACTACGCCAACCAGGACAGCAACGGCGTGGATCTCCTCTTCCGCGAAGCATTCGTCACCGCGAGCAACGTCTTTAAAAATAATCCCGACGTGCAGTTCTGGGTCGGCCAGCGTTTTTATGACCGCCACGACATCCACATCTACGATTATTACTTTTTGGATACGTCCGGCTACGGCGGCGGCGTGGAAAACATCAAGCTCGGCCCCGGCAAGTTCGCCGCCGCCTACATCGGCGGCACCGACAACACCGCCCAGGTCGAAAGCGAATACAGCCTGACCAAGCAGATTCTCGACTTCCGCTGGAGCGACCTCCCCTCCCTCTTCGACGGCAAAGGCACGCTCTGGGTCTCCCCCCAATACGTCAACGGCGGCAGCGGCGTGAACCCCAACTCCACCGCAGGCATTGCCCTCGGCTGGCTCCAGCAAAACAACCTCAGCAAAGGCTACAACAAACTCTCCCTCCAATACGGCTGGGGTGCCGGTTACCAATTCGGCACCTACGTCAGCAGTGTGAGCTGGCAGGATAAAGGCGCTCTCCGCGACGCGCAGACGGCCCAGATCACCAACCAACTCGTTTGGCAATTTGACGACCAACTCTCCCTCATGTGGGCCGCCATCGCCAACTGGGAAGACCGCGGCTTCACGCAAGCAGGAGGCTCCGGCAGCGACCGCCTCTTCCTGACCACCGCCGTTCGCCCGATCTACATGTTCACCCAGCACCTCGGCCTCGAAACCGAATTCGGCATCGACTGGGCCAGCGACAACCGCAGCACTTCCGGCAAAGATCAAACCGCCATGGCCAAGCTCACCGTCGCCGGTGTGATCAAGCCCTCCGGAGCCTTCTGGTCTCGCCCTGAAATCCGCGCCTACGCCAGCTACTACTATTGGGGCAACAGCATGCCGGACGACTTCTCTCCCAATGGCGAACGAGACGGCGCCAAAGGCACCTGGACCTTCGGCGTCCAGGCCGAAACCTGGTGGTAGTTAAACCCAAACTACACACCCAATAACGCGCCCGCCGCCATCCCGCACGGAGAACGGCGGGCGCTTCC
>NZ_ABEA03000173.1 GCF_000171235.2 Geminisphaera colitermitum TAV2 | reverse complement strand
CCTGCTCCTCACCGAACGCAACGCCACGGTCATCGACGTGCGCACACCACCCGAATTCGACGAAGTCCACGCCACCCTTCCCCCTCCCGCCACCCTCGCCAACATCCCACTCGACGAACTCGACCCCGCCGCTCTCGCCATCTCCGGACGCGCCAGTGCCGACCGCCCCGTTTACCTCCTCTGCCGCAGCGGAACCCGCGCCACCCGTGCCGCCGGCAAATTCGCCGCCGCCGGTTTCAGACAACCGGTTGTTATCACCGGCGGCACTCTGGCCTGGATCGACGCCGGCCTGCCTGTCACGCGCGGCCAGAGCCGCGTTATCAGCCTTGAGCGTCAGGTGCGCATCGCAGCCGGCTCGCTTGTAGCCGCTGGTGCGATACTCGGCTGGTTTGTCCACCCTGCCTTCATCTGGCTCTCCGGCTTCGTCGGCGCGGGTCTCGTCTTTGCCGGCATCACCGACTTTTGCGGACTGGGCCTGCTCCTCGCCAAATGCCCGTGGAATCGCCGCCGCAACAAGTAACCGGCACCCCTTTCATGGTTTTTTGCCTGGACCGCGCATCATGCCGCCCATCCCTGCCGCGCGCACCAGCTTGACCGCAGTTAACCATTCCCGTTGAGTCGCTCCTCATGCAATCCAAGCTGGCTTCTTCAACAATCACCGCACCCATCGCGTCCATCGCACCCGTTGCCAAAATTGCGGTGTCCTCCGCGATCAAATACAAGCGCGTCGTCCTCAAACTCAGCGGTGAAGTCCTCCGCGGCAAAGGCTCCGAGTCCATCGACGCCGGCATCCTCGAGCGCATGTGCCTCCAAGTAAAAGAAATCCACGAAATGGGCGTCGAGATCGGCGTCGTCATTGGCGGCGGCAACATTTTCCGTGGACTCCAGGGAGCCAAACGCGGCGTGGACCGCACCACCGGCGACTACATGGGCATGCTTGCCACCGTCATCAACGGCCTCGCGATCATGGATTGCCTCGAAAAACTCGGCGTTCACACCCGCGTGCAAACCGCCATTCCCATGGACCAGGTGGCCGAACCCTTCATCCTGCGCCGCGCCGTGCGCCACCTCGAAAAAGGCCGCGTTGTCATCTTCGTTGCCGGCACCGGCAACCCCTATTTCTCGACCGACACCACCGCCGCCCTTCGCGCCTCCGAGATTGGCGCCAACGTCATCATGAAGGCCACCAAGGTGGACGGCATTTACGACAAGGACCCGAAAAAATTCCCCGACGCCGTCAAATACGACGAACTCACCTACATCGACGCGCTCAAGCAGCGCCTCAACGTTCTCGACTCCACCGCCTTCTCGCTCTGCCTCGACAACAACATCCCCATCCTCGTGTTTGACCTCAACGACCCCAGCGCCATCCGTCGCGCCACCCACGGCGAAAAAGTCGGCACCCTCGTCCACGGCTGATTTTATTTCAGATTTTCAGCATTTTAGCTTTTTCCACACATACACACCATGACCTCCACCATCCTTACCGAAGCCCAGACCCGCATGAAAAAAGCCGTGGACCACACGCTCCACGAATTTGCCAACATCCACACCGGCAAGGCCACGCCCGCCATGGTCGAAGGCGTCATGATCGACGCCTACGGCTCGCAAATGCGCATCAAAGACTGCGCCGCCATCATGACGCCCGACGCCCGCATGATCGTCATCCAGCCGTGGGACAAGGGCCTCGTCCAAGCCATCAGCAAAGGCATTCAGATCGCCAACCTCGGTTTCAATCCCAACGTTGACGGCAACCTCATCCGCGTGCCCCTCCCCGAGATGAGCCGCGAACGCCGCCTCGAATTCGTGAAAGTGGCCAACCGCCTTGCCGAAGAAGGCCGCGTCCACGTGCGCAACCTCCGTCGCGACACCCTCGAAAACGTCAAAAAAGCCAAGCTCTCCGAGGACGAAACCAAGCGTCTCGAAAAAGACATCCAAACCCTCACCGACAAATCCATTGAGGAGGTCAACAAGCACCTCGCCGCCAAAGAAAAGGAATTGCTCGCCGTGTGATCGTCGGCTCCGTCCGCCCACGCCATGCCCACCCGCTCCCTCCCTTCCCTCCCCCCCTCGCTTGCAGCCGCACCCCGCCGCGTTGTCATCAAGCTCGGCACCGGCGTTTTGACGACCGGTATCGGACAACTCAATACAGCTCGCGTCGCCGCCATCGCCGGCGAAATCGCCGCCCTGCGCGCCGCCGGCACCGAGGTCATTGTCGTTTCCTCCGGCGCCGTCGGCCTCGGCATGGGGCGCCTCGGACTCAAACGCAAACCCGCCGAAGTCGCCCGCAAGCAAGCCTGCGCCGCCATCGGCCAGTCGCTCCTCATGCAGACCTGGCAACGCGGTTTTGATGCCAATCCCCAAAAGCTCACCGCCGCCCAAGTCCTCCTCACCCATGAAGACCTCCGCAGCCGCCAGCGTTACCTCGGCGTCAAAACCTGCCTGCAAGAACTCATCGACTACGGAGCCATCCCCATCATCAACGAGAACGACACCGTCAGCGCCGCCGAAATCAAATTTGGCGACAATGACACCCTCTCCGCCATGGTTGCCGCCCTTGTCGGCGCGCAGCACCTCGTCATCCTCTCCACCGCCCCCGGCCTCATCGACATGAAAGGCACCGGCCTCATCGTGCCTGTCGTGGAAAAATTCACGCCCGAGATCGAGGCTATGGCGCAAGGCACCACCAGCATCACCGCCACCGGCGGCATGATCAGCAAAATCACCGCCGCCAAACTCGCCACCAAAGCCGGCTGCGGCGTCTTCATTGCCAGCGGAGCCGAGCCCGACGTGCTCGCCCGCATTTTCGGCGGACGCAACCCCGGCACCTTTTTTGTTCCCGCCGGCCTCCGGCTCGAATCCCGCAAACACTGGATTGCCTACTTCCAGCGCCCCCGCGCCGCCATCACGATCAACGCCCCCGCCGTGCCGGTGATCCGCGAACAAGGCCGCAGCCTGCTCGCCGTCGGCGTCACCGGAGTCAACGGCAGCTTTGAGAAAGGCGACATCGTCGATATCATCGACCCGCAAGGCACGGTCATCGCGCGAGGCGTCGCCGCTTACGCGGACGACGAAGTCAAAACCATCGCCGGCAAAACGAGCGACGAACTCAAACCGCGTTTCCCCGGCCGCAAGCACCTCGAAGTCATCCACCGCGACAACCTCGTGGTGCTTTGATTCCGCCCCACTCCCCCCCCCCCCCCCGCACACACAGCCTGTCAGTGTTCTTCATGCTACATTAGCACAAACGGCGGCTGGCTCCCGAACTCCAACCGTTGACACTCCGGTCATGCATTTCGCCCCCCGCTCTCCTTATGCGCACCGGATTCGCCAGTTCATCCTCGCGTGTGCCTCACTCCCGACCGCCTTCGGACTCTCCTCCGCCTCTGCGGCCCCCCGCGCCGCCATCGATTCTCCAGCTACTTTTCAACAAGAGTTTCCCGCCACCCTTGCCACCGATGACAGCATCCATACCTACGCGCGCCCCAAAACCTCCGGGCGCACACCGGCAGACGACCCTCGCGTGGATTACGTGCTGACCTTCGACCAACCCACTACGATCAACCGCATCCGTTTCATCCAACATCCCCACAGCTTTGCGACCGCCTACCGCATCCTCGCAAAAACCAATCCCGCCAGCGCCACCTTTGACCGCGTGCTGGTGACGGCAGACGATCCCCGCACCGCCACCGGCGAATGGGTCGAGCACCGCATATCCGGCATCGAAGTCACGGCCCTCAAGTGGGAGACACAAAATGGCTTCGCCGAACGCGGCACCCCATATCCCACATTTGCCGAACTCCAAGCCGACCACGCCCGCCCCCCTGCCTCCCCTCCCCCCCCCCCCTCCGCGTTCGCAACCGTGGCTCTCAACGAAACACTCCAGATCAACGGCGTGTCCCGCATCCACGACACCCTGTTTTCCGTGTGCAACATCACCGGCAAACCCGACTTCGTCAAAAACCGCATCGCCCCCCTCAACCTCGCGGTGATTCCCGTCTGGACCGAAGACTTCGTCAGCACCCTGCCAATCCCCGAAGACCCCAAAGCCCCGGGAAAATTCGACCGCAGTTTTTTTGAAACCGACGCCTTCGACCACGCCTTTGCCCGCAAACGCTCCGGACTCGACTCCGTGCGCGCCGCCGGAGCCTTTGCCAACATGTCACTCGTCAAGGCCCCTCCCTACATGCGCCGCTCCGACTTCAAGAGCACCGGCACCGGACGCTTCAAAGACGAAACCCAATTCTACCCTCCCAAAGACCCCGCCGAATGGGGCGAACTCGCCGCCCACACCCTCAAAGCCATCAACGACCGCACCGGCAACCTCGTCAAATGGGTCTACATCTGGAACGAACCCAACGCCGAACGCTACCTCCCCGTGCCCTGGCGCGAAAAATCCCAGACCTACATGGAACTCTTCAAAGCCGCCGTCCCGCCTATCAAACGACTCAACCCCGGCCTGAAAATCGGCGGCCCCGTCATCACCGGCGGCGGCGTGCTCGGCTGGTCGCGCGGAGAAAAAGGCGACGAATTCACATTCTGGACTCACTGGGCCAAACGCTTTCTCGACGAATGCGCCCCGCTCGCCGACCACTTTGACGCCCACTACTACGGCGTGGACGCCCACTGCCTGCGCGCCGAGGCAACCCTCTTCGCCAACTACGCGCACAACACACTCGGACGCCCCTTCCCCATCGCAGGCAGCGAAAGCAACATCATCCTCCGCTCCGCCCAACAAGTGGACCCCATCGCTGCCCGCTGGCGTTACATCACCGTCAACTACGCCGACCTGCTCCTCAACGCCCTCGACCTCCCCGATAAAATGGAGTCGCTCTCCTATTTTTACATCACCGACTGGAAAGGACTCTTCGGCATGTTCACCGACCAAGACTTGGAGCCCAATCCCATCTACTGGTTCTACCACCTCATCCGTGACCTGCGCGGAGAACGCCTCCCGGTCCAACTCTCCGACAACGACGACAACGACAACAACAGCGCCGATGGAAACCTGAACCTCGTCGCAGCCCGCAATGAGAGACGCTTCAACATCGTTGTCCAAAACAAAAAAAGTATCCGTAAAAACATGACGCTCGACCTTGACGGTCTCCCGGCAAATTGCACAGAGCTGACGCTGGAGCGCTTCGAATACGATCCGGCGACTCGCAACGCCATCCCCACCCGGACCCGCCTCCCGATTGCGAACAACCGCGTCACTTTCGCAATGGAACCCTACGGTATGTATTCGCTAATTGGCGACAACGCCTCCGCGAAACCGGCTCAAACCGTGCGCATTCGAAAAGACTTTTACGGAGACCGCGTTTTTGAAGAACTCCCCGCCGCCAGTCAGGAACCTCTGCGCCTGAAAATTACCATCGGGGACGAACTCGGCCGGGCGGACGGAGCCACGCTGAAACTCGCCATTGGCGGTCTCCCTCACGCCAGACCGCGACGCACCGTGGACCAGCGCGTGCCACTTATTGTTACCGTTAACGGACAGCCCCATCGCGTATTGGCAACCAACTACAACGAACTCGAACTACCCCTCGATCTGCTAAAAACGCACAATACGATCGAAGTCACACGCGACAGACACGCGCAGCCACATGACGACGCGCGCATCGTAAATCCGGCCAACCTCTGGCTCCTCTCCACCACACTTGAACTGCGCACAAAACGTCCAGCCCCTCCCTCCCCCCCCCCGCTGACGCAACGCTGAACACCCTTGCCCCACCGGCCCTGCCGCATGAGCTATCGTAGCATGAAGCTCATCAAACGCGTTACCATGGCCCACGTGGCCGCCGCCGCCGGCGTCCACGTGATGACCGTTTCCCGCGCACTGCGAAACAGCCCCGTCCTGCCGCAGGAAACACGCGAACGCATCAGAAAAATCGCCAACAAACTCGGCTATCGTCCCGACGCCGCGCTCTCGCAATTGATGAGCCGCGTACGTTCCAGCCAGTTTGCCGCCAACGAAACCATTGCCTGGATTACCACCGGCCCTACCGCCGGTGCATGGCGCGAAAACTCGGCCTCCATCGCAAATTATCAAGGGGCGAAGGCACACGGAGAATCGCTCGGTTACCGCGTGGAGGAGTTTTGGTTGGACGCCCCCGGAATGAATGGCGCACGGCTCAGCGGCATCCTGCGTCACCGAAGCATCCGCGGCCTGCTCATCTCACCGCTCGACCGCACCGGACATCCCTTGGAACTCGAATGGGATTACTTCGCCGCCGCCACCTGCGGAGGCTACACAGTGACGGCTCCCGGCCTGCATCGCGCATGCAGCCACCACCTTCACGCAGCCCGCACGGCATTTCAATCCCTGCACCGTTTGGGCTATCAGCGCGTGGGCATGGCGATGTCGGAAATCAACCACCAACGCGTCGCCGGGCTCTGGCTGGCCGGCGCGTTTTTGGAACAACAATATCTGCCACGCGCTCGTCGCGTGCCGCCGCTTGTGGCTCCGTGCTGGGATGCGGACGCACTGCTGCGCTGGTATCGGAAACACCAGCCCGACGCCATCATCTCCTTCGACAAAGCCTGCGACTGGTTGAGCGAGGCAGGTGTAGACGTGCCCGGCGCGTGCGGATTCGCGTTGCTTGACATCACGAAGACCGGCTTCGCCAGCGTGGACGAGCAGCGCCGCGACGTCGGCGCGGCGGCGCTCGATCTGGTGATCGAACAACTCAACCTCAATCGTCGCGGACTGCCTGACAAACCCAAGATCGTCCTCGTCGAATGCAAATGGCGCGACGGCGAAACGGCTCCTCCCCGCCGCCCAATAACGCTGTTCGCCTAAAAACAAAAGCGGCGCCAAACCAGAACCAGACCAAGACAAACGCCGCCCGCGATCACCGCCCAAGTGGATGATTCGGGAACACCTGATTGCGAAACGGAACCTTCGATTTTCAGATTATCGAGGTAGAAATATCTGGTTTCCGCTTTGTTGATCGCATGAAAGTAAAGCCGAAGTGTGACACGAGTTAAGTTGTCCAATGATCCCAGATTGCCAGCGGTGAAACTGGTCAATGTGGATGCGTTGCTCGGATTGAGTGTGGGCCCAGTGAGTCGGTCTCCAAAATTCACCCCATCAGTGCTGATATAAACTCCAGTGTAAATATAGAGACCCGCTCCCTGAATCTGTCCATCAAAGCTGAGTGCGGTGACACTAAATGTGCTCCCGCTAGCAGCAGTAATCGTAAGCTCAATGTAGTTATTGTTGTTCTTGGCAGTCGTCGAATTATCCGTGAGGACCGAACTTTGCACCTTGGCATACCAGCCGGTCGTGTCGGAGGTTGTATGCGCGATGGACGTGCCGGATTGCAGCGTGGCGTTGCCAAAGCTGATGTCGCTGGCGGTCAGCGAGGAAACGACTCCGCTGGCTTTCCACGCATCGGCGGCATCCGTGGCGTATTCAAATGTATATGACGCCAGAGTCGCGGCGTTTGACTGCACGGCGGCCATAAAAAGGCCCGTGCCGAGGAGGATCAGGGTGATAGTTTTCATAATGGAATGATGTTTGTAGTGTTTACGGACAAGAAGGAGCGAACGGGAGACGGAGCAGGAGGGGGGGGGAGGAGGCTGGTCAGCGGACTGAAACGGGGGGACTCTGGAAGGAAATTACTTCGGAACGATCTGCTCTTTGACGATGGCCGAGAGTTCAAGTCGCTCGACATGTCCGTCGAGAAAAGCCGCGTTCAGTTTTTCGCCGTGGACGTTTTTGAGAACCGAACTCCAGATTTTGATGTAGCCGCCGTCCTTCGATGCGAAAGCCGGTGCCGCGCTCGAAGAGAAGCCATCTCCCATTGCCACTTTTTTCGACGGATTTTCTATCTCACTCAGGGTGCGATAGGGAAATCCTTCACCGCCAAAAAGCTCCAGATTGATCATGTAACCATTGGTATATTTTCCCGTTCCTGAATCCAGTTGGGCTGTCGGGCAGCGAAACATCCGCTTCGACTCAAACGCTTCGAGTGTCATGCCACCATAACCCAGCAAAGGTGCAACGGGGCCAAGGCGGGAGGTAAACGCCACGCCCTTGGGAATTTCGTTTCCATCCCCGATGCCGGGCGGCAGCCGTCCGCGATTGTCTGTAACATACATTTGGATACCAGTTCCGATCTGGCGGAGATTGGAAACACAATGCGCGGTGCGCGCCTGGGCGCGGACACGGGAGGTGACAGGCAGGATGATGGCCGCCAGCACGCCGATGATGGCGATCACTGTCAGTAACTCGATGAGCGTGAAGCCGGACGGTTTCCGAGTGGCGTCGGAGAAATTTGATGATTTGGGTGCAAGAGGCATGAGTTTTCCGAGAGAGGTAAATGTGCGCATAACGCCGATGAAGTGGTCTGCGCTCTCTCTTTTGCCCGAAACGCGGGGATTGAACAGCATGCCGGCGTGCTATCGTAGCACGCCCACGCCAGCCATCGGTCCCGTTATCCATACGACGCTCGTGCCTCAATCCAACACGTCGAGTTCCGGCCACTGGGCCAGCTTGCGGTGCAGCGTGCGGCGGCTGATACCCATCAACTGCGCCGCCTTGGTGCGCTTGCCACGCGCCTTTATCAAGGCTTCGCGCAGGAGACGCTTCTCGTTTTCCTCCACCGAAAGCGATCCCCCTCCCCCCCCCCCCCCGGTGCCGCCCGACAACGTCGTCGTTGAGACGAACGGCAACGCAAGCGGTGTCGCCGATTGCGCCGACTGCGGCTGCGACAACGGCGCGGCGAACGGCTGACGGAAACGCGGTTCCAAATCGTATTCGGTCAATTTGCCGCCGCGATGGAGAACCACGACATTCTCACAAAAATTACGCAGTTCGCGGATGTTTCCCGGCCACGGATAGGCTTGCAACGTGCGCAACGCGCCCGGCTCCACGGTCAGCGGCGGCAGGTTATTTTCCTTCGCAAAAAACTGGATGTAATGCGCCAGCAACAACGGAATGTCGTCTGGTCGCTCGCGCAACGGCGGCAGGGTGATGCGCACGACGTTGATGCGGAAAAACAGATCCTCCCGGAACTTCCCCTCGCGCACCATTTGTTCCAAGTTGCGGTTGGTGGCCGCGACGAGCCGCACGTCGAGCGCGATGGACTTGGTGCCGCCAACGCGTTCGATGGCGCGCGTTTCGAGAAACCGCAGCAGCTTCACCTGCGTGGATGCGGAGATTTCCCCGATCTCGTCGAGGAACAGCGTGCCCGTGTCCGCCGCCTCGAAGCGTCCCACGCGCCGCTCCATCGCGCCGGTGAACGCGCCGCGCTCGTGACCAAAGATTTCGCTTTCGAGGAGGTTTTCCGAAAGCGCCGCGCAATGCACCGCGATGAACGGCGCGCGCGCCCGCGGACTGCTCTGGTGGACGGCCTGCGCGATGAGTTCCTTGCCCGTGCCCGACTCGCCCTCGATGAGGATCGTGGCCTTCGACGGCGCCACGAGCCGCACGCGATCCACGACATCCTGCAAACGCGCCGAATGTCCGATGAGCCCCTCGAAGTTGAATTTGTCGTCGAGACGTTCGTGGAGTTGCTTGACTTCAACTTCGAGGGTGCGGGTTTTGAGGGCGCGTTGAATGAGCACTTCGAGCCGTTCGATATTGAGCGGTTTGGTGAGAAAATCGACCGCGCCCCGTTTCATGGCTTCGACGGCGGTGTCGATGTTCCCATAAGCGGTCATCATGATGACCGCGGGGCGATGCGGCAGGGAGAGGGCTTTGTCGATGACCTTGAGTCCGCTTTTGCCCGGCATGCGCAGATCGGTGAGGATGACGTCGAACTCCTGCGACTCCATGAGGTTGAAGGCTTCGTCGGCATTGGAAGCGGCAAACACGTCATAATCGTCTTCGAGCGCCTGACGGAGCCCTTCACGGGTATGTTTTTCGTCGTCGATGATAAGAACGCTGGCGATCATTGGTGAACCAAAGGAAGAGAGACGGGGCGTAGAGAGAGAACGGCGAGCCGTGATGGAAAGGGAGCGCCCGGCGGACGTTTTGAACAACAAAAAAACTTGCGCGAGAAAGAAAGAGATTCTGCTTGCTGCGCAGCCTGAAGGTTCGTCATGGTTTCCAACTCCTCAAATGAGGCCGACTAGAAATCGGGGTGTAGCTTAGCCTGGTAGAGCGCTACGTTCGGGACGTAGAGGCCGTGAGTTCGAATCTCACCACCCCGACCACTCTTCCTCTGTGAGTGGTCGTTTCAGAGGTAAGGCTTGCGACGGGTTTCGATGTCTGTTGGGCATTGTCTAATGATTTCGCCCAACCAGAGCCCTGCAAAATCCGCCCCCAAAACGCCCAACTACGAAGAGACGCCTCCTCGTGGCATGTGGTATGAAATGCGCACGGGACGGGAGCAACCTTTCATTGCCAGGTGGCGTGTGGCCGGGAAAAAAGACTCACAAGCATTCGCTACGGCCAAAGAACGAGGCGATTTCGCAAGGGACTGGTTGAGCCGCCGGAAAAAATTCGGCGTCGAAGCAACTGCCGTTTCCCCTCGTGAAATCGAGGTGTGGCGAGAATTTGAACGGCTCACGGGCGGCGCAAACCCGCTGGATGTCGCCCAATTTTGGGTGCGGATGCGTGGCATCGTGGACGGGAAGCTGAGTGTCGAAGATGCGTGCAAGCGTTGGGTGGAAAGTCAGGCATCCCGAAAGCTGGCTAAAGACTCAGTCACTCACAGGGACTTGCACCTCAAGCGGTTTAAAACCTCTTGGGGCACAATACCTCTCTATGAGCTTACGTCGGGGAAAATTGTGGAGTGGCTGAATGGGCTTGTTGATCCAAAGACGGGGGCGGCGATGTCGGATAAATCGAAGCTGCACCATCGTTCTACGGTCAATCGGATGCTGGAGCATGCGGTTGCCTCGCGTTGGATCGATCGCAATCCCTGCGAGGCTGTACCGGTACCCGATTGCGAGGTAAAAGAGGAAGTGAATATCCTGACCGTCGATCAGGCGCGGGAGCTTTTTACGGCAAATCGCAAGGCACTTTGTCTCGGTCGGCTGGCGCTGGAAGCTTTTGCCGGGATTCGATATGCGAGCGCGGCCCGCATCCATTTTGCGGATGTCGATCAAAAGGAACGGGGCATCATCTTTCCGGGGAAGAAGCACAAGACAGGGCGGCGGCATTACGTGGATGGGTTTCCAGCCAATCTGTGGGCGTGGTTGAAAGTGGCGCCGGAAGAGGGTTGGGAAATGAATGCACGGCTCTATTTGGACTCAAAACGACGGGCTTTTGAGCGGGCCGGGCTCAAGCCGGAGATTCCAGCCGGGCAGAAGCCGACTGAGGAACAAACAGTGCAACTGGAAGCGATGCACAACGTATTGCGGCATTCCTTCGCCACCTACCACCTCGCCGCGTTCAAGGATGCCGCCAAGACTGCCGTGCTCCTTACACACCGCAACCCGACCATGCTTTATCAGTTCTACAAGGGGCGGGCTTCTGAGGCGGCGGGCAAGGCGTATTTCAAAATCATGCCGCAGAGGTTTTGAGGGAGTAATAGCCGTAACTCACGGTCAGAATCCCGATCTTCTTCATCGTGTTGATCCAACGGGCGATTGTGCGTTCGGCGGGTATTTTGTCCGGCGTCCGGCGGGCTTCTTGCAGGGCTGTTACCAGTTCGGCCCATGTCTTCTTTTCGCCGGGGCGAAGGGCGGATTCAGCGAGTTCAACCCATTCTTGACGCTTTGCATCGGCGGCGGTTGCGGCCACCTCGGCATTGGCAGAGACGTGCATTTTCAAATCATCATCCCAACGGAAACGGATGGCGTCTTTCTTGAAGATGGGCGCGCCTCTCTGTCGGTTGGACCAAACGAGGGTGATTTCGTCCTCTTTTTCCATGAGGAGGTTGGTCTGCGCCTTCCGGATAAATTGTTTTCCCAGGTGTCCGCGCGCCGTGCTGTCGGCTTTTTCACCTTCGTTGCGGTGGATTACACAAATGATCGGGCAGTCGTAGTGGATGGCGAGGCGGTGTAGCTCGGCCACTAGCTGGCTGCATTCCTCGGCGTCGTTGACGTCGTTCACGAGGTCGGCAACGCCGTCGATGATCACGGCTTGGATACCTTCGCAATCCATGTAGGCGTCATGCATTCGGATTTCGACGGCGCGGCGGGCGTCGGTTGTAGTGAAACCTGCAATACCATGCGCGTACACCCATGCGGGAACGTCTTGCAGCAAGGCGCGCTTCCTCGCCCGGTCAATGCCGTGCCAGAAGTCGTAAGGAGCCTGCTCGGTGTCGATGTAGATAAACGCTTTTCCGTCTTCGTTGCGGCCTTTGATTCCGAGTGTGTCAGCGGTGGTTTCGGACAGCGTCATTGCCGCCGCCATGCCTGCTTGCACGAATGCCGATTTACCGACCTTGGCCTGAGCAAGAATCGTGGTGAGATTGCCGGGCGTGCAAATAATGGTGTCTCCGAGTTTGAAAATGGGGCGCAGCGGTGGCGGGGGCTTGCCCATGTCAAAGGCGCACTCGCGCAGCATTCGGCGAATGCGGTCTTCGTTGCTTTCGGGTGTCCCGCCCGGCTCTGCGCCGGGCAGTTTGTCTTGGGTAGCGCCTCCGCTCTTCGGTGCGGAGGAAAGGGGGCGCCGGGTGCCGTAGCCTTGGCGGGCAAGCTCGCGTCCGGCTGCGCTGTGGTCGCCGCCGAAACTGAGGGCGGCAAGGATGCGGAAGGGGCCGTAATTGCCGGGGGGGAGGTTGGGCACACTACTGGTAAACACTTTGAGCACGCTGGGGCCTGCAACGCCAAGCGTCGCGCCGTGATGGTTAGTTACGCCGGGCCGTCTCCATTTTTCGGAATTGCCAACTTGGGTCCATCCGGCGGAGCGCAATAATTCAGGGACCATCCATGCGCCGCGTTCGTCGAAGTCGTCGCCGGGGCTGATGTCGCTGGCAGGGGGCGCGGGCTTGGGCGGTTTGGGCGGCTGCGTCGGCGTGGCAGGCTCGGGGGCTGGCGCGGGGGGCAACGGCTTGGCGTCGGGGTTGTAGTGTAGATCGGGATCGTGACTGATAAAACAGATGCGGCACACGTCCTTGCCGGATGGGTCAACGGTGATGCCGTAACGCTCGCGCATGTGATGTTCCATCGCGGCGTAGGCGTCGGCGTGGTCGCCTTCGGATGGGCACCGGAACACGGCCTTGACCCCGGTTGCGGTGGGGCTGAGGAACACGCAAAAGGCGTGGTCGTCAAAGGCCAGTGAATCGCGGGTCTGCGCGGGGTCCGGTAGGGCGTCCATGTCTGCGACAATCAGGCCGGACCGCGCCTCGATCCCGGCGATGGCACGGCGTTTGAACTGCCCGCTCCAGAGGATGCCGGGGAGCTTGAGCTTGAGGGTTTCGGCTTGGTCCGGATTGGCTCGAATCTGCGCGATGGCGTCGGCGTATTTGCCGTCGCGGATCGAGGCGACGGCATCGGCGGCCGTGATGGTCTGGCAGTCGGTGTCTGTTGCCGATTTGACGAGGGAGATTTGTGGAGAGGGTGTCACTATTAGAAATGCGGTCCGCATTGGGCATTGGCCCATGCTCTGGTATTGATGTTCCGTTCGGTTCTGGTCTTGGGGCGGTTCTCAGAATATCGACATTGAGGAAAATTCGGGCATCCATAGAACCAATCGTTGGTCTTCCGATTTACACGGCGCACCAAAAATACGGGAACAATCTCAGCAGGTTGCTCCCCGATCGGATCATGGTGCGGAAGGTAACGCACAATTTTGGTACATTCCGGGCAGGTGCGTTTACCCTCGGCACCATACACGGTCCCGCAATATGTCCATGCAGTCGTCATTGGATGTAGAAAAAGCCGAGCGCGCCTTTGCAGGGATGGAACGGGAGGGGTTGCACGTTGCGGAGCACGAAGCCGTAGCGACCGAAGAACCACATGGAGTCGGATCGGCTCACGCAGTCCACGATTTCAGCGACGCCGACGATGCCGCCGCGGGGAATGGTATCGAGGTTCGGGATGTCTCCGTCAAATTCGAGCCGTGCGAACTCGCAAGCGGACTCGTATTCATTTCGAGTGCATCCCTTCGCGGCATGGATGAGGAAGCGTCCGCGGAATCGCGTCGTCCAGTTGCGGTTCTCGATGTCTTTGCCGGCGTTGAGGATCATCCATGCCCAAGGTTGGCGGATGGAGAGAACGGGGAGGTTGAGAAGGTCGGGTGTGATCATTGTAGTGAAATTTTGGTGACTGATATACGAACGCCTCTTTCCAGAATCAGGTGTTAGACCGATCAGAGGCAGGCGCTGCTTGCTGATCGAAGTGATCGATGGCCGTGATCAGATCGGCAATCTTTTGAGCTTCGTATGCGAAGCCGCGCTTCGACAGAATTTCCGGAACGCTTGGAGTCTTCATTTTTGCGACTTCACGCGCCGCATGAATTACCTCTCGTGCTTTTGGTGTCATAGTAGTTCGGCCTGTTTGCATTTCGACACGAGGTGCTCGGCCATACAGATGGTGTCGTTGTGTGCCCCTCCGTGTGATACGAGGAGAATTTCGGAAATCCTGAAGCCATGCTTTTTCCCCATCCCGACCGTGTTCCATCCAAACGAGAGGACCGTGGCGTCGTCTGCGAGGATGGGGACGATAGCGTTTCGCACGCGCTGGTAGAGTAGCGCGGATTGTGTCTCTTTCATCCCGACCGTGAGGCCGACCGACTTGTAGCATTCGCTGATTTGTCGGGGGGAATAGGGCGGATCGAAGATCACCAGATCAGCCTTTACCCCGCGAAGCGCGAGCATCCGGAGGAACTCCTCAGCGTCCATGTGATGCTCTGCCTCGGTTTCGGGATTGAGGTCGTTGGTATGCGTTGCCCAACGCTTATTGCGAGCAAAGGGATCGACCGAGCAACGCGATGCGGCGAGGTAGCTGCGCACGAAGTCGCCGATCGGGGGGACACTGAATGTGTCTCCGTTCGGCATCGCCCATGTTCGTGTGAATTTCATTGTATTCAAAAGTCTAACCAAGTCTCCTCAGCCGAGCTTCGCCGGCTGGTTTCCGGTGTTGTCCGAATCGGAATCTTTCTCGCGCTCCATCTGGTCTATAACCATTGCCATGCTAATGCTCATGTGACCAAGACACAGCACTACGAGGACGCCGAAGAGGTTGGCTTTTGCGACGATGCCCCCACCAGCCAACATGAAAAAAGCGTAACCCACAAAGCGGAAGACCGCTTCGCCGAGATAGAGGAACAAGCCCGGCCAACCATTCGCGGGAGGCAACGCCTCTGGCTTTTGTTGTGTTTCGTTATCCATTGGTGCGTGCCTCCGCTGGTGTGTTCAGCCGTTCGGGTCTTGGCCCTCTTCGACTCCGTTAAATTCGTCTTCCTCGCGCTTTACGCAGGCTTTGCATTTCCGCACGCGGTCCGGCTCCGGGACGTACCCCGTTTCATCCATGGCCTCCTCGTCCATCTGGTTGTAGGGGCTCGTCTCGATCACCATGTCGCGGATCGGGAACTCTTCGGCGCACATCCAGCAGTAGCTTTTCCCTGTCGATTTTGCGTCCTCCGCCATCATGCGCAGCTCGCCGGCCGGGATCTCTTCGGCGGCCCGCTCTTCGGGCATGCCATGGGCGCGTTTCCACGCGGTCAGTTTTTCGTCGTAGGTGTCCATTGTCGTGAGGTTATTTTCGGAGGCTGAACCAGACGCCCGGGCCGGGTTCGCTGGCCTCGGTGTTACGCTCCTTCTTGTTGCGCATCTCTGCTGCGGTCTCCTTTGACCAAATATTCCAGTCGTAGGCATTGGCCTCGGGAGAGGCCTCCGCCGTAACATGGTGCCCATTCGGGCATGCGAGCTTTCCGTATCTGTGATTTACAGCGGGCCACCAAACAGGTTTCTCGCGGCACTTCGGGCATAGCCGAAGATGTGCAGAACCAGCCAGTGGAAACAATTCGCTAGCGCTCATGTTTCACCTCCGGGTTCTCTGTGCCTGCCGCAAAGTCTTCAGCGGGTAGCCATCGGTTTCGGATTTGGCCCCAGACGCCGTTGACATTCACGCGCGTTCCGGGCGCGAGAGTGGCCGGTCGAATCAGGATGCAGTCGCCCCACTTCATAGAGCGAAGACGCGTGCCACGGCGCAGAGAACCACCTGCCAGAGCACAACGCGATTGCGCTCGGTTTTGCTGCTGGGCGTTATTCATCGCGTGGCTCATCAGGAACGTTAGGCCGAAGGGCGATGGCAGCATCGACCGCGAAGCGCACCGCACCGCGATCCGCCATGCCGCGTTTTTTAGCCTCGCCATAGGCGCGCTCGTAAGTGCGCGCCTCTTCCTCGGCGGATGCCTGATCGAGCCCGGCGGCTCCGTAGCTGTCCGCCATCCAATCCATGCGGGCCGAGTCCTTAACGGCGGCCGCGAGGTCGCGGACCAACCCGCGGATGGTGCGTGCCACCTCCATGTCTTCTGCCGCCGACTCCTGATCTCCGAAGTCGGCACAGCTCTGCGCGCTCATCTCGTATTCGTCCGCGATTTCCAGCGGGGGGCGGGGGATATGTTTGCTCATTGTATTCGTTTATTGGTTACGGGCCTAACCATGCGCCGCAGAGAATCCGGCCAAGCGTCACGGGTAGGCGGAGGGTTCAGGTTTTCGGGCCGGATTCTCTGGCCTGATTGTTACGCGGAGTCTAGGGGCGCGAAACTGGCAACCGGTGCCGGGGCAAATGGTCCATCCCTCGTGGTCTCCATTGAGCCACGGTGTCCAACCGCATGCGTCGCGGTAGCGGTATTGGTAGCCGACGCGACGCTTCTGACCGGGGCGAAGCCGCACGTATTTTCTTGGCTTCGCTGCTGTCTCACGCTCCCACCCGTCGCACTTGCGCAGCATCACACGGAGCGTCTTGGTTTCGGCAGCAACGGAGTCGTCTTCATTCATGATCGTCCAGCGGCGCGGGCCACATGCGACAATGTTGTAGCCGCGATAGTTGTAGAACCCGCGCTTGATCTTGAAGGGCTTGTGTTTCGTTTTCATAGGCTAACCATGTAATTGAGGAGTGGCTACGCCCTCCGCATTCGGTGTGTTGAGCGGACGAAAAACCAAGGGGTTGATGTCGTGAAGGGTTGCGAGCAGTGTATCCGCAGGAGTGCGCAGGTTCCATTCCTCGCTCTCGCGCTCACATGACATGTTTACCATGCAGCGCGGACTCTCCGGTGTGGAATCGACATGGGCCTTGACCGACATTATCCGCCGTGCGTCGATGTGGAGCGGGAACCCATCCCATCCTGTAACGAGAATAAAGGGTGATTGTGGATTTACTGGTTGCATTGTGAGACGGAGATATTAACGCCGGGATGTAGCTGGATGGTGGATACGTAGCTCTTGCAGACTGCGAGGCTGGCAACCTGCTGATCGTCCCCCCACCAGCCGCCTAGCTGCGTCATGGCGTCCAAAACTGCTTTGGCGAGGTTGTCACAATCGGGCTTGGCGATGTGGTAGGAGGGGGCGTCGTCCCGCATGAGGTGTGCATTTTTCCCGGTGCGGAAATGGGCTTTGGGGCGCGGGAAGAAGAAATGCAGCCTGACGCGAACGGGGTCGGTGTAAGGTTGAGCTGGTGTGAGCGATTTGGCCGCAACGGCGATGCGGGACTTCCAGCCCTCGGCGGTCCCGGCGTCGAATACACGAGCAACGAATTTGTTCCCAACGCGCCGGGCGAAGGCGCGGGGGCGAGGCTGGCCCTTCGGGTCGCCTGAGACAAAAAAAACGATTGGTTTATTCATGGATATTAACGAGTTGTTTTTCTTTTCGGTTCCACTTCGCATCCAAAAATTTAGATGCTTCCTCAAAAGTGGCGGTGGCGGGACGGGGATGGCCCATGCGGATGAGCCAGCGGAGTTGCTTGGGCGTCGCCAATCCGTGGATACGGCGGGCGCTGAGGCGGTCGAAAATCTGCGAGGCGAGTCCCTTGCTGGTGATGGTTTCGGGGGCGAATCCCATCTTCTCCAGTGCCGCAAGTTGCGCCGTGCTCGGCTTGGTCATTTCCCAACCGGCCTCGGGCTCGTAACCGGCAAGGGCGTCGTCGCCGATGGATAGGGCGAACTCGATGGCATCGACCGTCCGGGCTTTTTTCTTGGCGGCTTCGGCGAGCTTTTCCCGCATCCGTTTCTCGCGGTCGGCGACGCCGCGGGCCTCGGCCTCAAACAGGTCAATCTGTCCACCCTCGGCCAGATGCTTTTCGATGTCGGCGGCTTCCTCGGCGGTGCGAGCGATCAGGCGCGAGGGGCGGATGAGGCCGAGGCCGGTTTCTGACAGGTAAAGCGGATCGAGCAAGAGGAGGTCTGTCTTTCCGGGGTGGATACGGGTGCCGCGCCCGACCATTTGAGAGTAGAGGACAAAGGATTTGGTCGGGCGGAAGATGCTGACGCAATCGACGTCAGGCTGATCCCAGCCAGTCGTCAGGAGAGACGCGTTGCTGATGATGTCGTAATCCCGGCGGGCGAAGGCATCGAGTCCGGCGCGGTCCTCTCCGTCCGCGTGGACGGCACGCAGGCCGATGGCGTTGCAGGCGGCGACGAAATTGCGGCTGGTCTCGCGTAGCGGAAGAAAGGCGACGGTGCGGCGGTCCCGGGCGTGCTCGGCGACGATGCGGGCCAGTGTGTCAATGTGGGGATTGAGCGCGGCACCAAGATCAGTGTCGGCGAAGTCACCTTTGACCGTCCGGATTTTGGTGAAATCAATCTCCGGCGCCGGGACTGACTTGATCGTGATGCGCGACAGCCATCCTTCGTTGATGAGGCGGATCAGGCCGGCGTCGCAGTCGGCTATGGCCTGATAGTAGTTACCAAGCTCCTGTTTGTCGGATCGGAACGGCGTGGCCGTGATACCGAGCGTTTGCGCGGTGGTGAAATGGGGAAGAACGCTCTGCGCCTGTCCGCCAAGGGTGTTGCGGTGGGCTTCATCTACGATAACGAGGTAAAAGTAATTTTGGGGCCAACCTTTGAGACGGCGGGCAATGCTTTGCGTAGTGGCGACGACGATACGGTCTCCAAGTTGCGCATGACTGTCTGCCATTTCGACGGCGGCGGGCTCGCCGGTCCAGTTGGTGAGGGATTTTGCCGCCTGCCAGACAAGTTGCTTGGCGTCGGCGAGAAAGAGGACGGGGCCAAGGGGGAGGGTTAGGCGGGTGATCTCGCCTGCCATGACGGTCTTGCCCGCGCCTGTGGCGGCCACGCCTAGCACGCGGTCAAATTCGATCAGCGAGGCAAGGGCCGCGCTGACAAATTCAGTTTGATAGGGACGCAGTTGGCGCGCCCTTATCGTCTGAACCGGGAACATGTCGGCTTGGACGGGCATGGATCAGAGCCAGTCGGGTTTTGTGGCCGAGTCGTGTTCCTCGCATTTGATAGGCATCAGGAGCCCGAAAAAGTCTTCGTTGTTCGGTATCCGTATGGCGTTGACGATGGGCTTTCCATTGCCGTGTTTGCCGTAGCCGGTGATGAGCAAATGCGCTCCAACGTTGGGAGAGAGCATGGCGGCGGCCCGGCAAAAATCGCGCATCAGGAATCCGGAAACGGAGATGACAGATTTATTGGTTTGGCCTTTGTCCAGATCAGCGAGCGTGCTTTTCCAAAATGGAAATTGCTTCAATTCCTTTCCCGATGTCGCGAGAAAGGTGATACCGTTCGGCATCGTCATGGAAACCGTCTTGCCGTCGAATGTGAGGACGGCGTCTGGATTGGCGGCGGCGTAGCTGGGGATTTCGTCGTCCTCCAATTCGTAGGCCAGCGTTTCGTAAGCGCGGGCCTTGATGGTGATGTCGGCGCGGTCGATCAGTGGAAGCGGGATGCTGAATGATTCGAACTCGGGCAGATTGTCGCTGACCTGATGACGAATGATGGCGATGCGCTTTCCATCGGTGGCGACAAGAAGGATTTTTTTCGCGTCTTGGCGTTCGACGCGGACAACATTGAGGATGTAGCGGCATTCGTCGTGGCTGGCGAACAACGCAGCGGCGGCGAGTTTAAGAAATGGGATGGTGAATGAGATCATGGTAATGGTGCCGGGGATACCGCCCCGGCTCGGTTTGGCGGGTTTCAGAACGGAACGTCTTCGTCGGCGATGCTGGCGGGAGGGGGCGTTTGTCTTGTGGGCGGTCGGGCCGGAGTCGGGCGGGGGGTGTTGCCCGTGGCATGAGGCAGCATCTTTGTGCGCTGGGTCATATCGCGGAGAAACGCAGCCTGATTGCTGATCGGTTTTGGAGCCTTCGTGCCGCCGCCTTCGGTGTTGATGTAGCGGACTTTGAGGCGGTCTTTCCCATCGTATTGCTCGAACTCGGTAACGATGGAGCAACGCTTGCCGTCGATCTGCGAGGGCCATTTTTCGGCGTCGTTGTCGATGCCGAATACCTCGCGCAGATTTTGGACGGTGTATTCAAATGCGGCTGGCGTGAGATAGCGCCAGGCGGTGATTGTCTCATGTTCGTCCGTGGTGAACGTGATCTGGATGAATTCGGAACCGGTGTCAGACTGGCCGAATTGCGTGTTGGATGCAGTGGCCGGAAACTGGCCTTTTTCTTGTAGTGCTTTCATGGATTTAGCGGATGATGGTTTTGACGTCCTCGAAAATGCGGAGGCCGGGGATGGATTGGGTTTTCTTGAGCGCGGCGCGGATGGCCGTCTTGTCGGGCGTGAGCGTCACGAGGTCGGGGCGGGCGGCGAACAGGGCGTTGATGTCGGTCAACTCCCATGCCCACGTTTTTTTGAGGGCGGTTCCCTCGATCTTCGGCGCGGCAACGTTGGCGATTTCTTGCCGTGCCTCGGCAACTCGCTGCGTGCCGGTTTCGACCGCCTGCTGAACCTCGGCTGAGTTCTCGCCGTGCTCGAACGCGGCGGCCTCGATTTTGCGCTCTTCCTCGTCGCGGATTCTGGCTGCGGCTTCCTGCGCTTCGCGCTCGGCTTTGGCGTGCTCTTCGCGCTTGGCCTGCTGGTAGGCTCCAAGGATGCGAGAGAGGCGGTCTTTCTCGTTGGTGAGTGGTCCGGCGTAGCTTTTTGCCACCTCCTGAATCTTCCCGGCGAGTTCGTCAACAGGGGTCTTCACGAGCTTGCGGGCGGCTTCGCAACTGGCGAGGCTGGTGGCGATGTCTTTCAGGATCGCGGCGGCGGCTCCGGCAGTGATTTCGTCGGTAATGGTGATGATGCCGGCGGCCTCGGCAACGAGAGCATTGCGGGCTTTGATTGCCTCGGCGGTGAGGCTGGGGGCCTGATAGCTCAGGCCGGGGATGGTGATGAGTTCCATTGTTGTATTGGTTATTCGGTTACGCGGGGGCGTTATGCGCCCCGCTGGTTGTGGTGGGCTAGGCGGCGGGGATGGTGGCGGGATCGATGCTGGCACCGCGCGCAAAACGGGCGGGCGCATCTTTGATTTTGTCGCAACGGTCCGGGGGCAGATCGCGGAAGGTCTTCCCCGCTTCGATCCATTTTACGGATACAAGAAAGGTATTAACTGCGGCTTCGTTGGCCTCCAGCCAACGAAGCAAATTGCCCCACGGGTAGGCGGGCGCGGCGGGCTTGGACGCGGGGGGAGCAAGCTTTGCTTTTTCTTCCTCGCATCGGTCAAGTATCGTCTCCGCTTGTTTAGTGGTGAGGAGGTCAAGGGCCGTCTCTTTGTAGTGTTCCAATGCCTTGCTGATGAGATCGCGCAGCGGAGTGTAATCAGCGGCATATTTGCGTAGCGCGTAAAGTTGGTCCGCCGTGATGGGGGACGGGGGGGGGGGAGGCTCCGGTGTCGCGGGGGGCGGTGTCGGCGTCGTGGCTGGGGTAGTGACTTTGCCGGTGAAGATCGGCAACAGGTGGGCGGCTTCGGCGGTGAGAACGGGATCGAGGCCGAAGCGGTTTTTGGCGATCCATGCCGCAGACGGCGACGTAAACAACACGCGCTCGTCGCCGCCGACTCCGCGCATGCGGCCATCTTTGCCTTTCTGGACCTGCACGTCGTAGTTGAGGAACAGGATCATCGACGCCCATTCCTTGAGCCGTTCGGAATTTTTCGGATCGAGCTTGAGAGAAAAAGTGTCGTAGGCGGCGGGCTGGCCGGGGAGCGCAATCTTCTGCGTGACACTGTGGGCGAGGATAACGACGTGCATTCCGGTGGTGGCGATGGCGTCGAGGTCGGCAAGGAAGCGGGACCATGCTTCGCGGAGGTATGTCCAGCCCTTGCCGTATCCGACATCCTCGATGTTTTTTACCTTTTGCGCGGCGAGGGTCTCTTCGGTGATCAGGGTTTCGACCCAGTCGCCAGTGTCGATGACGAGGGTCTCAAAACCCTGTCGGTCCTTGCGGATTTCGGCGATGGTGGAGCGGAGTCCGGCGGCGGTGGAGACCGGCACGCGGGCGACGTCGAGTTGCGCGGTGCCGTCCTCCGCGTCGATGAAGAGCGGCTTGGGCAGACCGGCGCCAAGCGTCGTCTTGCCGACGCCGGGGGGGCCGTAGATCACGGCCTTGATGGGCTTTTTCTGAATGCCCTTGATGATGTTGAGTGCCATTGTGTGTAGTGGGTTTGTGGTTACGGTTGGGCCATTACTGGCCGTTTTTGTTGTCTTCTGGATCGGAGAGGCCGTCGCCGTCCGCATCGCAACCGACCACGCCGTTGCGGCTGGCGCGGCGGGGCTTGCTGGGCTTTTCGTCGGCGGACGTCTGCACGGCAGGCGGAACAACGCCGGTCTTGCGCAGGGCGTCGGAGACGGCTTTGCCGCCGGGACGGGGGGCCTCCTCGATCCACTGGAGGAAGAGGGAGAGGATGTCGCCGATGCCGGAGAGGTCATCGATGCCGGCCTCGATGTTTTCGGGCGAGGGGTCGAGCGTGCCGAACGGATAGTAGATTTCGCGGAGGTATTCCGCGAACTTGCCCGATGTTTCAGCGTCGAAGATGGCGGAGCCGAGCACCGCATCGCCGACCTCGGGCCACGGTTCAAGGGGGAGTTCTGCGGCGGGCGCGGGTTTTTCCGGCGCGGGAACGGACACCGTCTCCGCCAGCGTCTTGATGCCGCGTTCGCGCAGCTCGCGGGCCAGCACGCGGGAGCCGGGGCGGGGCAACTCTTCGAGCCATTGCAGGAACTCGGCACGGTTGGTCTCGGGCTTCGCAATGATCTCTTCGACCATTTCTGAAATCAGGTCGCCAGTGACGGAGAAAACGCGGTGGAGCCACGACGCGAACTCGTAACAGCGGGCGGTGGAAAACGCTTCGCTGGTGTAGTGCTCGCGGAATTTTTTTGACTTCACGCCGGGGGCAGAACCAGTGGGCGGAGCTATGTCGGCGGGCAGTTGCGGGAGAGCGCCAGCGTCTCCGGTCACGGCCTTCGCAACGGCCTGCGTTGCGGCCTCGGCGTCGATGGTTGCCATGACGTGCTGTGTGTCGTTGCCGTCCATGACTTCATCACGGATGACTTCTCCCGTATCGACGCGGCGAAGGGTTTTGCGTCCCTTCTTGGGCGTGTCGTAAGTCCAGAAACAGAGAGTCTTTCGCATCTCGTATTTGGTCCGCAACTTCTCGTGGTCGAGTTCGATTTCGGCAGCGAGCGCTTCGATCCGGTTCTTGTAATCCTTTTTGATCCGCTCGAGTTCGGACCCGAGTTGGGTTTTTTTCAGTCCGTTATCACCGGCGTTTTCGCCGATTTTCACGAGGTCATCGCTGGTGAGCGTGACCCGGCACATTTCTTCTACTTCGTTGTATTTCATTGGTGGTGGTGGGTTGGGAAATTCAGATGCGGCCATCAGCCATCTGGCGGAGGCGCTCCCGCTTTTCGCGGTACCAGAGTGTGGAGCGGTGCACACCGGCGACTTTGGCTTGCTGTGCGCGGCTTTCTTTCCGCAGTAGTGTGCGGAGCAAGACGCCCTCGATGCGGGAAAACTTGCGATTGAGTTCGCGGAGTTCGTGGCCGATGTCGGCGGGCGGTTCGGTGTTGGGTGGCGTTGGCATATAGGCAAAGCAGTGGCTTGGCGGGGGTGTCCCCCGCTTGTTTTCAGTGGTGGTTAAATGGGAGGTTTAGCGGTGGCGGCGGAGGTCGATAGTGCCGAGGTTGGGGCGCTTTGGCGTGCGTATCAGAAGTGCCAATACGCAGGCAAAAACGATGATGCCAGCGGCGGCGGCAAGGAGGTGGGAAATTACGGGGTGCATGTCAGATGTCATGGCGCGGATGGGTGAAGGTGGCTGCCCGATGGGGTGTTGCATGCGCGGGCGTTGACGCCGGCCTCTTTGTGTAGTTCCCAGCGGATGTGATCCCACTTTTCGGGATGAGGGTATTCGGTGGAATCGGCGGCTTGGAGGGCATCGAGCAAAACCTCCAGTTCGGCCTGCGTAAAGTTGTCGAAGCGGTTGTTCATATGAGGTTCCAGTCGGTTTCTTCGGAAAGTGGGATGCGGTAGGGTTTCCCACCGGGGAGTGTTTTGATGGCTTTTCTTTTGCAGCGGGCCGTAATGAAATCTTCGTTACGTCCAACGACGGCGGCAAATTCCTTGGCTGTGAACCAGCCTCTGGTGTGAGCGGCTTGGCGGCAAAAGGCGGCGGCGGTGGCATCGGCGGGCATCTTGGGGATGACCTCTAACTTGTCGGCAATACGCCGCATAAGTTGGCGGTCGGCGTCGGTCATGCGGCGGCTTGTTTGCGGGCGACATCAAGAAGGCTGTCTTTGTGAGATACCTCGTAACTGAGAAATTCGCGTATAGCCTCGCTGAGCGAAAGCCCAGTCTTTGCGAATTTTTTGCGAGCGATGCGGGTTAAGTCATCGGGCAGGTAAATATTAGTCGGTCGGCCTTTGCGCGGCATTGGCACTCGCCAGTTAGTTCGAGATTGGGTCATGTGGAGCATTTAAGTGTGTAGCTTTGTGTGTGTAAAGTTATTTTTGACACAAGGCATATCAATGCGCATAAACGTGTGTATGGCAAAAAACACACAAACATATGAAGATAAGAAAGATAGGATAAATATAATGCTTTCTCCTTCTTCTCGAAAAAAAGCAGACGACGCGGTAATTCGCCTTGGACTCCGTAGCCTTTCGGATTATGTTGGAAGGCTAATTGAGCGCGATTTTGTGGATGCTTATGAAAGCCGGGCAAGGCTGTTTAAGTTCATCTCTGGTAGGATATTTCTCCTTTGCCCAGTGGACCCTAGTCATCCGAACTGGAAGGCTAGCACAATCAAAGATCGAATTTTGGTACGCGCCAGTAACGAACAAGAAGCGAGAGCGTTTGCTACTACGCAAACGTCGATATCTGTGAAAATCCTCCCGAACGAGGAAACTGTTTATAACCCATGGGATTATACAAATCACGCTACTTGCGTGGATGTTACAGATAGTGCCAATGTTCCGCAAGAGGGTATGTCTGGAATCATTAAGGTTCTAAAAATGAAGCCTCTTGCGGACAAAGTTTCAGATCGAATCAAGAAACCTCTCGATAAGCGAACTCATGATGCCAATGACGCCTGAAGGCGTTTTTTCTGTTTTGGGGCGTCATTTTCCAGAGAGTATCGAAAGCAGTTGCCCAATAATGGGGCCGCTTTGCCTTTGGCGTTTTTTCCAGAAGCAACAAAACTGCTGCTTTTTCGTAATCTTCTTCGATCCAGTTGCATGGTTCTTGGTCCATGCAAGGGGCGTAATGAAAACGGGTTAAGGGTAAACAATTCCGCTCATATCTCGTGTTCCCAGTTTTCGCTCGATTGATTCGATGCGGAATTGATTTCGTTCGTTTGCCTTTTTCAATGCGGAAATTTCTTCTGGGGCGATGGCTGGACGTTTTGCCTCTAAGATTAGTATTCGATCATGATCCTCTATTTGACTAACAGCCGCACGCAAAAGAGTTTGGTCCTGTATCATGCTTTTTTCGATAGCATTTAGTCGAGCTTGGTTTTGCCCAATCATTTCAGCCAGACTGTGGATGTGCTGGTTGGTCTTATCGGCTTCCTGCGAAAATTTAGTTTCTCTTTCTATTCGTTCTTGTTGTGATTCGGAGGAGGATCGAGCCACCTGAGTGATTTGATTCCGTGCTTTTGCCAGGTCTTCTTGAGTAATTTTGATTTGCTCTGTTAAGTCTTGGACTTGGGTTTCTAAGTGCGAAATTCGGCGGTCGCATCCAACAAACATCACGGCGGCAAGCAGGCAAGCGAGGGAGGAAAGCGTTTTCATGTGTTCGGCTTTATGCGGACACAAAAAAGCCCGCAACGGTGAAGTTGCGGGCTGGCTCCGTCATCCCTGCCAGCGTGGGGCCGGCGGTCGGGAGGCTACCAGTCAGCATCTGCGAGGCCCAACGCAGCGGTTGCCTCGCGGGCGCGGATGTCATCCCGGAGGCGCTGGGCTTTTCCGCTCTCGGCGTGGTAGGCTTTGCGTTCGTCGGGAAAGTAGGCGATTTCGTCGCCCTTACGGATGGGCTTGCCCGTTTCCGGGCAAGTGGATGCGAAACGGGCCGGCATGATACGGGGCGGTTTGTAGGCAAAGCGGCTCATGATGTTGTCAGTGTTTGAGTGCTTCGAGGACGGTGCCGATGTAGCCGCGATGGGCGGCCTTGATGAGACCTTCGACGGCGGTCTGATTCTCGGCATCGAGGCCGTGTCCGGCGGTATCGAGGTAGGTCCAAAGGGCATCGGCGGCGACTTGGCCGTGTTCGCTCTGGCGGAGTTGGTTGACGAGATGTTGGATGGCTTTTTGTGGTGTCATGGCGTGGATGGGTTGATTTTTGCGAATGTGGCTCCGGGGGTAGGTGTCCGGGTGATCATTCCCGTCCCTCCGCTTTGGCGATGGCTTTGCCTGCCCGCACAACGGTGTAGGCGTGTGAATTGTGCCCGACTGTGAGGAGATCGAGGCATTCCTTGAGCGCGGCCAACAGTTCCGGCGCGGCGGCGATGAGGCGGGCGTTGGCTCCCTGTTCCTGCACTAATGCTGATTCTTCCTCGGCATTGATGCGGGCGATGCGGTGATAATATGAGTTATCCGCAATAATTTCTAACTCGGTCAAAAAATCGCCGGTATAATCTTCGCGGACCTTCCAAGGGCCGGGCGTGTGTGATATTTTGTTGGTCGGGTTCATAACTTTATTTGTTCGTCGTTAACGACTTAAGGTTATTTCAGCCTTCCAAAATGGCAAGAACAAAATGCGAGAATGTTTTTCATATCAATTTGTATTCCAAGTGGTTGCGCCGTTTTTGCTTTCTTTTTTAGTTCCCCTAGCGGGGTTCGGGGCCGGCAATGAGGCCCCGTGACGTGAGCGAAGCGAACGCCCGAACCGGCCTTACCCCCGACGCGAAGCGCGGGCCGGTTCGCAGTGGAGTGGGGTTTGACACGTTATGACGGATTTTCCGTCAGATCGTGGGCTTGGGGATACTGCGAAGTTGTTTTGAGGAAATTAGCCGCCAGTCGCGGCAATCACTTCCGCGGAAGCGGGCGTTGTGATTGCCACGATGGGCGGCGCAGAGGCGACGTCCGTCCCCTCATCCCGGCTGTCAGTTTATCTTAGATGCCAGGTGATATTCGCAATGGGGGCAACGTCGTCAGCACGTCAGTGTGCGCGGAGCGCAAATTTGTAAGTCGTTGCAAAAGTCACTGCGTGAATAATTTTTCATGCAACTGACATTGCCCGGTGTCAGTTGTTGGATTTTTGGATACACAAATTTAGTTCACTGACATTTTTCTTTTTCGGCTTTAGATTATCGCAACATATTGGAAGCGATGCGGTTCTATTGTTTTACTGACAACTGACATTCCACTGACATTTAACTGCCATGTCATCCTACTGACATACTGACATGCAGCCCCCTATATAGGGGGGCTGCTGTGTCAGTGGTTTTGAATGTCTGCTGATCTGCGTCCGGTTGAAGATCGTAATTTGAAATCAAAAGGCCAGCGCGTGAGCGCTGGCCGGTGTGTGTGTTTGGGGTTCATACGCGCTTGGGACCGTGGAGTCATCGACCGCTGTTGATGGAGCTAACAACTCGCTGTTGTCGTGGTTGAGAGGCGGTTTTTACGTCAATTTGGCTGGTTCTAGGTTTGGCTGGGTTCAGATGGGTTTTGGTGGGTTTGTGAAACTTGACGGTGTTGTGATGAGGGCGGTTGCTGGATACATGAGCGAACCGGCAAATGTATCCCAAGGCAGTGCGTACGAGCGGTTGATCGTCGTGCTGCGCGGTCTGGAAAAGGCGGGGTTTATTTTGGGTCAAAATGAGGTTACGGCGCGCGGGGCTGTCAGTTCAGGCCCCGGACGCTTCCTGGTTAGCCTTGAAGTTTTCTCCCCCCCATCGAATCCCGATGGACTTGTCGGGGGTGAGGTATTTGGTGGAGTTGGTCCACCCGACAAGGAAGATAAGCGTGTTTCCGAGGGTTTGGGTTCCAAGGAAAGCGGCGTTGCTGCCGTTGTTTTCGAGAAAGGCGTTAACGGCGGAGAGACTGTCGGTAATGCCGACAGCGGTAATAGTTTTGTTGGTCATAGCACTTCCGACAAAAGCGCAGCCGGGCGCGTCGGCAATGCCGGAAGCCCGGCAAGCGGGGAGGGTTCTGTCTGATGCCGAACAACCCATATACCCGGAAACGAGGCTCGCCGAAGAGCTACATGCGTAAGGCAACGCTTGGGCAGGCGCGTGATGCGGCTGCGGTGGCAGTATCGACGGCAGCGGCTGCGGTGAGCGGTACCGGCGGGACGGTCAAGAAGGACGGTGAGGATGGGGTGAATGGTTGGAGTCCTGTGTTGGGGGTGTCTGTGGACGGGGAGAGGCGTGTATTGCGGTTGGTAACGTGGATTGGAGGGAGCGGGGAGATGCCAGGCCATGCCGGGGAGTATATTGGGGCGGACGGCTACGTGGCTGCGATTGGTGAGGGTGTTGATATTCGCGGGCCGGCTGGGGAGGTGGCGCCGTGAAGAAGAAAGTTCCCAAGCTGACGTTGCCTGTGGTGAAGCCGTTGAAGCCGCGTGCGCAGAAGCGCACGCGAGAGCAGAAGCAAGACGTGGTGGAGTCGCGTGTGACGAACAAGGTCATGACGCGAGAGCAGAAGCGACGCTGGCTTTATCGTATCGTGCATTCAGCGCGTTCGACGCCGGACGAGAAGATCAAGGCGATCAATGTTGATAATCGCATGTCGGGGGACGAGGCACCGCAAAAGCATGATGTGCGAATTTCGGAAGGCTTTTGGGATTTTGCCAAATCAGGGGACACGAACAGATGAGGCGCGAAGACATTCCAGAACGGTTCCTGACTGCTCACGGTCGCCTCTCAAACGGATTTTACCGCATCCGCGATGACAAGGGTGTGTCGATACCGTTTTATCCGAACGTGACGCAGCAAAAGCTGCTGAAGGCGATTTACGAGGACAAGCGTAAGCGGATCGTGCTGCCAAAGGCGCGCAAGCTGGGGTGCTCGACGTGCATGAGTCTGGTCATTTTGGATACGATGAACGTTCGTCCAAACACGGAGGGGGCGATTATCGACATGTCGGAGGGTGATGCGGGCAAGAAACTCCAGCACATGGTGACGTTTGCCCATGAGGAGATGGGGCGTCTGAGTCCTGAGCTGCAAATCCCGACGCTGCGTTCCTCGGGCACGGAACTGGCGTTAGATAATGGTTCGTTCTGTCTGGCGTCGGCTTCGTCGCGTGGTGGCACGCCGCAAGTCATGCTCATTTCAGAGCTGGGCAAGATCGCGCACCACGATCCAAAGCGTGCGGAAGAAATCCAGACCGGCGCGATCCCTTCGGTGCCGACATCCGGGCTGGTTGTGGTGGAGTCAACGGCGATGGGCCGCAGCCGGGGCAAGACGCGGAATTATTTCCACGATATCGTGACTCGCGCACAGGAGTTGCCGGATGCGTCGAGAACGGATTTGGATTGGACGTTGGTGTTTGGCGGCTGGTGTGAGGATGCCCGCAACGTGATGGCCGGGCCTCCGGATCGGGTGAGCGGCGAGGTGAACGCTTATCTCGATGAGATTTCGCAACAGATCAGGCGTCCGCTTTCGCTGGAACAACGCATTTGGTATCAGGTGAAGGCGTTCGAGGGCGCGGGATTGAACTGTTTCCGCGAGTTTCCGAGCACGGTTGACGAGTGTTTCAAGGCTCCAATCGAGGGGGCGATTTATGGCGATGTCATCGCGAAGATTCGCGCCAATGGGCAGATTTATCCGTTCCAGTGGGACAGGACTTTCCCGGTTTACACGTCATGGGACATTGGGCACAGCGACACAACGGACATTTGGTGGTTCCAGCTTCGCGGCAACCGGATGGACTGGATCAAGCATGTGACGTTGGAGCGTTCGTCAGCTGCGCAGGCGGCGAATGTAATCAGGTCTGCCGGGATTCCGGTGGCGTATCATTACCTGCCTCATGACGCGGAAGCCGGCCACGCGAACACGGGCACGTCGTATATCACTGAGCTGAAGAAGGCGGGGCTGCAAAATCTGCGCGTTGTGCGCCGGACGCATGACATTTGGATCGGGATCAACCAGCTCCGCGACTTGCTGATGCGTTCACAATTCAACCTCGCCGGGTGCGGCGATGGGCTGGCCGCGCTGGAGGTGTATCACACGAAGCCGGTTTCGTCGTCGGGCATTCTCTCCGATGAGCCGGTGCATGATGCCAGTTCGCATCCGTCCGACGCCGCTCGCACGGCGGCGGAGGCGATCAACCTTGGGATGGTGTCGGATTCGTCGGCAATCAGCCAGCAACAGCAGCGCCAGCAACAGCGTCGGCAGACGGCAATTTCGCCGTGGGAGGGATTCAGGCTGTGAAACCGTTCGAGGAAGCCGCTTTGGTTTACGGCCGTGAGCCGTGCGCGCGTCTATTTGAAGATGATTTGGCCCTGCATTTCCGACACGGCTACGTGTTCAACGCACCCGATTATTTCGTGATGGGACGTTCGGTGCCGCGTTGCGCGCTGCACTTGCAGATTGTTGACCCAAACTACTCTTGGCCGGACTGCGTCTGCGATTGCTGGCACTTGTATTTGTTCGCCGGAGACATGCGGGCGGCGCTGTCGATGTTCCCCTACCCTCTTCCCTGGGCCTCTTTCGAGCGCAACAACAAGCTCCGCTTTTATCCTTTCGACCGACTCAACCAACTGATCTCCAAATTATGAATACAGCACTCATCACCAATCCGCCGCGCATCCTTCGTCATGCCTTCCGTCACAAGGGCGGCGGCACACCAGCCATGCCCGCGCCTGCCGCGCCGCCCCCGGCGGCGACGGCAACAGAAGTCCAGTTGCAGCGTCGGGACACGTTGAAGGACGCCGCCCGAAAGAAGGGCATCCAGTCAACGATTCTCGCCGGCGCTGGTGACAGTGCGCCCGGCTCCGGCAAGGGCTCGGCAACCGTCCTCGGAGGTGCGTAACATGTCCAATACCGAGACCAACAAACTGGCGGAGGATTTGATTGGCCGATACGAGGCCGGTCTTTCGCGTCAGGCCAACTGGCGTTCACGCTGGCACGATGCCGCCCGCTACATCCTGCCGTCGAAAGGCGACATTCTCAGCATGGGGGACAAGCACGGTGGCGAGGCGCAGACGACGGACATCTATGACTCCACCGCCAATGAATCGGCGCTGGTTTACGCCGCCGGTCTCCTGTCCTCCCTTGTCCCGGCGGGAGAACTCTGGTTCCGCTTTTCGGCGCGTCCGGGTGCGTCCGCGCCCGTGGTCGAATGGTTTGACGATTGCACGCACCGCGCAGCCGCCGCCCTCCATGCCAGCAATTTTTACCTCGGCATCCATGAAGATTTCATGGACATGGCGGGATTCTCGATCGCGTCACTGTTCTGTGAAGAGGGCGCGGCCTTGCGTGGTCAGCGTGGGGGGCTGCTCAACTTTACGAACGTGCCCGTTGGCACGTTCGTGATCGAGGAGGATGCGGAAGGTCTGGTTGACACCGTCTTTCGTGAGTTCCGGTTTACCGCCCGCCAGTGCGCGCAGAAATGGGGTGAGGACAAACTTTCGAAGCCGATGCTGGACGCGCTTAATTCGAAAACGGCGTCGGATCGGGACAAGCGTTTCCAGATCATCCATGCGGTGTATCCGCGCCGGGATGGAAAGCAGGGACCGGGGATCGGCAAGAAGCGCCCGATTGCCTCGGTGTACGTGGACAAACAGGCAATTCATGTGATCGAAGAGGGCGGTTTTTACGAGATGCCGATTGCCGTTGCCCGCCTGTTGCGAGGCAACAACGAGATTTACGGGCGCGGGCCGGGAGATCAGGTCATGCCTGAAATCAAGCTCGTGAACCGGATGGAGCGCGACCTGTTGCTGTCTCTGGAGCAACAGGTGAATCCGCCTTGGCTGGCTCCGCAGGACTCTTCGTGGCGTCCGGACAATCGACCCGGCGGCGTATTCTATTGGGACGCATCGAATCCAAACAACAAGCCGGAGCGGTTGCGCGACACTGCCCGTTTGGACATCGGGGATAAGGTTCTGAATGACAAGCGTGAGGTCATCCGCCGGGCGTGGTTCGTGGACATGTTCAAGATGCTCTCGAACCCTGACGCGATGAAGCGGGATAAGACCGCGTTTGAGGTGGCGCAGTTGATGCAAGAGAAGCTCGTGCTGTTCCATCCGATGTTCGCGCGGATCACACAGGAAAAGTTGAATCCCGTCCTCGAACGTGTATTCAATATCCTGATGCGGGCGGGCATTTTCGCCCCGCCTCCGATGGCTGAAGGAGAGTCGCTTGAATACGAAATCGACTACGTCTCCAAGATCGCCCTCGCCATCAAAGCCGCGCAGAACGGGGCGCTCGCGCAAATGATGGATCTTATTGGAGGGATGGCGACGTTTGATCCGACTGTTGCTCTGGTCATCAATTGGAAAAAAGCCGCGCGTGGCGTGGCTCGTAATTCCGGCCTGCCGCAAGAGTGGCAGAATAGCGAGGAAGAGGTTGCGGAGATGATGCAGGCACAGGCGCAAGCCAATCAGGCCGCGCAACTCGAACAGATGGCGTCGGCGGCGAACCAAGCCGCCGGTGCCGCGCAGAAACTTGGGCCGCAGGCACAGCAGGCCGCAACTGACGCCATCGGAGGGGCGATGCAATGACAGAGAGCGAATGCTATCAACACGCCCTGAAAGTCCGCACCGCCTACCATCGCGTGTTTGAGGGCGAGCACGGAAAGATCGTGCTCGAGGACCTTCTTCAAAAGTTCGGCTTCACGAAGGACGGCATTGAAAACCCGTCTTACAGGCCGGGCATGGACGCTCAGGAAGTCGCCCATACGGAGGGGATGAAAGAGCCCGTCCGGCACATCCTCGCGTCGATCCATTCGAGGCTTTCCACGCTAGAAAACAAAACACCATACCATGAGTAACGAAAAACCAACTACACCGGCGAAAGCCGGCTACGACATCAGCGAGCCGCTTGGCGGCATCGCAAACATCGTACGTGACGGCATCATCGTCGCCACCTACGACACCGGCACGCAGGGCGTGTTGGTCAAGGCCGACATGGGCCGCTACCGACCGACGATCTTGCGCTGGCTCGCCTCGCAAAAGATCGAGGTGTCGGGCAGTGAAATCGAGATTGAGAACGGGAAGCCCCCCCTCCCCCCCCCCTCCACTCCTCTTCCGGTAGCGGGCACTACCGCGAACCCGGCCCCCGTGCCGGGCATTCCTACGCCACCGGCATCCGGTCCGGCGGCGGGAGCCCGCCCGCCCTCGATGGACCGGAAATTCGCGCCGTACAAGCATCCGAAACACCCGGACGGCCCCGACCTCGATCCGCGCTTTGGCGACAAGACGCCCGCCTTCGTCGCCTGGCTGGAAGAGAAAAACAAAGGCGGCAAATAATCTCCCATTAAACACACAATAACTTGAATACCATGAATAAACAATTCCGATTCTTTGGACTAATTCGCTGGCTCATGCCGGTCTGCCTTCACGCCGATGGCGACGAAACCGGTGGTGGCGGTGGCGACGGCCAGCAACAACAACAGCAACAGGCCTCCACAGACCTTCGCACCTTCGTGAAGGAAGACGGCTCGCTGCAAGCCGGATGGGCGAAGGCCTTCGGCGCTCCCGATACCTTCGAGAGCAAATTCACATCGCTGAAATCCGTGCTCGGCTCCTACGCCTCGTTGGAATCGCAACTTGGCCGGGACAAAGTTGTCTTGCCGACTGAGAACAGCACGCCGGAAGAGTGGAACGCCTTTTATCAAAAACTCGGACGTCCTGAAAAGCCCGATGCATACGGCATCAAGCGACCGGACGGCGTTCCAGATGGCGTCTGGGATGACAAGCTCGTTGCTGGATTCCAAGCCAAGGCTCACGAACTCGGACTCACACCCAAGCAAGCGCAAGCCCTCGTTGCGTGGCAACTCGGCACAACGCAAGAGGCGGTCAAGGCCGCTGAAACGCAACAGACGCAACAACGGGAGCAAGCAGTCACGGCGCTCAAAACCGAATGGGGAGCGGACTACGACAAGAAAGTCGTTGCCGCGAAACAGGCCGCAATCGCTGTCGGCGGCGACGCCCTGATTGCCGATCCCACACTCGCCAACAATCCTGCCTTCATCAAAGCGATGGCGAAGGTCGGCGAGTTGATTTCCGAGGATACCAACCTGCCCGGCGGACGCGATGCGCAGGGGCGTTTCTCCGGCGATCCGAAAGCGGAAATCCAGAGGATCAACGACGACAAGAACGATCCCTACTGGAACGCTTCGCATCCGCAACACGAGGCGCGCGTGCAATACATGCAGGGCCTTTTCGCCAAGGCGTATCCGCAAACTTAGTTTCGCGGTGACAACGCCGCGGTTTCAGTGAGTTGCATGAGGAACGCGCCCCCTTTCACGGGGGGGCGCGTTTTTTCTTTTGACAAGGTGCATTTTCTGATATTCAGACCCCCTATCTGAGCGATTGGGACAACTTGGCCTGCGCGCCAAGCCCTGCAACCGGCGGATCACGTGTGGAAGCTGCCGGGCTACCGACAACAGCGAAACCCCGTGGAAACGAAATCCGTATTTTCTTTTTCACTACAATGGCACAGGATATTTTTCCCGCCGCCTTCGTTGAGCAATACCGCTCCAACGTCGAACATCTCGCCGCCCGTCAGAAGCATATCTTCGAGGGGAAGGGCATCCGCATTGAGACCGCCAACGGCAAGGTCGATTACTTCGACCAGATCGGTGGACTCAAGATGCATAAGATTGTCGGTCGTCTCGCCGACATCACCTATGACCAGCAGGAATTCTGGCGACGGCAGGTGTCTTGCTCTCCCTATGGCATCGCCGTTCCCTTCGACGGCGCGGACAAGGTGCGCGGCATCATCGATCCGAACGCGCCCACCGCCCAGAACCAGGCTTTTGCCATCAACGTGTCGAAAGACGAAGTGATTGTCGCCGCCGCGCTTGGCACCGCGTATAAGAAAAACGATGACGAGGGCAGCGTCCCCGTCGCCGTCGAACTTGGCGACGATCGCAAGGTTGGCGTCGGCTACAACGGTACCGGTAATCCCGGAGCCAATACCGGCCTGACGCTCGCCAAGCTCATCCGCCTCAAGTCGCTGATTTCCCGCGACGACGTGCAGAATGCCAAGAAAAAGTATTTCGTCCACAATCAGGCGATGCTCGATCAACTCCTGCTCAACGTGCAGGAAGTCAAATCGACCGACTACGCCGCCGTGAAGGCCCTGCAAGAGGGTGGAATCACGCACTTCCTTGGCATGGAGTGGGTCAAGTATGAGGAATTGCCCGCGGTGAATGGCATTCGCAGCTGTTTCGCCTACTGCGAAAACGCCATCCTCTTCGCCAACCAGAAGAACACTGGCGTCCGCACGGAAATCGAAAAGATTCCCGGCAAGTGGAATGCCTGGCACGTCACGACCCAAGCTGACTTCGGTGCCACCCGTATGCGCGAGGACTGGATTTCGGTCGGCTACGTTGACGAAAACGTCTGAGCGCGGGCCATCTCAACACTTCAACCTTAAAGGAGTATTCAAAAAATGGCTACTATCAACACGCCTCTCTTCGCCTCGCAAACCGGGGCCGTCGCTGGCTGGAAGTCCAGCGTCCTTTCACAGGGCAAGGTCCGCCTTGCCTCTGTCGTGATCCCGTCCGGCACGGTGCTTGCGGTTGGCGACAAGATCAACCTTGTCCGCCTGCCTGCCAACGCCCGCGTGCTTCCGGCGCTGTCGGTCAGCAACAACGGCAACGCCACGGCTCGCGTCTCCATTGGTGACGCCGCAGTGGTCGATCGTTACGCCGCTGCCGTTGGCAACGCTGCCCGCGCCTACCTGTCTTCGTTCGGCAACAAGCCGGATGCCGACATTGGCGTCGGCAACGAGGACATCGTTGCGACGGTCACAACCGGCGCGACGCTCGCCACTGACTGGACGATCTACATCGCCTTCAGCGTCGTCTAACCATCACCCCGGCCCGCAACCCTCGCCGCATCATGACGGAGGTGGATATTTGCAATCAGGCGCTCGGGCTCGTGTCCGAAAACGGCATTGCGTCGTTATCGGATGCCACGAAGTCCGCCCGCCTGTGCCAACTCCACTTTGCCGCCACCGTGCGCGAGGTGTTGCGGGACGGGCAATGGCGTTGCGCCCGGCGTCGCGTGGCGCTCGCTCCCCTCGCCCAGCCGCCCGCTTTCGAGTGGTCTTACGGCTTTCAGCTTCCCGGTGATTTCCTCCGTACCATTCGCCTGAACGGGCATGAAGTGGGGTCGCCAGACATGCCGCTTTTCGAGATCGAGGGGCGGACGCTGCTGATGAACGAAGGCACGGCCCGAATCGTTTACACGCGCGACGTCACCCAACAGATCGATGATCCCGGCGCCGCCCATATCGCAGACCTCGATCCTCTCTGCGCCCGCGCGATTGTCACCGCGCTTGCCTCGAAACTCGCGTGGCCGTTCCAGCAATCGCGGACGCTCCGTGAGTCATTACTTTCCGAATACGATGGCGTCATTGCCCGCGCGCGAAACGCGAACAGCCGGGACGCCTTTGAAAACACTCTCCAACCCAGCCGGCAAAGTGCCTGGCTGCACGCCCGATCCCGATGAAATTTTTTCCGTTCGTTGTCTTGGTTGTGGTTTGCATGGTGTCGCCTGCCCTTCAGGGGCAGGCGTACAACCGCGCCACGCTCGCTTATGAAGATTACACGTTCCCTGCCGGCGTGAAGAACCGCATTACGGTTGTCGGCTTTGAGGACTCGTTTGTCGGTCAGTTGTCCCTTTATTTTGCGACGGCAGAACAGGGCGCATTGGCAGACAATTCCGTGCAGCAGGTGACTACTGTTCAGACCGTTTATGGCGTTAATCAGACAGGCGATCAAGTGATGCTGCGCTACAGCACGTCAGTCGAACCCTCAAGTATTGTTAGGCGAGGTTCAGATGGAAGATTTGATGTGCAGACGCCGACAGCAAATGCACATCCGACCCCCAAATCCTACGTGGATGCCCGCACGCCGCAGCCTGCTTACCTCGTGTTCGTGATTCCGATTGGTCCCGGATTCTACGATTTTGAACTTAAGGCAACGCTCTCCAATTTCGGCGAACACGCGCCCTTTACCGACCTCGTTTTCTACTACCATTCTCCCGATCCGGCGCGCACATCGGTAACGTCGCAGGTGGGTGCGGTTCCCTCCGTCTGGTTTACCGACACGGGGAACTCCGACAAACGCCGCTGGCGCAAGCAACCGGCGAATCAATCGATCTGGCAAACGCGCATCGGCACCGTGCCTGCCGTGATCGTTTACGTGCCGATTGACGCCACGATCAGGCCGGGCAACGCGCCTCTCATCTGGTCTTACCAGCGCATCACGGCCACCGACTACGAACAGGTCTGGTATCCGATTTTCCCTGCCACTTCTCCGGTTCTTGCGACCCCGTAATCACCTTCCGGCTTTCGCCGGTATCTGAACAAACAATACATAAAACACCATGAAGAAATATATCCTCATCATCTCGGCTCTCGTCTTTGGCGCGGGCCTCGTCAACGCCACCCCGGTTGAAACGGGTCTGGCTCTCCACACCAGCTACACCGACCTCTATGCTGCCGGTAACGCGAAAATCAAACTGGCAACCATTGCCGGTGATCGCGCCGCCCTCGCCACGGCCAAAGCCGAACACGTCGCGGCCATCAAAGGATGGCGCGTCGCCAACACCGCCGCTCTCGAAGCCCTTGTGCCCGATGTGGATTCCATCGCGGAGTCCAATCCCAGCGTTGCGACTTGGATTATCAAAGCCGTTCTCACGGCTCGCAATACCGATGAGGCCGGCGTCACCGCCAAGGTCTTTGCGCAGGATGACTCTGACAAGGCGCTCGCCGCAAAACTCCTCACGATTAGTAAGGGCGGCCAAGGATATTTCTATGTCCAAAACTACGCCAGTGCCGACGAACTTCGCGTCCTCGAGGCTGGAAGCTCCGGTCTCTACACCGCCGCTCTGCGCCGTGCCCGCGACCTTGGCATCATTGCCGAGTTCGCTCCGCAGTGGAACGCGCGTCACCTCGGCACTGGGCTCACCGCCAACACCTATGTTGCGTGGTTTAATCAGCACGTAAAGCAACTCGCGCGCTCCGATTCTGACGGCGCGCTGCGGGTGTTGTCGAACGAAGTGAACTCGGTCTCCCTGCTTCCCGCTCAGACCAAGGCGACGGCGGATCGTATCGAAATCCTTAGAAAGCAAATCGCCCTGCTCAAAGAGGTGAAATAACCCGCCATGCGCATCCTCACGGCATTTTTTGCATTGCTCCTCTCCGCGCTCGTATTCGCTTCGGTGGATACGAGCGCGGAGAGTGACGCCGGGGACGCCCTTGATGCCATCTTTGGACCGGACGCGCCGGAAGCCGCGCTTCTGGCCGTGCCTGATGACCCGCCTGAATGGACGCCGCCCGCGCCGCTGATTCTGCCTCCGCCGTATCAACCTGCGCTAAAACCGTTGAGCCCGCCGCCACTCGAAACACTTCTTGCGCCCGCTCTCACTTCCGTGATGCGGGCCGTGGATCTGCAAGCGGAGGTGCTCACGTCAACCGGCTTTGTTGTCCTGTATCCGCCGGTCTTTCATGGCTCACCGCTGGCGTCTCTCGATCGCTGGCTGCGCATCTTTCGCGCAGCTGGTATCCGGGAAATCCCTACCTATGCCAGCGGAACGCCTGCATGGGTGCTCTGGCGTCAACTCTCCACCAGTCCTCTCACGACAGAGGCCGACTGGATCGCCTTCTACCGCCGCCTAGCGGCATAACGTAACCAAAAACAAAATACAAAACATCATGAGCCCTGAACTCATTGCCAAACTCGCCACCTATGCTGGCTACTACGGCGCGGCTTGTATCGCGTTCAACGCGCTCGCCTCCGCCATTTCCGCGTTCGTCAAGCAATCCCCCTCGACCTCCGACGACGCGGCCATTGACCGCGTGTATTCCTCGAAGGCTTACAAGGCCGTCGCGTGGATTTTCTCTTGGGGCGATTACGTCGCCGAACTCATCGCCAAGTATAAGGCCAAATAATTACCTCACGCGGGGCGAGGGTAGTCGGAGTCCTAGGCCCGGCCAATCGCCCTGTGTGAGTCCAAACTTAATACACTCCATGAGCAACGAATCTCCACCCGACCGCATCTCCACGATGACACGTGAAGAGCTTGAGGCTTACGCCCGCGCCTTGCGTGCAGAAGTCGAAACTCTGTCACGGCAACTCAACCCGTTGCCCGAACCTCGCTGAGAACATGGCCGTTTTTGGCTCAATCCTAACGGCAGTGACGGCGGTGGCGGAAGCCGTCGCCGCCAAGTTTCGCCTCGATCTGGTCAGCGCCGCCTACGATCTCACCGAACGTATCGAAAAGGATATTACTAACGATGAAAACGAAATCCTCCGCCTTCGCGCTCTTGGTGATGATGCTTCTGCTCGCATCGCTGACCGGCTGCGCAAACGCCTCATTAGGCGACAAGGCTTCTTTGCTCATGTATCAGCCGCGAGTCCTGCAATTGAAATCGGGGATTCCGGTGCAGACAGCAACGGGGACCTACACTCCCCAGTTTGACGAAACGTGGCATTCCGCCGCTGCCTACCAAGAACTCGAATCGCAACTGATCGACCTCGCCGGCGCACGCGCACAACGCCGCAACACCTCCTCTACCAAGTGACATGCCAATGAGTGATCTTGAAATTTCCGCCATGCGCGAACGCATCGCTAAGCTTGAGGCCGAAGTCGGTGAACATGGACTGCGGGCCGAAGTCCGCGGACTTCGCTCTGACATCGGAACGCTGTTCGAGCGGCTTGCCGCGTCAGAACGCCGATTCGCCATGATGGTTGGTGGCGGCGTGGTGGTTCTCTGGATCGTCGAACGGTTCCTAAAATAATCCCCCCCCCCCCCCCCCCCCCCCCCCTATGGCACACAAATTTTTCAACAACTTCACCGCCGGCGAGTGGACACCGAAACTCGACGGTCGTAGCGACCTCCAGAAATACGACGCCGCCTGCCGTCGTCTGGAAAACATGCGCGTGATGCCTTACGGCGGCGCGCGGTTCCGCTCCGCATTCGGCTACGTGGCGAAAACCAAAAGTGCCGCCACCCCTTCGCGCCTGATGCCGTTTCAATTTTCGACGGAGCAAAAGTTCATGCTCGAATGGGCGCATCTCGCGCTCCGCGTTTACTCCGCCGGGGCCGCCCCCGCGCTCTTGCAGGAAATCGCGTCCCCCTACCCTGCCGCCGCCGTCTTCGCCATCCAGTATCGGCAAATCAATGACGTCGTTTATCTCGTTCACCCGGATTATCCCGTGCAGCGCCTCGCCCGCCACGCGGATGCCGACTGGCGGCTTGAGGCGGTCGATTGGGCGTTTCCTCCGATGCTGGATGAGAACGTGACGGAGACCAAACTTTCGCTCTCCGCCGTGGACGGTGTGAACGTCACCATGACGGCCAGCGCCGCCCTCTTCCAGCCCGGCCATGTCGGCTCGTATTGGGAACTGCGCCACCTTAAGGAAGCGGCCAGCACTTCCGTTTCCCTGGCTACCACCTCCGGCGGTCCATTCCATTCCGCGGCAATTTCCGTGCAGGGCGACTGGACGGCCAACAGCACGGAACGCTGGTATGGCACACTCTCGATCGAACGCAGCCTCGATGGTGGAACAACGTGGGAAACTGTTCGCAAATTCACGGCGGAGTCAGACCGCAACATTTCCGCGTCCGGCCATCAGGAAGAGCTTGCTCAGTTCCGCCTCAAATACCAACCCACCGGCGATCCTTTCGGCGCCGGGGTGTGGGTTGGGAAGGCCCCCACCAACTACGTCAAAGCCCGCGCCATGCTTGAAACGACGGATGCCTATGTTACGGCCCTCGTCAAAGTCACCGCTTACACCGATTCCACGCACGTCAAAGTCACCGTCATCGACAAAGCCGCCACCGTCGCCGCTACCGACATTTGGTGCGAGTCCGCATGGTCCCCCTATCGCGGTTTCCCTCGCACAATCGGGCTCTACGAACAACGCCTCATTTTCGGCGGCACACGCCACCAGCCAAATACCATGTGGGGCTCGAAAACGGATGATTTTGAGAACTTCAAATACGGCGAGGATGACGACGCCGCCGTCGCCTACACCTTCGCCGCCTCGGAGCAAAACAATGTCCAATGGGTGGAATCGCTGAAACGTATTCAGGCGGCAACTACCGCGCGCGAGTTCACGGTTGCCGCGGGCAACACTGACGAGCCGCTTACCCCGTCTAACATCGTCGTCAGGTCGGAATCGGCCAACGGTGCGGCACACCTGCAACCCGTCCTCGTCAACGACGCGATTCTCTACGTTGAGCGCCAGTCGCGCAAAGTCATGGAAATGGCATACTCGATCGAGAAGGATGGTTACGCCTCGGTTGATCTGACCCTGCTTGCCGCGCCGGTCACAGAAAGCGGCGTGAAGCAACTCGCCTTTGCCCGCCAGCCCGATCCGTTGCTTTTGGCCGTGACAGAAAACGGGAATCTGGCCGTCCTCACCTATGACCGCCCGCAGGACGTCACCGCATGGGCGCGTTGGATCACGAACGGCGCTTTCGAGTCGGTTGCCACCCTGCAAGGCACGCCGGAAGACGAAATTTGGGCGGTGGTGCGTCGCACGATTGGCGGCGTACCGGTACGCACCATCGAACGGCTGACACCCGAAACCGACAGCAAGGCAACGGGCTGCTGGCTGGATTGCGCGGCGATTGTCGATGCTGGCGACGCCAAGCTTACCACCCTTTCCAACCCCGCCCTTGCTCATCTCAACGGCGCACAAGTTACGGCCGTTGTGGACGGCCGCATTTACGAAAAGCTCACTGTCACGGCGAACACGATCACCTTTCCGGAGGCGGTTCCGCACGCCCGGCGTGTCGTGGTTGGCCTGCCTTACGTGGGCGTTTTGCAACCGATGAAACTCGATGTGATCCTAGCCAGTGGTGCCAGTCAGGGCCGGACCCGGCGCATCTCGGAAATCACCCCGCGCTTTTACAAAACCGTGGGATGCAAGTTTGGTCCATCCGAGGACCAGCTTGACGAAGTGCCTTTCCGTTCGACGTGGGACGCGATGGACGCCAGCCCGCCCGAATACAGCGGGGACATCAAATGTCCGTGGAATGGAGGCCATGACAAGGCTGGGGACATCATTCTCGTTCAGGATCAGCCCCTGCCGTTCACTTTGCTGGGGATCGGCGTCAAATGGGAGGTGTTCGGTGACTAGCGTTCGTCAGTGGGAACCGGATACAGACTACGACCGCATTTGCGCGTGGTGGGATGCGCACGGCGTGCCGCGCGTGCCTCGTGTGCAGCTTCCCACCTGCGGACTGATTTCCTTCGGTGTCCTCGCTGCCTGGCTCTACCAAGACAACTCTTGCGGGGTCGGCTGGCTCGGCTGGTTCGTGAGCAAGCCCGGTGCCGATCCCTTCACCGTCCATGCCGCCCTCGAAAGCCTTTTGGGGGCGGCTGATGAAGTCATGCGCAGCCAGCAACGCCACTCGCTCATTGTCATGACCGACAAGCGCAGCATCGGCCGGGCGCTCACTCGTCACGGCTACCACGCCGGACATCCTGCAACCGAATATTGGAGGGTTCTGCCATGCCAGCCGTCCTAGCCGTCACAGCCGTTGTCGCCTCGGTTGCCGGGGCTGGCGTATCGGCGTATTCGTCCATTCAGCAGGGCAAGGCGACAGAGCGCCTGAATAACTACAACGCCGCCCTCGCGCAACAAGAGGCGAGTGTCAAAGAACGCGATTCCCGCATTGCGGCCAACGCGCAGCGTGAACAGAACGCCGCCCTTCTTGCCCGGCAGCGCGCCCTTTACGCCAAGTCCGGCGTCGTCGGCACAACCGGCACGCCGTTGCTGGTGCAATCCGAGACCGCCGCCACCCTCGAACGTTCCGCCTTGGATATCGAACGCACCGGCAACATCGAAGCCGGACGCTACCGGCAACAGGCCGTGCTCGATCGCATGGCAGGCAAATCCGCCCGCCGCGCCGGGACACTCAACGCCGGAGCAACCATCCTCGGCGGCGTCGGCTCTGCCGCCAGCTTCGGCGCACGCTACTTAGCCAATTCTGGCGGAGACGAATAGCCCCCCCCCCCCCCCCCCCGCTACTTTTCACATGGTCACATCACAAGCAGTCTCAACCACACACACGTCCGCCGCCGGCGTCACCGTTTACGGCTTCAACTTCTACGTCCTCGAAGCCGCCGCGCTTAAGGTCCGGGTCAACGGCGTCCTTGTCAGCAACTACACCGTGCAGGGCCTGCGGCAGAATGCGGGGGGCACGATCACCTTTGCCGCCGCGCCCGCGCCCGGTCTGAGCGTCGAGATTCGGCGCGACACCGCCCGCACGCAAACGAAGGATTTTGGTTACAACGACGGCTTCCCCTCGGAAACCATCGAACTCCAGTTAGACCGCGAAATTTGCATCGTGCAGGAACTCAATGCGCGCGTCACAACGAACGAAACCGACATTGCCGCCCTGCAAACGCAGATGACGGATGCGCTGCAAAACATCGTGGATTTGCTCAACCGTGTCTCGAACGTGGAAGAGTGGAAAGACGGTCTCGCCGCCACGCTCGCCACGATCACTCAATTTTATCAGGGCGTTCAACAGGCACTGAATGACCTGCAAGCCATGATTAACCAGTATGGCGGCGTTCCCGGCCAGTTCACGACTTTCATTTTTCGACAATCGGAGACGAAACCCGCCACACCGACGCAGGGCGGCGTCATGATTCCGCCCGGCTGGTCGGACGCGCCGACCGCTACCGGAGTCTGGTGGATGAGCACCGGCATTGTCGGCTTCGGCAACGTGCCGCCCGCCTCGTGGACGGAGCCGGTCAAGGTCACGGCGGAAGACGGTGCGGATGGAGCCAATGGCACGTATACGGATTTCAAATACGCCAAAAACACCAGCAAGACTGTCGCGCCCGCACTCAATCAATCTGTCGTGGCGCCCGCCGGTTGGACGGATGCGCCGCCCGCCCTCGCTGGTGGGGAATATATGTGGATGACGAAGGCCACAAAGGTTGCCGGGACGGGCGAAATGGCCGGTCCCGCGCCGTATTGGTCAACCGCCGTCCGCATCTCTGGCGAGGAAGGGATCAAGGGTGACAAGGGCGACAAAGGTGACACTGCCACGATCGTGATAGGTGACACGATTACCGGTGCGGCGGGGAGTTCTGCCAGTGTCCAAAACTTGGGAAATCCGAATGCCGCCTACCTCCAGTTCACGATTCCTCGCGGCAATACCGGCGTGGCAGGAAATGCCGCCACGATTGCTGTTGGTACGGTAACGACGGGAGCGCCGGGGAGTGCCGCCAGCGTCACCAACGCAGGAACCGCGAATGCGGCCGTATTGAATTTCGCCATCCCCCGCGGCAACCCCGGACAGGATGCCACCTCCGCCATTACGGCTCAGGGCACGTTTGTCCCGGTCGGAGTCTGTTCCGGGATCGATTGGACTGGCGGCACGGTCTATTCAGGACAGGCGAAATACGTTGTTCGTGGCGGCTGGGTATATTTGACGGTCAGATACAGCTTTGGGAGTGTGGTCAAGGTAAGTGGCGGCGGCAGTTCCGGGTTTTACTTGGACATAAGCGGACTTCCCGCAGCCTATCGTCCAGACGCGACGCTTACTAATCCCAACACTTACGGCCGTCTCATGGGAATGACGTGGGCGGAAAACCTCCCGAATTATGACAACGAGATGGAAATCACCTCTTATCTCGAAGGTTCAAACCTCTATTTCATCAGGCGGGATGGGGCGAATGCCCGCGCCTTTATGTCTGCCGATAGGATCGGGGATCAGTCCTTCTTTTACGCCAATTTCAGCTATCCGCTTCTGACCAGCTAAAGCCATGCCAAGCGTCCCCCTAGCCCACTACACACCCGCCGCCACGCCCGAACACACCGTGCGAGCCAATCCCGGCATGTATGATGCCGAACACGCCGCCGGTCAGCGCGTCGGCGCCGCCGTCTCACAGGTCGGAGACCTCGCCGGAGACTTCGCACTCAAGCTGCAGCGGGCGGAAAACTTCAAAATCGTCAAAAACCGCGAGGTGGCGGAGCGCGAGGCGTATCAGAAATTTCAGGACGAAATGCTTCTGATGGAGCCGTCGAAGTGGGAGGGCGAGTGGCAGAAGCGCCTTGATAGTCTCTATAAAACGCAGGGGCGGGAGAATACGGGGAAGTTTTTCCGTGAAGAATGGGACGCTGGCATTGCGGACTTCAAGCAACGCACGTCGGCGGAGGTGCGGCATCTCACCGTTGCCCGGAACATTTCCGATGCGAAAAAAGCCGGGGAAAACCGCATGTCACAGGCGCTGATTGAACTGGATGAAGATGCCTGGCACCGCACGTTGAATGAATCGGTGGCGATGCAGCTTGTGACGCCGGAAGATGCCGACGCCATGCGGCTGAAAGCGCCTGTGCTGTTCGCTCATTCGGAATCGTATCGCGCCATTCAGGAAGACCCGATTGCAGAGTATGAAAACCTCAAGAACGGCGGACGTCCGGCCCTGAAGGATGAGAAGCGCCGCGAAGCCATCAACTACGCAGAAGCAGAGACCCATAAATTGCGTATCCAGACTTACGATGATCTGAACGCCCGGCACGAACAGGGGGAAGAGTTTCAGCAAAGTGAATTGGATGGACTGGTTGAGCGAAAGCTCCTGACCAAAACGCAGGCCGTGAAGCTGACGCAAGAGGCTCGTTATCGTGCGTCGAAGCATCCGGACAAACAACGGGAGCAGTTTTTGTCGGCGATGGAGTTGATTTCCAACTACGATCCGGCCACGGCAACGCCACAGGACACGGCCAACGTCTCGGCGGCGATGTTCGGTTTGAGCGGTTCGTTTGAGCGCGACGCGAATGCTGCATGGAAAGAGAAACGAGACCCCAAATCCCCCATGAACCTTCCGGTCGTGAGAACGGCGATTTCGGAGAACGAAGAGAATTTCAAGAAGAAGGTTTACGGTCGTTGGTGGGAACCTGTCATGGAGTGGCAGACCGACAAGAAGACTGGTAAACGAAAGCTGGTTACGAAGACTGATTCCGTAACACGCCAGCCGGTCTGGAAATTCGATCCGAAAAAACTGCGGGATGCGCAGGATACTCGCGCGGCGAAATACGATCGCTTGCAATCCTATCTCGGCAGCTTGACTCCCGTTGAGCGGGCAAAACTGACGTTGGACGATCTGCGCAAGGTCATGTATGCCGGCGGGGATGTTGATCGCATCGGCTCGGTCTTTTTGCAGGCGAGCGGATTAAGCCCGGATGCCACTGAGGGCACAACCAAAGCCTCTGACCAAGAGCCTTCCGACATCCCCAGCCTTTTTGAATAATGAAAACTCCCGACAATAGCGACCGCTGGCTTAATGTGTATTCAGACATCAATACGGCGGAAAATCATTTTGGCACCAAAATGCGGGAGCGTGTGCGGCCGATTTTGGAGACGGACCCGGAACCCTCCGAAACAAAGGCGAGGATCGTCAATGTCGCCTATTATTTGGAAAACGCCAGGCAACCGGTTGATCGGAAATCGCTCCTGAGCAACTGGCCTGCCGTCCGGCAGCAAATGGCAAAGCAGTGGTTTAAGCATGACAAAGATGTCACCGACTTGGACCTGTACAGCTTCATTGGTCAGGACATGCGGCGAACGAAAAACGACGATGAAAGCATGTCGGCGATTGCGCAAAAACTCCAAGACGCAGCCTATTCCGGCGAAGAGGATTTCACCAAAGCTTTGTCTGCGGCTGCAACTCTGAGGGATAATGATGGGAAGTTGCTTTGGCAAAATCAGGACAGTGCGGACCGGCGCTTGCTGGCGCTGCAATCGTCTTGGGCGAAATGGCGACCGGAAATCGAGGAAATGAAGCCGCTGGTTGATGCCACGCTGAAATTTATGTCGAGCAAAACCGGGGCGAACGGGAAGGAGACTCCTGCCCCCGGTTGGTCTGGCAGTTATGAGGAAATGGTGAAGGCGTTCAATCTGGATGCGGCGGTGACCTCGGATTCGGACATTGTTAAACAGTTGCTCGAATTTCCGGGGGAAAAGCGGGCCATGTTTTACCGAATGCTGGCGGGGCACGCGAGCACTTCGGAGACGAACGAGGCGGGCAGGGAAAAGGGTGCGAAGGAAAAGACTCAGAAGACCATTGCCCGGAGTTTCAATCGCACTGGCCGCTGGATTTTTAACGCGCTTGGCGGCGATAATCAAATTGAGGTCGCGGCGCAATTGGAGCGCAGCCGGGATATTCTTGGCATCATGGAGGGATCGAGTATCAGTAAGTCGGATACGCTTTTCCAAATCCAAGCCAAGACGCTGCTGAATCAGGATGAGGCGGAAAAGCTGGGCGTGGAATTGGGTGTTACGAGGGGGGCGCGGGCGAAGCCAAAGACGGGATGGCGTCCACTGACCGACGAGGAAAAGCAGATTCTTTCTGAAAAGGTTGGGCGAACCAACGCTGAGCGTGAAATCGTGGATACGTTGCGAGAGATTGAGGAGGGCAACGTTGACCCGATCAAATACGAGGGCTGGGGGCAACAAATCTGGTATGGCGGCTTGGAGCAATCGGGCTACATCGCACAGGCGTTTGCGGGGCCGATGGCCTTGCCGCTGCTCTATGCGTCAACGGTCGGAATGCGATCGGAAGAGTATCGCGCGCGCGGCGTGGCGGCAGATCAAGCGGCAGGTCTTGCGATGGTCTCGGCTGTGCCCGAAACGGCGATCGAGTTGTTGGAGCGCCGTTTGTTGCTTGGCAATGTGCCGGGGCTGGGACGTGTGTTGCAAAACTTCCGGGCAACCACCGTGTCCCGGCTTGCGACCCGCGCTGGCGCCACGCTGGCGGCGGAATCAGCATGGCAGACCGGACAGGAGCTTTTGCAGGATTCCATCCCTCTGCTTTGGCAGGATTTGATGGCGGACGAAACCATTGGTATCCCCAAAGTGGATCGGGACGATCCGCGCAACCACGTCTGGACGTGGAGCAATGCCGGCGAGGTGACGTTGACGATGCTGATGTACAGCTTGGTCGGCATGGGGGCGGCATCATTCCGGGATGTTCGAGACCTGCGCGATTCACGCAAATTGCAGGCACTCGGATTCACGAATGAGGCGGTCAACGCCATCATCGGTCAGGAAACGGCGGAGCTATCGGAGGCGGCAATGCGAACCTTGTGGAATGATCCCGAAATGCGCAATCCGCTGTCCAAAGATGCGAAGGCGGCTCGCGCCGAAATGTCGGAAGAATCAGCGGAAGCGGCTGAGAAAATCGCCACCGGAGCGCAGGTGTCACGTAGCGCGGATGGCAAGTTTACCGTTACCGCGCCCGATGGCAGTGTTATCGGGAAAGTGGATACAGTCGAGGCCGCTGTCGGTCTCAAGGAAACCCATGACGCTGCCTCGAAGGGGGGGGGGCATGTGCCACCAGCAAGTGCAACGCAGCATTTTGAGGAGAAATTAAGCAAAACTCCTGAATCTGATTTGGATGCCGAATATGATGCCCTGCCTGAGTCTCATGGCGGGACTGTTTTTGGTGCCGACCACGCCAAGGAAATGTCGGAAGATTACCGTCAGGATCGACGTGGTTTGAACGTCGCTGTACATGGACCGGCTGGGCGATATGCGACTAATCGTTTCCGGCGGGAACTGAGAAAAGTAAAAGAATCGGGAGCTGGCGCAGACACCCTCGTCATTTTCACAGCGGGCGGACAAGGAAGCGGCAAGAGTGTAGTCAATGGAATCCGGGTGGATGACGCAAAAAAACTCGGGTTCAAAGTTCTGGTTTTTGACAGCACTTTGAACAATGCGGACTTTGCCCACGACTTGATTGGCGAAGCCGCCGCAAGCGGAGCGCACGTTGTCGTTTCTTACGTCCATAATCCCGTCGAAAACGCGATGCGGCGAAACATGATGCGCAGTCAAGACAAGGGTGGAAACAACCGTTACGAACCAGCTTCGCAAGTTGGGCGCATTCATTATCGGGCCCAAAAAACGTTTCTCTCTCTGGCAAAGAATCCTGATCTGGCAAAGGCTGGCGTGCAATTTGAAGCTTGGGATAATTCAGGAGAGCCGGGACAGCATACTGCTATTGAAAATCCCGTTGCCTTCCTCGAAGGACCGGGCACACTTTACGCTGATGAAGAAGGATCCATTGCAAGAGCAAAAACAGCCGAATCCGAAGCACAAAACGGTAAGGGATTGGATTCAGGACAAAGACCATCAAACGAAGATAATACGCGAGGGCCTGACAGCGGAAGTGGCTCGGATGCGGGATCAGGGAATCAAGTAGCGCCCTCGCTCTGGCAGAATTTCAAAAACTTTTTCAGTCGTCGGGCCGTTGATGATGGCCAGCCCTTGAATGAGTTCGACAAGGCTCTTCCCGATTTGCCGGGCATGGCGCTCGATCCTGTCAGCGGAAAGATCGTGGATTCGCAGAGCGTAATGAAAGACGGCAAGGGGCCGCTGGGTCGCCTGTATTCGCGTTTCCGTGGCGGTACGACCTCCATAGTGGAACGGATGATTAGTCATGGAATGGTGGATACCTTCGGAAAGAAGGTTGGACCTGCACTGATCGAGGCTGTTGACGGATTGGACAAGGCAGGGGTGGCGCAATTCAAGGAGTTCCTTCACGCAAAACGTGCCCTTGCGCTTTGCGGTGATGAGAAACAGCCGGGGCGCAATCCGGGCATGTCGAAAGAGAAAGCAACTGAGATCGTCCAAAAATACGGAAGCAAAGATTTCGAGCGCCGGGCGAAGATCGTTTACGACTGGAACAAGGGCTTGCTGGATTATGTATCCAGATTTTCAACAAGCTTTGAAAAAGTGGTGATGAAGATTAACGAGGTTGACCCCGGTAACTACATCCCGCTTTGGCGCGTGATGGACAGTGATTCTCCCGTTGTGAACACCGGGGAGGTTGCTCCTGATGACACGAAATATGCGCCATCGCGCAAGGTGACGGACCGCCTTGTTGGTTCGGGCCGTGCGATCAAAGACCCCTTCGAGTCGATGATTAAACAGGCGGAAGCACTGGTTGGACGCGCTCACCGGCGCAAGATTTGGGAGACGGCGCGAAACCTCGCCATACTGCATCCGGAGATGGAAAAATTCATCCGGCTTGTGGATGAATCGGAAGTGCCGGCGCGCCAGAAAAAAGATACGAAAGAGGACGGGGATGCTCGGACGCAACTTGAGCAGGCATTTGATGAGGTGGACGCGAAGGATGGCGGGCAGCATGTCTATGCTCGTGACGGGGCGTATTGGTTTGAGATCGACAAGGGGCTTTATGAGGTGATTTCCGGCGTCGATGACGCCGCCGGTTCGTTTGGTGACACCGTGGTTGCCAAGGCGCTGCTCGATGGCGCAGGAAGCACGCGCGCGGGACAATGGACGGCCAACGCGACGGTGGCAGGGATCGAGCAATTGTTGAAGGTGTTGCGCTACCAAGCCCGCCTGTTCCGCATTTCTGCGACGGCGGCGCGTGCGTCCTTTTCACTTGGGACAAATGTGTTTCGAGATTTCAACACCGCGACGAACAACACCCGGACAGGCCGCTTCCCGGTTCGCCTTTGGGCGAACTGGATCGGGGCGCAATTCAACGGAGCCGTCATGGCAACGCCTTACCTGAATCGCATTCCCGGCTTCCGTGAGAGCGTGTTCAATCAGATGCGCGAGCTTTTGGAGAACGCCGGCATCGGCATGACCGGGTCATTGAGCTACGATGCGCAGCCGCTGGAAGTCAGCATTGCCCGCATCAACAAGGGCAACAAGGTCGCATGGAAAAAGCTGCCGGAAAAGACGCTGGAAGCCGTGTCGAACCTTTTCCAGTTCCCGGAAATGGCTGCTCGTGTTGCTGAGGCGGTGACCATTGCGGAGCAACGTAAGTTGGACATTCAGAACCTGAGTCATGAGGAGTTCACCGATCTGATGATCGCGGCAAAAGAAGTGACGACGGACTTCACGCGGGGGAGCGATCTGGCGCGTTCGATCAATCGTTACGTGCCGTTTTTCAACGCGAGCATTCAGGGCAAAAAGGCCACGTATGACGCCTTCAAACGTGATCCGGTGGGCTGGCTTTTTACGCGTGGCCTGGCATCGTCGCTAAAGGCTGCAATGGCGTGGTGGTTGCTCAAAGATGAGGACTGGTGGAAAGAAGAAAGTGAGCAAAATAAGCTGATGTACGATTTCGTGATGTTGCCGTCGCGTAAGGATGGCGTGCGGGACGTGATCAAGCTTCCGCGTGCGCATGACGTGGACATGCTGTTTGCGGCAGGCACGCAGGCGATTTTGGATTCGTGGTATCAACAGGACCCGCAATCCCTCAAGGAATGGTTTGGGGGTATGGTTGAAGAGTTTTCCGTCGTGGGGAGTTTGGACACGGGTATCAACATTGATGCCTTGCCGCCGGTGGTAAGGGAAACTCTGTCGCAAGCGGCGAACCGGGATTTTTTCTGGAAGCGGCCCATTGTGTCGCAAACACAGGTGAAGGCTACGGAAGACGGAGAAATGAAAGTCGAAGAGCAATATGGACCCTATACGACGAAGGCGGCGATTGCGGCTGGAAAGGCGCTGGGGATGTCACCACGGCGGATCGATCACTTTTTCGCGGGCATGATTCCCGGCGCCGGGATGGATGCGATTGCGATGTTTGGCCGTGGCGGGCCAGATCGTGACGGCATGACGCGGGAATGGGAGCCCTCGGATATTCCGGTGTGGGGCCGTTCTTTTACGCGTAGCGGTGGCAATATCAGTGGCGGCCAACGCAGCGTGACGGCGCTTTTTGATGCGTTTGGCAAGGTGTCGAAGAGTCTAGACAGGGACGATGACGAATACACCAAACGCGATCTTTACCGTTTGTTGGACGCGATCCGTGCCGTGCAGGGCCTGACGAAGCTGGAACGCGACACGCCTGAACGGGCGGCGCGAAAGGAGATAGCAGACCAACGGCAAGCCATCGCCCGCGATGCGGTTGAGGAGTTGGAGGGAAAATAATTTCCTGCCCAACAATAGCCCAACGTTATTTATCCCACGTGTAACGTTACGTTCTCACCACCCCGACCATTTTTTCAGAGTTCAGTGACTCTGGATGAGGATTATTAAAATCCTCCGCAGTTTGCTGAGGTATCGATAGTAGTGAAGCTCTTGGATTTTACCGACCCTGGCGAGAGTTCGGTTCACGGTAAGAAAATCTTCTTTCAGGAACCCGGATCTGGGACTCCGAAACCCCTGCCATTAAAATCGTCGGATTGAGTTTTTCGGAAAATCCTCCACGCTTGTTTCTGTCAAACAAAGCAACGGGGCCGAGGCCAATAGGATCGCCCTCCCACCATCCAACCGGAGGTTTCCATGTCAGCGATCCATCACCTTGTCTCTACCCGCGCACACACCGCGCCCGTCACGTCAGCCGTTCCCGTCGCAATCTACGCGCGCGTTTCCACCTTCAACCAGATCGGCGGCCGCTTCGACTCCTGCGAGAGCCAAGTCGCCATCTGCCGCGATTACATTCAAAAGAACACCGGGGCCGGCTGGTTCGAGGCCGCCTGCTTCTCCGATCCGGCCTACTCGGGCGGAACGCTAAACCGTCCGGGCATCCAGGCGCTCATGCGCCAGATCGAGGCGGGTGGGATCAGGATCGTCCTCATCTTCAAACTCGAACGCCTGCTGCGCAGCACCGACGAATGGGTGCCGCTCCGCTCCTTTCTCGAAAGGCACAAATGCCAACTGGTCAGTGCCACCGAAGACATTTCCGAAGAAACCCCCTCCGGCCGCCTGAAGAACAACCTGCTGGTCAGCGTTGGCGAATACGAACGGCTCAACACCAGCGCCAAGGTCCGCGCCAAACTCATGGAACAGGCCAAGCGCGGCTTCTGGTCCTGCGGCCTCGTCCCTTTCGGATACGCTTACGATACCACTACGCAGATGCTTTTCCCCCACCCGGAGGAGGCGCCGATTGTTCGGCGGATTTTCACCGCCGCCGCCCGGCTCGTCTCGCTGACCGATCTCGCCAACGCGCTTTCAGTCGAAGGCATCCGCACCCGCCGCCGCACCTACAAGCAACGCGACGGCAACCGGCGGGAGGTCGGAGGCGTGCGCTTCAACAGTTTTGTTCTTCGCCGCATCATCAACAATTCGATCTATGCCGGGCAGGTGCGGATGCGCGGCGAACGTTTTCCCGGCCGCCACGAGGCGCTTGTTCCCGCCCAGCTTTGGGAGGAGGCCAACGCAGCCATCAGCAAACCCATCGTCCCTCCCCGCCGACAACTGCGGTCCCCGGACAAACATTTTCATCTGCTCAAGGGGGTGGTCCATTGCGGCTGCTGCCAGCGCGCCCTGATCCCCGTCGCCAGCGGCAAGCGCGCCCCAGACGGCAAGCCCTACCGCTACTACACCTGTTGTCACCTCCACAAGGAACGCTCCGATTCGACCTGCCCAGTGCGGCGCGTCTCCGCCTCCGCGCTGGAAGCCGCCTACATCGGGTTCCTCGGCGAGTGCTGCCGACATCCTAGGATCCTCGCCTCCGCCGCGGAGTTCTCCGGGCAGCGGGGCAACACCCAACGCGCGGCCCTGCGCGCCGCCTTGGCCGAAACCGACCGAGCTCTGGCCGATCTCGACCGCCAACTGCGCCACTTCGCCGAAGTCGTCACGGTCGGCGGCCTCGACGTCCTCACCGAGGAACTCCGCAATCGGGCCGGCGCCCTCCGCGAGGAAAAGCAGCAAAAACTCGTCGAACGGGAGCGTCTGCGGCAGGACCTCGCCGCCTGCGAACAGGAGGCCCCGGACGTTGAGGCCATCCGGTTAGCTCTGGGACTGTTCAATCGGATTTTCCCGACTCTGGAGCAGGAACAGCAGCGCGACCTCGTCACCCTTATTACGGACCGGATCGAGATCCGCCCGGTCAAGCCGTCCCGCACACCCTCCGGCCTGCCGTCCGTCCGGGGATTTGCGCTGCGGATCAAGCTCCACGTCCCGAACCTCGTCCACGGCATGGCCGAGCGCATAGTGGTCGAGGAACCCCGCCGACACGGCTCCGGTCAGCCGCGCAAGTTCCTGACGCTGGAAACGTCGATTGCGGTCAACAACATGAACGCCTCCACACCTGTCGTCGTCCTGACGCCCGATCACCGGCAGCTTCAGATCGCCAAGCAATCCGCTGCCCCGGCCGCCAAACCCGCTCTCGCGTCCAGAGTCCTCCATCCCATCCACCGCGCGTTGGCCTGGGCACACCAACTGGCCGGCACGCCCGGCCTGAACCGTGTTCAACTGGCCCGGCAGAAAAGTGTCACTCCCGGCACGGTGACGCATCATCTGAAACTTCTCCAACTGGCTGCGCCCATCCAGTCCGTCCTCATCAACCTTAAAACCCCGTCCGACCTCATGCTTTACAGCCTGAACCGGATGAAGGCGCTCGCCGGCCTGCCTGCCGAAGAGCAATGGGCGGAGTTCTCTCGCCTGCAAAAACAGACTGGACTTCCTCCGACAACGCAGACCGGTCCCCTCTCCGACGGCGAGACCGATCAGGCCGCGTGAGTTGCTGTTGCCGGCCCCCAATGATTAACCACATTAAAGTAGTATGGTGAATTAACTACTTATAAATAGTAACTTGACATTACTACATATCAGTAGTATTGCTGTTCCAATGAAATTTTTCGTCACCACGCCCGTCCAACTCCGCACTCAGTTGCGCACCCTGCGGCAGTCCCGCTCCCTGAGTCAGGAGCAGGTGGGCGAACTGCTGGGCGTGAACCAGAAGCGCATCGCCCGGATCGAGGCGGCTCCCGATGTCACCGGCTTCGGGCAGATCGCCCGCCTTGTTTCCGCCCTCGGCGGACGCATCGTGATCGAGGATGCATCTTCTCCGCCTGTGCCCGGCGGCGGAAACAAAGGAAAAGTCCGCAAGGCGGCATCCAGCCGCCCCGGAAACGCCCGCAAGGGCCAGGCAGACTGGTAATCACCGATGGCGACCACCTTGAACATCTGGATGAACGGCCAGCGCGTGGGTGCATGGACGCAGACGCGCGGCTCTCATGCCCTGCACTATGATCCGTCATGGATCAGTTCGTCGGCTGGCCGGGCGCTCTCCCTGGCGCTTCCCTTCACTCCGGGCAACGTGCCTCACCGCGGCGATGTCGTGCGCAACTTTTTCGATAATCTGCTGCCGGACAGCGACGCGATCCGAGCCCGCATCCGGGATCGTTTTTCCACCGGTTCCACCGGAACCTTTGCCCTGCTCTCGGCCATCGGCCGAGACTGTGTGGGCGCAATCCAGCTGTTGCCCGACGACCAGACCCCGGAGGGTTTTGACCGGATTGAGGCCGAATCTCTGACCGAGTCCGGGGTGGAACAGGCGATTGCCGCCAGCCTGTCCGGCGCCCGCGTGCTGGGCCAGCCGGAGGATAACGATTTTCGTATCTCCCTTGCCGGCGCGCAGGAGAAAACGGCGCTGCTGTATCACCGCAAAAAATGGTGCCGTCCCCTGGGCGCCACGCCGACCACGCATATTTTCAAACTGCCACTCGGCCTGGTCGGACACCTCCAGATGGACATGCAGGACTCGGTTGAAAACGAGTGGCTTTGCTCCCGGATCATGCAGGGCTTCGGTTTGGATACGGCGCGATGCGAAATTCTGCAATTTGGCAGGCGTAAGGTTCTCGCCGTGGAACGTTTTGACCGCGCGCGGCAACCCGCCGGCTGGATCGCCCGGCTGCCGCAGGAAGATTTTTGCCAGGCACTGGGACTGCCCGGCACGAAAAAATACGAGTCGGACGGCGGCCCCGGGATGCTCGACATCATTCGCGTGCTGGACGCCGGTTCGCAGGCGACGGACGACAAAAAGGCCTTTTTGAAGGCGCAGATGGTCTTTCTGCTGCTCGCGGCGACAGACGGCCATGCCAAAAACTTTTCCCTGTTTCACGAACGCGGCGGCACCTGGCGACTGACGCCGTTTTACGATGTGCTTTCGGCCTGGCCGGTGATCGGCCGCGGCCCCAACCGGGTCGACTGGCACAAGGTTCGTCTGGCCATGTGCGTTCGCAGCAAGAATGCGCATTGGAAACTCGCCGGGATCAAGGCCCGGCATTGGGATGCCATTTGCCGATCCGCCGGTCTGGGCAACGCCGACTCTCTGCTCGGGGAAATTGCCATGCAGCTTCCACGCGTGATCGAGGCGGCGAACCGGGAATTGCCGGACGATTTTCCGTCCTCTGTCAGCGACAGGATATTCGAGGGCATGCAGCAAACCGCCCGCCAGCTTGACCTGACGGCATGAGAAACCGGAGCCGCGCAACAGCGCGGCGCCACGACCGGTGCGCGGCCAGCGCCGGAATCCGGCGCGAAGCAGGGCCGCGACGTCCGGCCAGCGACTCCCCGCCCGGGCCGAACCACCCCCTTATCCAGCCTCCAGAGAAGCAACGAGCACCAGAGGTGCGGCGAATCGGGGAAAGACGGGCGGACAAGCGGGCGGGAAAAACCCCTCGCAAAGCCTGCAACCACCGAAGCCGGGCAACCCTACGCGGCCATTCTCTGAGCAGGGCTCGGCGTGATGAGTTTTCTGCGGTTCTGGAAGTTCATCTCGTTGACGACCTCGTTCACGAAGGCCCTGTCCTTGTAGTAGGGATTCACGTCGGCGAGGCGCTGGTCGATGCGCTTGCGGATCTCCTCGGGCTGTTCCTGGTAAAACTTGCGGGCAGCCGGGAGCTGTTTTTCGACCAGGCGCATGGTGGCCCGGTGTTTTTGGGTATTCCCTCAATTTCGATCTACCAAACAATCAACAACTTACAAAGCTCTCCAGTCGTAAGGATTTCGCCCATTGTTTAGTGACAATCTTGTCCATTATTTCTACACCAATTTCACATTGAGAGTTTTTAATTGTAAGAAATTTCATGGATAAAAATAAAAATTTCTTCTCAAAAACTCATGGACTCAACCTCAGTCGCATACTTTTCATAGAAAAACGTCATGAATATCCTGATTTTTACTGGGTTTATTTCGATACCGGGTTAGTGGTCTCTATTACCAATACAGAATATGAAGATATAACATAATATATCACCGCATTATAAATGGGCGAAAGCCAACTGACTTATAGGATTCGACCTCAATTAGTTTATATTCAACAATAGAACCATCTTCTAGTGTAAAACGCAAGAAGCTGTCTATTTCTTCTGCTTTCCCGGAATGTTGTTTTATTTCGCCCGAAGTAAGCTTTACTTCGTAATTTATTACTATTTGCTGCGTCATTTTGTCTATTGGTTTATTTTTCGGTTAGCGAATCTTAAACTAAAATTCTCGCACAATAGCACCTTGTAGTCAAGCAATTAAATTTCGTAACTTATTATTGGAGCTACGAAGGCGGGCTTCTTGGCTTCTGTAATGGATTCATAAATATTTTTATATTGGCGGGCTTTAGCGGTGTCTCAGAAACGCCAATCTTCGCAGAATATGATTCTATTGTCAATGGTCTTTATTCCATAACTTATTGATTTTAAATTAAAAAGACAGAAAAATAAAAATAAAGTTCAGTGATTTTATTTATTTTTCAAAACAAGTTGATTGAAAATAAAGACCAGCATTATTTTTAATTTCCCTTACCTATTAAAATATATTGATCCGATCTTTCCCGAAATAATTCATTCCCCTTTTCTATCAGATTTTGCTTGACCGATCAAGGATAAAATGACAGTTTCATTCATTATGCCAAAGAAAGATTTCAGTCAAAATGCCCTCTCCATTGTGGAGTTGGTCACTGGTGAGAAAATTGCCAAAAATTCAGCCGCCGTTTCCCTCGGACGATTAGGCGGACTAAAAGGCGGGAAGGCCCGCGCACTCAAATTAACAGGCGAAGAACGCAGTGCCATTGCGAAAAAGGCCGCATTAAGTCGATGGAAGAAAAAACAAAATGAAGGATTAGGGAGTGTAGTCACGAGATAAGATTGACTGAGTTTTTTTGTGATGGAGAATGTCAGCATGGCGAAAGATCAACACCGTCACGACATTTCGGACCGAGTTTGGAGCGTTCTGGAGCCGCTGCTACCTGGAAGGAAAGGAGCGTGGGGAGGGGTGGCGGAGGACAACCGCAAGTTCCTCAACGCGGTTCTGTGGATTTTACGCACTGGTGCGCCTTGGAGGGATCTTCCAGAGGATTACGGAGGGTGGAGCAACACGCACAGGCGTTTTTGTCGCTGGAGAGACAAGGGGCATTGGGAGCGCCTGTTGTCGGAACTGATGAACGAGCCCGATTTTGAGTGGCTGATGATTGATGCCAGTCATGTCAAAATCCATCCGCATGCAGCGGGAGCCAGAGGTGGAAACGAGGCGATCGGTCTGACAAAAGGGGGCGAAACACCAAACTACATTTGGCCGTGGATGCGCATGGTATGCCGGTGCGAGTCATTGTTACAGCGGGTTCCACGGCTGATTGCACACAGGCTGGCAGGTTGATTGAAGGCATTGCCGCAGACCATCTGATCGCCGACAAGGGATATGACACCAACGCCATCATCGAAATGGCGCAGGCCGCAGGCATCTGCCCGCAGATTCCTCCAAAGACCAATCGCATAGAACAACGCGAATATGACCCTTATCTTTATCGGATCAGGCATCTGGTAGAAAATGCATTCCTACGACTCAAGCAATGGCGCGGCATCGCAACCCGATACGCAAAACGAGCCTCCTCTTTCCTCGCTGCCGTCCAATTCAGGTGTGCCATCCTCTGGGCTTCAATCTCGTGACTACACGCTCTAGCGTTTTACCGCGAGGCCGGCGGTTTCTCCGCCGGGAGCTACGCGAGCGTGATCCATCGGAGAGGCAAATTGCTCTATGCCCAGCGCGAGGATGGCAACGGCGAATGGATTGATCCGCGCAAAACCGGAGGCTTCGACGTGCAGCTTGCACGGGAGTTGCCGGTGGCGGTCGGCGAGCGTCTGCTCATCGAGGCGAACGACAGGCCGGCGAAACTGAAAAACGGCGACGTGGTCGAGGTCGCCGGCTTCGGCGACGACGGCGCGATCCTGCTCAGGGACGGCCGGCAGATACCGCCGTCTTTCCGGCAATTCACCTATGGGTATGCCACGACCTCCCATGCCTCGCAGGGCAAGACCGTGGACCGCGGCATCCTCATCATGGGCGACACCAGCACCGTCTTCGGCAACCTCAAGCAGGCTTACGTGAGCAATTCGCGGTTCCGCGAAAGCCAGATGATCTACACCACCGACATCGAGGCAGCCCGCGAGTCGATGGGCCGGTATGGCGACCGCCTGCTGGTCTCGGAGTTCGTGGCGTCAAAACCGAAGCCGAGGCAGGCAAGCGTCGAGCGGTCGTCGGCGGCTCCGCCTCGCACGGGCATGTTGTCGGGCATGCATCACGGCATCCGGGATAGTGCGCGCGTCCTGTTGGGACGGATACACCGTTTTTCTTCGGGGTCCAAACCTGCTCCGGCGCAGTCCATGGCGAAAGCAGCATGAACTCCTGAGCGTCACCTCCATGAGCCTCAACACTCGACCGAAAAACCATCGGCCGCGCGCCCCGCAGCGCCCGCATGGGGTCGTCTGGCGAAGGACGGCGAGACCGCACGTGCCCTCTGCTTTTCCATCGGGGAGCGATCGGTTTCGTATCCCGCAGATGCGATTGCCCGCTGGGAGTTTTCTCCGGGCAATCCCGATTCCCTCGTGATTACGGCCGGTCACGAAATTGTCACAATCCGCGGCCGGAAACTCGCGGCGATCCGCGACGCGCTCAACGCGGGCCGCCTGCTGGAAGTGCAACAAAAAGGTGACAACGCGACGAAAAACGAAACCACCGTTTCGGAAATCCGTTTCGCGGTTGCCCAATGACGCGTCATGGCTATCCGCCTCTTTGATAGAAACTTAAACCTACCGAGTCGGTGCTGAGGAAGGGCGGTATTAAGCGAGTTTGAAGCATGGCGAGGTGCGCAAGGCGGGAAAAAGCGCGAGCAGAAGGCGGGAAAAAAAGGCCAAAAGGAAAGCCAGGAGCTTTCCGAAGTTCATCGCGGCGGCGCTGAGGATGGCATTGACCTTGTCTCCGATCAATCCGCGTAACTTGTTGCGCTCCATACGATGTTCATTCTTGAGATGTCCGATTGTCGGCTCAATGGCGGCACGGCGTTTCATCCAGCGCCAGACTCGTTTGGGGATTTTCCCTCGCCTGCGTTTGTCCACGATCACCTCCACCGGCCCCTCATAATTGTGCCCTCGATAACCCATGTCCACGTGCGCCGTTTTCGGCCCCTGTTTTTCAATATAGAGCCGTTTTACCTGCTCCATTTGCGCTTCAAGCGTGTGCCCATCATACGGATTGTCTGGCATACATAACGCTCCCAACAGCCAGCCTCCCTTGCTCGTCGATGCCACACTTACCTTCTGTCCAAATTCATATTTCTTTCCCGATTTCCCTTTCGATATGCATTCCACCTTTGGCTCATGCACACTATACACTTTGTTTTTGTCTGCTGTCTTTTGTTTGTAAATTTGCTTGCTCGTCTCCAGCAACCCTTGCAATGCCGCCACAGGCTTTTGTCTCTCTATCTCTCGTATCACACGGCCCAGATTCGTCCTCAGTTTCCTGACACATGCCTTCGCTCTCTTCATCTTTCGGCTATGCATATAGCGCCCGGCCATCATCAATAATCCCCTCCCTACCCGTTCATAACTCTGCTTCACTTTCAGCCCGGCTTTCCGCGCTTCCTTCACCAGCCTCTCCCTCGCCCGATCATACGATCTCGCATCGGTCGGACAACGTATCTCCTTGGTTTGCACCGTCGTGTCAACGTTGACATGCACCACCTGCACCGGCTTTAACCCCTTCATCCTCACCGCGCTCTCTATCGTCTGCTTGAGCATCTGTTCGGCTCCACTCTCCCCCAATCTCTTCCTCCACCTCGTCATGCTCGACGAGTCTATCGGCTTCTCATGCTCAAAATACTGCATCCCCGATAAATACTGCCAATATGGATTCTCCACCCAATGCTCCAGCACCTCTTCGTCGCTCAGATCATATTGATACTTCAAATAGTGTAACGACACCATCAACCTCGTCCCCAACCCGGGCTGCCCCAACCTCTCATGATACGTCGGCCCCAAATGCTTGTCAAACTCGGCCCAGTTTATATTCCCGGCCAGCTTCACCATCGGATGGTTCATGTTCACCAACATTATTAACTCCATCTTGAACATTTCCCTTTGTTTCTCGTGCTTGTTTTCCTTTGGCTTCATCTTTTTCCCAGATTTTCTTTATAAATTGCCCTTTTCTGGGAAAATTTCACTCCAGTCTCAAGCGTTAACTTGCTCCTTGATAGGAAATTAAATGGTTCTTCAGCACCGACTACCGAGACCGAGTGCATCCGTCGCCTCGGCGAACTGCTCGCCATCGCCGTCATTCGCTATCACCACCTCCATTCGGAGACCTACTTGGTATCCCCGTGATCCGAGCCTGAAGGTAACAGGTGAATTCGGTCCAGTCAGCTTCGTCCTTAACCCGCCTGAAATTTCGGACGAAAAAATCCCAAAGATCCCTTACAGGCTCGGAATGGCAATGGCCGCGCATTGGCCAAGACCCAGCCCCAGCTTGACGGGTCTTTCCAGTCGGACTCGTGGCGGCGTTCGCAGCCGACGATTTCGGCGACGCCGACTATCCCTCCGATGTCGTAGGACTCCGGCAGCTCGATGCCGGCGCGAATGCCTAGCTCGGCCAAGGAGTCCTCGAAAAGCAGGTCTTCACTCAACGAGGCATGAATCAGCACTTTTCCTCGGTAGTGGGTTCGGCGAGAGCGGTTTTCGATGTCCTTGATCCCGTTTATCACCAGCCACGCGTAAGGCTGCCGAATGGCGAGCGCGGGCAGGGATTGGAGCGTGGGAGTCCATCGTGCGGCGGTTGGAAGTGCTATGCTGGTCAAACTGGGCATGTAGAGGGTCAGGACGAAACGGACAGTTTCATGCCGTGTCGGTAGATTTCGGCAAATGCCGTTTCAGGCACTTTGACGGGAGAAGTGAAATTGTTGAGGATGCCCAGTGCCTTGGCTTGGTCTCCGGGGAACGGCTGCTCAAATAGCTCGGTGTCGGCAAATCGCAGCGCGAGAATCTCTTTCATGGGGTCGCCATCGACCATGTCACGGATTTGCGCCCACTCAAACACACCGAGGCGGCGAAATGCGTTGAACAGAACTTTTGCCGGTCCCCGACGCACTTCGAGTAAACGGGAGCATGCCCGGATGGTCTTGGCCCCGGTTTGATGGCGGTCTTTGGTGGAAACATACCAAAGCAAGCGACCAGTCGCGCCTTCCATGCCGGACTGGATAGCCGCGCTGTAATACACGTTTTCCCGGCTGAGGATGAGTTCGCGTTTCGGTCGAAAGAGTTGTTCGTCGGCAAACGATGTCTCGAAAAGCGCCGTCGCCCATCCGGAGCGGATGGGGATCGCCCACGTGCTCACTCCTGCGCCAAGCACTTTGGCGGGCCAATACTGCGCTTCGATTTCCATCGCTCCCATGTTTTGGGGTATGGATGGCTGGTGGACGGTCGTAATGGCGTTGTTGAATGCAGGTGCGTCACCGAGAAAACGCAGGGGGATTTTTTCCCAGCCCCCGGAGCCGATTCGGAATTCCAGTTCGTGCAGGACGGACTGCACCTCCTCGGACAACAAGTTTTCCTGAACAACGATGGTTCCGCCTCCGAGCCTGGCGATGTCGGTGGTGATTTGGAGCAGAGCGTGACGCAGCGCTGTTGTCGCCAACGCGGTCCGTGTGCTGCGCAGGGAGAGAATTTCGCAACGACCGGGCGTCTGACGATGTGCGCTCAGAAAGAGCGGCGTGTCGTCGGCCATGGCGGCAACGACCGTATTTTTCACGTCGCAAAGCAGGGTGCGCAGTTTCGCCTCGAACTGAGCGCGAGACTCGCGTTGCGAGGGGACGTGAAGATGCTTCGCCAACAGGCCCAACTCATCCGGGCGGGGGCGGGCTTTCTGAATGTCCGTGCTGGCAAAGCGTGCGGGCTGATACAAGGCGGCTTGCTCGGTCTCGTTGAAGCGCGAGATTAAATCCACGGGACGCATGACCTGAAGGCCGTAGCGTTCCTCGATTTCAGCGGCATGACCGAGCACCTCCTCGTCACGAGTAATGAAGACCTCCGCCTCGGCCGCCGCGCTCATGGCGACATGGCGCATGTCGGATGCCTGCCTGGGCGTCGGCTCGGAGTGTCCGAAGATTTCCTTTAGCTCGGTGTAGATCATGTCGGCACGCCCCATGTTATGTGTGAGAGATCGGTAGCGTTGCGCATCACGCAGGAGTGCATCCCGAAGAGGCTGGGAATTGATACGGTTCAGCTCAATGAGCAATTCGTTGACGATGCAGAGTTCGATCTGACCGGTGAGCCAGTCGGCAACGAGGAATTTGGCATCCTGATTGCGTGCCTCGCTCGTGTCGTGGAGATCGCGAAATATATTACAATCCATGACCACCCGTAGCCGGTCATCGGCATCTTCGAACGGAGTGAAGAGGGTCTCCGCGTGAAGATCGTGCCACCAAAACGTGAGGATCTTCGTGCTGTCGGCACCCCTCCCCTGCTTGCTGCTGATCGGAGCAAAACCGAGCTTGGGCCAAAGGTTGGTCGCCGGGTAATCGCGACGACAATGCAGGCCGATACCGCGCAGATCACGCTTTTGGGCGTGAGCCTTGACGTCTTCGAACAGCTTCTTGGCCACGCCTGCGCCGCGATGGACTTCCGCGACGCAGAGATGAGCAATCATCAGGCGACCCTTGGAAACACGAAATGCGCAATAGCCAGCCAGTTCAGATTCGTTCACCGATGCCGCTAGCAAATGTCCACGCTCGGCATGATCCTCAAACGCACCATCGGGAAAGAAGCCAAGAGTGCCGCTATGCTTGCGTCCGAGTTGCTTTACAGCGGAGAGCAGTGGACTCGTCGGGTCGATGGCGAAAACTTGGGGCATTGAAATCATGCAGGGGTGTTATGCTTTGGCATCCCTATTTCTCTTTTGAGCTCATCCAACGTGAATGCCTGCGTCACGAGATCATAGATGAGTTGCTTGGATGATGGTTTTAGTGCGAAGAAATTCATTGGGCTTTTGTAGTGAGCAACGAGAGCATCATTTCTCGCAGAACCACTAGGCCGACTTGTTTCATCGCGATGGCTTTGTGGATGGCTTGTTCAAGATCGTTTATAATAAAGATAGCATCTTCAATTTCAGTGCGGTAGCGCTCTACACTTTGCGAGTGACAAAGAGGATTCATCACCCAGCTCAAGACATGCGTGATTCGATCTTTGAGTTCGGTCGGCACCACTGGCTTTGTCTCCGGTTTCGGCTGCCACCAATGCTTTGCGTCGGGAGACCATTTCACAGGTGGAATGTCGTCCCACCTTGCCCCAGAAACTGCGGCCCAGAGATCGCTTGCCGCAACCTTGCGCGGGTCGGGGTGGTATTTTACGGGCAGTGCCAGCTCAATACAGGCCCACTTCAGAACTTCCTCGAATTTGGTCCGGACATGGACGGCGGCAGCTTTCACATGGCCATTATGCAGGAAGTCAATCGCCTGCATAAGATGATCCTGATCCTGTCGCAGGAGTGGTTGCTCGTAGCCGCCGACCTGCTGCGTGAACAGCTCGTGGCGCACCCAGCCATCTCTGAGTTGTTGTTTGGCGATTTCATACCAAACACGATCATGCGTCAGGAGTAGGACTTGCCAGTCTTTGAATTCCTCTCTCTTCAGCAGCTTTAGCAGCGGCAGGCGATTGGCCATATCTAGGCTCAATAGCACATCATCGAGAACCAGTATACGTGGATAGGTACTGCCATCTATCCGCCTTGGGGGAATGCTTTGTGACATTCCGGCAAGGTAGAGGCATAAGCCAACAGCGGTAAGCCGTGCTTCATTGAGAAACTCCGATGGATTTTTCAGCAGCGTATCATCCCGATACTTCATCCGGAGCTGAATATTACCGTTTCTGAATTTATTGTAACGTAAACTTGAGTTGTATGATGCACCCCTCACCCATTTGATCTCCATGCTGGTCCAAGGATCAAATTCGCGCAAGAAGGCATTGGCTTGGCGCTCCAGTTGCTTCAGAAATCCCTCCAATGCTGCATTGAAGCGATTGATGTCCTCGATCAGCGTTTTAACCGCTGCACGTCCATCGTTATTTTGGATCGGATTTTTTGCCGCGGCATCTGTGATTTTCGTCCATGCTTGGCCGAAGGTTTTTGCGCCTACGCCATATGGGCAGCTGGGCAGTATTTCTTCCACCAATGGCTGGAATATCTCCACATAATCTCCCCAACGGACCTCGCTGACCCGCCATACTACACGGTAGTCTAGCCAGCCTCGCGAGCGCGACATGTCGGTGAAATGAGGGTGTCCCTTATTTCGTTCTGGGAAATTGGGGTCTTCTTTGTGGCGTTCCTTTGGAATCCAGAAAAGCGGATCAACGGTGGGATCGTCGAATATCAGCTTCACCTCGCGATCATCTCGTGGAGGATCGGTGTAGCGATATTTGAAGTCATCAAAAGCTACAGCTCTGGAACGGAAGTCTAGGAGGTCACGCAATGCCTTGCCAATCGACGATTTGCCACTGCCGTTTTCTCCGTAGAGCAAAAGATCTTTCCCTTTGCCGGTTATGTGTCCTTCCCTGTCATGAGAAGCCAGAGGTATCCTCACGCGGTGAGGGAATGCCCGGTAGCCGCAGAGTTCAATGGCTGCGAGACGGAGTGGCGGCAGGGGAGAACTCATACGTCCTTGGCGGCTTGATCGTTCATGTTGAGGGATGCGAGGTCGAAGAGGGCGGCGCGAAGGGCGGTATTGATGTCGTAGGCGCTTTCGAGGGAGGCGCGGACTTCTTCGAGATGGGAGGTGTCGCGTATAGCGGTGATTCTTGGGAAACGGGCTTTGGTGACGAGGCGGCCGAAGTGGAGGCTGCGGGCGTGGAGCGAGTCTCGATCATAAAGTTCACGAACAAGCGCGTCGTTGAGGGCTTCAAGGAACTCCAGCAGCACGGTGTCACGGGCGGTTTGGTCGGCCGGGTGGATTTGAAAAAACCGCTTCAACGCAAGGATAAGATCCACCACCTGCACAACGGGTTGCTGCTCCTCGGAGCCGACATCGGGGATGGGGAGCTTTTTCCAGTCGTCGGGGTAGAGGTGGATGTTGCTGCGGCGGTTGGCGCGGAGAAAATCGCGAGCGGTGCCGGAGTTCATCACGCCTAGCAGGTATTTCACGGCGAAGCGGCGGCTGGTGGCTTCCAGTTCCTCCCGCTTCGGCAGGTCAGGGCGCGGCGGTCTTTCGCCACGGTAGCGCGCAACTTTCTTCAGCGAGTTGTTGCGGACGCCATGGAGCGAATGCCACGGAACAAACGACCACGCGGAGTGGTTGTGGAAAAGCTGCGCGTCGTCGTAGGCCACGCGCAGCCTTTCAACACCTGCGGACATATCCACGGAGATGACTTTTTCTGGCACAGTGTAGATTTGCGGAAAAGTCGGACGACTAAACAGGCCGGGCGCGCGGGCCGTTCCCCATTCCAACCACTTTTGGTCTGCGGCGAGCCAACGGTCGAGGTGCTTCCCCTCGACGAATGGCTTCGGGTGCTTCGCGTCCTTCGTGTCTGAAACCAAATCTCTCAACTCGAATTCACCGCGTGCTTCATCCTCGTCGGCGTGAACGACCATACCCTTGCTGATGTAGCATATGCATGTTAGCAATTCGGCCTTACAGGCGAAAATCTGAGCAGCGCCGTCTTCCGGGAAAAACGCACGATAGGTTAGTTTCGTCTGCTCATCCGTCGGCAGCAGTGTGACCTCGCCGAACGTCTCGTGATGCACGCGGCGGTCGGGCTTCCACTTTGCGCCGTCGGCGCGCTGGAAGAAGTAGATGACGTTGTGAACGGCGGCGTCGAATATTTTCACGTCGCCGCAGAAATCGAGACGGAGGATTCGGGCGTGCTTGAGAAACCAGTTCTGGGGCTTCTGCGCGTATTTGGAATGGCAGAAGGCGTCGGAGACAATCATGGTGCTGACTCCGCCGGGGCGCAGGAGCTTGTAGCCGCGCTCGATGAAAGGGATATAGAGGTCCCACTTTTCCCAGAGGGTTTCGTATTGAGAGCTGGCGATGATTTGCTCGCGCTGATGGCGGTTCCATTCGCTCTGCTCGTCGGCGCGGACGTAGGGCGGGTTGCCGATGGTGATGTCGAAGCCGTCGCGGATGCCGAACATGGATTCCGGATCGAAATAGCCGGCACGATGGTCGCTGCGATAAGGATTCCATGCCGCCACAGCAGAAGCCAGCATTTGTGAATGTCCGCCACCGATGCCTTTAATAAATTCGCTCAATTCGCGGCGAAGACGGCGGTCTTCTATTTTACAAGCGTCCTTTTCCTCCTTTGTCCGAGCAAAGAAGTAGCGGGAACGCACGTCGAGAAGGGTAAGTTCTTGGGGTTCAATCTGGTGTTGAAACAGATCCCAACCCTCCGGCCGGGGAATTCCGAGAAGGGCGTTGGCACAGACGAATTTGGTTTCGAGGTTTGGGAGTGGGCGGACGGCAGTCGAATCGTTCTGTTCAATAACGAGAGAGAGAAAGAAGCGGAGTTTGGCGATCTGGATAGCCGTGGGCTGAATGTCCACGCCGTGAATGCAGTCCTTGATGAGTTCGAGCTTGCGAGTGTAATTCCAAGTTTCCTCGCGGAAGACTTGTTGTGTTTTTTCGCGCATCTCGGGAGGAAGCGAGGCAAGCTTGACGGCTTCCCATAGTTTGTTTTTGGGGTCGAGCTTGCGTAGGACATGGACGAGCAATTGGAGTAACCCCATCGGAAACGCTCCGGAGCCACAGGCCGGATCGAGAATACGAAGGCGACTGAGAAGTCCGACGATATGGGTGACTTCTGCGGGAGCGAAATGATGCGAGGGTTGCTCCTCGGAAACGAGTTCACGAACTTTCTCCTCTAGTTCATCGGAAGCGCCGTTGGGGGCAAGGGATCCGAGCAGCCAGCGCACGAGTGCTTCTTCAACCATGTAGTGCACGATCTCACGCGGCGTGTAAAACGAACCGGTGGATTTGCGGGCAACAGTGCCGGTTTCGGGATTCACCGCGGCGAGCAGATTTTCAAAGGCGCGTCCCAGAAGCTCGGGGTCGAGCGCAATGTCCTGTTCAAGCGGAGTATTTTCTTCCACGGTAAACTTGTAATCCCTGAGAATGCTGAAAATTCCACGTGCCTGCGGCGCAGTAGATTCACCGAGAAGTCCTGCAATTTCTGGGACGGAACGTTTTTTTCCGAAGAAAAGAAAGTCGGGAACGAAGGGTTGCTTGGATGCGACATCGGAAAAACCATCTACCCTGATTTCCGAAGTGAGGTCATTGTCATCACCGGGAAACTCATCAAGGTTTTCAAACAATCCGCCATTGAGAAAAGGGATGGTTTTGTAGAGTTCCTCCACGGGGGCTTTCTCACTAAAGAGGGCAACATGGCGGAAGTAGCGCTGGTCTCCATAGTGCGTGTTGTGCCCCTTGAAGCTACGGTTTGCGCGAAACTTCCGTTTTTCGACTGGCGTAGCAAGTGTGGCGAAGAAGAGGTTTTGCAGGATAGCCTTGTAGTAGCGTCCAAGTTGATCGTCATCACAGGAAGCCTCCTCCCAATCGCGCAGCAATCTTTCGATTTTGTGTTCGGCAAAGAGTGCATCAGGCAGCATGCGTTTTTCGCGGAGGAACCAGCAGAAAATTAGACGAGTAAGCAGACGGATAAGTGCTTCGGAGTCACGCTGGTCGGCATCTTTTTTCGCTCCGGAAGGAAAGCTCGCGTGAACGCGAGCCCAGTAGAACCAGTTCCGAATCTCGATGAAAAATCGATTGTTAAGAGTCTGAATATCCAGAACTTTCTGCCAAGCGTGGTGCAGCGTGACAAAGTTTGTAATTTCCTCGCAGCAAGGCTGCGCAGATCGCAACGTGGTTAATGCAAGGTCAACAAATATCTCAATGTGTGCGCGATGCGGAGAGGAGAGAGAAATGTCCTTGATGAGGGTGACTTTTTCGAGGACATCCTTGGCTTGGTCTCGCTTGTTGAGACGGCGATGAATGATGCCGAGGGAGAGCGTCTCACCATGCCGGAAAAGCACCAATGCCGGCATGGGAAGTGGTTTGTTGATGGCGCGGACGATAGAAGAGAGGTCAGTGCGGCTGTAGTGACCGAGCGGAAGTTCGACTGCGAAAAAGAGATAGGATTCAATCTGTGTGGTATGAACCGTGTTAGAGCTGTCGAGGAGGTCACCTTGAAGATGCAACTCGGCGTCGGTAAGCTGAAAGAGAAGGTGCAGGGAGGTGAGGTTTCCAATCGCCTCTCGCTGGCCTGACGTTAGACAGCGGGAGGAATCAAGCTGATCGCAAAACTGGCGGGGTGAATCTATGGGCAGCGTGCGTTCGCTGGAGTAGCCGAGGGTTTTGAAGAAGCCGAGGGAGGCTTCGCGCAGGGACTGCGTGGTGAAGTTGGCGAGGGAGGGCTGAAGGGAGGAACGGAGGGCTTCGGACATGAGATGGAAAAAAGTAGAGTCAGGCAGAAGGGGAGATTGAGGCGCGGCCTTTGACGGTGATTCGGTATTTTTGGAGACGACTGGTTGGCTTGTCGGGAATCGTGCGCTCCAAGAGACCGGCAGTGAGCAGCGGATCGAGGTAATGCTTCACGAAGGATTCCCGATGCCGGAGGCCAAGCACGGTTTGGATTTCGCGGGCGCTGCGGGGCTCGGTGAAGAAGGCCGTGACTGCGGCGGCGACTTGTCCGTTGACTTGTCCTGCGACTTGTCCGGCCGGAGCGGCCCATGTCTTCAAGGCAATCGCAATCAGAGCGTTGTGGTCTTGGGCGACTTGTCCGGCATCATGTCCGGCGACCTGTCCGGTCGGGGGCGAGGTAAGCGTCGGCACCGGTCGCCAGAGGGTTTGCACGAAGTGGCCTTCGTCCTGACGGAATTCGGGAGCACGCAGACCGGCGGCGGTGCAGCGGTCGATGATGTCCACGGTGCCAGTGCCGGCGCGTTCGATGTAGCCGGCAAGAAACAGGGGCTCAGCCAAGAGGGGGTTATGCGGAACGGAGGCGTGGGCGCGACGAAGCGAGGCAAAGCTCAGGGACGGCGGGAGCCGGCCGGGATTCCAAATCTCCAAGCGGTCGGAGAAGAGCATGATCTGGACGGAGGCTTGGGAGGTGTAGTCGCGATGGGCAACGGCGTTGACGATGGCCTCGGCGATGGCCTCACGGGGGATTTCGTAATCCACCGGCGCGTCGTTGCTGGCGGCGCGGGTGCCGACGGTGCGGTCGAGCTTTCCCAGCACAAAATCCACCGCCTGATCGACCAGTTCGAACGCGGTGCCCTTAAAGACCTGATAGGAGGGGATGGGCTTGCGGACCTCGATGCCGTGGAAGTGCAGACACTTGACCTCGGAGGTGAGCAGGAAGCGCTGCGGTTCGCGGGCGAACAGGAGCACGGCGGCATGGGTGGGCGCGTCTCCGTCGAGGAGATTCAAATGGGTTAGTGCATCGGGCAATGGAGTGCCGGGAGGGATGGCGTAGCCGCGTTTGTGGCGGGCGATGGAAAGAAAGGTATCCATCTTTTCCTGCACAAGGTCGGCCAAGGTGGCGCGAGGGCAGGCGGAGGCGTCGAAGGGGCGGAAACGGATGTCGCCCCGTCTGGCAAGCAGCTCGATCAGACATGCGTAGAGGCCGGCGGTCAACTCCGTGGCCGAGGCGACCCGTCGGCGAACGACCTGGTCGCTTGCCTTGCGAACGAGGGCCTGCATCTTCGGGTGGCGGGTGGCATCGGCACCGAGCAGAAAGACGCGGCGGTCTTTTCCGGCTGTGGTGGCGCGGTCGAATTCACGCTCGGTAGGTGAGATGCCCTCGGCGTCCTCATAACCGTATTCCTGTCCGAAAAGCCCGAGGTAGAGATCGCAACGATCCACCTCGGCGAGATAAACTTGGTCGGCACGCTGGCCGGATGCCGGGATGTCTTCGAAAAGGAAAACCTCGAAAAACTGCGACAAGAGCGGATCGCCGTGCACGTAGTCCTTGAGCGCGCGACGCTCCGCCTGGAGTTCCTTCTGGACGGAACTCACAAAGATGGAGGAGTGTGGAGCGGCGGCGGGCATGGAGGATGAAACAAGCGTGCGGTGTTTACGTGGTGGAAGCTTGGCCTGCGGACGGGTGCAGCACCAGCCAGGTGACGAGTTCGAAGCCGGCTTCGTCGTCGTGGGGCTGGGCTTCGGCGACGGGCAGGATGAACTGGCGGCTGTGTTGCAGGCCGGCGGCGAGTTTTTGTTGGAAGGTCGCGGTGATGGACTCGACGGCGGAGCGGATGAGGCGCGACTGGTGGCCCATGTCGGAGCCGTTGGCGGTGGCGCGGTCGAAGAGGCGGCAAAGCTCGGCGTAAGGCTCGGTTTTGCCGAGGGCGAGTTCACGGAAGAGGTTGAGAATGGTTTTAACCTGAGTGTAAGCGAGGCGCACCTCGCCGTCGGCGCGCACGTAAACGAGGTAGTGGGGCGCGAGAGGATTGATCTTTTCCGTCTCGGTGGCGGGACGCGCGGTGGGGTTGCCTTTCTGGCGAAGGCAGAAGATGACGCCGCCACCGGCGGTGAGCGGGATGTCGGCGAGGGCGGGGACGACGGCGTAGAGGCCGAGGGGCGCCTTTTCGAGTTGCTCGCGGTTGCGCTCCAGGAAGCGGAGGAGGTCGGCACGGAAGTCGTCGAGGGAGAAATCGGCGAGCGTCACCGAGTCCTCAAGGTCTTCGAGGTCTAGAATCTCCTTGCGCATGCGTTCGAGCTGGCGGTCGCGCAGGCGGAGGTCGGTGGTAACGAGGTCTTCGAGCTGTTTTTCGTCGAGAGGGTTGTCGGTCTGGGTGGCGGTGAGATCGACGAGGGCCATGCGGGCTTCGACGCGCTGCTTGAGGTTGATGTAGCGGTCGAGATGGGCGGTGGGCCAGAAGTTGATCAGATGGACAGCGGTGGCGCGGGAGCCGATGCGGTCCACGCGGCCGAAGCGCTGGATGATGCGGACGGGGTTCCAGTGGATGTCGTAGTTGATGACGGTGTCGCAGTCCTGGAGGTTTTGGCCTTCGGAGATGCAGTCCGAGGCGATGAGCACGTCCACCTGCGGCGCGGCGAGGTCGCCGGAGCGGCGTTTGGCGCGCGGGGCAAAGTCGGTCAAAATCGCGGTGTAGTCGGAGCCGGGCGTGAGCGTGGACGCATTCTGGCCACTGCCGACGACAAGGGAGGCGTGGACGCCAAGGTCCTTGCGCAGCCAACGGTGCAGGTTGTCGTAAAGGTAACGGGCGGTGTCGGCGTAGGCGGTGAAGACGAGCACCTTGCGGTTGAGATGACCGTCCTTGTCGAGCGGCGGGTTTTGGATCTTGGCGGCGAGGCGGGAGCGCAGTTCGGCCAGTTTGGCGTCGCGCTCGGGTGTAACCGGACGGGCGAGGCCGAGCAGGCCGTTCAGCTGACGACGGTCCTCAGCGAGGTGGGCACGCCAGGCGTCGAGGTCCAGATGTGCCATCTTGAAGGTGACGCGGCGACCGATTTCGAGCGCTGCGGCGAGTTCGGGATCGTCGTCCTCGACGTCCTCGGGGGCGAGCACCTCGAAATCGAGATCGGGATTGGCGTCGCGATGGGTCTCGAACACGGCCATGCGCTGTTCGAGGCGATCGATTTTTTCGAGGGTGGCGGCGAGCGAGCGGCGGAAGGAGTCGATGGAGCTTTCGAGGCGCTTCAGCAGCGTGATGCGCATCATGTGGGTGAGGATGCGCTCGCGGCCTTGTTGCGTGAACCCGCCGATGCGCCGGGTGTAGTGCTCGACGGTCGCCGGAGGGAGGTCGGCGCGGAGATGTTCGGCCGGTCGGAAGATCCAGAGTTTATACTCCGCGAGCCGGTCGGCGATCACGTCGTAGGTGGGAAACTTGCCCGCAGTGTCGATCTCGGGGTAAACGGAGAGTGGCGGCGTGCGGACAGGAAACCCACCGAGCCGGACCATTTCGGACTGGTAGTGCCGGGAAATGTGCCGCCGGGACCGGGCAATGGTGATGGCGTCGAGCAGTTTCAAGAAGTCGCCGCCGAGGACGTGGATGAGGTCTTTTTTCTGGCGCTGCTCGGGAGGTTTTTTGGACCACTCGGTGAAGCGTTTCTGGGCTTCGCGGGTGGTCGCCTTGAGCGAGGGGATTTCGAGGTTGCCGGAGAAAAACGTGTCAGCGGCGAGGCCCTCCGGGGTGTCGCGCGCGACATCGCCGCCCGCGATGAACGAGAGCTGATTGCGCAGGTCGGCGAGCGTGTTGTTCACCGGAGTGGCGGAGAGGAGGAGGACTTTGGTGCGCACGCCGGACTGGATGATGTCCTGCATGAGGCGCTGGTAGCGGCTGCGGCGCTCGGCACCGTCTTCGCGGGGCTTGCCGAGGGCGTTGTTTCGGAAGTTGTGCGACTCGTCGATGACGACGAGATCGAAGGCCCCCCAATGGAAGTCGCGAAGCTCCTGGACCGCGCCGGATGCGCCGCCTTCACGCGAAAGATCGGTGTGGGCGAGGACGGTGTAGCCGAATCGGTCGGCTGCGAAGGGATTGTGCTTGTTGGCGACGTAGGCCGGATAGAGGTCCCAGTTACTGCGGAGTTTGTTGGGGCAGAGGACGAGGACCTTCTCGTTGCGCAACTCGAAGTATTTGATGACGGCGAGCGCCTCGTAGGTTTTGCCGAGACCGACGCTGTCGGCGAGGATGCAGCCGCCGTAGGTCTTGAGCTTATTGATAGCGGATTTGGCCCCGTCTTTTTGGAAGGCGAAGAGGGAGTTCCAGATTCCGGTCTCCGGGAGTCGGATGCGCTTCAGGTTGTCCTCAATATCGCGGCCTTCGTCGATGAAGCGGCGGAACAGTTCGAAGAGGGTCTTGAAGTAAATGAACTCGGGCGATTGATCACGGTAAACCTGGAGCAGGTAGTCGAGGACAGCCTGTTTCACGTCTTCGACGCGGGAGGTGTCGTTCCAGAGTTCCTCGAACCACTGCTGGAGGTCGGCGCGGTCGCGGTTGCCATCCACGACGAGGTTGAGCTCGACGTTGTTGTTGGTCGTGCCGAGACCAAGGCCGCGCGTGGTGAAGTTGGAGCTGCCGATGATGGCGGCGGAGACCTCGCCTCGGCGGATATGCGACATCTTGCCGTGGAGAAAGCCGGTGCGGGTGACGGAGCGGACCTCGACCTTGTCGCGAATCCAGGCGGCGCAAGCCTGGGCGATGTGGCGCTGGTTGAGGCCGGAAGCGAGGGCGAGCCCGTCGTCGCGAAGGACGTAGGCCGCGCCGTCTTTGTGCTCGGGGTCGAGATTGTGGATAAAAGCGGCCTCACCGAAGAGGAGGCGGATGCGTCCGAGGTTATCGAGTTGGGGCTGCAGCTTGTCGTAGGCGAAAACGGTGAAGTAGGCGGTGACGATGTCGAGGTCGGCTCCGGCGCGAAGCTCAGCACGGAGAAAATCACCGACCGAGCCACGACGGTGATTATCACGAATGCCTGATGAGATATGCTGACAGGGGATGGACATGTTGAGTGCAGAGGATACTCCTCTTACAGTAGATGAAGTATTCCATGCGCTTAGCTGCATAGCATCAAGCGCAAGGCGCATGCGCTGCAAGCCATGAGAATCATGGCGCGAATAATTTTGTGTGATGAGTCGGATTTGGATTGGGGAGACGAGTCAGCAACCGGTTACGGGCATTACTTCTTCTTCGCCTGCTTGGCCCAGTAGCCGCGCGGCGGTTTTTCGATGCCGAGAAGACGGCAATGTTTCTTGACCGCCGTATCAGAGACGCCCAGTTCAGCCGCGATCTGCATGGTAGGTTTCTCCCAAAGGAGTTTGGCTAGACGTTCCTTATCCGGCCACGCAATTTTTATCGGCCGCTGAATGCGTGATACGGGCACGCTTTTGGCGGGTGTTGCGACTGGCAACACAGTCGATGGTATCCTTTGGCTGGGGAAAACCCGTTGTTCTGGAGGTAACGGCACAGACAAAGGAGGCGATATCGACAATGCTGGACCCGGTGCCGGTGCGTATCGTCCTCGCTTGTGGATGCGATCACTGAGCGCCTGCCGCTGCCAATAATTCATCCCGGAGTGAAAAAATCCCATTGTGAACTCATATTTTCATCAAGGACGGATCAAAGCAAGCTGCGGGTTTCAGCCGACCCGCGCCAATAGATCGTTTAGCTTCTTTCGAGCTTCGTCACCAAGCGAGTCTGTCCAACGATCCCACGTCCCGCTGGAGCAAACTTGCTCCCCCAAGAAAAGCGTTGGCCGATCCGGACCTTTCCATTGAACTAGTGAAGCGAGATTCCCGTTGGCGGCTTGTCGTCCGTTATACACCGAAAGCTGATCAACAATGATTCCATACCTGAATATTATCGCGTGGGGGCAGGTGGTGCCATGGGGAATCCAACGCAAGATTCTGATTTTCTCCAAAAGGAACTGCGCTTCCGCGGTGGCACTAGATAACTACCAAATCGCACCAAGACATGTGGAAAACGAATAGATCTGCGGCATGAAATACTACTTGAACTACCCATATCGAGTAGTTCAAGTGTCATAAATGAATCGTTTTGGCAAAGATACTTTGGAACGGGCGCTGAGCCTTCTTGGCGAGGTTTTGGCCAGTCGTGGCCATCCGTCTTGCCACTTTGTGGTTTGTAGCGGCTCGTCCCTTCTCGCGCTTGGATTGATCAGTCGCACGGCGACACGAGACGTGGACGTGCTTGCCAGGCTCGAAGCACGGCGTCTAGTGCAAGCAAAGCCCTTGCCACCGGAAATAATCACGGCGGCTGACGCTGTCCGTTCCGAACTCAATCTGCCTGCCGATTGGTTTAACACCGGACCCGCCGACGATTCTTTCTTCCTGTTAGGTTTCCCAACCGGAATCGAGGATCGCCTTACAAACCGCTCCTATGGTCCGGTTCTCACCATCGGGTTTGTCGGCCGCTACGACCAGATTCATTTCAAACTCTATGCCGCTGCCGATCAAGGACCAGGACGCCATGTCGCGGACTTGCGCGACCTGAATCCAACCGCTGACGAATTGCTTGCCGCCGCTCGTTGGACCTGCCTGCAGGATCCGTCGGAGGGTTTTCTCTTCGTGCTTTCCGATCTCCTCCGCCACTTGGGCCATGCCGACCTTGCTGCTCAACTTTAAAAACGAGGCTCGCTCTGCCATCCTCGACCTTCTCTGGCGTCAGTGGATCACGCTGGGCGTTTCCGGCCATGCCGCCCAGGCATCCGGCAAAGCCATCTTGGATCCCGAGGCGTTGCTCCTCGCGTCAACGACGCTCGGCCGGATGGATGCCCGTCTTTTCGACGAGATGCTCGACTGGCTTCAGGACCAGGCCGATTGGATCAATCTTCAGCGCCTCGCCCGCCTGCACAAAGACCACGTGCTCGGTGACGCCTCAATCCTGTCCGTAATCGCGACACGTTTGGCCCGCTTGCCCGCGCACAAAAAATGGAAGGCCATGGAAAAATCGTCCGTCGAGGTTTCTGGCTCCCCTGCGCCGCTCTTTCCCGAGGATGGACACTTCGGAACCGCGGATCAGGACTTTCTTGCGGGAGGCTGGCTGCGCGGTCCGGTGCGCTATCGCGGCCTGTCCGTCGCGCCACGCATGGATCACCCCGGCAACTTACTGCTCAAGCTTCGCGCTTTGTTTGGCCGGCAATCGCGCGCCGAGGTCATGGCATGGTTGCTGGCGCACGAGGCCGGCCACCCCGCCGAAATCGCGCGTCAGATCGGTTACTTCCGCCGGTCCGTTCAGATCACCCTCAACGAACTGGAACGCTCCGGCCATGTCCGGTCCCTGCGCAAGGGCAGGGAAAAGCATTTTTCACTCCTCGCTGATGAATGGCGCTTCCTTGCCACTTGGCCGATGTCGCAAGGACCGACCTTTCCCGCTTGGGTGCCTTGGTCCGAAATCTTTAGATTGCTGGAGCAATTGAACGCCTTGCTCAACGACGTGCATCTATCCGCTTCATCACCCGAGTTGCAGGCCATCGAGTGGCGTCGCCGCCTCGACTATACGTCGCTTGGCCACTCCACGCTACCGGTGCTTTTTTCCCTGCCCATCAATGCTCGTGGCGACGAGGCCCTCATGGCTCATTGCGATCGCTTCCGTCAGCTACTCGATCATCTTGGGGCTGGCCCAAACGAAGAGCCAGCTTCGTCGGCGATGCCTCGCTGAGGCTCGAATTTCCCAGCGTAGAGCCATCCCCGCAGGGGGGGGGGGGCTGTAAAGTGGTGATTCATTTGATCTTGACTTTTCGTAGTTAAGTCATCACTGATGATTTTTGTCGAATTCAATTCGCCAAATCCTGTATCAGCATCAGCGGTGCTCTCACATACTCGTGACTGTGCGCATGGACGCCTCGGAAGTGATTCAAGCCATGCCGACCATGCGGATGGCTGTCTAAACCTCATCACCACCCAACAAAATTCCAATCCCATGCGTCCCTTTGAACGAAACCGAAACCTCACCGAAGCCGAGCGCATCCGCCGGATCGGCGAACTGCTCGTCACCGCTGTCATCCGCTACCGCCACCTCCACCCGGAGGAGTTTGAAAAACCTGCCCGGTTTCCACGTAATCCGGGCCAGAAGGTAGCAGGTGGATTCGATCCCGCCGACTTCGTTTCCGACGAGTCAGAGAAACGGATACTGCGCTACCTTTCGGTGGTTGGCACGGCATCCCCCAAGGATTTTCAGGTGGCGCTGGAAATGTCCTCCGCGACAGTTACTCGCAAACTGGTTCGTCTCCGCGCCAGCAATCTTGTAACAGTATCGGGCAAAACAAACGCGGTGCGCTATCAACTGGCGCCACCTGAGACTGTGCAGCAAGTCTCCATGCTTAAGGCAGCCTGAGCCTTCTCCGCATAGCAGAGGGAATCGGTATCCAAAATTCCAATAACCCGCTCACAAAACTGATTGAAGTGAAGCCAACCCGGCCACCTCTTCCTCGTTGGAAACGGACATGGAGAAAAACTATTTTAAATACTTGATTCGAAACATACGATTTTACCTGGGAAAAATAGCGTAATCAAATATAAGTAACCGTTTAATGCTCGCCTTCCCGGCGAAACCCTCATCGGACGCCTCCTCCCCACCAGTGACGGCAAAGGCCGCACCCGCTACCCCCTCGTCCTTGCTGCCCACATCATCAACCTCCCCCTCGCCCCCGCCCTCGGCGCCACCATCACCCACCTCGCAACCACCGCCCGCGAAATCCAAACCACGACCACCCCCGACACCCTCCGCCGCCTCATAGCCTACCAACGCGCCCAACTCGCCATCCAACTCGAAAACGCCACCGACATCCCC
>NZ_ABEA03000174.1 GCF_000171235.2 Geminisphaera colitermitum TAV2 | reverse complement strand
CCCCCCCCCACCGCCAGCCTCCCCCTCACGCCGGGGCAAATCAGTCAGGCTGCCAAACTCCCCTCCGGCTCGGCCTCCTTCGCCTCGCCCATGCCGGAACTCGAAGCCGAAGAGAACAAACCCACGCCCATCTGGCAGGCCATCCTCGCCTTTGTCGGAGCCGCCGGTGCCATCACCTGCGCCGTCCTCCTCTATCTGATCTACAAGCAACCCATCTGATCGACTGATCGGCAGATCGTCAGATCGTCATTAAAATTTCGTTTCCGCATTAAAACACATGTCCGCAGCCATCGCTCAACTGACCACCGACACCTTCAAGACCGCTCTCACCAGCACCAAGCTCCTCCTCGTGGATTTCTGGGCTCCTTGGTGCGGCCCCTGCAAGGCCATCGCCCCCATCCTTGACCAGATCGCCACCGAACTCGCCGGCCAGGTCACCATCGCCAAAGTCAACGTTGACGACAATGGCGAGCTTGCCGCGCAGTACGGAGTCCGCGCCATACCCACCATGCTCCTTTTCAAGGACGGCCAGCTTGCCGACACCCTTGTGGGCATGATGCAGAAAGACGTGATCAAACAAAAAATCCAGGCTCAGGCCTGACAGCCGGGGAAATCCCAAAGCACCATGACCCGGCCCACCAGCCGGGTCATGTTTTTTCTAAAAACCGCCACCGCGCATCTCCACCTGTCCCGGTAACTATTTCAGGGAACTTCTAAAAAACGAATTTTGAACCACTAGAGCATTTGCAGTTGAGAGGTAGCCGTCGTCTTAACGGTAGGGAGGCCTCTCCGAGGCCTCCGAAACCATGCTCCATCCACCTATGAATTTCGCATTCTCTTACCACGCACGGCGGAGGCCTCGGACGGAGCGCAGCAGCGCGCAGATGGCATCGCCGAAGGCGATGGCCCGAAGGGCTGCCCTCGGCAGAGGGCACAAAGGCCTCCCTACCAAGTAGGATATAACATTTCAGCTTTTCCGCGCATGTCCGCCTCCAACCCGCCAATTTCCGCCCTCTTCCCTGAGCACCGCCCGTTGCGCTCGCTAGAATTTTTCCCGCCCAAGGACGACGCCGGAGTCGAGTCCCTGCGCGCCGCCGCCACCGCCCTGCGCAAAGCTCCCTGGGACTTTGTTTCCGTCACCTACGGAGCAGGCGGCTCCACCCGCCAGCGCACCACGCAAGTCAGCCGCATTCTCAAAGACGAACTCGGCTTCACCGTCATGCCTCACCTCACCTGCGTCGGCCACAGCCGCGCCGAGCTGACCGCCCTTGCCGACCAGATTCACGCCGACGGCTTCCGCAACATCATGGCCCTGCGCGGCGACCCCCCCAAAGGCTCCGCCACGTTCACCCCTGCCGCCGACGGACTCCGCCACGCCAACGAACTCGTTGCCCTCCTCAAGCAGCGCCACCCCGACTTCTGCCTCGGCGTCGCCGGCTATCCCGAAAAACACCCCGAAGCCGTCACCCTCGAAGCCGACCTCGACGCCCTCAAGCGCAAGATCGACGACGGCGCTTCGTTCGTCACCACCCAGCTCTTTTTCGACAACGCCATCTACCAAAAATTCGTCGAAAAATGCCACGCTCGCGGCATCCACGTCCCCATCATCCCCGGCATCATGCCCGTCCTCTCCATCGGGCAGATCAAGCGCATTGCAACCCTCTCCGGCACGCAACTCCCCCCCCCCCTTGCACGCCGCCTCGAAGTCGCCGCGGAAGACCCCGACGTGGTTGAAATCATCGGCATTGACTGGGCACTCGACCAGATACGCGGCCTCCTCGCGCAAGGCGCACCCGGTTACCACCTCTACATCCTCAACCGGGCCAAAAGCGCCCTCGCCCTCGCCGCCGGCCTCGCCGCCTGACGGAAGGCCCGGCCCAAGCGCAAATAAGGCGCACATCCACCGCGCCCCGCCTGCCGGGGCAATCAGAGAATTTGCTACTCAGCATCCCCAACCCTCTCTTTGCCTTTTTATTAAACGAAATCTGATATGTTCCATAAATTATTATGGACACTAAGGAATCCCGGCACGCAATTGGCTCTGTCCAAGCACTCACCAACTAACCACAACGTCTTTATTGAAAACCATCGCATGAAGGAACGCTGTTAATTCACCGCATCCAAGTATCCCCCAAAAACGTCCAGCTCATTGCCCGCCTGCCTCACCGGGCCTCTACCACAAACAACTAACACTGAGGTTATGCTAACGACTCTGGGAATACTCACGCTACTCTGGCTGGGATCGGGTGCGTTGATGATGATCGAACTAAAGAAGACTCCGATCTTCCCCACTTGGGGAAAACGGCGTCGCACTCTCGAAAAAACCATCAATCCGACCTGAATCCGGCCCGACCCGGCCAAACCAGCCCTTCGCACACAACATCCGGCTCCGGCAAACAAAAGACCGCGACTCACCTCGCGGTCTTTTTTTTCGCCTCCGCAGTTCATTTCATGTCTTTTTAGCATTCAACTTTTCCAGCGGCTTGCCCCCGCCTCCAACCTGGTCACATTCCGCCGTCCACGCATCAGCCGCCAGCATGTCATCCGCGCCCTTCTGTCCCCTGCCAACCATCACCACTTACGTCATCGGCCACAAAAACCCCGATGCCGACTCCGTGTGCTCCGCCATCGGCTACGCCGCCTACAAGGAAGCCCGCGGCCACACTGGCTACATCGCCGCGCGCGCCGGCAACTCCAACGCCCGCATTGACACCATTCTCCATCGCTTCCAGCACCCCCTCCCCCTCCTGCTCAGCGACGTCACCCCGCGCGTGCGCGACATCATGGTGCCCGCCTCCGACGTTGTCTCCATCGGCGAGGAGGCCACCTGCGCCGAAGCCTTGGAACTCATTGACGAACACGACGTGCGCGTCCTCCCCGTCGTCACTGAAGACCGGCGTGTCCTCGGCACCCTCTCCATTTTCCAACTCGGCGGCTTCTTCGTCCCACGCATCCGCGCCGTGCGCGAACTGCGCAAAGTCCACACCAACATCGACTGCATCGTCCGCGCCCTCAAGGCCCGCGTCCTCCACGCCACCGACTCCGACCGCCTTGAGGAACTCTTCGTGCGCATCGGAGCCATGGATGTGCGCTCCTTCTGGAAAATCGCCCAGGACGACGGCATCCCCGCCGGGCAGGCCGTCATCATCGTCGGCGACCGCTGGGACATCCAGCAACGCTCCATTCAGGTCGGCGTGCGCCTCCTCGTGCTTACCGGCGACCTGCCCGTGGAGGAGGAGATCATCCACGCCGCGCAACAAAAAGGCGTGTCGCTCATCGTCAGCGCCTACGACTCCGCCACCACCGCCTGGATCATCCGCACCGCCACGCGCATCCACAACCTCATCGACCGCCAGTTTTCCTCGATCAGCGCCGAACTCCGGCTCAGCGACGTGCGCAGGAAACTCGCCAGTTCCTCCGCCGCCGCCCACGTCGTTCTCGACGATGAAGGCCACCTTCAGGGCATCCTCACCAAGACCGACATGCTCAAGCCCGTGCGCACCCAACTCGTGCTCGTTGACCACAACGAGATGACGCAAGCCGTCACGGGCGCCGATCACGTCACCATCACCGAGGTCATCGACCACCACCGCCTCGGCGCAATGGCCACCCAGCAGCCCATCCTCTTCATCAACGAACCCGTCGGCTCCACCTGCACCATCGTGGCCGACCTCTTCCGACGCGACAACCTGCGTCCCACCCCGCAGATTGCCGGCATCCTCATGAGCGGCATCATCGCCGACACGCTCCACCTCAACAGCCCCACCTCCACCGAAAAGGATTCGCTCCTGCTCAACTGGCTCTCGCAGATCGCCGACGTCGATTCGCGCCAACTCGCCGACGAGATTTTCAGTTCCGGTTCCATCATTCTCAGCAGCGCCCCCGACACAGTCATCCGCTCCGACTTCAAAATCTACGACGAGGACAACATCCGTTTCTCCGTCTCGCAGGTGGAGGAACTCGGGTTTGGCAACTTCTGGAAACACTCCAAGCAACTCGCCTCCGCGCTCGAACGACTTTGCGTTGGCGAAGCCCTCGCCTTTGCCTGCCTGCTCGTCACCGACATCAACACGCAAAACTCCCTTCTCGTCGTGAAAGGCAGCGAGAACTTCATTCGCCGCATCACGTATCCGGCGGTCGAGCACGACGAGATATTCGACATGCCCGGCATCGTGAGTCGCAAAAAGCAACTCATCCCCTACCTCACCACCGTCCTCCACGAAATGTCCGCCGAAGGACTCGCCCCCGCCCGCTAAACACGGCGGGCGGCACGGCGCGCTCAATCCGCCAGCTTCGCCTCTTCGAGCCACCACACGCCGTCCTTGCGGACCAGACGGCCCTTCACCACCTGATTTTTCTTCGCAACCTTGAGCGTGGCCTCATCAACCCTGAGCAACATCGTCATGGCCTTCATCACGCCGGGCACCTCCTCGTGTTTGATAAGCAGACCGCCCTTTTCCGGCAGCACGGAGACGACCACTCCCCAAAGCATCGGAGCCGCTTTCTCGCTCAGTCCGGACACCTTGGCCTCAGGCTGGCCCTGTCCGTCCTGACTGCCCTTGTCATTCGTCCCTTGGGTCGCCGCCACAGACGCTGCGCAGGATGGGCACCCCGCAGCCGCCCAAGCCGCGGGCGACGTCGTCAATGCGGCAACGACAACGAATGCCAGCAGCGGCAGGACAACAACACGCGAGACGCAAGTAACACGGACAGCGGGAGTGCGGAAGACGTTGGCAACATTGCAGGTGGTCATACGGGTGTTCATGGATGTGACAGAAAAAAAAACAGGGGTAGCCATACACCCCGCCGACGCAAACCGACCGGTCAATTATCCGCCCCCTCCCCCCCTCCCCCCCCCCGCGCCTGCCTGCGCTCCTCACGAAGACGGACTCACCACATTCAACCCGGTGTCCGGAGTGGGAATCACTGGAGTCCACTCCTGTCCCCGCTCCGCCGCCGCCCTGGCCGACTCCGTTTCCTCAAGTGCCCTCTCCACCGCATCGCCCGCATCGTTGACAATCTGGTTGATCGCCGCCGCGTCGCCCGCCGACAGCCCGCCAACCTCCACCTGCACGCCCCCCTGCCCGGACGACGACGCCTCCAACTGCGTCCCGGCAGGCAACGAAGTCTCCTCCTGCCCACCCACCGGAATAAAACCAACCACACCCTCCGTCACCCGAATCACCAACTGGCCTGTCTCCGCATCGAATCTCAGCCAAAACGCCGTGCCCCGCACCCCCGCCACGCCCAACGGCGTGCGCACCTCGTAGGTTGAGCCCGTGCGCAACTTGCGCACCCGATTCGTCAACTCGCCCCGGCGCAGTTCCATCCGCACGGACACTGCCGGCTCCACCGATCCCGGTTGCAATTTTTCGCCCACGTCCGACGGCAAAACCGCCTCGTCACGGACCAACCCCGTCAGCACCAATTCCGAATCCGACCCCAACGTGGCCACCGAACCATTGGCAAACAAAAGCACCACGCTCGACTCCGGCCCCGTCACCAGCACCGCTCCGAGAGGAATCTCCGCATCCCTGACCACCACCACGGCAGCCTCGCCCGCCAGTCCATCCGCCGCCTTGTACATCGCCGCGCCGGAAACCGCCACGACCCGGCACATCCGCACCGACTCCCCCGCCCCCGCGTGCGGCGCAAACATACTCCAACACAAAAGAAGCATCACGGACAATGTGGCAGGCATGGTAGGATTACACCCGAGTCGAACCGTCATGCGCGAAGCATCAGTCCATCTCCCAGACAATTGCCAGCCAATGATTGCAAGAAATCGGGGGAGGGAAAAAACCTGACGCTCCCCCGAACTTTCGACTCGCCTCTTCCACCGTGACACCCGCCTTTTGGACGATTTCCATGCTACGCATCCACCTTCCACCCAACCTGCCCGACGCCGCCACCCGCGACGCCATTGCCGTGAAGGTCACGCTCGACACCACCCACCCCCCCCCCCCCGAAATCCTCCCCGCGCTCGCCCTCCTGCAACGCTGGTGCGGCGGAGCCACCGTCCTCCCCCCCTTCCTGCAACTCACCCGCGCCCAACTCGCCCAACTCACCACCGCGCTCACCGGCCAGCCCGTCTTTGCCTGGTTCAACGGCAAAACCTCCGACAAACCCCTCCTCTGGATCGGCCCCCACCTCCGCGGCGTCAGCGAACACCTCACGTCTCCTCCCTCCCCCCCCCCCCCCCCCCCCGTGGGTCCCCCCCCCGCTCCGACTACCCGCTACTCGCCACCCGCTACTACTCACTACTCCCACCCCATGCTCGTGGACGGCAGCGAACACTACCTCGCCATCGCCCTCCCCTCGCGCGAGCACACCGCCTACGCCGCCGCGCTCGAACTCGTCAAAACCCACGGCTTTCGCCTCGAACCCTCCAACCGCAAATGGTGGCTGCGCGACCGCCACAAAGTCCTCAACTTCCTTGCCCGCCACGGCGACGCCCTCCGCCACGAATACTACGCCGACTTCACCCCCAATTTTGAAAAAAACACCGCCGCCTTTGCCGACGCCCGCATCGCCATCGAAATCACCGAGACCGGCCGCGACTTCGCCGTGACCCTCGGCTTCGACACCCCCGGAGTATCCGCCGAACAACTACGCAACGCCGCCGCCACCAACCGCGGCTACCTCGAATCCACCGACGGCAAACTCTACCTCCTCCCCCCCGCCCAAGTGGAAAAACTCGCCCGCGCCCACCGCATCCTCGCCACCGGTGGCGGAGGCATGGGCGCGCCCACCGCCACCCGCCACACCCACCGCATCTCCCCCGCCCGCGCCGCCGAAATCCAGGAACTCATCGAAGAATTCGCCCCCGACTACCAGCCCCCCGCCGCATGGCGACGCCGTGCCGACGCCCTGCGCAACCTCTCGACCCTCCCCCCCGCACCCATCCCCGCCTGGTTTGCCGCCACCCTCCGCCCCTACCAGGCGCTCGGCGCCGCCTGGCTCTGGCACCTCCACCGCCACCAACTCGGCGGCATCCTCGCCGACGAAATGGGCCTCGGCAAAACCGCCCAGGCCCTCGCCCTCCTCGCCGCCCTTCACGACCCACCGACGTTGGATAATCGACGTTCGGCGCCCCGCGCCGCCCCCTCCCTCGTCGTCTGTCCCGCCTCCCTCGTGGAAAACTGGCGGCGCGAAACCGCCCGCTTCGCCCCCCGCCTCCGCGTCTTTGTCCACCACGGCGCGCAACGCCTCGCCTCCCCCGACGGCATCGACCTCATCATCACCTCCTACGGCACCCTCGCCCGCGACTCCGGCCTCTTTGCCGACATCCCCCTCACCCTCCTCATTGCCGACGAAGCCCAGCACGTCAAAAACCGCCGCACCCAGAACGCCCGCGCCCTCCGCACCCTCAGTGCCCGCTCCCGCTTCCTCCTCACCGGCACCCCCATCGAAAACTCCCTCGACGACCTCCGTTCCCTCTTCGAAATCCTCCTTCCTGGCTTCCTCGACGCCAAGCCCGCCACTGCCTCCGGACTCCGCCCCGACGAACGCGAATGGATCGACGAACGCCTCCGCCGCCAGACCGCCCCCTACATACTCCGCCGCACCAAACAAGCCGTCGCCCCCGAACTCCCCGCGAAAATCGAGCAAGTCCTCTACTGCGAACCCACCCCCGCGCAAGCCCGCCTCTACCGCGACTGGCAAGAACGCTCCGAACGCGAACTCCTCGACCTCGAAACCGGTGGCGCCAGCGAATCCGCCCTCCGCCTCGCCACCCTCACGCAACTCCTCCGCCTCCGCCAAATCTGCTGCGACCCCCGCCTCGTCGCGCCCGACTCCGCCGCCCCCGCCGACAGCGCCAAACTCGAAGCCTTCCGCGAACTTTTGGCCGAAGCCATCGACGACGGCCACCGCCTCCTCGTTTTCTCCCAATTCACCTCGCTCCTCGCCCTCCTCCGCGCCGAATTCGACGAACAACAACTCCCCTACTGTTACCTCGACGGCACCATGACCCCCCGCCAACGCCAGGCCGAGGTGGACCGCTTCAACACCAACGACGATATCCCCCTCTTTCTCATCTCGCTCAAAGCCGGCGGCACCGGCCTCAACCTCACCGGAGCCGACACCGTTGTCCACTTCGACCCCTGGTGGAACCCCGCCGCCGAAGCCCAGGCCACCGACCGCGCTCACCGCATCGGCCAGACCCGCGTTGTCACCAGCTACAAACTCATCTGCACCGGCACCGTTGAGGAAAAAGTTCTCCAGCTACAGGAGCAAAAACGCGCCCTCCTCGCCAACGTCTTCGAGGCGAGCGACGCCCTCAACGCCCGCCTCACCCTCGGCGACCTCCGCAACCTCCTCGCTTAGTTCTACTTTGTTAAGGGAACTTCTAAAAATTACACAGAGGACACAGAGGAGGCACAGAGTTTGGGGAGGCCTGTCCGGTGGAAGGACATTTTCCTCGTGAATGAATGTCTCTGTAATTCATTTATTATAAATAAAATAATGTTTTTTACGGAAAAAGGAGCAAAGTCGTTTTGTCCTCCCTAAACTCTGTGCCTTCTCTGTGATCTCTGTGTAATTTCTGATTTTCAGAACCTCCCTTAAGTTTGGAGAATCGCCACAAAAACGATTGGGAACGACAGGAGAATGGCCGCAAAAAGGCACAAAAAAACAGCCTCCTTTTTGCGCCTCTTTGCGGCCATTTAGCAAAGGGGACTTCTAAAAATTGAAGAGATCGGAATTTCACGCCACGGCGCAACGAACGCAACGCCATCAGCCTGCTCTTGCCTCTGAGCGTGGCGTCCGTTGCGCCGTGGCGTGATACTCTTCTTTCCAGATGGAAGATGGAATTCATGCTCTTGTCCGGTTCTTGGAAATTTTTAGAAGTTCCCACAAGTATTTCCGTCTCTGTATTTTTTTGCGCCTTTTGTGCCTTTTTGCGGCCATCAACTGTGGAATATAGGATAAAACGACTTGACGCGCTGATCTGAGCCCGTCTTTTTCCTCCACACATTTGCGTCAGGGACGCGCACACTGGATCAACGAATAACCGAAACTACTTGGGCCAAACCCGCTAACTGCTTGAAAATGAGCTTAAACGCGACATACGGGACTACACAAAGCTCCCAAGCTCCCAAGCTCCCAAGCTCCCAAGCTCCCAAGCTCCCAAGCTCCCAAGCTCCCAAGCTCCCAAGCTCCCAAGCTTAGCTTAAGCTGTGTCAGCATAGAACACCCAAACAAGGGGGTACCATGCCCGGACGGGACGATGGCGGAACGGGACGCGATTTCCCATCATCGGGAGACGACGTCCCATTACTCGGACGCGGCTTCCCATCACTCGGACGTCACGTCCCATTACTCGGACGCGGCTTCCCATTGCTCGGATGTCACGTCCCATCACTCGGACGTGGCTTCCCATTACTCGGACGTCACGTCCCATTACTCGGAAGCGACGTCCCATTCGCCAGAAACGACGTCCCGAAGGGCTCATTTTGCCTCTTTTGACCGCAACCACAACTCCCAATCCAAGGAAAACTCATGAGTAACCACATGGCCCGCAACTACCTGCCCGTAACCGAGACGGAAGCCTACCTATGGCTGACCAACCTTGCGCAACAACTGCCCTCCGTAGCCAACCTGCTCGGCATCGGGCAAAAAGCCACCCCCCTGGTGCAAGCCGCGCAACTACTCACCGACACCCACCGCTACCAGCAAGCCACCCGCAGCCTCGCTGAAGAACGCACCGCCAACAAAAACGAAGCCGCTTGGAACCCCATCGGCCAACACGTTTACGTGCGCCCCACCACCACCGACACCGGCCCCCAAGCCACCCAAAGCGCCGAAGCCGGAGCCTACCCCCTGGCCATCGCCCTATGCGACGACATCCTCACCAACCGGAGCGGCAAACTCGATCAGGCAATAAAAGACCTCCTGCGCCTCAACCCCCTGCCCAAACACCCCCCCGGAGCGGCCACCGGAACCAAACCCCAATACGAAGCCCTGATCGACCACAACCAACTCACCATCAAACTCACCAAAGCCGGCTATCAATATTTTATGGTGAAGATCGACCACGGCACGGGCGAATTCGACGCCGAGCACGTGGTGCACGAAAGCCCCTTCAAAGACCCCACCCCCCTCCCCACCGACACACCGCAGATGTGGCGCGTGCAGGTGTTTGGATACGCCAAAGGCAACCACGTGGGCATCCCCGGCGACATTATAGACGTAGCCGCCAAAGCCTACCTCGCCGAACACTCCGAAGGCACCGGCTGATTTCTCCCATTCTCCCGCACGATGAGAAACCAAAATGATATTCCGAGTGGCGCGGGCGTCTCGCCCGCAATCCGATGTAGCGCAGGCGTCCCGCCTGCAATCCAGCCTGCTGCGCGAAGCGCCGCACTCCATAAAAGTCACCGCGCTTCGCGCAATAGACAAGATGGCAGGCAGGATGCCTGCGCTACGTCAGAATGCGGGCGGGACGCCCGCGCCACTTTTGTTTAACCCCAGTCCGGCGGCAGAATGCCGCCGCTCCGTATTCTGAATTTGAAAGTCTCAATCCATTTTTCCCGCACCTATGAAAAGCCAAAAGCAAAATGATACAGTCACGCTTCCGCGTGTCTTTCTTAAACTCGGGGCGACAGCGGCCATCGCGCTCCTTTCAACGCATCTCGAAGCCGCCTCTTCTATCAACATCCCGACCGTGACGGTGGGCGACATCGGCAACGCCGCCGATTCGACTGGCTACGGCGCTGTGAGCTACGAGTATCAGATCGGCAAGTATCAGGTGACAAACGGGCAATATGCGGCGTTTTTGAATGCCGTGGGCGTGACCAGCTCGAACAACACACTTGGGCTCTACAACAGCAACATGGACAGCAATGTCAACTACGGTGGCATTACGTGGAACGCAGGCAGCAGCCAATACGAGGCGAAGACCGGATGGGAGAACAAGCCTGTGAATTACGTAACGTTTTACGATGCGGCGCGGTTCGTGAACTGGCTGACGACCGGGGACACGGAGAACGGGCTGTATGTGTTCAGCGGAGCGACGACGATCACGAGCAATCCGGACCACGCGACGAGCAGCGGCTGGGCAGTCGCGAGCGAGGACGAATGGTATAAAGCCGCGTATTACAATGGAGACGGGACGTATCGGGAGTATCCTGTGACGGGCACGTTGAGCCAGACCACGGCGAATTACTATAGCGGTGGGAGTGCGATGCCTGAGGGGGCGTATATAGCGGATGTGGATTTTTATGATGATGTGTTTGGAGCTGGTTCGACGTATGGTACGTTCCAGCAGGGGGGTAACGTGTATGAGTGGAATGATACGTTTATAAACGGAACTTCCCGTGTGGTGCGTGGCGGTGCGTTCGACAGCAACGGTGTCTACCTCGCCTCTTCGGCCCGCCTCTCCGCCGGTCCCGCCACCGAGGGCTACGGCCGCGGTTTTCGCGTTTCGTTGCTCGGCCCCCAAGTGCCCGAGCCGGAAGCTGCGCCCGCGACGCTGGACGAACCGGTGATCAACGGCAGCACGATCACGATCAATGTGCTCGGCACGCCGGGCAACTATTATGCCCTGTATGCCTCGCAAAACCTCCTCGGCAATGCCGCCTCATGGGGTTTTGTTGCCGGCACCACCGGTCAGTTCGACGATAGCGGACTGGCAACGTTGACTTTCACCAAGAGCGCGGCCACCGCCGAGTTCTACCGCGTAGTCACCAGCGCAAGCCCGCTCGACGGCGCGACGATCAACGCCGACTCGAAGTTTTCCCACAACGTGGGCGGAGTCTATGACGTGACGGTGGCCGCGAAGGGGAAGGCGTATGTCGCCAATCAGTTGGTGCAGAGTGTAAACACCGTGGCGACCCTCTTCGACACGCTGGCCCGCGGATCGAGCGTAGGCCTCCAGAATGGCACCACCGGCGGCATAACCACCGTTACCAAAAGCCAGTTTAACGGCTCATGGGGAGCCAACGGTTCGCTGGTTGTGGACACGGGAACAGCGGTCGAGGTCAGCAACTATGCAGTGACACCTGTCACCCTGAGCTTCTCCGGCGTGGTGGCAACCGGCACCCGCACCAGCGCCTCCATTGCCGGGATCAACACTCACACGGCCAGCCCGTTTCCGGTGTCGGCCTCCACCGAGGACTTCGGCATCACCCGGACAAGGGGCGATGTGGTCACCCGCCTGCAGCCTGATGGTTCGGCACTGACCTACACCGTCGGTCTGAATGGCCAGTGGGGAGCCCCTGGCGGCACTCCGGTTGTCAACATCGGCGAAGGTTTCCTGTTCAGGCGCGCCGCCGCCGCGACGTGGAGCAAGATGCTCACCCTGAGCACCGACAGCATGGAGATCACCTGGTAATCTCCACCGGGTAATCAGGACCAAAAACTTTCCCTTCCGGACAAGACGGGAGGGGAAATTGTACAATAACAGAATCGATATATCATTATGAAAAAATCACTAATAGCCGCCTGTCTTCTGGCAGGCAGTGTCATCGGCCATGCCGGTATCAACAACATCCATTGGGACAATATCGACATTGATCCTGTGCTCACGAGTTCGGGGGACTTGGCGACATCCGCCGATGGTTACCTCGTCAGTTTCTGGGTGGAGGATACCGTCAAAGGCTTGGTCTGCGCGGGTGTGAACACTTTCGTCGACTTGTATTATGACATGCCCGAGTATGCGGGATATTACGAATACAATTCAGCGATACCGGGCACACAAGAGAACCTTTTCTTCAATACGCCGGACAACGGATTGCTCTATACGGAGATCCGGGTGTGGCAGTATTTCACGGACGGGCAAGTGCATACGCAGACGGATTACGATCTGATCTCCGCGACCAGTCTGAATGCCATTGAAGGAATCTGGAACGCTGCGGTGGCAGCCGGTGTGTCGCACGGCACTGTGGGCGGCACTGTCGCCACCAATGGCAATGGCACTCCTGTTACCGCGGTGACAGCTTTGTATCCGGCCCTTATTCTGAGCGCGTCCGCCGTCCCCGAGCCGTCCACGTATGCGGCTATCGCCGGGCTGGCGTGCCTAGCCTATGTGATCGTGCGCCGGAGGCGCTGATTGGTAACGGAGGGCGGGTTTTATTGCCAATCGCCAATCCCCGCCAGACGCGGCGCAGCCGCGCCCATCCGAAAAAAAACGGAAGGGCGGTGCTTCGCACCGTCGGCGGGTCGGGAGACCTATACGCGCTAACATCTTTTCAATCGCCACGCATTTCTTGAGATTATTTCAGCATAAAACAGCGGTTTTTAGATTTAAAAGGCTGGTTTGAATCAAAAAATGAAGAAAAAAACGAAACATGTTAGCGCGTATAGGTCGGGAGACCCGCCCCCCATAGGCACTTAACCACGGAGGCAACGGAGGGCCGGGTCGCATAGGAATGCAAATCAAGGATGCCCTGTCTTCTGTTCCTCTCGTGGTTCCCCGTTTTTTAGAGCATTTTCGGTTTATTTTGTCTCACGCAGAGTCGCAGAGGCGCAGAGAAAAACAGAACTCAGAGAGCAAACGCCAGAGGCGAAGTCTTTCTGTTTTTCTCTGCGCCTTTGCGTCTCTGCGTGATCTCTTAAACCTTGCGACAAATTGAACCGACAATGCGCAACCGGGATCAAAATTTCACGCCACGGCGCGACGAACGCAACGCCATCAGCCTGCTCTTGCCTCTCAGCGTGGCGTCCGTCGCGCCGTGGCGTGAACCTCTTCTCCTTTGCGCCTCTTGCGCCTCTTCGCGGCCATTTCAGTAATCCCGAAATCCCCCCCCCCGTCCCCCTCGTCCCTCCTGCATTTCATCTCTCAGCTTTTTAGCTTTTAGCTTTTTAGCTTTTAGCTTTCAGCTATTCCCACCACATGAACGACGGCCGCATCCGCAAACACGCCCGCGAACGCCTGCTCTTCCTCGAAGACACGCCCGTCGCCAAACGCCTCGCCGCCTGCAAACGCTTCCTCCGCCTCGAAAGCGCCATGATCCGCATGAGGCACGACGCCCGCGAATCCGGCCTCGCCATCGCCCGCGCCCGCGCCGCCCTCGCCGACGTGATGCTCACCCATCTCTTCGACTACGCCCTCGCCGCCTACGAACGCCGCTTCGGCGCCCTCCCCGCCCCCGTCGCCCTCCTCGCCCTCGGCGGCTACGGACGCTCCGAACTCAGCCCCCTGAGCGACATCGACATCATGTTTCTCTTCCCGGCCAAAATCGCCGCCGAAACCATAAAACCCCTCCAGCACCACCTCATCGACGAAGTCCTCTACCTCCTCTGGGACAGCGGCCTCAAAGTCGGCTACTCCACCCGCACCATCGACGAAGTCTTCGCCGAAGCCAAACGCGACATCCAAACAAAAACCGCCCTCCTCGAAGCCCGCTTCGTCGCCGGCAACGCCGTCCTCTACGACGGCTTCTCCGCCGCCTACCGCAGCTACTACACCACCGACAACCCCCGCGCCTACATCGCAGCCCGCCTTCAGGACCAAGCCGACCGCCGCTCCAAATACAGCGACACCGTCTTCGTTCAGGAACCCGACATCAAAAACGGCGTCGGCGGCCTCCGCGACTACCAGAACATGATATGGATGGCCCGCGTGAAACTCGACATCACCCACGTGGACGAACTCGAACCCCTGAAATACCTCCGGCGCAACGAACTCCGCGACGCCAAACGCGCCTACGACTTCCTCCTGCGCACCCGCAACGAACTCCACTTCCAAAGCAAACGCCCCACCGACCTCCTCGACCTCGAAGCCCAACCCCGCGTCGGCTACGGCCTCGGCTACATGCACACCGACCCCCTCGCCCGCGTCGAACAATTCATGCGCGACTACTACCGCTCCGCGCAGACCCTGTTTCGCGTCTCCCGCCTCGTCGAAAACCGCCTCGCCCTCAACATCTCCCCCGCCGCCACCTCCTCCCTCCCCCTCCCCGCCACCGCCGCCGCCGCCCCCCCCCCCTCGCGCTTCAGTTCCCTGCTCGACATCGTGCGTGCCCGCCGCGTCCAGCGCGTCAAACGCATCGACGGCTTCATCCTCCGCGGCAGCGAACTCACCGCCGAGAACCCCCGCGCCGTCTTCAAAGACGACCCCGTGCGCCTCATCCGCCTCTTCCGCCACTGCCAGACCCTCGACGCCCAACCCGACTTCGCCCTCCAAGCCCTCATCCGAGAATCCCTCCCCCTCCTCCGCCGCAACGTCACCCACGACTCTGGCGCCAACACCGCCTTTCGCGCCATCCTCCAGCAAACCGGCGCCGTTTACCCCACCCTCGCCCTCATGCACGAACTCGGCGTCCTCGGCCGCTTCATCCCCGAATTCGACGGCCTCACCTGCCTCGTCCAACACGAATTTTACCACCGCTACACCGCCGACATCCACACCCTCAACGCCATTCGCCAGCTCGACATCGTCTTCAGCGAAGCCGAGCCCATCGCCGCCAAATACCGCCTCGCCCTCCACGAAAGCGCCCGCCCCACCCTCCTCTACCTCACCCTCCTCCTGCACGACATCGGCAAAGCCCGCGGCATCAAAGGCCACGCCGAGGCCGGCGTCGCCATTGCCACTCCCATCCTCGAACGCATGGGCGTGGAGGAAGCCGACCGCGAACTCGTTCTATTTATTATCAAAAACCACCTCATCATGGCACGATTTTGGCAGAAGCGGGACGTGGATGATCCCGACTCCGCCATCGCCTTCGCCCAACTCGCGCTCGACGCCGAACGCCTCCGCCACCTCTACGTCCACACCTTTTGCGACTCGCGCGGCACCTCCGCCGGACTCTGGAACAGCTACAAAGACACCCTCCACACCACCCTCTTCCGCGCCACGCTCGTACAACTTACCTCCGCCGAAACCCAGGCCACCCGCAACTCACAACGCCTGCAAATGATCAAACAGGAACTCATCTCCAAAAACCTTCCCGGCATCAGTGCCGACGAGATCAGCGCCCACTTCGGCCTCCTCCCCGAACGCTATTTTGTGCAGACCGAGGCCGACGAAATCACCCTGCATATCCAGATGGTCAACCGCCTCATCAAGACCATCACCCAAGCCGACACCCTCGCCGCCCTCACCCCCGTCATCGACTGGCACGACGACCTCAACCGCTCCCTCACTGTCGTCAACATCGTCACCTGGGACCGCGCCGGCCTCTTTTACAAACTCGCCGGAGCCTTCAGCGTCGCCGGCCTCTCCATTCTCTCCGCCAAAGTCATCTCGCGCACCGACCACATCGCCATCGACACCTTTTATGTTGTCGAACCCGGACGCGGCGTTGTGCAAAGCCCCAAGGCGCAGGAAACCTTTGCCCGCACCGTCGAAGCCGCCCTCGTTTCCAACAAAGACCTTTACCCGGAGATTCTTGCCCAGGCCCGCCGCCACACCAGCATCCTGCGCCCGGCCCATCCAGCGGGCGACACCCTCCACGCCGCCTTCCCCACCACCGTTGAAGTTTACAACGAACTCTCCATGCGCCGCACCATTGTTGAAGTGCAGGCGCGCGACGAAATCGGACTCCTTTTCAAACTCGCCCGCCTCATCAGCGAACAAGGCTTTGACATCACCTTTGCCCGCATCGGCACCGAGCGCGGCATAGCGATCGACACCTTTTACATTGAGGACGCGCAACCCGCCCTCGTCACAACCGCCGATGACAACGACGGCAGCCAATCCCTTGCCAACACCGGCCGCCTGCACGCCCTCCGGGAAGCCCTCCTGCAAGCCCTCGCCCCCGCCGCCGCCCCCGAAGCCGCCGCCGGATAAAGTGGCGCGGGCGTCTCGCCCGCTGTAGGGGCTTCGCTTGCGAAGCCCGCTGAAGTTTGGCGCTGACTAGTTGGACACGGAGGAAAACGCTTGCCTATGTATCTAGTTTTGTAACTAGATTCGGTCATGGGCTATCCAACCAAAGTTCAATGCATTCAGCGCAAGGAAACCTCACAGTTCTACATCAACTTCCCCACGCCCATCGCGCAGGCGATGGACTTGGCCAAGGGCGAGACGGTCGAGTGGACCATTCACGACAAGGGCCATCTGATCGTCTCGCGCCGGGAGGTTCCCGCCGATCCGGTCCCGGTAAAAAAGACGAGGCGTTGAGCGATCACCTCGAAGCCTTGTTCGACGGGCTCAGGCCGGCGTTTGCCAGGGAGGAGGACTTTGTGCGCACCCGCCGCCAGTGGCTGGCCGGTTTGCTCAATCTGGGCCGCCACACCGTGACCGGTGCGCTCAGCACGGCCGGTCGCCAGCATCAGGACTGGTCGGCCGATTATCGTTTGTTGCAGCGCCTGCCCGTCGAGCCGATCTTCGCGCAGGTGCGTCGCCAGGCCCTCGCGGCCACCGAGGCGGCCCGGCCTTGGGTGGTCGCCGTTGACGATTCCATCACGCGTAAAACCGGCCGGTGTATCCCGGGTTGCGGCTGGCGCAAGGACCCGCTCGGCCCGCCCTTCAACGTCAACTTTGTCTGGGGCCAGCGCGTGCTCCAGTTCTCTGCGGCGATTCCCGCCGGGGACGGCTCGGCGCGGCTGGTCCCGGTGGACTGGCAGGAGGCCCCCATGCCTGAAAAACCCGCGCGCCAGGCAGGGCCGCAGACGCAGGCCGCCTATCTGGAGGCCCGTAAACAGGCCAACCTCAACCTGGTCGCGGCCGCACGCATGGCACGGCTGCGAGAGGCGACCGGCCGGCGCATCCACTTCGTCAGCGACGGACGCTTCACCAACCGCACGCTGTTGCGGCGCCTGCCGGAGAACACCGTGCTGGATCGGCCGGGTGCGCAAAGACACCGTGCTTTACGCGCCCTGCGCGGCGCAACCGGGCAGGAACGGCCGGCCCCGCCGCTACGGGCAGGTTCTGCCGACCCCGGAACAACTGCGCCTGGACGACGGCGTGCCGTGGACGAGGGTGTCGGCCTTTGCGGCGGAAAAACGACACGACTTCAAGATCAAGGCCTTCGGTCCGGTCATGGCCCGTATCACCGGGGTGCATACGCCGGTGCGCGTAGTGGTGATCGCCCCGCTCGGCTACCGACTGCGCAAGGGCGGAAAGCTGCTGTATCGCCAGCCGGCCTATCTGCTCTGCACCGATGCGGGGCTGCCGGTGCAGGACATCCTCCAGCAATACCTGTGGCGCTGGGACATCGAAGTGAACTTCAAGGACGAAAAAAACCTGCTCGGAGTGAGCCAGGCGCAGGTGCGCTCGCCCGAGACGGTGATCCGCCAGCCCGCCGGCGCGGTCGCAGCCTACACCCTGTTGCTCCTGGCCGCCCACCGCGCCTACGGACCGGACCGGCTGCCGCCGGCCGTGCCTCTGGCCCGGTGGCGACGGCGCCAACCCCCTCGCCGGGCGACCACCGGCCTGCTCATCAACCAACTGCGCGTCGAACTGTGGTCGCGGCATCTGCGAACTCAGAGTTTATCCCACTTCACACGCTCAAACCCGCCCAACCACAACGCGCATAAACCTCCCCTCCTCCCCGACCTCGACCTCGCCTCCGCCGTCTTCTACTCCCATAACTAATCTCTCTATCGCCAAACTTCAGATGCGGGCGGGACACCCGCGCCACTTTTGATGCCGACCCGACCCAACGACGCTTCGCGTCGTCTGTCGGCAGGATGCCGGCGGTCCCAGGCGCTACCGCGCCGGAGTTGCCCCCTCCACCACTTTTCCTCTCCGCTAAATGGATACGGCCTCTCCGAGGCCTCCCTACCGTTAAGACGACGGCTACAGCTTAATAGATTATCCCTAAATTACTCTTGATATTCAGGAGAAGAAAGAAGAGAGAGGAGCATGAGCCGAACGAAGCGATGGGAAGTGAGTGACGGATTGTGGGAGCGGGTGGAACCGCTGCTGCCGAAGGAGGCGCAGAGGGATGCGGGGAAGCAGTACAAGCGAAGGCCGGGGGCTGGGCGTCCCGGGGTGGACAAGCGCAAGGTGTTCGAGGCGATAGTGAGGGTGTTGCGAACGGGATGCCAGTGGAACAGCATCACGAAGGGAAGGGACGGGGTGGGGTCGAGCAGCGTGCACCGCTACTTTCAGGCTTGGACGAAGGCCGGAGTGTTTCTGGAACTATGGCGCAAAGGTCTGGCCGAATATGATGAGATGGAGGGGATCGCGTGGGAATGGCAGTCGATTGACGCCACCCAGCTGAAGGCTCCCCTTGCGCAAGAAGCGGTCGGACCCAATCCGACGGACAGGGGGAAAAAACGGGACCAAGATAAACGCCCTGACCGAAGGCGGTGGAGTCCCTCTGTCTGTGTTCATAACCGGCGCAAACGTGCACGAATCAACCACGGTGAGCCAGCTCATCGGGGCCAAGGTGCTTCATCAACAGCCTGACGGCGAAGAAATAGATGAAAACCTCTGCGCCGACAACGCCTACACCGGACGAGCCGATTTGATCCGCGCACTCGGTTACATCCCCCACATTTGCCACCGCAGGCAGGAGGCCGAGGCTCTCAAACATCAGCCGGGATTCAAAGCACGCCGTTGGGTCGTGGAGCGCTTCTTCTCATGGCTTAAGCGCAGCCGAAAAATCCTGGTGCGCTATGAAAAATCGCTCCTCTCCTATTGGGGCTTGGTCTGCCTCGCCTGCTCCCTGATCTCCCTGCAACGATCAGACATTATTCAGGGATAATCTCTTAGGGAAACGGCTCTAGTGTCCCGTCATTGAAGTTCCTTACATAAATGAGCGACCTTGCCGAGGATGAGATCGGCGGAGGCGGTCCATTGGAAGGGACGGGGGTTTTGATTGTGGGTTTTCAGATAGTCGGAGATGGCGCAGCGTAATTGCTGGACGCTGCGGAAGCTCTCACGCTGAAGGCGTTTGCGGGTGAGTTCGGCGAAGAAGCGTTCGACCTGGTTGAGCCAGGAGCTGTGAGTGGGGATGAAGTGAAGATGCCAGCGGGGATGGCGGGCGAGCCAGCGCACGACCGCGTCGGTCTTGTGGGTGGCGTAGTTGTCGAGCACGGCGTGGATATCCAGTCGGGCGGGGGTGCGATCTTCGATCCGCTTGAGGAAGGCGAGGAACTCCCTGTGGGTGTGGCGGCGATGGCAGCGGCCCCAGACCTCGCCGGTGGCCACGTCGAGCGCGGCAAACAGCGAGACGGTGCCGTGCCGGAAGTAATCATGGGTGTGGCGTTCGGCCCGGCCAAGGTCCATGGGGAGGATGGGTTGGGACCGCTCCAAGGCCTGGATCTGACTCTTCTCGTCCACGCAGAAGACCACCGCGTTTTGCGGGGGGCTTTGGTAGAGGCCCACCACGTCGCGGACCTTCTCCACAAAAAGCGGATCGGTGCAGAGCGTGAAGGACTCGTGCCGGTGCGGCTGGAGCCCGAAGGCTTGCCAGATGCGGCTGACCGTCTGATGCGACACGCCCGTCTCCTTGCCCATCGTGCGCGTGCTCCAGTGCGTCGCCGACTTCGGCTTGGTTTGCAGCGTGCGCCGCACGATCTGCGCGACCTGCTCGTCCTCCACCGTCCGCGGCGCACCAGCCCTCGGCAGGTCACCCAGTCCGGCCAGCCTTTCCAGCCTGAACCGCTCCCTCCATGTGCACACCGTCGGCTCACTCACTCCCACCTCCCTCGCCACCTCCTTGTTCGTCATGCCCTTCGCACACCCCAGCACGATTCTCGCTCGCGTCACCTCCGCCACACCTGCCTTCCGCTGCCTCGCCACAGACTCCAGCGTCCGCTTCTCCTCCTCGCTCAACATCAACGGCTTCTTCGGGCGTCCTCGTTCCATCCACCCGCTCTACCACTTCGTCACCCCTCTTGCATCACTTATTTAACTTACTTCAATGACAGGGCACTAGGAGCTGTCTTCAAAAAGAGAGGGTAAAGAAGTATTCACTGGCTGGTATTCCCTCAATTTCGATCTACCAAACAATCAACAACTTACAAAGCTCTCCAGTCGTAAGGATTTCGCCCATTGTTTAGTGACAATCTTGTCCATTATTTCTACACCAATTTCACATTGAGAGTTTTTAATTGTAAGAAATTTCATGGATAAAAATAAAAATTTCTTCTCAAAAACTCATGGACTCAACCTCAGTCGCATACTTTTCATAGAAAAACGTCATGAATATCCTGATTTTTACTGGGTTTATTTCGATACCGGGTTAGTGGTCTCTATTACCAATACAGAATATGAAGATATAACACAATATATCACCGCATTATAAATGGGCGAAAGCCAACTGACTTATAGGATTCGACCTCAATTAGTTTATATTCAACAATAGAACCATCTTCTAGTGTAAAACGCAAGAAGCTGTCTATTTCTTCTGCTTTCCCGGAATGTTGTTTTATTTCGCCCGAAGTAAGCTTTACTTCGTAATTTATTACTATTTGCTGCGTCATTTTGTCTATTGGTTTATTTTTCGGTTAGCGAATCTTAAACTAAAATTCTCGCACAATAGCACCTTGTAGTCAAGCAATTAAATTTCGTAACTTATTATTGGAGCTACGAAGGCGGGCTTCTTGGCTTCTGTAATGGATTCATAAATATTTTTATATTGGCGGGCTTTAGCGGTGTCTCAGAAACGCCAATCTTCGCAGAATATGATTCTATTGTCAATGGTCTTTATTCCATAACTTATTGATTTTAAATTAAAAAGACAGAAAAATAAAAATAAAGTTCAGTGATTTTATTTATTTTTCAAAACAAGTTGATTGAAAATAAAGACCAGCATTATTTTTAATTTCCCTCACCTATTAAAATATATTGATCCGATCTTCCCCGAAATAATTCATTCCCCTTTTCTATCAGATTTTGCTTGACCGATCAAGGATAAAATGACAGTTTCATTCATTATGCCAAAGAAAGATTTCAGTCAAAATGCCCTCTCCATTGTGGAGTTGGTCACTGGTGAGAAAATTGCCAAAAATTCAGCCGCCGTTTCCCTCGGACGATTGGGCGGACTAAAAGGCGGGAAGGCCCGCGCACTCAAATTAACAGGCGAAGAACGCAGTGCCATTGCGAAAAAGGCAGCATTAAGTCGATGGAAGAAAAAGCAAAATGAGGGATTAGATTTTAGTAAAAAACAGAAAAGGAATATTTCAGAATCATAAATAATTTTTAAATAATAGGTTAAGTCATATTTTATTCCCCACTTTTTTCTTGCTATCCGTGACCGCTCAAGCATAATCGGGACCATGAACCGATTGGCACATTCAAAGCGAGTTCAGATGCTTTCCTGCCTTGTGGATGGATGCAGCATGGAAGCAACGGCCAGAATCGTGCATGTTGCGCCCAACACAGTTGCAAAATTTTTAGTGGATTTGGGAAAAGCCTGCACGCGGTATCAAGCCCGTGTCTTTGAAAATATTTTCTGTAAGCGAATTCAATGCGATGAAATTTGGTCTTTTGTCGGATGCAAAGAAAAGAACGTAACAAACAACGGAAAACGGCAGGGCGATACTTGGACATGGATTGCTTGCGACCCTGACACAAAATTAGTTCCTTGTTGGTTTATCGGGCGTCGGGATTCTGAATCTGCTAAAAAATTCATGAGGCGACTTGCCCGCCACTTATCACTAGGCAGCACTCAAATTACCACCGATGGATTAAAAGCCTATATCAATGCCATTAAAGAAATATTATGGATTGAAACCAGTTATGGCATGGTTGAGAAAAAATACGATGTCAGTGGAGACGATCACAGAACCAGATATATCGGGAGCGAAAAGACGGCAATTTTTGGAAACCCCGACCCCGACACAATGAATACCTCCATCGTGGAACGGCAAAATTTGACCATGAGAATGTCAATGCGCCGCTTCACTCGAAAAACAAATGGCTACTCCAAAAAAATCGCAAACCACCGTTATGCTATCGCCTTGCATTTTATGTATTACAACTTCGCCAGAATTCATTCCACATTGAACACAACCCCAGCAGTAGCCGCAGGAATTGCAAATCATGTTTGGAGTTTGGATAAGATTCTGAAACTTATTGAAAGATAGGTAATTAACAATTCTCAATTGACTTAATCTTCTAATTTTACTTCATAGATTTCCTACAGTCTAATTTTCGCAGAAACTCGTTGATAAGTCTCCCGTCTGAAAACCGCTAAATTTCTCTTGGGAGAGGACTTATTGATCCGAGCGCGTCACAACTGGCGCGGTTTGGTCATTCCTCTCCTAAGCTCTTAGCGGTGCTTCAGACGGCGGGATGTTCTGGGCCGCGCCTCTTTATTTTTGGGTTTTTACGGAAGTTGTTCTGATCCAAACAAAAAAATAGAATCCGTCATGAAAACCGCTAAAAATAAAAATATAATTAAATTAATCCTTTTCCTTATTGGAATGGGATTCCTGACTGTTGGATGCGAAAAACAGCATTCTTCTTTTCAAGTGGAAGATAACTCCCAAGACCCTACCGCTTTATTAAGAGCACGACTAACTAAATTAAAATCTTTCGCCATTGATTCAGATGCGAAGAACCCCGGAGCAAAGAGTAGCATTTTTCCGAAAATATCTTACGATGTTAAGCAAACAAATTCAATGGTTTCTCCTTATATAGGAACAGTTGAAATCCACGAAATATCTTATGAGGTCGATTCTAATGGGATCAACCGTGAAAAGGGATGGCGTGGTTTAAAAATTACATTAGCATTCCAGCAAAATGAATGGGTTGTGAAACAAGTTCGAGTGAAAACTTATACATCTTCTGATTTTCAACAATATATAGAGGACTACAGAGACGCTTATAATTCTGAGATTGCTCAGGCCAAAATAATACTTTGGATGTTTGGCGACTAACTTAATGTCAGATATAATACTCATAGAAATGCAAAAAAACATTTAAATTATTATGAAGCCCGAATACCAACAAATTTTAAAAATCATCTTTCTAGCGGTTGTTGTCCCCGTTATGGGCCAAGCTGATGTAAAATATGCTCCTTTGCAGTCTAGCATAGTGAAGGTCAGTAATATTCGTAGAACGGCAGCAATCGAAGGAGATTGGAAAGAAGGAATAGATGAAGCATGGAAAGATGCAAAGAAGAAAGCCTTTGAAAAAGCTCTTAATGCTTACAAAATCACCTCTCAGAGAATTGGAGTAAAAGGAAAAATGAGGAGAGTTAAAATTACCATAGAATGGACAGAATAATCGCTACATCAAAAAAACAGTTTGTAAATAAAGATACTTGATATTTGAGCCACATAAGATATTGAAATTCAATTTTCTGGCATCCCGCCAGAATCAGTAAAAACCATTAACCAAAAAATAAAGAAATAAAATGAAATTTGATCTAAAATTATCTGATACAGAAAAGCCAATTCATGAATCAGATGGGAAAAGATGTTTCTTCGTTGAAAAGATGGATATTAACAACATATCTTCCCATTTAATTAAGCATAACATAATATTTACAAATGAAGGAATTTGTGCCACAAGTGAAATAGGGGAATTATATTACTTTGTATCAGATTCAAAGGAGGAAGATATAATGTTCGCACTTGAAGATTGCATCAAATTACTCCGTCCATACCCAAAAGGTTAAGCCAGAGGGGTCGATTTTTTTAGTTTCGATTTCTTTTTGAATTACACTCAACGCCATAGGAACAAAAGGACTAAGATTCTTGAATTTTCTTATCATTTTTGCATGGACATTTATCCATGAAACTATTTTACCGTCCTGATCCTTCGCGGCAAAACAGAGAAGATCATAAGACAAATTGAAGGGATTCAAAGAATCTAATATTATGCTAAAACCGTTATATTGAATTGGCACGCTCTTGGTGATATTATTAAAATTTGCATTCTTCATAAAAAAATTGTTTTAAATATTTTTTTGGCTTTCTTTTTTAAAAAGGAGAGGGGGATTTTTTTCTAAAATTACAAAATCATTACGATTGGAGAGCTTTGTAAGTTGTTGATTGTTTGGTAGATCGAAATTGAGGGAATACCCACTGGCTGGATACTTTTTTCTCGACTAGGCGAGAATGTAGTGATTCACATTTTATTGTGAACCAACAGATAAGGTTCGTTCTGACCGACGGCGGATGGGACGAGCTAAAAAAATTAACGACTATCGGAGTAATCTGAGTGGTCCGCGGAAGCGTGGCCGTAAGAGCAAGGACGAGCGTCTGCGCATCGAAGCAATCCTGTGGGTGTTGCGAACCGGAGTGCCCTGGCGTGATTTGCCGCCATTTTTCGGTCCATGGAAGACAGTCTATACTTCGTTCAGAAGATGGACGGTATCTGGCCTGTGGACGACTTTGCTGGGAGTAATCAGTGCTCAACGCGACGAGGAATACCTGATGATCGACAGCTCCAGTTGCCGGGTTCATCAACACGCTGCCGGACCGGCCGGCGGCCAGATTGCCCAAGCCATGGGCCGATCAAGGGCCAGTCTGTCCACCAAGATCCACATGGCCTGCGATGCCTTGGGATACCCCCTGGGCTTTATCCTCACCGGCGCCAACGTCTCAGACTTCGATCAGTGCAAGCCCTTGCTCACAAAATATCTCAAACCGGGCGCCTTCGCCATCATGGACAAGGGCTACGACAGCGATGCCATCCGTGCTTATGTGAACCAACTCGGCGGCACCCCCGTCATAGCCTTGCACCCAAGTAGATCCTTCAAACCCCCTTTTGACCAGCACCTCTATCACGAACGGTACCGCATCGAAAACCTCTTCGCCAAACTCAAGGCGCGGGCGTCCCGCCCGCATCGGAACAGAATGCGGGCGGGACGCCCGCGTCGGGTAAGCAATCAAGTTGTTGGTTTTAGCGGACTTGATTGATTGTTAATGGTTTAGACATGCAGAGAGAAGCAGGAAAATGCCGGGAAGTGAAGCTAAAAACATCATTTGATGCAACTTTTCGGCAACCTTGCTGAGGGGGACCAAGGTTTGCCAGCCGCTTCTCCTTGTATCCAATAATTGGATACTATGTGTTATCTCTTTGAATTGGGGAAATCGGTCTGTGTGGCAAGCCCTGTTTTTTATGGGTGAGATGTTTTCAAGAGTATTCATCGGGATGCGATGTCAGGCAGCGGAGTTCGCAAGTCATCGGGGCGAGCGGGGGCCAAGGCGTTGCCGTTCGCGGGATGCGGGATCGTGGCTGCGACCGGGAGTGGTTGCCGGTGGCGGCGGGGGGCGGATTTGGGCCTGCGGTGCGGGCTGGCGCGGGTGCTTTACCTGTAACGATGCCGGGGGAGAGAAGGCGGGAGCGCGGGGGCAAGCGGGTTGCCGGATGGTGGAGAAGCGCGGGAGACCGGCGGCAGGGCGATGCCGGGGGTTTGCTTTCTTGGATTAGGAACCCCTAGGCGGGGTTCCAAGGGGCGCAAATGAGCGCCCTTGGTCGCGCCCCTCCAAGGGCGCGAAATCTTTTTCAGGCTGTGGCCCCTACCCCCAAGCGAAGCGCAGGGGCCGCCGCTGATTCAAGAAACTGGAAGCAGGGAATCCGCCTTCTTCATTTTTTGGCTGTTCGGTGCGGTTGGTCCGGATGGTGCGTGGCGTTGAATTTTTGTGAAAGCGGCTGCGTGAAAGGGAACGGAGTTGTTTTTCCCCGGTGGTGAATTTTTTGACGGAATGGCCCGAAACCATGATGGTTTTATCCGTATCGGATAAATCATTTCAACGGCGGGATGCCGGATGCATCCGGGTTCCGTTGCGATCATCGGCAAGCGGTGCGGTTTTCAATCCGGTGCGGTTCCATTACGCTGTGGATTGGATGAACAGGGCCGAACACAGTCCCGGAATCTTCCGCAACGGAGCGGAGACGGAGGCCGGAGTGGAGTCGCCCGACGAAGGAGGGAGGCTCGCGCAGGCCGGAGGCGGAGCGCAGTGAGGAGCGTTCCGGGTCTGTGTTCGCGTCCCTCAAAAATCCGCCCGAACACGATGGCACGCCGAATCCAGCGAAGCGCGGCGTGTCTTCGTGCGTGTCGGATTGTTATCGTCTCTGTTTTGTCAGGCGTTTGGCGGCGAGGGGGAATTTGCCGGTCGAAAAACCGGTCAATCCGGGGTGTCGTGATTCCCCCATTACGGTTTCGGCGGATGCCGGGAGAGGGAGCCCGGAATTGGGGGCGGTCCGGTGTGGCCGGTGCCCTATTTTACGCGTATCGGGATTTTTTTGGCGCGGCTGCGCTTTCAAATTTTCCGGTGAAAAATCAGGGCAAACCGGATGGTAGTGCTGCCCTCATTACGATCCGGCGGATGCCGGAATGGCGGGACCGGGAGGCCGGAAAGATCGTTGCGTCCTGACGCAAGGGGAAGGGCGTATGGGCCGATTTTGGAACGTGGCTACGTTCCGTTTCCGGGTGCGCAAGGTTGCGCTGTCGGGAGCCGCGAATGTGGCAGGTTCGGGTTCACGGGTGAAGTTTTTTTGCGCGGATTTTTTCGATGTGTTTTTAAGGTGGGTGTGCGCAGGTGCGGGGTCGAAGGGCATGAGGCCGTAGGAACGGGTGGGGTTGCGTTCGTGGTGTCGCGTTGGGTGGCGCGGAGTGCGTGGGTTGGGGGCGGGCAGGTGCCGAGGAGCGAGGTAGCCGGGTGGTGGCGGAGCCGGGCATGGATAGTCATGAGCGTCAGGCTTGCGGATGAGCGCCAAGTGGTGGGTTCGGGGTGGCGCGGGTTACTCCGGCATGGCGGAACGTTGGTCACGGGGATGGGGCGGGAATGGGGTTTGCGTTGCATTGACGGGGCGCAATGGCGTTGAGGCTGGTGGGGCCATGGCGTGGCTTTTGTGGGCGCGTGGCGGGCGGGAGGCGGGGGCGGGGTTACGGGTTTTGCGGAAGGGACGGGCGTTGGGTTCGCAAGGGGCGCACGAAAAGCTTTGGCGCGATGGGCGGCGGCGAGGTCGCATTTTTGCGTTTGGCCCATAAATAAGGATTTTCCCGATACATGATTGCTGGTTCAGCGTGGTTCAACGCTACGCGGGCGGTTTGGCGCATGCGATGCGCGGATGTGCGGGACAATGCCTGATGACGAAGGCTGTGCGTGGAGCGGATGCCCGCGCCGTTGTAGTCGGCGAAAGCCGCCAGCAGGCGTTTGTAGTCGAGCGGACCTTCGCCCGCTGCGCTCGGGAAAACGGCTTTGGCGATGTCGGCGGCATTGGCAGGGGCGGCTTTCGTGGCCGCCGTTTTTTGCGCGGCGGTCGCGGGCGCGAAATCCTTCAAGTGCATCGAGGCGATACGCGGGGAAAGCTTTTTGTAGAGCGCGATGACTGCTGCGGGCGTTCGATCACAATGGCTTGAGTTGTATCCATATTTAAAAAAAGCAAAAAAATGGGAATCAAAGAGGTGTCGTAGCGGCAGTGGACGGGAAATGACCCCGTCGGCCACGCGGATTCAGTTCCGCGGAGCTCGTTTCTTCCGCAACGTTACGCATTTTTTTTGATACAGGCTGTTCTCGGAGCGGCGTCCGGCGCTACCCCGGCATCGGTATAAAGGGCGAGGTTGAAGCGGGCCGGCGTGGCGACCAGACGGCGGATGCCGCTGGCGGTGTCAACCACCGCCGTCGCCCCGCTGAAAATTTCGCGGACGCGATTGCCCGGAAACAGGTCTGGGGCAAGCGCGATTTCGGCGGAATCCGTGTTTTCGGGAAAGAAAACAAAGAGAATGTCGTCACCGTTTCCCGCCCGACCGCTTTTTAAATAGACGAAGTTCTTTTCGTCGGGCGCGGGAGACCGGACGCGCGCGGGCGGGACGACGCCGGCGCCAGCGACAATCGCGGTCAACAGGTTTTCAAAGCCGGCATTCCAGCGCTCGCGCCAGGCGTTGCCTGGATACGTTGCGAAGTGGATGACACGCCCCTTCCCGTGTTCGCGGACAGAGCACAGGCCGCCACCGGCGTTCTTCAGGGGAGTCAGCCACTGGCTGGCCCCGGCGTCGTGGGTTTTGCCGTTGTAATGAAACACGGTGCCGGCTCCGGCGGTGGAAGCGGGGGGGGAGGGGAGGGGGCGGCGTCCGATTTCCTCCACGCCGGCGCGGGCGAGGAAACGCTCTTCCGGAGCGCGGTAAAAACCGGCGCTGTTGAACGCGCCGCACTCGGATTCGACGACGAGCGTGCCACCGCGTTCCACGAAGCGCAGCAACGCGTCCTCCGTCGCCGCGTCGGTGACGAGCAAGCGCGGGCAAAAAAGCACCTTCAGCGAATCGAGCGCGTCGAGGTGCGTTTCCTCGACGCAGGTGACGGGGCTGGAGCGGCGCGTGAGGGCGCGTCCGTAGGCCGTGAGCGCATCCATGACGCGCGCGGCGGAACCGTCTTGCGACCACGCCAGATAATAACTTTGCGGCGAGAACAAGATGCCGGTCTCGGCGCGGTGCGGAATGTAGGAATCGAAGAGCGCGGCGTGTTCTTCCAACAGGTTTCCCGTCACCTTGGTCGCCGCCAGGCGTTCGCCGGCAAAGCCGTCCGCGCCGTCGAGTCCGAAGCCGCCTGTTTCGCGTCCGAAAATCTCGTCGCGCCAGCACCAGAAGAGGACGGTGTCGGCGCCGCAGGCGATGCCGTTCCAGACCCAGCGCTGTTGTTGGGCGGCGTGGACCTCGTCGTAAACGTTGAAACCGACGGCGGAGCGCCCGCCTTGCAGTTCGCTCAGCCACACTTTCTTTCCGCGCGCGGCGGATTTCACCATGTCGATGCGCAGCCCGAAATCCGCGTCATCAATGTTGCCCCATGTGGGAAAACTGGAACAGCCCACGCCATCGAGTTTGCCGGCGAGATTCCAGTCGTTGCCGCGGTCGAGCGCGAACGTCGCCGCGTCGCCTCCATAGAGCGCGGTGGGGCGCGCGCCGTGTGCAGTGATGACGTGCGTCCGGTCAACCTCCCGCATCACGTCGTAACGGGCGGCGGCATGTGTGTCCGCGCGGCAGGTGAGGAAATGCTGGAAGGCCATCATCTCCGTGTAAACGCGGTCGGGGAGCTTGCCGGGCTGCACGTCGTCCCACGAGGCGTAGCGGCGTTTCCATGCGGCATTGAGGCCGTCGAGCGAACCAAAGCGTTGCTCGAGCCATTTGCGGAAGGCGGCGAGTGTGTGCGAACAATAACAGACGAGTCCGTCGGCGTGGACATTCCAGCGGAGTTCGTTCCAGATGTCCCAGCCGCGCAGGTGGTGAAGCGAGGCGTAGCGGCGGCCTGTCTCGCGGATGAAACGCGCCATGCGCGTCCATACTTCCGGGTGGTCGGTGCAACCGCCGGGAGTCAACCCGAAGTGATGTTCGCAACGGGCGCAGGAAATGACCTTGCGTCCGAAGTTGTCAACCAGCTCGCTGCCGGGAATTACGCGGTGAATCCAGTTGGGCTGGACTTCGGCAATCGTGCTGAGGATGACGCCGAGTTTGTGTTTTGCGGCAAGTTCAACGAGGCGATCGTAGTCGTCCCAGCAAAATTTGTCCGGCGTGGCTTCGGCCCAGCCCCAGCTCACCCAGATTTGAACGGTGTTCAGGCCGGATTCACGGATTTTTTTGAAGTCGTTTTCCCAATACCCGGATTGAGGAAAGGGCGCGCGGTAATAATGAGTGCCGAGAGTCATGGAACGGGGAGGAGGTCAGTTTTTGGCGGTGAATTTCTGCACCCAGGGCGCATCGTTGCCATCAAAGGGATGGGTGACGCCTTGCCGGTATTCGATGTTCTTGTGCGTGGTATCCGGGATGTTGTTATAAAGCACGGTGATGCCGGAAGGCGGACAGGTGTAGTCGCCCAGGCCGGACAGGATGGAAGTCGTGGCGCGGATGCGTTTGGCGTGGTTGACCGGATCAAAATAGTCGAGAGCCCGGGTATAATCGGGACGCCAGCCCTTGAGGCGGCCGAGCGTCACGCCACCGAGGTCGCACCCCCACGGTTTCTTGACGACGCAGCGTGTCACGCCGGCGTCGAGACCGGCGGCGAGAAGCGCCTGAAACCCGCCCTGGCTGCCGCCGTTGACCTCCAGGTGTTTGCCGTCCCATTCCGGCTGCGCTTTGATGAATTCGAGGGCACGAAGGACGCGCATCGCCATGCCGTAAAAATAAGCGGTCTCCGGTTTTTCGTTCTCCCGTCTGTTGAAGGCGTAACCCTTCAGGGTTGTGTTTTTCAGGTTGGTGTAAAACTCCGCCGGTTTTCCGTTTTCGATGCCGTGGGCGTTGATGTCGAGGGCGATGGCCGGACGCGCGGGGTTGTTGGCAGCCACGTCGCGTCGAGATGAGGACCGGACTCCGTAGCCGTGAAAGTAGACGATGGCTACGGCGGATTTCGGCGCGGCGTTTCTGGTTTTGCTGAAATAACCGGAAACAGGTTTCCCCTCCCCCCCGCCAACACCGGCGCAGGCGATTTTCACGTCGAAGGTTTCGACGTTGGGGCATTCTTTCAGGGGCGGCAGCGGTTTTTGTTCAAGCACTTTGAGCGGCACCTTGGCGAGCGCGGCTTTTTGCGCGGCCCACCATGCGTCGAAGTCGGCGGGCTCGGGGATGCTTTGTAACTTTTCCGGCATCACGCCCGCGCCGCCGTTGAAGGCAATGGCGGTTTTCCGTTGGTCGTCCATGCGGGAAGGCTGGCCATTTTCGTCGAGCGCGGTGACGACGATATGCACGAAGCCGGGTTTGGCAGCCGAGGTCGTGACAAGCAGAGGCTTGCTGCCGGAAACGTCCTTGCCCTTTTCGGTGAGCCCGTCGTCGCCGGTGCGCGTCCATGCGAGCGGCGTGCCGATGACGGGCTTGCCGTCCTTTTCGAGGCGAACCTCGAAGGTCATCTTTTCGCCAGGCGCGTAAAATGCCTTCGCTTCCCTGGTCTTGCCGGTAAACAGCAAATCGCCAGCGAGGCTGGTGACCGCGCCGAAGGCGAAAGCCGATGTGAACAACAGAATGGAGCCGATGCGGGTTTTTATTGGATTGCGAATCATGGCGGAAATTTACGAAAGGCATCCAGAGGACGGACGAGGAACAGGGAAGCGGGCGAAGACGATTTTCTGATAGGGCGCGCCGCTGTCCTTAGGGTCGCCGCCGCCGGTTTCGTAGAGGCAACCGGCCTCGGTTTCGGAAATGGAAACGAGGCCGGAGTAGGCAGAAAAACCATTATGGAGCCGAAGGGAGAGCGGCCAGGTTTGCGCGTCGTTCCAACTGAAATGGACGGTCATTTTTTCGCGATCAGTTTTGCTGGCGGGATTGGAGAAAAGGATGAGGCCGGGCTGGCCGTTGGCGGGCCAGTTGTGGCGCAGGATGGCGCCCTGGCAGACAGGCTCGATGAGCGCGGGCGCCGGAGCTGGAGAGGACCATGTCGCGCCACCATCAAGGCTGGTGGAAACGCCACGCAAGTTCTGCTCGTTTGAAGGCAGGCCGTAGTCGCGGCGTGAGTTCATAAGGAGGGCTCCGGCTGGAGCAGAAAGCTCTACAAGCTGGCTTTCGTTGGCGACGGGGCGGACGGGCGCGGAGAGCTGCCAGGTTACGCCGCAGTCGTCGGAGAAAATTGCGTGCGCGCCGAAGCCGCGGGCGTTTGCGGAACCGGAAATATCGTAAGAATGGTTACAGGGAACCACGAGGCGACCCTTCCGCGGGCCGTGCCTGAGCTGGACGCCGACGCCGGGGCCGGTCGCATACCAGCCCCACGCGGGGTCTTTCGCCGCCGCGGTAATGTCACGCGGAATTGTCCAGGTTTTTCCGTGGTTGGTGGACTGCATGTGCCAGACGGTGCGGGTGCCTCTGGACGTTTTTGCAATGATGTCGCGCTCGTGGTCGGCGCCGTTGTTATGCGTGAGCAGGAGATGGAGGATGCCGGTGGTTTCGTCGAGGACGAGGCAGGGGTTGCCGCAGGTATTGTCGCCGTCATGACAGACGATTTCCGCCGCGCCCCACGAAAAGCCGCCGTCGGTGGAGCGTTTGAGGACGAGTTCGATAGCGCCAGTGTCGTCGAGACCGTTTTTGCGAGCCTCGGCGAAGGCGAGGAGGTCGCCATTGGGGGCGCGGATGACGGAAGGGATGCGGTATCCGGCGCAGCCGTCAGTGCCGGAGACGAAGACATCGGTTTGGACGGGAGCAGCGGACGTTGATTCCCGAACATTTTCGGACAGTTTCATTTTGGAAGAATGGCGCGAGGGGGGGGTGATGATTACGTCTGCTCCTCCATCCCGAAAACTTCCGTTTCAAAATCGATGGTGAGGCGAACCCATTTTCCACGCCAGGCAACATCGGTGTTTTGGGCGAAACAAAGATTTCCGTCGGCATCGAGCCTCCCCCCCCCGGTCAATTCGGTTCCGAAGACGGAAAGTAACGAGACCCGCACTTTTTCACGGTCGCCGACGATCAAACGCAAGGGTTCATACTGAAACGGAGATGTCGTCAGCCGCGCCGTCAGGCCCTCGCGATTCCGGAAACCTGCCCAGCGATTTTTCAACTGACGCAACATCACGTTTTGCTGCACGGCTTCACGCGGCGGCACTTTTCCCGACTTGTTGTGCGGGGTGTTGTAAGCATTTGCCGAGATATAAACATAGTCGTCCGCGCATACCACGCCGCCGGGCATCAACATTTGCCATGTCCCGACTCCGCCATCGGGAAGGTTTGCGCGAATTTGCCACGGTAAACGCGGACGAATTATTTTTTCCCCATCCAATGTGATTGCCGGCATCAATTCCATCGTCTGTTCGCGCACCGGATAATAACCGGCGACAAGAAAACGCGCCGAGGCATCCTGTTGCAAAACGTAAAGCTGCAAGTCTACACGGTCGTTAATATCAGGAACCAAAACGAGTTGCGGGGCCGACCATTCAAGACCATCCACGCTGACACGGCGGTGAATCACGCGGTAGGCTTTGGTCAAGTTGTCATATTCCACACGGCGTTCCGGAGCGGCATCCGCCGACAACAGTGAAACCGAGTATAATTGGTAAAGACCGCTTCGTGCATTATATGAAACCGTCGTGGCATCATTGGAAATTTTCCGGGTCAGCGCTTCCGCGCCTCCCGCGTCCTTTGCAATCCGGAGATTTTCCCGGTGCGAAAGCAGTCCATCAAACGAGGCGTCGCGGCGGACATCCTTGTCACCCGGATGATATAAACAGGGTTTGTCGAGGTTCTGGATGACAAAAGTCTGTCCATCGTCGCCCGAGCATTTGACATAACGAATCATGCCATTGCCATGAGCCCAGAAAAACAACTCGAACGCACCGTTCTCCCTCCGTAAGACAAAGGGCTGCGCGGCATGACAGCCTTCGGGAAGATTTTTTACAAGGAGCGGCCTGTAATTCGCGGCAATATTGGGCCAGCGGGCGAGGTCTGGCGTATCTATGAAACCGAGGGACATGGATGTCCTCATTCCAACCATCGCTTCCTTCCCTTGGGGCGAGGACGCCGCGGGTTTCCACAACCGTTTTGTCAAATAGACGCGCCATTGCTGGCCGATGCGGACAATGGATGCCATTTGGTTACCGAAAAGACCGGTGGCACCCGTCCCCCTGCCCCCCGTGAAACCCAGAATTTCTGGCTCGGGGAAAAACGGCTCGACGTTTTCTGCCGCCAGTTGCGAATCGGTAATAAACAGGGTGTTCATCCGTCTTTCAGTTTGAGCCGGGGAACGGCGACCAGATGTCTTGCGTGGAATCCTTTTTATAAGGTTCCTGGCTGATGCGTTTGATGGTCTTGAAGTTTTCGACGTGCCCATCGACGTAGCAGATATTTTGCGAACCATCATGATAATCGCCACCGTAGTTGGGCGCATTCTCGGCCATGTTCTCGGCATACGTCATTGTCATGGATGCCTCGGGGTTGCCGTTTTGATTTATTCGGGACTCCGTAAAAAGCATCGTCCGAGAGGGATTTTCAACACGAGAGACTGAGAGCCTTTGTGCGGAACCGTTGTGCAGGTGGGCATTCATCCCAAACGAGATGACATCATCATCATAGTCGGGATGACTCGTTTTCACCTGTTTTTTGACCACGGGGCAAGTGGCACCGCTCATGCGATAAAGCAATCGGGTCTCCAGAGTGGAGACATTGATGCCTTTATAGACGTAGGGGAGAAAGGCGCGGCGCCAAAACCAGGCGTTCCGATCTGTCTGAGGAATGGGGGGTGTGATTGTATTAGTGTCTGCCGGGAGAGGGAGAACGTCACGGTTGTCGCTGGCATAAAGCATGACAAGGCCGTGAAGGTTGCGGATGTTGGAGACGCAGGTGGCGCGCTGGGCTGTCTTGCGAACTTTGCTTACAGTCGGTATGATAATCGCGGCAAGAATGCCGATAATGGCAATCACGGTGAGCAGTTCGATGAGCGTGAATGCGCGGTCTTTTCTCGGCGTGAAAACATGAGGGGGCAGGGTCGGGTTCATTGGCTGTTATTTTTGGTAAACCATTTTAACAAAACTTTCTGGCGTTCGGTTGGTTGGTCGGCGGGGGCGCGAACCGGTTTGGCGCGAGGTGAATCATCAACATGCTCAACGTCCCAGATGGTTGATTCGCGGAAGGCGTGGTAGGTCCAGTCCCAGCCGTATTCCTCGAAGAGGCTGATGCAGTCATCGATATATTGCGCGGCGCCCGGCGCCCAGCGGGCGGCGCTGAATTCGCCGATGAAAATCGGTGCGCCCGTGGCGAGTTGGAAATCGCGAATCGGCTGCACATGTTTTCGCAACGATTCCTTGTCGTAATGTGTGCCAGAAATGACACCGGGATACCTCTGGCCCGCAGCATAGTTTTTGCCGTCGGCCAGCCCTTGGTCGGTTTTCACTCCCTGATGCGTGTAGGTATGCGGGAAATACACATGCGCCTGATAAATGATGTTTGGCAAATCAACCGGCTTCAGCCACGCAAAAGCCCATGGTGAGTCGAAATATTCGGTTTCGAACATGATCGGCGTTTTCGGATCAATGGCACGGATGGCGTGGGCGGCACGGACTTGCAATGCGTACCAGTCATCCACGCCTGCCGGAGATGGCATGTATTGCACCGGTTCGTTCACAAGATCGTAAGCGTACAGGGCCGGGTGATCTTTGTGGCGGCGGACAATGGTTTCCCAAATGGCGACAAACTCGTCGGCGAATTCCTTTTCCATCAGCATCCGGGTTGTTTTGCTAGGGGTCTTGTTGCCGCCCGGCTTGGAATGGAGGTCTATAATGACTTTTATATTGTGCGCGGCTGCGGCATCCAGGGCGCGCGGCAGTTCAGCCAGTTGTTTGTCCAGCCATGCCTGCCAGGAGGGAGCCTGATGCGCTCCGGTTATTTGCCAGCGGATGAGGTTGACGTTCCATTTTTGGAGATCGGCGAAGTCCTTGATGTTAAATTTGCCGGGAGACATGACGCCGCGCAGGGTGGTGCGTGCATTGGCGGCGGCGGCACGTGTGGTGGCAGTGGCCTTGGGAAGATCGACGGGCGAATGGAGGACGCGCAGGCGCATGTCGCTCAGCCAGACCGTCCCGACCGCGCCCGTGAGTCCGAGGCTCACCGCGGCTTTGGGAGCGGGGGTGCGAATCTCGGTGCGGTGGCTCGCGTCGCGCCAGTCGAAGGTTCCATGGGGTGGCGGGGTAGCGGGCCAGTTTTTTCCGGAGCCCGAGGGTAAGACTAATCTCAGTTCGATGCCTTGGTTGGCGGCGAGTTTTTTGGCGGGATCGGCACTGCGGATGTCCTGCCCGCGCACTTTTGCCACAAGCATGACGTGCGCGCCAAGCAGGCTCGAAACATCCACGGGAAACGTCACGACGTTCCGGGCCACGCCCGGCTCCTTCGCCTCCAGTGTGAATCGAACCGCCAGGGCGCCGCCGGGTCCGTCGTTGGTGATGGCACCGCCCGCGTCCTTAATCCGCGCCCGCATTCTGGCGTCATTGAGATCAAGGACAAAGGCGTCGCTTCCGGCAGGGAGCGCCGCCGCCCGCGCATCGCCGAGCCAGAGTCCCGAGAGGAGGAGCCATGCGAATACCGTTTTGCTCATGGTGTGCGGGGGAGGAGAGGGGGATGCGTAATCAGCGGAGTTTGCGACGGAAGGCAAGAGCACCTGTCAGGACAATGACACTACCGAGCAGCGCCGTGGTCGCCGGTTCGGGAATGCCCGGACCGGAAGGCAGATCCTGTGTGAGCACGATTTGCGCGGGAAGACCGTTTCTCGAAGCGCTTTCGCCACCATTGGCGGGTGTACCCGGCGTGAAGCGATAGTGGGCGTCGCCGGTAAAGGACGTCCCGTTATTGCTCACGACAAGGCCGAGCGTGACGCTGCTGCCGTTAATCGAAATGAGGTTGGACTGTGTGACCAGGCTGGTGATGTCCCACGTGTAATACATTCCGTGAACCGCGCCGTTGTTGGGGTCAATGCCGGGGTCGGTGCCGATGACCGCAGTGCCAACTGCGGTGCCCTTTTCCGTCCAGACAAACGGGTCTGATGCGGCGGGAGTGGCTGTGGTCGTTGTTCCGAATGCGTTCACGTAAACCGTATTCAAATTCTGGTTATTGGAAGCGTTGTAGGAGAGATAGAGCTTCAGGGTCACGTTGGTAACGGTACTCAAATCAACGCCCGTGAGATCGAATGTCACGAAGCCCGTCCAGCTGTTGCTGGCGGCGATGTTCCTGTTTGCGGAAGTCACAAGACCGGTTGCCGTGGTGACAATCCAGTTATCGCCAGCGGTAAGGGTTGTGTCCTTCGTTTCCGCACGGAGGCGGGAAGCAGGCGCCAGCGCAGCGAGAAGCGACGTTGCCGCAATGAGATGACGGATGTTGAGACCAGGTTTTGTCTTCATGATGATATGTTGTGGGAGGTTTGATGGAGGAATGCGAAAGACGGGGGGAGGTGTCCGGGACAAGATGAGAGCATGAGAAAGAAACTAAAAAGCGGTTGCGGCGGGGACGAAACCTGTCTTACCAAACAGTAAAGTGAGAACAAGCATCCGCGATGTCGCCAGAGCCGCCGGAGTGTCGACGATGACCGTTTCCTACGCCTTGCGCGACATGGCGGGAATCCCGCCGGAAACACGAAAACGCGTGCGCGAGGTGGCGGAAAAGCTCGGCTACGTGCGCGACCCGCAGATGTCCTACGCGCTGACTTTCGCCCGCCGCAGGGACAAGCCCGTCTATCGCGAAACGATCGTGTTGCTCGCCAGCATCCTGCCCGCGCAACAATGGTTGCGGGAACTTGCCGAAGGCGCGAAAGCACGCACGGCGGAACTTGGCTACGGGTTCGAAGTGCGCAACTACGACGTGACGGCAAAAGGGCAGCGCGCGCAATCACGCCAGCTCCACGCCCGGGGTGTGCGCGGCCTTATCCTCACGCCCGATCTGCGGGGCACGACGACGACGTTCGAATTCGAGTGGGACAAGTTTGCCGCCATCGAGTTCGACCAGTTCATGTCGCCCTCGATCCTGACGCGAGTGACGCGGGACATCCCGGATGACTACATCATGATGTTCGAGCAGTTGCGCAAGCGCGGCTACCGACGTATCGGATTGGCCGTGACAAGGGAAACCGACAGGATTCACCATCATGCCCCTCTCTCCGCGTATCTGACTTGGCATCACCTCAACCGCGAAACCACAACGCTGCTGCCCGAGTTGGAGAGCAGAGAGAAAAGCGATTTGCTCCGCTGGCTCAAACGGCATAAGCCCGACGCGGTTGTCATCAACGGTCCGTTCATGTGCGAGCAGATTCGCGCAGTCGGCTGCAATCCGCCGGAGGACATCGGCGTGTGCCGCATGGATGCGACGGGAAACGACGAGTGGAGCGGCTTGCGCCCCGACCATGCGGACATGGGACGCGCGGCGGTGGACCTGCTGGTATCAGCACTTGAGCGGGGCAAAATCGGCCTGCCGGAAAAGCCGCGAATCCTGAACATTCCCAACCACTGGCACGAGGGGACGACATTGCGAACGCTGCCGGCGGCCACCGGCGAACCGATGTCCGCGCCTTCTGTTGCTAGCCACGTCTGCCCTCACAGCCCTCAAGTGAGGTCTACATGAAAAGAATGACAACTCGGGTGCGCGGCATGTTGAAGGCAAGGAGGCAGACTACCAAACAAAAGCCCGCCGCAAGGGCCGGGCGGGAGGGGAGAAGTCCAGAGGCAGAGGTGGTCGCCTTAAATGTGGTGTGAAAACTCCTCAATGGAGGCACAGCGGATGGCGGCACGATGCAGGTTGCGGAGGCGTTCAGGGTCATTGATGCCCTGAATGGCTTCGCGCAAGCCTTCCGGCACACGATCAAAACGCACCTCAAGGGCTTCGATCACGGCGTTGTGTTGGGCTTTCAACGCCCCAGCCTGTTTGAGTCGTTCGACGGTGTTCATGATGTTGCTCCTGTATTCTTCCGGGATGTGAGCTATAACGATGTCCTTGGTTTGCTCCTCTTTCAAGTCCGAAGAGGAAATCAGGTAGTGCCAGAGTTGCTTGACCACCGCTCCGACGGAGGCGCGGTCGGGGTCGGAAAACATTTCATCGAGCAGGCGCTTGATTTTGCGGATGTCGATCAGGCCAAGGCGATTGCCCTGGAGTGCGCCGAGAATGGCACGGGCGAGGTGGCCGTCGGCGAGTTTTTCGAGGGGGAGACCGGCCAGTTCCACAACGATAAAACCGCAGTCGGGCATGAAGGTGCGCGCCCATTTTTCCATGCGCGGGGGCACGTCGATCAGGTCCGCCAGCCGCCAGATTTTGCCCCATTTGCGCGGGCCGGGATGCAGCACCATCGAAATCACCAGCGGAAATTTGTCCGTTTCGCGGCGGCGGCTTTGTCTGTCGGCCTTGCCCGGTGCTTCCTTTTTCGCGGCCTCGGCGCGGTCGTGCTCGTCCTGTCGCCAGATGAGGAAGGTTTCCTCCATAATGCGCCGGGCCATGTGCTTTTCGGTTTTGGTCTGGTGCTCCATCAGGACGTAAAAATGCACGTTGCGGCCATTGACATTGATGCGATAAACGACGTCTTCGCGGCGTTCTCCCAAGGTGTCGCTGATGCCGGAAATCCGGGTGACGGTGAGCGTGTGCCAGTCGGCTTGCGCAACCAGTTCGGGCGGAAGCCATGTTCTCAAAAACTGCCGCGCCACTGCAGGCAGGGAAAATGCGTGCCGGAAAATGCGGTCGTGATCGCCGTTGCCCGCCGCCTTCGTGGCGGGTGTCGGCCCGGCAGGTGCCGGGTGCGGGGCTGGCGGGGTGTCCGGGGCAGGCGAGGGTTTGTCGGGAGAGGTCATGCGTTTGGCGAGGAATCGGAAATCAGAGTGTTTGTGCCGAACAGGCAAAACTTTGTTGCACGTCGCGCCTGCCGGTGCGCGGTCGCAGGTCCGGCAGGTGCCGCGTGGCGTTGAACCGCGATGAACCTGGGTGCAAGCAACAGAATGAAATTTATCCTTCGTAAGGAATTTTTTTCGGGAAGGTATCCGAAATCGTTAGGTCGCGGGGCCGCTTTTTGAAAAAATCCAATCCACCGCATGGTGCGGAACGGGTGTCGTTTTTGCCGAATACGGGTGTAATGAAATATCCATGACAGAAATGACCTCTGGCAAGCCCGCAAGTGCGGCCGCGAGGTGCGGGCTGGTGCCGTCATCGTGACTCGGCCTAAAAACGACACATGTGTCGCAAACCGCCAAGTAGCACGGCGTGCCGGATGGCGGCGCGTGCCGGATGGGATAGGAAGGCGCAGGTGCGCCCGGCGTAAAAAACGGGGGATGGCGGGTCGGGTTCGTGGTGTCGGGATAGCCTGTGTGGCATCAAAATAATCACGGTGTGTGACAAATATCGCCAAGTGGCGCAGCACTCGGGAGGGGGGGCGGCGGCGTCCAGGAGCGTGTCGGGGCCGGGGCGGCGTCAGGTGCGAGCGGGGATTTTGAGTTTTGAGCGGATGTGGGAGGCGACGTCGTGAAGGTCGTAATAGACAAAATGGCCGACCTTGTGAGAGGGAATGAGGCGGAGTTTTGTCCATTGGCGCAGGGTGCGAATGGAGGGTTCGCGTCCGACGGGAAAGATGCCGCCGAAGCGCAAGCCGTGGATGTCCGTCAACGGGCTGGCTGGCGGACGGGTGGCGTTGCTGGCAGAGGCAGGCAGGTGCGTTGCGGTGTCGGGAGGTGTTGTTTTGTCGGTGGGCATTACAAGCTCATGTTGCGCGTCAACCCGGCGGCTTGTCAGGGACGACGGACCGGGGCAGGCGCGGTGTGCCGTCCGCCGGTGCCGGAGCGTGGCAGGGGCTCAGGCGGCGGCGGGCAGGGCGGCTTCATCGGCCTGCGCAGGCGGCGGCAGCGGGGACGGCATGTCCTGCACGATGGCAGGTTTCGGTTCTGTGGCGGCGGCGTGGGCGGGGCGAAGTTTGGGCAGGATGGCAAAGAACGCTTCGGCTTCCTGCGGGCTTTTGACGTCCAGATAGTGGCGGCGGATGATGCGTTCCGAGTTACCCGCCTGCAAAGCGGCGTCTCCGATGGAGCGGAATTTCCCGACGTGCATCGAAATGAATGTGTGGCGCATCACGTCGTGTCCGATGTCGAATTTTTGAGCGATCTTCGCCCGCTGCGTTTTCAGGGACTCGGGAATGATCGGGAATTTTTCCAGCGGGTAGGCGTCGAGCCATGCGGTCAGATTTTGTTGGATGGTGACGGGGCGGCGCATGTTCACCTTGGACACCCACGGTTCAATGATGATGGTGCCGGTGTCGGTGCGCACGTCAGAAGCGGTCAGGCGGGCGATTTCGCCATCCGGCACGCTCGGGCGGATGCCGGCGAACAGGCACAGCGCGTAATAGGGCACGAGCGCGCCGCCGTCGATCTGTTCGACGTGTGCCATCAGTTCCGCCGCTTTTTGCGCGGTGATCGTCGGCGCCGATCCCCGGCAATGTTCGATGTCGTGCGGCTGGATTTTTTCCATCGGGTTGTCTTCGGCTTTCAGCCATTCCCCGCGGTGGCAGGCGAACTCGAAGAGGGTATGCACGAGGGCGCGGCGGTTGTTGAAGGTTTTCAGCGCCACCTCGCCCCGGTTCAGGTAGGTCTCCAGTTCCTGCCGGGTCAGTTCGTGCAGGTGTTTTGGTTCGGGGCCGGAACAAAAATGCTCCAGTAACGCGTCCATCTCGCCTTCGATCGAGTCGAGTTGCCGCTGGCTGATGAGGTTCTTTTTCTGCTCGGCGCGGCGTGCCTCAAGGTAGGTTTCGACCGCGTCGGCCAGCAGGATGTGCGAGCGCGGTTCCTTGTAGTGGCTCAGTCCGTAGTCGGCATAAAATGCCAACGGGTGCGGCTTGTCTTCGAAACGATGGAAGAGCACCTCGGCGAGGCGAACCTGTTCTTCGGTGAGGCTGGTCACGACGGAATGCAGGCTGGCTTGCGTCTGCATCAGTTTCAGGTCGAGCGCGCCGCGTTCGACAAAGGCGGCTTGTTTGTCCTTGAAGTTTCTGCGGATGCGCAGGCCGTGCAGCCAGCCGCTGACTCTCCATGACATGGCTCCGTTGCGATTCGTGAACGGTTTGACGGTGAAGGCGGATTTGCGATTTCTCATTTATCGTGTTGCCGCGTCAACCGGCAACCTGATCGCTTCCCCCTCTCTTTCCCTCTGATGGATGCGGGCGGGACGCCCGCGCCACTTTGCCATCAGCACGATGCCGGCAGGATGCCGCGGTCCCAGTCGCTACCGCGCCAAATCCAACCTTTTCCGCCTGCCCCCCCCCCCCTCGCTAAACAGTTACGAGAGGCCTCCCTACCGTTAAGACGACGGCTACATCTCAACTGAAATGACCCTTACTTGACCGAGTCGTTGGCGAACGATGCGTACACGATGCCGATCAAGTTGACCTCGGTCACCAATTCCGCATCCGGCACCGTATTGTTGAGACCCATCGCCTGCCAGCCGCCCTGCACCGCCTTCAGCAGCCTGTGCACCACCATTCGCCCGGCCCGGTTGCGATAGGCCACCTGCATGCCCGGTTGCAACGTCGCGTAGTCCACCCGTTGCAGCACCAGCACCGTGCGATCACCGTAAACCGGTTGCATCGAATCCCCCGAGCCGATCACCGCAAACCGGTCGGGCCCCGCCGCCGCCACCTTCTCGGCGTCCCGCCACGCCTGCCAGCGACTCACGTCCACCGAAGGCGCGCCGCTCCACTCTCCCGCCACCGACGCCACTCCCGCCGCCGGGCCGGACGGCTCTGATGCGCAGCCGCCCAACCCCACCGCCAAGCCCACGACCAACCCCGCCGCCTGCAAACACGTCGTGTATCGCAAACGTCCATCAACACGGAGCCTCTTATCTGATTTTATGACCATCATTGCGAAATATGCTCGAAAAGCGAAACGCAGGAATCTTCTTAAACCCGCGCCCTGTTCATGAAACGACTCATCATAATAGAGGACCAGACTGCAATCCGCGAAATGCTGGCCGAAATTCTCCGTTCCGATCCCAACTACCAACTCGTGGGAGAGTGCGGTGACGGACAAAGCGCCTGCGCGCTCTGTCTGGAACAAAAACCCGATGTCATCGTCCTCGATGCCAAGCTCCCCGGACTCAACGGGGTCGATGTGCTCCGCCGCATCGAAAAACAACTGCCCAACGTGCGTGTCCTGGTTTTTTCAGGACACGAGAACCCCACCCTCGTCCGCGAAATGCTCGAGGCGGGCGCCCACGGCTTTGTCGAAAAGACAGCCGGCCTGATGGAGTTCAAGCGCGGCCTCGAAACCGTGGCCAACGGCGGCACCTACTTCGGCCCCGCCATCGCCGCCATGCTCCGCATGGTCGTCGCCAACTCCGGCTCCCGCGCCCCCGCCGGCGTCGATTCCCTCACCGACCGCGAACGCGAAATCCTGCAACTCGTCGCCGAGAGCTACACCACCAAGGACATCGCCACCAAGCTCGATATCAGCGCCAAGACCGTGGACAACCACCGCACCAACCTCATGCGCAAACTCAACCTGCACGACGTCGCCAGCCTCACCCGCTACGCCGTCGAGATCGGCCTCATCGAACCCCGCAAAACCCTCTAGCCTCTCCCGGGCCATTCGCGCACGTCATGACCCGCACCGAAATCGCCGCCTACGTCTCCCGTCGCCTCGCCGCGCTTTATCCCACTCCCCCCATCCCCCTCGAACACCGCGATCCCTACACGCTGCTCATCGCCGTGCTCCTCTCCGCGCAATGCACCGACAAGCGCGTCAACCTCACCACGCCCGCCCTCTTCGCCCTTGCCGACAACCCGCGCGACATGGCGCGCCTCACCGTCGCGCAGATCGACGCCATTGTCCGCCCCTGCGGCCTCGCTCCCCGCAAGGCGCAGGCCATCCGCGACCTCTCGCACCTCCTGCTCGAAAAACACCACGGACAAGTGCCGCGCACCTTTGAGGAACTCGAAGAACTGCCCGGCGTCGGCCACAAGACCGCCTCGGTTGTCATGTCACAGGCATTTGGATACCCCGCCTTCCCGGTGGACACGCACATCCACCGCCTCGCGCAACGCTGGTCGCTGACGCCGCTTGGCGCCTCGGTGCAGCAGACCGAGCGCGACCTCAAGGCCGCCTTTCCCGAGACCGAGTGGAACGCCCTCCACTTGCGCATCATTTATTACGGACGCGAACACTGCACCGCCCGCGGCTGCGACGGCACCGTGTGTGAAATCTGCCGCCACATCCACCCCGCTCGCCGCCCCATCCGCACCGTCAGGGCTTGAGCCTGAAACACGTCAACTCAGGTCCCATCCCGCTTCCGTCCGACCTTCCTCATTGGGATTTCAGATATTTCCTCTCGACAGAACATCATTAACGATGCCTTTGTAACGTTACACACAATTTAACGCACAACAATCCGCATCGAACCCACTCTCAATGATCAGCCAACGAGAAATCGCCCGCCGCCTCGGTCTCTCCGTGATGACCATTTCACGCGCCCTCCGCGGCCATCCCGACCTCTCGCCAGCCACGCGCGAACGCATCATCGACGAGGCGACAAAGCTCGGCTATTCCAAGGACATCCCCCCCTCCCCCACCAGCGCCGACACCGAACCGCGCACACGCCGCATGGGACTCGTCGCCTACGGCCCCGACATGACACCCCTTTTCGAGTCCGAAACCCCCCGCCGCATCTACCTCGCCATCCAGCAGGAATGCCAGCACAACGGCGCCGAAACCCTCGTCGAATTTCTCCCCCACCCCGCCGAAACCCCCATGTTGCTCCGCAAAAAAAACGTCCGCGGCATCTTCCTCTTTGGACGCTACACGCCCGACGTCGCCACTCGCTTCAAAGACGTCCCCACCCTCGCCGTCAGCAGCTATATCCGCGACAATCCCCTCCCCCGCATCGTCGCGCAAAACCTGCGCGGTATGCGCGAAGCCACTACGCACCTTATTTCGCTCGGCCACAAAAAAATCCTCTACCTCGGCCTCGACGAAGGTGACCTCACCGAACTCTACCGCGAACGGGGCGACGGCTACATCCTCGCCATGCAGGCCAGCGGCCTCAAACCCGTGCTCCGTTACAACCCCGGTTACGATTTTCGCGCCCAACTTGGCGACATCGGAAAATTCACCGCCATTGCCTGTGCCACCGACGGCGTGGCCGTCGCCGTCCGCCAGCAACTCCTCGAACGCGGCCTCGACCTCCCCGGCGATTGCAGCCTCGTCGGTTTCGATGGCACCACCGAAGGCAGGGAACTCGGACTCAGCAGCTATTCTCCCGACTGGACCATGATGGGCAAAGTCGCCGCCGACCTCCTCCTTTTCCGCCCCCAGGACCTCCTCGGCAAAGCCCTGCACGTCGTCGTGCCCGGTGAATTCATCGCCCGCTCCTCCTCCGTGAAGGCGCGCTGAAATATCTTCACCGCCCCCTCCCCCCCCCCCCCTCCACGCGCGCCCGCCATGTCGCGGCAATATTTTATTTGACAGCGTTCGTAACGCGATTAACGCTACGTAACGTTACAAACATTTTTCCCCTCCCCCATGACATGAACATGCCACAGTCCAACACCTCTGCACACCAATCCCGCGCCTCCTCCGCGTTCACCCTGATCGAATTGCTCACCGTCATTGCCATCATTGGCATCCTTGCCGGCATCATCCTCCCCACCATTGGCAAAGTCCGCGAAACCGCGCGCCGCGCCCAGTGCGTTTCCAACCTCCGCCAAATCGCCAACGCCACCCTCCTCTTTGCCGACGACCACCGCGGCATCCTCCCCGGCGGCATCAAGGACAACTCCAATCACCTCGGCCTCGCCGGTGGCCAGGCAGCTTGGATCAACATCAACAAATGGAACATGCTCGGCACCCATATAGCCCCCTATCTCGGCACCACGCTCCCTGCCGACGCCACCTCCATGCTCATGCCTGCTTTTGTCTGTCCCTCCTTTGTCACCCAGTTTCCTGACCTCGCCGCTAAAACCAACTCGATCGTCTATGCCGTTAACATTTCCAACCTCATCACCGGCAACTCCAACTCCCGACCCTTCGGCAATTCAAACGATAATACCGCCGCGCTCCGCATCGAACAAATCCCTGACCGCTCGCGCACCCTGATGCTGCGCGACAGCGACAAGAAAAAAACCACCGACGCCTCCTGGGACTGCCCGCCCGAACCCGTCCACGGCAACATCCGCAACGGCGTTTATTTCGACGGCCACGTATCCGCATCCAAAATCTGAATACGCCGTGTCCTCCCCCCCTCCCCCCCCGCGCGCATCACAATCCGTCTTTTCTCACCTGAATCATGAACACACACGCCCGCCTCGTTTTAACATTCACAGCCGCCACGCTCTCCCTCGCGTCAACCATCGCGCTCCACGCCGTCGCTTATACCCGCACGACGGGCGGCAACTGGAGTGACGCCACCCTCTGGACACCCACCGGCGGCCCGCCCGGCGCGGACGACACCGCCACCTTTACGCTGGGCAATGCGTCCGCCTCCCTGACGCTGGACAGCACCGGCGCCACCACCATCAAAGACTTCCATGTCGGCTCCACTACCGGCGGCTACACGTTCACCTTTACCTCGCCGGGCAGCGGAAGCACCGGGCATCGTTCCATCAACATCACTGGCACGTTGAGCAAAGCCAACGACACCACCAAGATCGTCTTTGAAAACAGTGCCAGTTCCACCCGTCTGCTCAACGTTTCCATCGGAAAACTCGACCTCGCCACCAACGGCGGCTCCGCCGCCTTTGGGCGCGCTGACGGCACCCGCGCTCTCAACAACTTGACCATCGGTGAAACCATCCTCGGCGGCGGAGGCGGCAGCAACAGCGTCGCGCTATTTCTCAACGTTTCCAACGACTACTCGCTCGGAAAACTCACCTTCAACACCGGCAACAACGCCAAAACGGTTTACCTTGTTAGCAACACTGCCACCGCCGCCGGTTACGCCCGCACCGCCACGGTCAACGGCATCACCGACACCAGCTCCAACGCCACCATCCAAGGCTCAGCCCGAGACACCAGCTCCGACACGAAGAATGCCGCCACCCTTCGTATCGAAACAACAAATACAGAAGATACCTTCACCGCCGCCACCGCCCTCATTGATGGCACCGGTGGCACGCTCGCCCTCCGCAAGACCGGCTCCGGCACCCAGACCCTGACCGGTGCCAGCACCTACACCGGCGGCACCGAAATCGAACAAGGCACGCTCGTCATTCGCGGCCCCGGCACACTCGCCGCCACGGGAGACCTCGCCATTGCCACGGGAGCCTCCTTCGTCACGGCCACGGAAGCGGCCCTCACCCTGCGCAACGCCACCCTCGCCACCGGAGCGATTCTCGGCTTCGACCTCGCCGCCCCCGGCGCCCGCCTCGCCCTCACCAACAACCTCACTCACGACACCGCCCACTCCGCCGGAGGCAACGCCACCTTCATCATAGACTTCCTCGGCACCGGCCTCCTTGACCACGCTTACTCCGGACTCCTCTCCGTTGCCGGCACCACCAACGACTTTGCCAGCGCCACACTCTCCTACAAAAACTTCGGCGCGCAAAACCTCAGCGGCACCCTCACCTTTGCCCAACTCGCCAACGGCTTCACCATCACCGCAGGCAACATTCCCGAACCCGCCCTCACCGCGCTCCTCGGCGGCCTTGCGATCCTCGGCCTTGTCACCCTCGCCCGCTGCCGCCGCATCAACGGAAAATAAACCGCCATGCACCGCCTCCCCCGCCTGTTCGTAATCGCCACACTCCTTGTCGCGACCGCCCGTGCCGCCACGCTTCACGTTGCCCCGCCACCACTCGGACAACCCGGCGCGCCCGGCACAGCCGCCTCTCCCCTCGCCAGCGTGCAAGCCGCCCTCGACCGCGCCACCGCTGGCGACACCATTCGCCTCCGCCCCGGCATTTATTACGAACGCGTCACCTTCAAAACCGGCGGACGCCACAATGCCCCCGTCACCCTCGAAGGCGAACCCGGAGCCATCCTCGACGGCTCCCACACCACCCCGCTCGACTGGCAACCCGCGCCTGACATTGCCCCCGGCGTTTACCGCGCAGCCATTGCCGAACCCGTGCGCCTCGTCACTGTCAACGGCCGCACCGTCACCATGCTCCGCGACGACTGGGTGCGCCCCGGACGCGCCCGCCACGGCACAAACTGGGAATACACCACACTCTTTCGCGACGGCATTGCTGGTTCTGGATGGAACGGAGTCCGCGCCCTCTCACTTTATCAATTCAAAGAAAAACAACTCCTCCTCCGCCTCCATTCCCCCGCTGTTTCCCCCGACGCCCCGCTCACCGGCGAACCCGGCATCACCGACACCGCCCGTAACATCGACCCGCGCCAGCCCGGCATCGACATCACCGTTGGCCCTCCTCCCAACCTCCCCATTGTTCTCATCGACGGCACCGACCGCTGCGTCGTTCGCGGCCTCACCCTTCGCAACGCCGGTGCCGGCGTACTCATTCGCAACTCCCTCGGCTCCGTTGTTGAAGACTGCATCATCGGCCCCGCCGAGGAAGGCATCGCACTCGGTGCCGGGGCCGACCGCGTCACCCTCCGCTTCAACGAAATTTTCTGGAACCCCTACGGCGAAAATCGTCCCAAAGCCAAAGACTCCTGGGACCTCTGGACCGCCAACAAACGCGGCGGCTGGAGTGACAAACACGGCATCAAAATCAACGGTTCCCGGGGCGGCCACCGCATCCATGACAACCTCATCCACCACCACTGGGACGGCATCAGCGTCTCCCCCGGTGACCGCGGCACCGACGGTGGAATGCGCATTCACCACAACCGCCTTTTCACGCTCGTTGACGACGGTTTTGAAACCAACGGCGCGCAGGAAGACAACCATTGGAACGACAACATCATTGATGGCACCCTCTGCGCCATTCGCCTCAAGGCCCCTGACCACGGCCCCTTTTACGTCTATCGAAACATCCTCCTCAACAACAAGGAAGACCTCCGCAACTTCGGGCGCAAAGACAACACCCACAGCCGCGACCCTGCGACCGGCGAATGGAAAACCACCGTTGTCGGCAAAGGCTCTCCTGTGATCCTGCCCGCCGTCGCCTACATTTATCACAACACCGGCACCTCCTCCGCCGCCATCGTTTCCAACTCCGTTTACGGCATCGGCGTCCCCAACTACCATTTTTACAACAACCTCTTTTGGTGCGAAGTCTGGTGGCGCGGCGTCCCCAAGGCCAAGCCCTCGATCCCGCCCAATTGGAAAGGCGACCATAACGTTTACCTCCGGCGCGGCGACAACCCCGCCTGGACCGATGGCGAAGCCCAGGCGCACTCCCTCGGCATTGATCGTCATGGATTTTTCACTACAACGCCCGCCGCCTCCCCTTCCGGTTTTACCAACCCCGATGCCGGCGACGTTTCGCTCCGCGCCGACAGTCCCGCACGCGGACGCGGGGCGGACTTGACCACCCTTTTCGGGAAACCCCTGCCCGGTTGCGAACCGGGATATTTCGAAGGCACCGCGCCCGATGCCGGGGCTCTGCCAGAGGGTCGTCCCATGCCGCGTCTCCCCCGTCTTCGTTCCGAGGTCGAAGCCGAAATGGAACCCGCCGGTTCCTGGCCGGGACCGGACGCACGGCACGTCCGGTAAGGCACACGTCCCCCCCCCCCCCCCTGCATCCCGCCTCCTGCTCGGCCTCACCAACCGCAGCAACCGGGTCGCGCGCGACTCCACCCCGGCCCGACCAACAAGTGATGCCAACGACTGGCTGAACAACGGTTTGATGCCTGCGAAAAGGCCAGGGCTGTCAGGTGGGCGTCAAACTCGCCTGCGTCGCAACGCAGCAGCGCGCGAGCATCATAGGTGAATTTTTCCCCGTAGATTTGCCACAGGGACAGGAGGCCGCTCTCGCGGACGGTAGGTAGTATTATACCCCATACCCGTTTGCGGCGGTGGCTATTACCATAGCCCGTAATAACCATGAACTATAATAGAAAACTTTCCCTATCGCTCGTGGCGCTTGCCGCCCTGATCTTACCCTCGCACTCCGCGCAGTCGCAATCGATTCTCCTCTCGGCCAGTGACTTTGTATTGCTCGGCGGCACGGCGGTGACCGTGGGCGGCGCCGGCCCTGACGTCTTCTCAAACGGAAATGTCGGCGCAGCGGCCTCCATCTCCGGATTTCCTCCTGCCACCGTCGTCAATGGGACAACGATCACCGGCGGCATGATTGTCGGGAATGCTCTCAACGATCTGATCACCGCTCGCAACGCGCTGTCCGCAATGGTCTCCCCGCCCGCCAACAATCTCACCGGCGTAAACGGCGGCGACCTGGCCACCCAAATCCTGACCCCGGGCGTTTATAAGTTCGACGTGGCCGCGTCGCTCTCCCTCAACGGCGTGCTCACCCTCGACGCCCAGGGCAAAAACAACGTCACCTGGGTGATCAACATCGGCACCGCTCTCACCACCGGCGCCAACGCCCAGGTCGTGTTCATCAATCTCGGCTCCAACGGCGGCGCCGACAACGGCCTCTTCTGGAACGCCGGTACCGCCTTCACCTTCGGCGCCAACAACGTGATCGCGGGCAATTACCTGGCCGGCACCGACATCACCTTCGGCACCACCGTCCCCGCCGCCGGCTCCGGCAGCGGCCGCGCCTTGGCTCTGGCCGGCGTCACCTTCGACGGCACCGCCACCATGGATGCGCTCGGCGGCCCCGGCAACGGCGACCTGACCGGCGGACTCGCCTTCGACGACAACGGCAACCTCGTCGCCTCCGGCTACGTGCTGCTCAGCGCGAGCGGCACCTATAGCCAGGGAACCTCCAGCGTCGTTCTCACCCCCGGCCAGATCTATAACACCCCCGGTGTCATCATCGACGGCGACAGTTCGGACACGCTGCTGTCTCCCGCCACCCTCACGGTGTTCCAGACCATCGCGACCCTCACCGGCACCAACACCTACACCGGCGGCACCATCGTTGACGGCGGCACCCTCATCGCCGGCAGCGCCAATCTCCCGACCAACGGCGACATCTCCCTCATCGACAGCAACGCCACCGGCACCGCGGGCTCGCTCGTGCTGGACCAGCCTTCCGACGGCACCCTCGGCGGCGTGATCTCCGGCGAAGGCTCAGTCACCAAGACCGGCTCGGGCATCCTCACGCTCTCCGGCGCCAACACCTATTCGGGCGGCACCACCGTCGACGACGGCACGCTCGTGGGAACCACCACCAGTCTCCAAGGCGACATCCTCAACAACGCCGCCGTCACCTTCGACCAGGCTGACGCCGGCACCTACGCGGGCATCATGACCGGCACCGGCTCCCTCACCAAAGAAGGCGAGGGCACCGTCACGCTCTCGGGTGCCAACACCTACTCGGGTGGCACTACCGTCTCCGCCGGCATACTCGTCGGCACCACCACCAGCCTCCAAGGCGACATCGTCAACAACGCCGCTGTCACCTTCAATCAGGCTACCGCCGGCACCTATGCGGACGTCATGACCGGCACCGGCTCCCTCACCAAGGCGGGCGCGAACACCCTCACGCTTTCCGGTGCCAACACCTATTCGGGCGGCACCACCGTCTCCGCCGGCACACTCGTCGGCACCACCACCAGCCTCCAAGGCGACATCGCCAACAGCGCCATCGTCACCTTCAATCAGGCCACCGCCGGCACCTACTCCGGTGCCATCGACGGCATCGGCTCGGTCACCAAGACCGGTGCGGGCATCCTCACGCTCTCCGGTGCCAACACCTATTCGGGCGGCACCACCGTCTCCGCCGGTTCGCTCGTGGGCAACAGCACCAGTCTCCAAGGCGACATCGCCAACAACACCGCCGTCACCTTCAACCAGACATCCGACGGCATCTACTCGGGCATCATGACCGGCACCGGTTCCCTCACCAAGGAAGGCGCGAGCGTCCTCGTCGTCTCTGGTGTCAACACCTACACCGGCGCGACCACCATCACCGCCGGCACCCTGCAAATCAGCGGTGCGGGCGGCCTCAACGGCAGCAGCGGCATCACCCTCAACGGCGCCACCGCGAAACTCCTCCAGACCAGCACGCTGGCGGGCACTCCTGCGATCACGCTCACCCAAGGCACCCTCGACGGCACCGGCTCGGTCGGCAACGTCACCGTGGGCAACGGCACCGGCGGCATCGTGACCAACGGCAACGGCACCACCGCCTCGCTCACCGTCGCCTCGCTCACCTTTGACGGCGCGGGCACGATCATCCTCAACAAAGCCAACAACACCGGCGCGGTTGCGCTCGCCATCACCGGCGCGCTCACCACCACGCCCGCCAACGGCCAGGTTTCCCTTGACCTGCTCACTGTCCCCACCTGGACCAGCGGCACCTACAATCTGATCAGCTACGGCAGCTTCAACGGACTCGACACCGACTTCACGCTCGCCCCCCTCACCGGCCTCGGCACCCGCCTGACTGCCACGCTCGGCAACACCGGCGCCAACGCCGGCTTCATCACGCTGGCCATCGTCGGCGACACCCCCGTCTGGACCGGCCTGGCCAGCGGCGACGCAACCACCACAGCCGTCGGCGGCCTGCAAAACTGGGCTCTCATCAACGCCGGCACCGGCACCGAATTCCTCACCGGCGATGTCGCCCTCTTCGATGACACCGCCACCGGCACCACCACCGTCGCCATCAACGACAACACCTTCAGCCCGACGAGCACCACGTTCACCAACTCCACGCTGGACTACACACTCACCGGCTCCAACGGCATCAACACCGGCACCCTCGTCAAGAACGGCACCGGCACCCTTACCATCGAGACCCCCAACACCTACACCGGCGGCACCACGATCAACGGCGGCACCGTCGCCCTCTCCGGAGCCGGCACCCTCGGTGCCTCCACCAGCCCGCTCGCCATCAACGGCGGCACCCTCGCCCTCGGCGGCACCAACCAGACGGTTGGCGCAGTCACCCTGGCCGATGGCACCATCGACAACGGCACCCTCACCGGCGACTCCTACACCTCGACCGGCGGCACCGTGAACGCCATCCTCGCCGGCACCGGCACCTTCACCAACACCTCGGGCACCACCACCCTCACCGGTGCCAACACCTACACCGGCGACACCCTGGTCAACGGCGGCACCCTCGTCCTCGACGACGGCTCCGTCAGCGCCACCACCGTCGCCTCCGGCGCGTTTCTCCGCGGCGAAGGCACCATCAACGGTGACCTGTTCAACAGCGGCACCGTCAGCCCCGGCTTCTCCCCCGGCACCCTTATCGTGACCGGCAACTTCACGCAGACCACCGGCGGCATCCTCGTCATCGAGATCGCCTCGGCCGTCTCGTTTGACCAGATCATCGTCAGCGGCTCGGCCTCCCTCGCCGGCACCCTGCAACTCGACCTGCTCGACGGCTACAACCCCGTCGGCCAGTCATTCGAAATCCTTACCGCCGCCGGCGGAGTCACCGGCACCTTCAGCCCCGTCACCGGCAGCGCCGCCATCGACGCCACCGTGACCTACAACGCCAACGACGTCACCGTTTCCTTCATCCAGCTGCCCTTCGCCAGCTTCGGCGAAACGCCCAACCAGATTGCCGTCGCCAACGCCGCCCAACTCGACCCCGCGCTCACCGCCGCCCTCAACGGCGTCCCGACCGCCGCCGAGTTGCCCGCCGCCCTCAACGCCCTCTCCCCGCAAGGCTACCAGATCTGGTCCGACATCGCCTTCGCCCGCTCCCTTTCGCTCAGCGAACGCCTTGCCCGCGATCCCGGTGTCATCTCCGGCCACGACAACTTCTACTTCCAAGTCGGCCAGAGCCGCAACCGCGCCACGGGCGACAGCGACGTCGGCACCGCCTCATTCAAAAGCGACACCGGCCTCGTCGGCGGCGACTACGCCATCGGTGAAAACCTCGTTCTCGGCGGCTTCTTCGACTACACCGAGACCGACGCCGGCCTCGGCTCCTCCGGCAGCAGCACCAAAGTGAAGAGCAAAATGCCCGGCATCCGCGCCGCCTGGAGAAAAGACGCCTGGTTCGCCAACGCCGCGATTGCCTACAGCTTCGACGACTACGAATCCACCCGCTCCATCGCGTTCACCGGCACCTCCGCCACCGCCAAATCCGACACCAACGGACGCCAGTGGCTCATGGACATCTCCGGCGGACGCCGTTTCATTGCCGGCCCCATGACCCTGTCGCCCTTCGTCGGACTGCTGGCCAACGCATGGAAGGCCGATGGCTTCACCGAAACCGGCGCAGGCGCCTTCAACAACAGGGTTGGCGACCAGTCCGCCCACTCGCTGCGCTCGCAACTCGGACTCGAGGCCTCGTTCGACTTCATCATCGGCACCGTCGTCCTGAGACCGCACGTCCGCGGCGCCTGGATTCACGAGTTCGAAAACGACTCACGCTCCATCAACGCCGCGTTCGGCGCCGTCAACTACACCATCGTCACTCGCAAGCCCGAACGCGACAGTGCCCGCCTCAGCGCCGGCCTCGATGCCAGGCTTAGCGAACGCCTCAGCCTCTACGCCGACTACGGCATTCAGACCGGCGACACCACCCGCGTGACCGGCGAATGGAGCGCCGGCCTCTCCTTCCGCTTCTGATTCGTATCCAAAGTCAGGTGACAAAGCCTCCGGGATTTCCCCGGAGGCTTTTTTGCGCCCGCGCACCGGACGCCTCTCACGCAGGACGACACCCCTATCGCCGACAGCGCCCTCCCTCCCCCCCCCCCCCCCTGCGGTCATGACACGCCCCTGATCGCGTCGCGGATTGATCACAACGCGAGAAACGCCAGTTTTCCGCAGGATGGAGGTGGTTTTTGTTACGACCTGCGCGCCCGCTCAGATCACCGTGCCGCCCGGCACCGTCATGCCCTTGGGCACTACGAGCACTCCGTCGCGGATCACCACGCCGTGGGCGTAAGTGCCGTCGGCCTTGCCCTCGGGATTGAGTGTAACGTTGTCACCAATACGCGCATTCTTGTCGATGATCGCGTGACGAATCTTGCACCCGTAGCCGACACCCAGATTGGGCAGATTCTTGGTCTGGTTGACGCGAATGTCGTCCTCACCCTCGTAGGAATCCGCGCCCATCATGACCACGTCCTCCAGCACGCAACCGCCGCGCACGAAGGAGCGAATGCCGATCACGCAACGCCGCAACGTCGCGTCTTCCACGATCGAGCCGTCGCCAAACACCACGTAGTCGAACGTGCAACGGTTGACCTTGCTCGGCGGCAGATAGCGATCCTGCGTGTAAATCGGCGCGCCCGGATCGAAAAAGTTGAACGGCGGCAACGGCTGCGCGAGCGCCAGATTGGCGTCGAAAAACGCCTTCACCGTGCCGATGTCCTCCCAATACCCCTCGAACACGTGCGCGTAGAGACGCTTCTTGCCGAGCAGTCCGGGAATAATCTCCTTGCCGAAATCGGTCATGTCATTGGCCAACGCCTCGGCGAGCACGCGGCGGTTGAAAACATAAATGCCCATCGAGGCCAGGCAGTGTTTCTCCTTGCTCGTGCGCGCCTGCAAACGGCTCTCCAACGCAGCGCTCATGGTGAGACTGTTGATGACCGCCGGATCCTTCGGCTTCTCGGCAAACTGCTGGATCGCCAGATCGTCGCCCACGCCCATCAGACCCAAACCCTCGACCTTCGACACCGGGAACGGGATCGCCGCAATCGTCACCTCGGCGGCGGTGGCGATGTGCTGCTGGATGATCTTGCGAAAATCCATCCGGTAAAGCTGGTCGCCCGACAAAATCAGCACGAACTCGTGCGAGAACGAGCGGAAGTGTTGCAAATTGCGCCGCACCGCGTCCGCCGTGCCCTGATACCAGTCGTTGGTTTTCTCCGTTTGCTCCGCCGAAAGGATGTCCACAAAACCGCCGCCAAACGGATCGAAGTGATACGTGTTCTGGATGTGCCGGTGCAATGAAGCCGTGTGAAACTGCGTGAGCAGGAACACGCGGTTGATGTCCGAGTTGATGCAGTTGCTGATCGGAATATCGACCAGACGGTATTTGCCGGCAAGCGGAACGGCCGGCTTGCAACGCTCCATGGTGAGCGGATAGAGGCGGGTGCCTCGACCGCCGCCCATTACAACTGCGAGAACATTCTTTTGGGTGGTCATGATGAGAAGATGCGAAAGAAAATTGGTTTTGTTAAATTACCGGGTTTTTGAAGAACGCTGACTGAACAGGGCGGGAAACAGACCTTGCGAAGACTCTTCGCCACTGCGTAATTTGCCAGCCAAAATCCATTAAATTTCATGTGTGGCATCGTCGGTTACGTAGGCAAACAACGCGCAGCATCCATCCTTCTCGAAGGGCTCAAACGGCTCGAATACCGAGGCTATGACTCCGCCGGCCTTGCCGTGCTCCAGTCCGGCGGCCTTGCGCTCGTCAAGAAAACCGGACGCGTTGCCAACCTCACCCGCCACGCCGCGCAACAAAAACTCACCGGCACCACCGGCATCAGCCACACCCGCTGGGCCACGCACGGCGGCGTCACCGACGACAACGCCCACCCCCACGTCAGCAGCGACGGCAAAATCGTCATCGTCCACAACGGCGTCATCGAAAACTACGTCTCCATCAAAAAATTCCTCCTCACCAAAGGCTACACCTTCACCTCCGAGACCGACACCGAAGTCCTCTGCAACCTCATCGCCTACCACTACGCCAAGGAACCCGAACCCACCCCCGCACCCGAAGGCACGCCCGACGGCAGCCGCCTCCTTGAAAGCGTACGCAAAACCCTCCTCCACGTCGAAGGCACCTATGGCATTGCCGTCCTCTGCGTGGACACGCCCGCCGAGATGGTCGCCGCGCGCAAAGGCTCCCCCCTCATCCTCGGCGTGGGCGACGGCGAACTCATCCTCGCCAGCGACGTCTCCGCGCTCGTCAGCCGCACGCAAAACGTCGTTTACCTCAAGGACGGCGAACTCGCCCACATCCGCCCCGACCCCGACAACGCCCACAAACCCGGCTTCACCATCACCACCCTCGAACTCGCCGACGTCTCTCCTGTCATCGACATCGTCACCTGGTCCGTGGACGAAGCCGAACTCGGCGACTACGCGCACTTCATGGAGAAGGAAATCTTCGAGCAACCCCAGGCTCTCGAAAACGCCATGCGCGGACGCTTCTCGGCCGACGGCAGCACGGCCAACTTTGGCGGCCTCAACCTCACCGCCGCCGACTTCCGTGCCATTGACCGCTTCATGTTCTGCGCCTGCGGCACCGCCCTCCATGCCTGCATGGTCACCGAACACCTCATCGAACGCTTCGCCCGCGTCCCCGTCGAATGCGACTACGCCTCCGAATTTCGCTACCGCAACATCCCCCTCACGCCCGACACCCTCTTCTTTGTCATGAGCCAGTCCGGCGAGACGATCGACACCCTTGCCGCCCTCCGCGAAGCCAAGCGCAAAGGCTACAAAGTTCTCGCCATTAACAACGTCGTCGGCTCCACCATCGCCCGCGAAGCCGACGGCGGCATTTACCAACACGCCGGCCCCGAGATCGGCGTTGCCTCCACCAAAGCCTTCACCTCGCAAATCCTCATCGGAGCCATGCTCGCGCTCTACATTGCCCGCCTGCGCGACATGAGCTTCAGCGACGGCGTCACCTACGTGAACGCCCTCAAGTCCGCCCCCGACCTCGTGCGCCGCGCCCTCGAACAAGCCCCGCACATCGAAGCCATCGCCAAACGCCATGCCAACGCCACCGACATGCTCTTCCTCGGACGCCTCGCCCTCTACCCCATCGCCCTCGAAGGCTCCCTCAAACTCAAGGAAATCTCCTACATCCACGCCGAAGGCTACCCCGCCGCCGAGATGAAGCACGGCCCCATTGCCCTCATCAGCGCCAAATGCCCCGCCGTCTTCTTCGCCCCCGGCGGCGAACTATTTAACAAATACGTCTCCTCCATGCAGGAGATCAAAGCCCGCGGCGGCCCCCTCATCGTCATCACGACCGACGACGTCGATTTCCCCGAAAACCTCGCCGACGAACTCATCCGCATCCCCGCCTGCCACGAGGCCGTCCTGCCCATTGTAGCGACAATCCCGGTACAACTCCTCAGCTACTACATCGCCCGCGAACGCGGCTGCGACGTGGACAAACCGCGCAACCTCGCCAAGTCCGTCACCGTCGAGTGACCCCCTCCGCCCGGCCATGTCCGACTGGAAACCCATTCTCGACGCCATCATCGGCTCCCGCCACGGCGGGCAGACCGACACCCTTGTCCCGCGTCTCCGCGACCTGGATACACGCCACCCGCGCGTGGCCGAAATCCAGTATCAACTCGCCTGGACCCTCGACACCCTCGACCGCCCCGCCGACGCCCTCCCCCACTACGAACAAGCCCTCGCCCTCGGCCTCTCCGATCCCGGCGAGCACATCGGCGCCCTCATTGGCCTCGCCAACTGCCAGCGACTCACCGGCGCGCCCGCCCGCGCCGTCTCCACGCTCGAAACCGCGCGCCTCCAGTTCCCCGACAACCCCGAATTGCTCCCCTGGCTCGCCCTCGCCCTGCACGACGCCGCCCGTCCCGCGGACGCCCTCCGCGAACTCCTCGAATTACTCCTCGACACCACCGAGGCCCCCGAACTCATGGCCCAGCAGCGCGCCCTCCGCCACCACGCCGCCCGTTTGAAATAACGGAGGGCGGGTCTCCCGACCCGCCGACGGCACGAAGTGCCGCCCATCCGAAAAGCCGCATGTCGCGCGTAACATCAGCTACGCCAGACCTCACCCCTTGCAACAACTCACCCCTCTGGACGCCGGAGGTTCATGCCCCATTTCATGCCCATGCCCCCCCACCACCCCCGCGCTGCGCAGCAACATGAGCACGCCAAAAACCACCAAAACCACCCCGGCCAGCCGCGTCAGCCAGCGCCGTGAATCCGCGCTCACCCGGTGCCCTGCCAGCGTGACCAACAACAACCCCGGCAACGTTGCGAAACCGAAAACATACGCCCCCGTCACCACGCCCAGCACCGACCCCTGCCCCACCAGATAAAGCAACGCCGCCAGCGACAATCCGCACGGCAAAAACCCGTTGAGCCAGCCAATCAACACGCTCTTCCACACCGACGTTGATTGCCACAACGCCCGCATCACCCCGCAGGCCCCCCCCCCCAGCCGCTCCGCTGCCGCCGTGAACAACGCCGGCCTCCACTCCAGCGCATAACCCAACCCCAGCCCCACCATCACCAGACCGGCGACCCAAGCCACCACGCCCTGCACCGACGCCGGCGACATCGAAGACGTTGCACTTCCCGCCAACTCTCCCGCCGCGAGCAGGAGCAACCCTAAAAACACGTAGGACGTCGCCTTGCCAAACTGATACGCCACATGCCGCGCCACCGCCGCCCGCCGCCGCGCCCCTCCCCTCCCCCCCCCCCCTACGCCAACCGCCAGTGCAAACGGAGCGCACATGCCGATGCAATGCCCGCTGCCCAGCAGCCCCATAATCAACACCGCTCCATAGTCTGCAAAAGTCATGGTCATTGGCAGGCGTCTCCCCCCCCCCGGGCAAGGGGAAAAAAGGGAAAAGGAAGCCCCTCAATCAAGCGCCCAACGGAAGCGCAAAATCCGACGAAAGCAACCCCCTGGCCCCCCAAGAAACAGGATGTTGCGGAGGGCGGGTCTCCCCGACCCGCCAGACGGTGCGAAGCACCGCCCATCCGGAAAAACGCGGCTGCGCCGCGTTCCAGCGGGGATTGCCCCCCCCCCCCCCTCCTTCCAGCGACAAGCCCTCACTATGCGCTCGACAGCCCGCCCTGCATTCCCTTCTCATCCACGCCCTGTTGATATGACCGACCGCCGAATTACCGCCGCCATCATTATTATTACCGCCCACCAGCCCGGGCGGCATGATGCGGCGTAAACGCACTTACTTTTTTCCATCTACGCCGATTTTCATCATCGCCCCGGGCCCGACGCCCGGGGTTTTTTGTTCTTATTTTCCATTCCCGACTCCGATCCCACCCTCTCCACTCACCGATCCTTTTCCAATGACCACGACGACCCAGACACCCACCGCCCAACCCGTAAAAATCTACGACACCACCCTCCGCGACGGCACGCAGGGGGAAGGCATCAGCTTCTCCGTGACCGACAAACTCCTCATCGCGGAAAAACTCGACCAATTTGGCGTGGACTACATCGAAGGCGGCTTCCCCGGCTCCAACCCCCGCGACATCACCTTCTTTGCCGAAGCGCAAAACCTCCGCCTCAAGCACGCCCGCCTCGCCGCCTTCGGCTCCACCCGCCGCGCCGGCATCAAAGCCTCCGAAGACCCCCAACTCCGCACCCTCCTCGACAGCGGCATGCCCGTCATGACCCTTGTCGGCAAAACCTGGAAACTCCACGTCACCGAAATCCTCCGCACCACCCTCGAAGAAAACCTCGCCATGATCGCCGACTCCGTCGCATGGCTTGCTGCCCAAGGGCGCGAAGTCGTGTACGACGCCGAACACTTCTTCGACGGCTACAAGGCCGACCCCGACTACGCCCTGCGCACCCTCTCCGCCGCCCTTCACGGCGGCGCCCGCTGCCTCACCCTCTGCGACACCAATGGCGGCACTCTCGTGGACGACTTCAAAACCATCGTCGCGCGCGTCGCCTCCGAATTTGGCGGCGACAAAGTCGGCGTGCATTGCCACAACGACAGCGGCCTCGGCGTCGCCCTCACCCTCGCCGGCGTCTCTGCCGGCGCCACGCTCGTGCAAGGCACTGTCAACGGCTACGGCGAACGCACCGGCAACGCCAACCTCGTCACCGTGCTCCCCAGCCTCATCCTCAAAATGGGCCGCTCCGCCCACTGCGCCCCCAACCTCAAGAAACTCCGCGAACTCTCCCTCTACTTTGACGAACTCGCCAACCTCAAACCCGACACCAAAGCCCCCTACACCGGTCTCTCCGCCTTTGCCCACAAAGGCGGCCTCCACGCCAACGCCGCGCAAAAAGTAAAATCCTCCTACGAGCACATCGACCCCGCCCTCGTCGGCAACCGCACCCGCGTCCTTGTATCCGACATGGCAGGACGCTCCAGCATCGCCATGAAGGCCCGCGAACTCGGCTTCGACCTCGACGAAAAAGCCCCGCAGATGAAGACCCTCATCGAACAACTCAAGGACCTCGAATTTCGCGGCTACGAATTCGAAGCCGCCGACGCCTCGCTCAAACTCCTCCTTGCCCGCACCCTTGACCGCGCCCGCACCTTTTTTGAAGTCCAGAGCTACCGAGTGATCGTCGAGCGCGAAGGCGACCGTCTTGTGGCCGAGGCCACCGTCAAGCTCACCATCGACGGCCGCTCCTGCCACACCGTGGCCGAGTGCAGCGGCCCCGTCGGCGCGCTCGACAAAGCCCTCCGCCTCGCCTTGGAGGAAGCGTATCCACAGATCAAGGACGTCGTGTTGCGCGACTTCAAGGTCCGCATCCTCGACGGACGCAACGGCGCCAACAGCCGCACCCGCGTCATCGTCGAATCCAGCGACCGCCAGGACACCTGGGGCACCGTCGGCGTGAGCGACAACGTCATCGACGCCTCCTGGGAGGCGCTGATCGACGCCGTCAACTACAAGCTGTTCACCACTGGAGGGCGGGTCTCCTGACCTATACGCGCTAACATCTTTTCAATCGCCACGCATTTCTTGAGATTATTTCAGCAGAAAACAGCGATTTTTAGATTTAAAAGGCTGGTTTGAATCAAAAAATGAAGAAAAAACGAAACATGTTAGCGCGTATAGGTCTCCTGACCTGCCCGCCCCTGCCCTCCCGCCTTCACGCGCTACGGCTGATACAGCCAATACCGCCGCGTATTCTGCTGATACACCGCATTGAGGCGCGCCCACTCGGAACGAAAACCTTCGAGATTCACCTTCGCACCATCGCGCTTCAGCGCGTTCCACCACGCCATCGAACCGACATGGATATTGAAACTGCGCGTCTCTTGCGCGTTGAGCGCCGCGAAGGGATTGGGCGGATTGTAGCGGCACGCGAGCCGCATCAGTTCAAAGCTCAATTGCGTCGGCTCCCACGCGTCCCAATTCGTGATCTCGACGTAAAGCGCGCTCGCCGGTTTGCCATCGAGGGCCGTGCCGTTGATCTTGCGAAACCCGACGCCGTTGATCTTGAGCGCAGTGAGATCGGCGGCCAGTTGCTCAGGTTTCTTGCCCTTGAAGCTCAACCCGCGAAACGGATGTTCCTTGCCCACGCCGTGTTTGAAACCGCTGTATTCGCAGCCGAGCCCGGTCATGGCATAGCCGATCACCGCGCTGAAATCGCGCACCATGGGCGAAGTCGGCACGAAGGTTAATCCCGTCTCCGGCCAGCGCATCGAGCGCCGCCAGCCGCGCATGGGCACGATGGTCAGGCGTCCCTTGACGCGCACGGATTCGGGAACGTCGAGCACGCCGGGCATCATCGCCGCGATGCGCGCCAGTTCCCCGATCGTGAGTCCGTGGACATACGGCACGCGAAACGCACCCACCCCGCTCATCAATTCCTTGTCCAGCGAGGGACCGTCCACCTTGAGTCCGCCGAGAGGATTGGGACGGTCGAGCACGATCACCTCCACGCCCGCCGCAAAGCACGCGTCCATCGTATAACGCATGGCCACGGTAAACGTATAGGAGCGCACGCCGATGTCCTGCAAATCGATGACCACCGCATCGAGTCCCTTCAACTGGGCGGGCGTGGGTTTGCGGTTTTTGCCGTGCAACGAATACACCGGCAAACCCGTCGGCGTGTGGATTTCGTCGCCAAAATTCACCGACGCCTTCACCTGTCCCGACAGGCTGTGTTCGGGTGCGAAGAGAGCCACGAGTTTTGTCTGCGGAGCGCGACGCAACACGTTGATCGTGCTCTCGCCCCGGCGGTTGACGCCCGCCTGATGCGTGAGCAGTCCGATCTTTTTCCCTGCCACGGCCCGAAATCCCGTTTCCTCCAGCACATCAATGCCCAGCATCACCGGATATACGACGGGCGGAGCGGACGGAAAACTCACCGTCGGCGCAGGCGCCACGGGAGCGGCAGCCACCGGGGCGGCTGTCGGTGCGGGAGTAGCGGGAGCAACGGGTTTCTTGCGTGCGCTGCAAGCCATGAGAGCCAGAAGGGGGAACACAACAACGGCGAAAAATCGGAGGAGTGAGGAACGCGGGAAAACAGGCATGCGGAAGAAAAACGATCACTGTGTTTTCCTCCGCCGACACGTCGAGCGCCAATCTTTAGCCTTTCGGCCCCGGCGCATTCCCGCCTCACTTGGCGGTCATGCGGATTCCACTCGAAGACAATTTCACCGACGTCATTGGCAAAGCCCAGCGCGGCCTCCACCTCACCGACGAAAACCTCGCCAGCCGCGCCGGCGTCTCGCTCGAAGACCTGCAAGCCGTCAAAGGCGGCAAAGTCCAGGTGGCCGTCATTCGCCGCATCGCCCGCCATCTCCGCCTCTCGCCTGATGCGCTCGAAGACCTTGCCAACAAAAAATGGTATCCCACGCAGCCCGTTTTCCCGCGCGGCTTCGCCATGTTCAACACCCGCTATGGCGACGGTGACATGACGGTGAACAGTTACCTGATTTGGGACGCCCGCACGCGCGAGGCCGCGGCCTTCGACACCGGGACGGATTGCTCCGCCATGCTCGACATCATCGAGACCGAAAAACTCCGCGTTCGTCACCTGCTGCTCACCCACACGCACGAGGACCACATCGCCGACCTCGCGCGCCTCGCCGCCGCGACCGGCGCCGAAGTCTGGTCGCACGAACGCGAGACGATCTCCCATCCCGGCGCGCGCACCTTCGTTGAAGGCGCCTATTTCCACATCGGCCCCATCTCGATCAAAACGCTGCTCACATCGGGACACTCGCCCGGTCTGACGACGTTTTTTGTCACCGGCGTGAGTTGGCCGCTGGCGGTGTGTGGCGACTCCATTTTTGCCTCCTCGATGGGCGGCAGTGCCACGCACTACGCCGACCAACTGCGTAACAACAAAGAAAAAATCTTCACCCTCCCGCGCGACACCGTGCTCGCCCCCGGCCACGGCCCGCTGACCACGCTGGCGCAGGAGAAAAAGCACAACCCGTTTTTCGTCCGCTAGAGCGTGTAGTCACGAGATAAGATTGACTGTTTTTTTTCGTGATGGAGAATGTCAGCATGGCGAAAGATCAACACCGTCACGATATTTCGGACCGAGTTTGGCGCGTTCTGGAGCCGCTGCTACCTGGAAGGAAAGGAGCGTGGGGAGGGGTGGCGGAGGACAACCGCAAGTTCCTCAACGCGGTTCTGTGGATTTTACGCACTGGTGCGCCTTGGAGGGATCTTCCAGAGGATTACGGAGGGTGGGGCAACACGCACAGGCGTTTTTGTCGCTGGAGAGACAAGGGGCATTGGGAGCGCCTGTTGTCGGAACTGATGAACGAGCCCGATTTCGAGTGGCTCATGATTGATGCCAGTCATGTCAAAATCCATCCGCATGCGGCGGGAGCCAGAGGTGGAAACGAGGCGATCGGTCTGACAAAAGGGGGCGAAACACCAAACTACATTTGGCCGTGGATGCGCATGGTATGCCGGTGCGAGTCATTGTTACAGCGGGTTCCACGGCTGATTGCACACAGGCTGGCAGGTTGATTGAAGGCATTGCCGCAGACCATCTGATCGCCGACAAGGGATATGACACCAACGCCATCATCGAAATGGCGCAGGCCGCAGGCATCTGCCCGCAGATTCCTCCAAAGACCAATCGCATAGAACAACGCGAATATGACCCTTATCTTTATCGGATCAGGCATCTGGTAGAAAATGCATTCCTACGACTCAAACAATGGCGCGGCATCGCAACCCGATACGCAAAACGAGCCTCCTCTTTCCTCGCTGCCGTCCAATTCAGGTGTGCCATCCTCTGGGCTTCAATCTCGTGACTACACGCTCTAGGAGAGTGACGAGGAGGGCGTGGCGGGAGAGAGGGGGGGGGGGGACGGGAGGCGTGGCGATGAAAAAACATTTTCAGGACTTGCGCGCCCGGGTGAATCCCTGCAATTTCGCGGCCCTTTTGATTAAGGCGCGATAGCCAAGTGGTAAGGCCGAGCTCTGCAAAAGCTCTACCGCCGGTTCGATTCCGGCTCGCGCCTCCAATTTTTACACGCTGATTATCAGCAAGTAACAACGGCCAGTGAAAGACTGGCAGCGGTTTGGCAGCAAAATGCTGCCACCGCCACCCTCCCCCCCCGCCCCCCCATTCTCTCGTTAAACGCCCGTGAAATGGCCTGCGCAGGCCGTTTCCGGGTCTTTTTATTGGGCGAACGCGGCGGGAAAACGGCCACGGCCCGGAATAGGCAGCGAAAACGGAAACTGACCGCACACGAAACCCGGCGCGGTTTGCAGCTTTGGGAACTGCGCAAACAGCACGCCGCCGTGCGCCGGGAAATCGGCACGGGAGCCCATACACGCACGCAGGCCGAGCTTCTGACGCTTTTGCATAAAGCACACCGTCTGGAGGCCGAAATCGACGCCTTGGCGGGCGAATTGGAGGGCGAAACGGCATGACTCCCCTGTCAGGCAAAGCCGTTTGCCCGTCACCACGGCGGGTTTATTCCCCGAAAGAAGCTGCATCCGCTCTCGCTGAATGGGGAGTAGCCGTCTCTGAAAAAGGGATCAGGCGCGCATGTAAAAAACGCAAGCTGCGCAGGGTAACGTCCTTTGGTGGACGCTACTACATCCCCGAAACCGAACTATTTCGCTGGGCTGGGATCGTGGATCAGGCCGAACCGGAGGGCGCGGCATGACGGTTGACGAACAACGACGCGATACGCCGAACATGGCGCGATGGGAGCGGGAATTGGAGCGTGTGTGGGATGATCCCGCATGTGCGGAAATGTTCAAATACTACGCGAACCCGGCCCCTGAAGATAAATTGGGGACCGCCATTCGTGAGGTATGCGGCCAAATAGCGCGGAAAAAACGGCGTGCGCACATTGCTCGCATCGTGGCGAAGGGATGGGCGGAGCTTCCTTATTTGGAACGGAATGAGTTGCGGCGTGAGATGCGTATGGCGGCGGGCCGGGCAGCTCGTGTTGCGGAGTTGGAGGAAGAGGCGCGGGAAAAACAGGTCGCCGAAGAACAGGCGTGGCAGGATTTGGACAATCTCATTTTGGCGGCGAAAGCTCCAGACCCGCGAAAATGGGAGGAAACGGCGTTTATGCGGACACTGAAAGTGACCGATCCGCGTGAATATAATCGGATAAAGGCCAAACAACTGGAGGATATCTACAATACGCATCCGGCATATGCGGAACATCGGGAGGAGAATCGAAAATTCCGGCAGAACTATCGGGAGGAAAACGGCCAAAATTGGGAGGATCGCTGGACAAAAGAGGATGAGGAGATTGAGGCCCTGCTAGAACGCGAGACAGCGGCGAAGATTGCGGACGTTGAGAGTGTGGAGGGTTTCCGCGAATCAGATTATCTGAAGGTTGTCCGGCTGCGGACGGGACTGAAAATGGACGATGAAACACGCGGGGAGGCAGCAGAGGCACGGGAAAAGCAATACGAACAGTCGGTCAAGGTGTCCTGTGCGTTGGAGTCATGCGGTTTCCGAGGTTTTGGGGACGGCCCGCAGATGTGGATTGTTGATTTTATTTTGCAGAGGGCGATTGCCTGCCCCGGTTTTGCGAAGTCGGTATTGATTCCGGCATCAGCGGAAAAGGCGCGTGGGAAAATACGAAAACTGCTGAAGTTTTTTTTGAACCTGCCGGGGCATCAATACGACCAGATGGTAACGTTTACTTGGGGGCAGCGCGTGCCGATCCGAACGAAGACAAACGGAGCGGAGTTGCGGGCGGCATCAGGGAATTTGTCTCGGAGGGTTTCCATTTTAAATCGCCTGAAGTTCATGCGCGATTTTTACGCGCAGATACAGTTTCGCGCCAATGAATGCGGCGAACTAAAACGTGATGCGGAAGGCAACCCGACCGCCCATCTACATTCACACACGATTACCCATTTCGGAAAATGGCTCTCCAGAAATTGGGACGGTTATCTGGGCAAGACAGAAAAGGATGTGCGGGATAAATTTGGGCCGCCCTCACGTATTCGTTTCTCAAAGAAGCGCACAGTAAAAATGCTGATTTACCGTCCGTCCCGAAAGCACGGGCGGGATGGCACAAGGACAGGCCGTTTTTTAATCAGCCTGAAAAGGAAAAAGGGCATCGTGATAAAAACGAAAGGCGCGATGGCCGAATGGTGCCATATCGTGGATGAAAAATGGGACGCGGAATGGCAGATCGACGGCGCCATTGAGGGCATCCAAGAGGTGACGAAATACACGATGAAGGGAGACGACTTGGTGAAGTTGTCCTCCCCCGAAATGAAGGCGCTGGCAACGGCGATGGTCAAAATGCGGCGCGTCCAGAAAATGGGTGAATTTCGCACGGAAGCAAAACGCCTTTGGGAGCAGTGCAAACGGATCGAAATGGTCAAAGGACAGCAGATAAAGGCGGAAAAAACGGCGGCGAAAAACGCGAAAAGGGGAAAAAGGGCGCTCAAGGAAGCGGGGGAAAACGGTGCCGTGTTAATGCCGGTGGAGTTTCACGATTGGAATTGCCAATCGAAAACGCGCGGGAAAACGGACCCCGAAAAGGAACAGGAAAAGGACAATCGGAAGCGCCGGGATGAGGTGAAGAAAAAATGGGCCGGGCCGGAGCAGGCGGATGCGCATGTAAAATTAAGGGAAAAAATTGAGAGGGAAAAGGACATCGAACAGATACGCCTTGGTGTCCCGGTGCTTTTGCCATCATTGCCGGACATCCCTCCGTCTGATCCAGACGCTCGCAAGGCTAGACGGAATCGCAGCCAAAGTTGTCCGGCGTTCCGCAACCGCGTTGTCGCGAGGCTAACGCCGGGCTGGTGGCATCGGGATCAGGAGTTTGCGACCCCGGCTTTTGCCGTGTGGAGCGATAGTCCGCCAGATATTGATCAACTAATTAAAGATAAGCGATTTGCAAAAGATGCCGTGGCGATTGGCCGGGAGTGGTATAAGCGCGCAACCGGGCGCGAGGCGGTCCCGGTGCCTTCCGAACTGAGAGTTCACACCAGTCCCATAACTGGACGAAATTTCACGGAGTTTTTGCCGCAGTTTTTACGACGAGAGACGTGGGAGCCGCCCGAAAAAGGGCAGGAACCACCGCCCCCCCTCCCAATCGACACCCTTTTCGATTTATCAAAGTTATGAAAAACGACGAAAAAAACGCCGAAACGCCTCCCCCTGCCCGGAAGGAAAAAGGGGAGCTAAGGATACAGTTCTCAAAGCCCGTCCCCGCGCTTTGGATACGGTATCAACACCCTGTTTTTGGACAGGACGAATTGCGTGTCACCGTATGCGAAGTCGTTAGCATTCGCGGAGACATCGCAACGGTGTGCATGCGCGAATTGGACCAACACAAAGTGGCGTCAGTGAGCGTGCGCGAACTGTGCAGTTCCACGGAAAAAGGCCTCCGCCGTCTTGCCGGACACATTTCGGACCTGTTGGCCCGCCCGCCGTCCGTCACACTGGCAGGGAAGGAGACCAGCGGATCAGAAACACCCTCTTTTCTGACACGCTCATTGAGCGGTAGTGAGCACGTCAACGCGGAGCGAATCGGATGAAACCGGGGATGCACAACACAACGCGAACTCTGTCCGCTGAAATGGACGCGTGGAAAACACGGCAAATGGCGAGGATGGCCGCGTTGATGCCGCCGCCGCGTCCGCCGCGAGTCCCGACTGTGCCGGGCACGTCAGAGCCTTTGCCGTGCGTTTTTTCGGACGCCGAATTGGATGTAATTTGGCCGAAACTACAAAACGTCACCCCACGCATGATGTCCTTTGACGCCCGTTTTCTGCGCACGGATCGGGAACGGTTGACGCCGAAAGGTAAAGCGTTGGTTCACGAAATTGCCCACCGTTACCGGCGTCAGATGTTCGGAAAGGCAAGCCGGACCTGGCACATCGCGGACACCGTCGAAGCGTTTCAGAAATGGGCAAACAGGCGGATAGCGGAAAATATGTCTCCCCTTTTTATTCCATTAAAACGCGAATTTTTTGAGGCGTTTGAACGTGGAAAAAAAACGGCGGAATACCGGCTGTATGGACCGCGTTGGAATGAGCGGACATGCCGCGTCGGGCGTGCCGTTGTCCTTTCATTTGGATACACACACCGCAGATTGTGCGGTGAAATCGTGCATTTTTCGATCTCGGCAACCCCGCAACTGCTGCCCGGATGGAACGCCTGTTATGGCGACACACACCGCACCGCCGCCGTTATCGGCATCACGGTTTTGCGTAACCCGGAGGTGAAACATGACGAGTGATAACGAGACATTGTTTTCACCGGCTGGTTGGGCGGGGTGCCGATTTTTCGTAGGTTTAGATGATATCCACCATGCCGAAAATTTTGACGCGACCTTCATCTCGGTTAACCGGTTGCAACGGCGGAAGTCTGACTTTCCGGTGAATGAGTGGATCATGGATAGTGGGGCGTTTACGGAAATTGCGACGCATGGGCGCTATCGTCACTCTGTCGATGATTACCTCGGGCAAATCGAACGGTGGAGACAATGCGGCAAGATGCTGGCTGCGGTCTCGCAAGACTACATGTGCGAACCGTGGATTCTCGAAAAAACCGGGATGTCCATTGCGGAGCATCAGAATTTAACCATTGAGCGTTACGATGCGCTGCGCGGTCGGACAACCGCTTACATTTTGCCTGTGCTGCAAGGGTATCATCCAGACGACTACGTGAGGCATGTGCGCGCCTATGGTGTGCGCCTCGCAGACGGTCAATGGGTCGGGGTGGGTAGCGTTTGCAAGCGCAACGCCTCGCCGGACGCGATTTTGGACGTTTTGCTGTCGATCAAGCGCGAACGGCCCGACCTGCGGCTCCACGGATTCGGCTTAAAGAAAACGGCACTCGAAGACGGCGGCGTGTTCGGCCTGCTCCACTCTGCCGACAGCATGGCATGGAGCTATGCCGCCCGGCGCGAAGGTCGAAATTGTCACGACTGGCGCGAGGCGGCGCGCTACGTTCACCACGTGCGGTCCGCACCGCGCCAAGGGAGACTATTACTTCAGCCCAACCCAAAAGCCTCCAACCCGCAGGGTTTGGAGGGGTGAATTGTTACGCTTTTTTGAATACAATGAAACGACGCAAATCCATTGCTAACATCCACTCCAACCTCTGGCGCAGGCTATTGCTTGTCCTAGCGGTCCCGTTCGTTGTGATCTTGTCGATACCTCTCTTTCTCTGGAAAGGCGGACTAACGGAATGGTGGTGGGAGATGACCGGTGGTATCCCGAGCGCATTTGCGCGCACTTGGAGAGAACAACCGCCAAAGCGTAACACCTGATTCAGCCAACGGAAGTTAGTATATCATCATGAAAGGGAAAACCCGCACAGAGCATCAATTCCGCCGTCGCGTTGGCCGTTGGCTGTCGTATCGGCGCAGAGGATTTCCCGCGAAGCTGGCGTGGAAACTGTCTCTCGAACCCATCCGCGTTTATTCCGCCGCGCATCCCCATTTTGAAACGCTGCCTTAACCGTTTTCCCCCTTTTTGCCTTTTCACCATGAGCACAGAAAACGAACCTATAGCTGGAGAAACAAAGGACGCAAAAGGCGTCCCTTTCGATTCGGCGCGGCATCTGCCGCGCCCCAACTCAAAAACGGGCTGCTGGATGCCCAAGAGTCCGGGCCGAGGCCGGAAACCGGACGCTGTCGTGTCCCCCGCCTCCATCCCGACACCGCCGCCCTCCTCTGCGCCGATTACGGACGCGCCGCCCTCGCCGCCGCCCTCGGCATCCGTCGAGACCGTGACACCGGATGTCACTCCCCCGCCCCCCCCTCCGCCGTCGTTTGACGACATCGAAGCAGCTGCCGACCGCGCGCCAACGCCCGATCCCGAACCGGGCGCGGATGCTGGCAACGACGCACCACCGAACAAAGGAGCGGGGGACGCCAAAAGCTCGCCGGATGATTTGGCCCGCGTTGTCCAAAAGGGCCTTTATTTGGCAACGGGAAAGGCACTGGGAAACATGAAGGCCGCAGTTCCTCCTGCTGACCAAGACAAGGCGTTACACGATATGCTGAGCGCGTTTCTCCGCTGGCGTAGCATACAGGTGGTGGGATGGCTGGCTCTTGGGGTTGGTCTGATCTCCTATTTCCTGCGCGACGAAATTTTTGACGCGATAAACGCGATGCGGAAAGGCAAAACCGAACCGCGCCCGGTGACACCCATCGCCGCCCCCGTCACGCGCCCCGTGGCGAATCAACCCACACAGCCAACAGGCGGAAGCGCCTTTGATTCGCCGCCATTCGATCCGCTTGGAGGCCATCTGTAAAACGATCCAGAACCTATGATTCCCCCCATGTCACAACCCATGCTCAAACTCACCGGCGTTTTTGTCGGTATCATCGCCGCCGCGTGCGTAGTTGCCGCCCTGATACCCGCGCTCTGCGCCATCATTGCCGCCCTCGGCATCCTGTTGCCGTCCGTCGTGATTCTGATGCTCGCATGGCCCATTATCTGGCTTTCCCGCGCCTGTTTCGGCCTGCCGTGGTCATGGGACTACGTTTGCGCCAAAATCCGCGAAATGCGCGAAAAGGCCAAACCGGAGGATGCCGGGTCGTGATCGAAAAAATCGAAGAGGGAGAGGAACCGCTGGGCGTAATCGTTGGCGGTTCCAAGTGCGGGAAAACGACGCTCGCTCGCGTGCTTGTTGCGCTCATGTGGTGGCGTTACGGGCTTCGTTCCATCGTTTTTGACCCCTTTTATTTTAAACACAATTGGGGGCGGACTGCATGGGTAACGGGCGATCTGGCGCGTTTTAAAGCGGCGGTCACAGGGACACGAAATTGCGCCGTTTTCTGGGATGAATCGACTACCACGTTGCGAAAAACGGCAATGGATGACGTGGCGTTTTTCACGCAAATCCGCCACCTCCACAAAGCGTGTTTTACCATTGGGCACGATTTCACCTGCATCTCTCCAACGATGCGCGGCAACCTTTCTGAAGCGTATGTTTTCCGGCAATCGGGCAAACGCGCACTGGATTGGGTTGACCTTTTTGCGGACGAAGAAATGGCGAAAACGGCCACGCTCCAAAAACGCGAATTTATCCATAAGGTGGCGTTCGAGCCGATTGTGCGCCGCTCCCTCACACGGGCGGAATTGGCCAGCCTTCCCCGCTGATTATGCAATCCGCTGAAATTTTGTGTGACATTGCCGGCGTGACGGGCACTGGGTTTGTCACGGTCTGGTCAGTCACGGATGCCGTGACAATCCGGAGTGTGACTGAGCTGGAGAGCGTCACAGCCTGCGAGTCACGCCGGTGAAACCGTAACGGCGCCATGTCACACCCGGACCTAGTCCTTTCCCTTTTTCCCGGAGCGGATTTGCTTGGACGCGGATTTGAGGCGGAGGGTTTTTGCGTAGTTCGCGGACCAGACCTCGTGTGGGGAGGAGACGTGCGCACGTTCCACGTGCCCCCCGGCGCGTTTGGCGGCATCATTGGCGGGCCGCCGTGTCAGGATTTTTCCCGCGCCCGCCGGACAGCGCCAACGGGCAACGGGCTGGCGATGCTGGCGGAGTTTGCCCGCATCGTTGGCGAGGCGCGGCCCGATTGGTTTTTGATGGAAAACGTCCCCGGCGTCCCGCCGTTCGATGTTTCCGGCTACACCGTCCAGAGATTCAACCTTAACGCTGCCGAATGCGGATGCCGCCAGAACCGGCTGCGCACATTCCATTTTGGTTCGTGTGACTCGACGTCGCTTGTTTGCGATCGAGCGGTCACAACTTTCCCGACATTGGAACCGACGTGCATGGCGACAGAAGCCGCTCGCCCGGATCGACGCAGATTCCCTGACTTTTGCGAGTTGCAGGGACTCCCCCGCGATTTTGACCTGCCCGGCCTGTCCCTCGCCGCGAAATATCGTGCGGTGGGCAACGGCGTACCGGTACCGATGGCTCGTGTGATCGGCCAGGCTGTGCGGAACCGCATCGCGTCACAGTCCATTCGCCTGTGTGCGTGCGGATGCGGCCGCCCGATCTCTACGCGGCAAACCAGCGCCACGCCTGCGTGTCGCAAACGACTGGAACGGGCGCGGCGCGGCGTGTGATGTGGGGAGCTCTGCTCGACTCGGCGTTTGTGGTGGGTGGTTCCCCCTCGCTGGCGAGGGGGGAAGGGGGGAGGCGTGTCCATTGGGTCCGTTTTAATCCGTTTTAATCCGTTTTGGTCCGTTTTGCGTGCTTTCGCATGAACGGTGGCGAGGCGATAACGGAGACCGCATCAAGCACGTATTTGAAAACATACTACACACTACACACATGATTAAAAGCATCATCATTATTGTCGTCTCCGCCGCAGTCGGAGTTACCGGGGCGCTCTTTTTCGCGGCCCGCAATCCCAGCAGCAAGCTCCTGAGCAAATTCGCCAAGAAGGGAGCCGCCTAAGCTCTCCCCACCACGAACCGTAACCGTATCGAAAAAACAATACACATTATGGCTATCATCATTGAACCCATTACCAGCCTTGAGTCTGTCGCCGTAGGAGGTGTCGCGAACGCAGCCATGCAGGTTGACCGTCGGTATCATCATCTGTCTTACCAGTGCTTTATACAGCCTGCCCCGACGCAGGAAGTCCCAGCGCCGGTCATGGTGTCCGCCCCGGCTGAAGACGTGATTGAGTGGATCAAATACGTCGTTGGGACACAGGACATCCGCAACCTCTCCGCGCGGCGCATCCGCCAGATCAACGCGGCCAACGGGCACCCGGACCCAGAGAACATCGTCACCACGCATTTTGCCGAGCCGTGGCAGGAAGGCTACGATTCACAAGTCGCCACCGCTTGGGCCATGTATGGCCAGTCAAATTTCACCGTCCACATAAAGCTGAAGACCCAGCCTGCCGGGACGCTCGTGCAAGTCGTCGGACTGCAAGCCTATGACCGCCTTGTCGCACAACGCTACGTGGGAGTCGGTGAGGCAACCGATCCCTCGCGTCTGACAGGGGGGCTCTTGCAGCGCCAAGTGCCGAGAGCGCTTGCCGCTGCCGGAACGCCCGGCTGGCAGACCATCACGCCCGTTGTTCGTCAGTTGTCCAACACACATCCTCTGACGCAGGGGATGAACACGATCGACGGAAAAGACATCGGCAAAAACGTGTGTCGCCTGTGGTTCTTCGGCGGCAACGATGCCGCCACGGCACCACTTACGCGCATTCGCATCCTTGTCGATGGCGAGCAAGTCTATGACCTCTCGCGAGCGGAGGCCGTTGCGCTTCTTGCGCGCTACAATGTCACGCTGCCAGATGACATCCCGGGGCTCGTGTGCTTTGACCTCAACGGACGCACCGAATGGATCACGGCGAACCGCGCCATGATCTATGAGCTGACCGCGCCCGGTTCCCAGACCGTGGACCGCGTAGCGGAGACGATCTCGATGGGATTCGCGGGCTAAGCCGCGCGTATCCACTCATCCACCACACCACACAACCTGAAAAGACCGTTCCCCCCCCCCCCCGGCATTAATCCGGGGGAGGGGGGAGAGAAGCGGCACACACCATCATGGCAGACACAGCAACATCCGCGTCCTCTGGCTCTGGCGACTGGTTCAGCCAACTGTTCACCGGCATTACCACTCTGGCGACAGGGTATTTGGGCGCAAAGACCGCGAAAGAGCAGGCGAAGGCATCCGCCACGGATGCAAAAGCGGCGGCAGAGGCGGTCAAAACGTCCGGTCAATCCACACCCGCGACTGGCGGCGGCCTCTCAACCGGAGGCATCATCGCACTCGTGTGCGCGGGACTCGCCGCCATCGGCGGACTCTTCCTCATCCTCTTCCTTCGCGGCAGAGACTAACCCACCCATTGGACCAATCGCATGTTTCCCGCAATCATTGGCGCAATTTCCGCTGTGGCTAGCATGGCGGGGAAAAGTGGAGGTGGCGAGGCTGCGGCCCCATCCGTCCCCTCCAATCTCACCAACAACGGCAAGATCACGTTCGGAAACAACGTTTTTGGGGACGGAAACAAAACCACGTCCTCGAACACGGATAACTCCGGTTCCAGCGGACTTGCCGCCGTGGACTGGGGCGCGGTCCTAGGCGAACTCGGCATCATTGCCGCCGCGGTAGTCGCGGGCGGCGTGCTGTTGATCGGCATCATTGTCGCCGCCCGACGTCCCCGAAAACACAAGAAAGGCAAACGCCCATGAGTTTTATCTCATCACTCTTAGGAGGGAATAGTTCGAGTGCGAGCAGTTCTGCTGACACCAATGCGACGGAAGCCCCCAACAACGTCGGGACCGGCGCGTTGGGAAACGTTGCCACAGGCGACCGCTCCAACTCAGCGGGCGCGCAAGATCAGGCCGTTTCCGTCTCTGGCTCGGGCAAAGTGGACCAGAGCCTCAAGGTCAATTATTCGTCCAAGGACACCGTCACCACGGGCAGCGTCACAGGAGGGATCAAAGGTGACGGCAACACCGTAAACATGCAGCAAACGGACCACGGCGCGATAGCCTCCTCCTTCGACTTCGCGAGAGACGTCATGGCCGATCAGGGCGAAACCGCCCGCGCAGCGATCGACGGGAACGTGGCGACCACGCAGGCCGCGCTGGAGAGCAACGCCCTCACCACGGCCATGAGTCTGGACACCGTGGACAAGGCCACCGCACAGGCGATGGGCATTGCCCAAATCGCCATGATGAACCAACGCGCGGATGCGCAGTCAGCCGCACAGTCCGCGAACGCAGCCACACAGGCCGCGAACGTCACCTCGCAGGCCGCGCTGGAGAGCAACACTCTCACCACGGCCATGAGTCTGGACACCGTGGACAAGGCGTTCACCGGTGCTCTCGACGCCATCACGCACAACAACGATTCCGCCTTCGCCTTTGCCTCCGACATGGGAGGCCGCTCCATCGACGCAGTGACCGGCGCGAACCGCGACACCCTCGCTTACATGCATGACAACACCGCCACCGTGTTGGACACCATGCAACAAGTCCTGCAGAACAACCAAGTGGCGACCATGCAGGCCGTGAACGGCTCTTACGACATCGCGCGCGGGGCCACGTCCACCGCTGGCGATCTGGTCAGTTCGACCGTGGAAAAGTTCGCGCAAAACCAATCCCCCGCCCTTACGGAAAACAAGACATGGATTACTGGCGCCGTCGCAGTCGGCGCCGGGCTGGTCATCGCCCTGATCGCACTCCTGTTTCGTAATCAATCGACGCCGCTCCCCGCGCCCGCCCGTCCCCCCTCCCCCCCCTCTGCCAAACAGTCGGCAAAACCGAAGAAAAAATAACCACCTATCCACACCATGTTATCAGGAAGCAGCACCATTCATCTCGTCGTAATCCCCTCCCCCGCCCCCGCTGTGCTGGTGGCACGCGGGCGGTATATCCAGATCGTCAACGCACTCGGTCCCGTGCTCGTCAAGGTGGACGAAGAAAGCGAAACACTTCTCCGCGCCGGGCAAGGCATACGTTACGACGAAGACTTTTCGCGCATCGTGGTGCGCCTGCCCGATGGCGGGGCAGGCAACGTGGACATCTGGACCGGCTATTCCGAATTTATTGACCGACGCGTTGACCAAGTCGAAGCGCGGGCCGTGCCGGTGCCTGTTTGCCCAGGAGGGATAATCCCCGCCAACGAAAAAATCGACCTGTCCGGTGTCGCCACCGGCAACCATTTTCGCCGCAAATGCGTGGTAATTTCCAATCTCGACGGTGCCGTTGCCTTGGAACTCCAAAATGAGGCAGGCGTGTCGTGGGGCATCGTTCGCGCTGGGGAAACGATCAGCCACGTCACCAGCGAATTTATTCGTATCAAGAATCCCGCTACCGCCGCCGTTCAAGTGCGCATCGCTGAATTCTGGTATCTGCTCTAACCGCCCTCGTCGCCATGCCCGATCTTATTTACGAAACCATTCTCGACCTCCCGGAAAAAGAAACTGCCGCACCCGGCGACTACGTCGAAATGAACGGACCGGATGGCCCGTGTCGCATCGCTGCGCAAGCTCTCGGCGGCGGATTCGCCCCTGTGCTGGTGTCCACGCCCATTGCCGCTGGTGCATCCGCCGTGATTGTCGAGTTTCCTGTTCCTTTTGCCGCGCCTCCATCGCGTATTTTTTGTTCCATTACCAAGCCCGAAAACGGCGATAACCTTTGGGCAAACCCGGTTGCCGAGTCGATCACGATGTATGGCTTCACCGTCGAACTCTCCGGCCCGCCATCCATCGCCGGGCACATCCTCGTCTGCCTCATTTTGCCATGACACGCATTCTCTCCATTTTCCTTTTTGTGGCAGGCGCGGCGTATGCCGCCACACCGATCAAAGACGCGAAACTGACCGGGCAGACTGAAATCTCTGGCACGCTGACCGTGCCAGCGGGAACCACGATCAATGGACTCGCCACCGTCGAACAAGGCGCGAAGGCAGACACCGCCGTGCAGGCTTGGTATAACCTGTTGGGGGTGACTACGGGGGCGACCGGGCGCCCGCAGGCCATCCGGTTCACACCGGGGGCGTCCAGCTACTACATTACCCTCCATGCCCCTTCGTCCATCCCCGCTGGCGGCTACAGTGTCAGCCTGCCCGCCGCAGGAGGCATGATCGCCTTGCAGCCGACTTATTGCGTTCTCACGATCCCGCTTGGGCGGTATTATGATTTTGAGCAGAGCGTGTGGAAGCTGGCCTCGGACTTTGAAGCGAAGGCTACGGAATCCAATTTCGGCGAACACACGCCATTCACCGATCTTTACGCATACTATCATTCACCCGATCCGGCGCGCGCCAGCGTGAGCGGACAAACCGGGCCTAAGCCCGTTGCTGTCTATTACACCGATAGCAAAAACCCGGACAAACGCCGCTGGCTGCGTCAGCCAGCGGATCAGAGCATCTACGCGGCACGCAAATCGCCGGATTCGATCATTTCCGCCGCCATCGTGGTTTTCGCTGTCGATGCCAAAATCCGCCCCGACAACCCGAACCTCGTTTGGAGTTATCAGAGGATCAGCGGCGGTTCCTACGAAAACATTTGGACACCAATCATGCCGACTTGGTCACTCGTGAAACCCACCCCCTGACAATTTCCGGCCAGAATCAGGCCGGTATCCTAACCACAACTACACATCATGAAAAAAATCATGCTCCACATCATCCCGGCTTTCGCCCTTGGCGCGAGCCTCGCATTCGCGGCGGCCCCGGTCCCCGCTCTCACGCCCGCGCAACAGGCCATCGCGTTGCAAAAACAGGGCGAAGCTGTTTACAAAACAACGCAAGGCAAGGGCTATGGTGAATGGCGTCTCGCCAACGATGCCGCTGTCTTTGCCCTCGCCCTGCCCAACATCGCCGAGGTTGCGGAAGCCGCTCCGGGCGTTGCGTCGATTATCGTGCGCAACTACGCTGGCAGGCTCGCGCCGAATGCAAAGCATCCCATCACGCCGCTCCCCGGCGTGCCGGACGTGAAGGAACTCGCCCGCGAGTATTCGCCCACGACATTCATCCGGTCGTTTGCGACGGCGGACGAACTCGCCGCAATCCCTGTGACGCCGAATAACCAGTCGCATTTCGCCGTCGCCGCCAAACGACTTGGCGCGCCGGAAATCGCCACCAACGCCCGCAAAGCCGTCCTCGGAAAGGCCGTGATGGAACGCGGATACCAACGATGGTTTTCCAACTACGTTGCGAGCCTCCCCGTTGACCGCGCCATCGCGCTTGTAAAAGCCGAATCCCGCGCCGCCAACTCCCTGCCCAAGACCGCCGCTCGTGACGCATGGCTTGAAGAGCTGATGACGATCCTGTCCGTCTCGGAACGGGTGAAATAAAAATCGTAGTAAGAAACCAACTACACACGAAACACACGCCATGCGAACGCTCCTCATTGTATCCTTGCTCATGCTCTCCGGCCTGCTTGCGCTGGCCGATCTGCCGCCGCAACCGACGATGTTGGAGCGCTTCGCCCGCGTTGAGCGGCTGCGCACGCCCCCGGCTGCGCAACCCGCCGTTGACGCCCGCCCCGCCTGCACACAGGCGGAAGCGCCCCCTCCCGCCGTGGAGACGGCCCCCGCCCTTGTCGATGCCACCCCTCCCCCCCCCTCCGTGGTTCCGCCCGTGTTGCCAGAAGCGCCGGTCAACCCGCTTTTCCGGCGCAGTGACCGAATCTCCGGCCTCATGGCGAAGGCCGGGCTTGCCCGCCCCGCCATCACGCCCCCCCACGGCACGCCGCTTGGCATCATGGCCCGCCAGATCGACTCGTTTGAGCGCCGTCGCGGTCCCGACCGTGCCGCCCCCGACCGCCTCAATTATTTCCGCGCCCTCGCCGCCGAACAAAAATGACCGCCGCACTCGTCAAGTTCCCGCTCCCGCTCCGAACGGAAACCATCCTTGGGGAAGATCGCTCATTGCTCCTGTTGGAGCCGTTCGTGTTTGAGTCTTCAACCCTCGGAACGATCACTGTTGAGGCTGGGTTCGACACTGACCTTGCCAGCATCCCTCGCGTTTTCTGGCGCGTGTTTCCGCCTGCTGGAAAATACACGGCCGCCGCCGTCATCCACGATTTACTTTACTGGTATCAGGCGACGGAAAAACACAACACGCCAGAAATCCATATCATGCGCAAACAGGCCGATGCCGTGTTTTTGGAGGCAATGGACGATTTGGGTGTGAATTGGCTTACCCGTCACACGATCCATCGTTCTGTCCGCATCGGGGGTTTCTCGTCATGGAAAAACAACTACGAAAAACGCACCGGCCTGCCCTATCCGTCAAAGCCATCCGCCCGTCTCCCCGACTTTTACCGTCAACGCCACATCAAACGCTAATACACACATGAAAACAGTATTCACCATCGCACTACTCGCCGCGCTCGCCGTCCTTTCCGGCTGCGCGGCCTTTCAAAAAACCAACGCCGGGGACGCCGCAACGCGCCTCCAGTTTTCCACGGCTGACGGGCGACACGTTGAGCTTATCCTTCCGAAAAACATGGCCGCTGAAAAGCTGGAACTTGTCGCTGGAGATTACCTTCTCCGCGCCGCCAGCCTCAAAACCGACGCCTCAACCGTGATGGACAGCGCCGGGGCCGCCAACGCCGCCCAAGCGCAGACCATTTCCAAGATGACGGAAACCATCGGCGGCCTTGTTCCCCTCGCCGTCAAAGCCGCTGCCGAAAGCGCCATTTCGATGCCGTAACCGCATGGTCTTTTCGCAGACACAGATTCAGCGCATCCCGACTCCCCTCCTATGGGTGGGGGGCAAACGTTACACGCCGTATCTGCGCCCCCTCGCCACGCAACGCGCCGGGATCACTGGCGTGCTGTACGTCCCCGTCACGCGGATTGACGCCGCCGAGGCTGCCACGCAACACGCGGGCCTGTTGCCCGTGGTTCGTGCCACGCAAGCGGGCCGCATCCGCATCACACAGGCCGGACGCATCCGTGCCACGCATTACGGCGCTTACCTCCGCCCTCCCTCCCTTGCCGCTGCCGAGACTGCCACGCAACACGCGGGCCTGTTGCCCGTGGTTCGCGCCACACAAGCGGGCCGCATTCGCATCACGCAGACCGGACGCATCCGCGCGACGCATTACGGTTCTTACCAGCCCTCCCCCTCCATCGCCGCGCACGAGAACGCCACGCAACGCGTAGCCTTCACCGCATTTGTTTACGAGGGGGGAACCGAAACCGCCGCCATCGAATCCGCCGCGCAACGCGCCTCATTCACGGGCGCGACAAGCCAGCCCGCCGGGCATTATGTATCCAGTCACACGCTACAACAACGCGCCGCCTTCACCGCATTTTTCTACCAGACCGAAACCCAAGCCGTCCCCTCACCCGATGAAAACGATTGAAACAAAACTCGGAGCCTCCATCCGCTATCGGATCGAAGTAATCAACCCGGACGGCACGCTTGCCGACTCCCGCCCGTGGAAAAAAAACCTCATTCTGGACTGGGGACTAAATGCCATCGCTAATTACCGATGGAACGAAGTCACACGCTATGCCGTTGCCGGAACCGGTGCGAAACCCACCCGACGCGACAGCGCCGCTGTCACCTTCACCCAAACGGCTAAGACAGTTACCGCCTCCGCTGGCTTTTTCGAAGCTGAGGACGCCGGGCGTCTCCTGAAATTAAATACAGGGGAGGAACTGCGCATCGAAGCCGTCCCCGATGCCGTTACTGCCACCGTCAAAACCTCCCGCGAATCCGCCGAGCCGACTCCCGGCACCGTCTGGTATGTCAACCAAACCGGCCATGAAACCGAAGTCATGCGCACGGACACCTATGGGAATGCCGCTGACGACAACACCGTGGTCCTCATCAACGGCAGCGTCGTCATGAAACGCACCTACATCTTTGCCCCCGTCACCCAGCAACGCACCATCCGGGAAATCGGCTGGGCCTTGTACTCTGATTCCGCCCTGTTTGGCCGCGACGTTCTTGCCGGAGCCGGGGTTACGCTCGTAACCGGCCAGCAACTCAAGGTTATGCTGGAACTCGACATCGCCGTTTCACCGCTCGCCCCCGAGCCTGCCGGGCCGTTCTGGCAGGCGGGAATCAGCGGACAGGCGCAGTTTGAAAACCTCAACTGGGGCCATCGCTTCCACCCAAGCGGCACATACAATTATTACATCCCGGTGTTTTTGAGCGATTCTCAGGACGCCTTCAAACAGCCCGGTCTTGAAGCGCAGGCCGGGGCTCTGACCGGCACGACCAAAACCGTTGAGCCCGTCCGCGCCGCCTACGTGCCGGGGAGTTTCCAATACACTTACCGCGCAAGTTTCCAACTCAATGACGGCAACCTGCCCGCCGTCCGCTGCTTTGGGTTTGGCTGGTGGGATTACCAGACCTTTTACCCGATTCTTCGCATCATCCCCGATGCCCCGCTGGAAAAAGACAGCGACCACTCGCTCACACTGGACTTCATCCTCTCATGGGGACGCGTATTGATTAACTAACCACGAAATAAAGGAGACTAACATAATGACATTGTGGACAAAGATAGTCGGCTGGGCCACAGGGACCACAGATGCGCTCCAAGCGCAGGAAAATAACGCAGCGCGAATGGCGGGAATCGTGGAGCGTCAACAAGCGGACGGCCTGCTCACCGATACAGAGGCTGCCGCCCAAACAGAGGCCATCTTCGACAACGTTGTGACCGGCACGGACCTGACGGTCACGATGGCAGAACGCGTCCCCTCCGCAATTGCTGAGTCCATTGAGGAACTCCCCGGCCGCATCAACACGGCAATCGACACCGTTGGGAAGGGCATTCTCGGCAGCATCCCCGTCTGGCTTCGCTGGGTGATCGGCGGAGCCATCGTTGCTTACGTGTTCGTGCTGATTCGCCCTTACCTCCCGACACCGGCACCGGCACCAACACCGAAAAAGAAAGCCAAGTAACCATGCTCGCGCTCCTCCGCATCAAACTTGCCGACTACATCGCCGCTGCCGTGCCCGTGCTGGCAAGCATCACGCTCGACCACCTCAACGGCGTCATTGCCGCCATCGGTGGGCTGCTAGGCATCGCCTATCTCCTGTGGAAATGGAGACGCGAGGCCATGCACTCCCCACTCCCTCACTTCCCAATTTCCCGCCATGAAAAAACGCACCAAAGCCAAGAAAACGAAACGCCGCATTCCCCTCGCTAAACCGGCCACACGCAAACGCGCCGCCGCCATTGTTGGACGCGCTGGTGGCTACGCCACCGCGAAGAAACGCGCCCGTCGCAAGCGCGGCAACGTTTACACCCTCGCAGGCCGCAAGGTCTCCCGCGCCCGTCGATAATTCACCGTCACCACCACCACCGCAAAACATCATGTTCGGACCATCATTTTTCATTGCTTGGGGAGGGGTAATTCTGGCGGCAATCACTGTGCCAGCCGTCGCGTTGCGAAAAATCAGCGGGGGAGCCATGTCATGGCTGGCCGCTTTCGTTTTCAGCATCCTGAGTTGTGGCGTGCTCTACCTGATCAGAGCACAGGGGATAAAGTATGACGGGAAGGGACAACCTGTGAACCCTAAGCTAAACCAGCTAATCCGCCCCGCAGGGCGATACTTTGCGGTCGGAGGCGGCGCGCTGTTTGCCATTGGAGCCGTCTATGCTCTGATAAAACGCAAAAAATGAAGCCCGCTCATATCTTCGCCGCCCTCGCCGGATTTGCCGGGGTGGTCGCAGTCGCAGGCTGGACAACCCGCCGTCCCCGCACACAGTCTGCGAATATGAGCACTGCCACTGTCAAAAAGAATGTGCGTCGAGTGATAAAACATCACTCGGTCACAAAAAAAACGAAACGAGGAACTTTTGGTGAATTAGCGCAAAAGTATTCCGTAAACCTGCCTGAAACGAATCTTTCCTCACGTGAAGGCTTTGGAAATTAGATACTTGCTGGATGCCGGACCTTTGGTGGCCCGCCTGAACAACAGGGATGCTAAAAACGCTTGGGCCAACGGAGTCCTAAATGCATTGACGGACGATTTTGGCATAACCGAAACAGTATTGGCCGAAGCCGCATACCACCTCCGGCACGGAAGGCCCGCCCTCCAAGGCTTGATGCATATGGTTGAATGCGGATTTCTGAAAGTGTTTCCTGTGGTGGCGGAAGCCCCTGCCCGCATCGCTGAATTGCTCGCCAAATACTCCCAGATGGACCTTGGGGATGCCACTCTGGTTGTCCTCTCGGAACGCTATCCCCGAGCCAAACTCATTACCATAGACTCGGATTTCATCGTTTATCGGCGCAAAGACGGCAAAGCCGTGCCGTCAATCATGCCGCCAGTAAGCTGACGCGCTCCCCTCCCCTGCCCTCTCCCGGCCCGCCTGACATGGCGGGCTTTTTTTTGTGCATGAAAAAGCCACCGGTCAGGCGCGTAATTGCTGATTCATGCTATTGAACCCCGATCCGCTTACGTCCGGAACGTTACCTGATCCCTCCGGTGGCGAACACGAGGGGGAACCCATTCCGCTCGGATTGTCAATCCGCTCCCGGCCCCGACATCGAGGCGCGCCGGGCGGCTGCAGCCGCCCGGCGTGACTTGCCGCGGGAGCCGCGTGCCTGGTCAGTCACGGCAACGGCATCGTGACCGCTTGATCGTGACCGGGCACCGGCTGGTCACGGGCGTTCATATTCAGCTAATAGCTCGTTTTGCACGGTGCCTTGATCTTTGTTACCGAATGATGCTTTCCATTGAGTAGAACCAACCTTTGGCATCTCTAGCCATGTAACAAGTCTTTGGAATACCATGTCCCTTTTGAGCTTTTCGATGGTGTCTCTATACCGTTCCAGTTTAGCAATTTCCTGAGCCAAACGTTCTCGTTCTTTTTCCATATCCTTACGCGCTGCATTCATCCGTCCTATCTGGGCTAAAACCCAACCAGATAATGCAAGCCCCCATGTGATGAGGGACACAAAGCCGAGAGTGACATCGAAAGTTGCGGTGCGGGGACCAAAAAGCGAAAGCAGGGGGAGTATCATTTGTTTTTAATGTTCAGTTGCTTTCCGGCCGTTGAGGCCAGAAGAGGCGTTCCCACAGAGGCAGGGGAAGTTGCGTTGGCTGCGGGATTTTTTTTTGGTTCGACTGGTAGGGTAACAGCGGATTCTTTTGCCAGTTGCATCAAACGATCTGGCTCACTGATCGCAGGGCATCCTTCAGCAATCCAGCGAGCGATGATTCCAGCCCCAAATTTGCTTTTGGTCATTCCCAACGCGGCAGCGCGATCGGCGATAATCTGGGTATGTGCATCTGGCAGGTGGATTCCTAATGTGTCAGCATTGCGTGTTTTACGGCCCATAATTGGCATTTGACGCAACAGGTTTCAGTTGTCCTCACAAAACGCGCACTTGACGCAGATGCTTAAGCAACTAAAGAATCTAATGCATGGGCCAAAAAAACAAGACCTCCCCCCGCACCGGAACACGCGCACAAGCGTCCGACCGCGCCCGCCTTCGACGTTATGGTGTTAGGCCGAGCATGTTAGCCGAATTCACCCTTCATCCGCACGCGCACTGCCTGTTGGAGCAGATCAGCAAATTGCGCGGGATAGTCGCGATGGGTACAGGCGAAGAATACGATTTGCGCATAACCGTCACGGCGGGAGAGCGCATCCCCCTCAAGTATTTGCGTGCCGGAATCCTCGGCATTCATCGCCGGTTGAGAAAGGCCGGATTCCGCCCCGTCGAGACCGAACTTTACCCAATTTCCCCGGTGGCCCCGTCGCGCTCCTGTGACGGGCAAACGGCCCAACCAGCCACCGGGGCCTGATTTTTTCATCTGTAACCAACAACCGAATACAAAATCATGTGCATTAACGATTGTGATCTGTCCGATAATATGAGGGCGGTCGCGTTGGGAGCGACAGAGGGGCTGGCCCTAAAACAGATAGCAGATGCCGAATATTCACTGCTTTTGCACTTCGCCTGTTTGCATGGCGAAGAAAAAGGACGTCTCACACAGGAAGTGGCGCGTCTTGAGGGTGCATTAGAGGACACCCGAAAACAGCTAGAAATATCCGATATGGGGATGCGCTTTTTCGCTAGGTTAGCTGACGCGGCGGAAACACGCAGAAACCAATTGGCCAAGCCCCCGTCTGTCCCCTCCCAAAGCGAAACAACCCACGACGAGCCCCCCGCGCCCGTCACGGCATGAACCCTTTCCGCCCCGCGCCCGCGACCAGTCCTTTTGTCGGGGCTGGCCGGGCGCGAGGGCGGTTTCCCGATAGTATCCAAACTTACAATACCGACAAAACCAACCCGACAAAAGACAATGAACACACCGATAATCCCCCCCCTCCCCTCCCGTCCGACATTGGACGAAATAGACCCGGCGAAAAACGGCCTGCGTCGCAGTACCGTTCTACGCGAGTTGGCCCTATATCTTGAGGGATTCGAATCCCGAATCCTCTGCGAAAAAAACGACATCGAAAAAATCGCGGCAGCAGACCGCGCTGCTTACATCGGCCTGATCGACGTAGCGGCCCGCTCACTCAAGAGCATGCGCCATATCGTGGAAACCAACCTCCTCGAAATCTCGCTGAAGACGGGAGGTGTGAAATGAGCAAAATTGAATATAAGGCAGTCCATCCCGACATTGGTCCCAAGGGGGAACGCTGGTATTCGAGATTCGCCGTCACTGGCGGTGTTTTGGAGTATTTCCCAACGCTCTTTGAAGCTGTCCGTTATAGCGATCATCTGGCAGGCGGCCCCATCCCCACTGCGCAGGCCTATCCGAAACTTGGCGTCCTCGCAGACCCCTACGCCGTTGGCGGTCGGAACCACTGGAGCGTTGGAGTCCATTGCAAGGCCGCCGATGATTTTACTTTCTATGGCATCGGAGAGTTCAATAGTCCACGTGACGCCTTCATGTTTGCCTCCGCGAAACAGAAAGCGGATACGATCAAAACGCATAAGTGGTTTGTGCAGTGGACGTGGGAAACCGTAGCAACCGAGGGAAAACACTCCCGCTACGTGATACTTGAGCGCCTGCCTGCAACATGGCTGGCCGAACAATGGAAGGCATGGGAGCGGGCCGAAAAACGCCGCGCCCGCCTCGCCGCCAAACGGGAACCCATCACCGCCTAAATCATGCAAGAAAAAATACTCTCAACAGCCGCCGCAATGGCAGACGCCATCGGCGTATCACGTTTTACGATACAAGCGATTCGCAAGGCGGCACGGGGCAAGGCGGACACGCCGTTTTGTGGACGTTTTTCCACCGCCCGCCGTTTGATGGAATGGATGTTCGCCCACCCCGACTTTATTCCTTCGCGCCAGTATCGGAAACCGAAGCCGAAAGAGAACCAAGAGCCGCAACCGCCGCCGTCAGGTCAGGAGCCTGCAAACGCTGATAAATCCGGTGTACGATTTCGGAAGCGTGCCCCACAAACCGCATCGCCTGCTGAATCGGCACACCCGCCCGCGCCAGTCGCGTGACAACCGTAACACGAGTGCAATGGAAACACAGATGGGGCATCTTCAACTCACGAAAAAACAGCCACCACTCTTTGCTCGCCAGTTTCGGCAACTGGCAAAGCTGTTTCGCCCCCGCCTCCTGCAACTCACCAATCAGCGGTTTCAGTCCGGGATGGAGCATCGTGGTAAACACCTTGCGCTCGCCATCCCCTCGGCCCTTGGCGGAAAAGCGAATGGTGCCGTTGACCAGATCGACGGCATCCATAGGGACAGCGGTTTCTGTGAGCCTGCATCCTTGGTGAATCGCCACCTCAAAGCAGACCGTCATCCACCGATCCGAGACCGGCAAATGTCCTTCGCGCTCCGCCAACGTTGCGCGAATCTTGGCGATTTCTGCATCCGTCATTTCCGGCTTTTGCTTCGCCGGGGCGCGCTTCAGTCCGGTGCGGTGGCAGGGGTTGCCTTGAGCGTAACCACGGCGCACGGCTTCACGCATCACGATACCCAACACCTTCACGTCAAAGAGCGCGGTGTTGCGGTGGATCGGAGCGCCGGAGTGCCGCGCCTGAGCCGTGCGCCACGGCACGTAATCGCAAACGTTCTGATAGGAGAGGGAAGCCGGGATGCGGATGTTTTTTTCGTGGAGGTAGCGAAAGACAGGTCTCCAACCATTGAGGAGGCGGGCATGGGTTTTTCTGTGGAGGTAGTGAGTTGTGATGAATTGCTCCGCCCAATTTTCCCAAGCCTCTTCGCGGACGAACGCCCTCTGATGTTTTGCCGCGACGGATTTTTCGACGGCCAAATCAAAAGCCTTTCGGTGTCCGGTAGGATCTTCGATGAGGAAGGGGGTCGCACGATGTCTGCGTTTGCCCGTTATCGGATCGATAAAGGAGATATACCAATGGGGGCGGGCCTTTCGTTTATAAATGGAGGTGTCAGCAGGCATGGCAGCAAACGGCAGCAGGCGGAAAAAGAGAAGGCGACAAATTACCTCTCAAATATGCATATTCAGCGAACATTTTCCCCTCAAATGTCGCCCCGCCGGTTCGATTCCGGCTCGCGCCTCCAATTTAACCTCCTGCTAGACAGGAGGTTTTCTTTTAAGGAGGGGGGGGGGGGGGAGAGATGTGACACGACATTCACTCACTCGCCGCGAAACGCCGACGGCGGCGCACCCAAATGACGCCGGAACGCCGTGGAGAACGCGAATGCGTTTTCGTAACCCACCGCCTGCGCCACTGCCTCGACCTTGTAACCCGCGCTGATGAGCGACACCGCCTGCTGCATCCGCAACCGCGTCACCTGCTGCATCGGGCTTACCCCTGTTTCGCGCACGCACACCCGGCGCAACTGCTCCGCCCCCAGTCCTGACAACGCCGCCAGTTCGCCGAGCGACCACGCGTGCCCAAGATCAGCCTGCACCTTGCGCCACAAACGCCACAGCCGCGACGTCCGCCACGGCTCAAGAATACGGTTGCCCAGACTCACCACGATCTCTCCCCAATGATCCAACATCGCCGGTTCCCGGTGCGTGGAAATCTCCTGGTGCAATCCCCATAACGCATGTTCCAACGGACGCGGATCAAGTTCCACCAGCACCGGCTCCTGCACCTGCGACGTCCCCTGTCCCATGTGTCCCTCGTTGTAAAGAATCCACCCCACCTCCCACCCCTCCTCCGCCTGATACGCGTGCAGCACACCCGGCGGAGTCACATAGGCGTGCCCCGCCTCGCACGCCACCCATGCCCCGTCCACGAGCACATGTCCGCGCCCACGAAAACAAACCAGAATCTGACCGCGCGGCATCCCCGGCCTCACCGTCCGGACAAACCTGAATTCCGCCGATGCGTGCGAAATCCCCGCCAACGCCACCTCATGCTGTCGCAACACCGGACAATGCTCCGGATGGATCAAAAATTCCCGGGTGCCAGTGCCTATGCGGCGAATTTCACGAAGGTCTTGGTGGATTTCGCCCATTCTGCATCTAGGGAAACAAGGATATGATCTGTTGAAAACACAAATATCGTCCTAACTCCCGTGATCTCCGCACCCAACACCCGCCAAGCCGACACCGGCATTCCCTCGTATCCTCGCCCCGAATACCCGCGTCCCCAATTCACGCGCCCCCGCTGGCTTTGCCTCAACGGCGAATGGGAATTCGAAATCGACTCCGGCGATAGCGGCCTCGAACGCGGCCTGCTCGACCGTCCGCTCGCTCAAAAAATCACCGTCCCCTTCTGCCCCGAATCCACGCTCTCCGGCGTCGGCAACACCGATTTCATGAATGCCGTCTGGTATCGCCGCCGTGTCACGATCCCTGCCGACTGGGCCGCCGTCGCTCCCGCCGGCAACGACGCTCTCACGCATCCTCGCATCCTGCTTCATTTTCAGGCCGTCGATTACGACGCCACCGTGTGGGTCAATGGAGTCGAAGTCGGACGTCACCGCGGCGGTTTCACCCCCTTCACCTGCGACCTCACGCGCTCCACCGCCCCCGCTGACAACACCACCTTCATCCCGCAGCCCGCTCCCGATGCGCGGCCCGGACGCGAAATCGAAATCGTCGTCCGCGCCCGCGACCCGCACCGCGGCGTGCAGCCCCGCGGAAAGCAAAGCGAAGCCTACGCCAACCGCCGCTGTCATTACACGCGCACTACAGGCATCTGGCAAACCGTGTGGCTCGAACCCGTCCCCACCACCGCGCTCCAGCGCCCCCGCCTCACCCCCGACCTCGCCCGCGGCTCAATCATCCTCGAACAAAATCTCAGCGGTCCCTGGCATCCCGGCCTGCAACTCCGCGTCCGGCTCTCCGACGCCGACCACGGAGTCATCAGTAACATCACCGCACCCGTTGAAAACAGTTTTGGCTCTCGTATCGAAATTCCGATACCGCCCGCCCGACGCCGCCTCTGGTCTCCCGACGATCCGCATCTCTACAACATCGATATCGAACTCCTCGACACCGCCGTAGAAGGATTCCTCCCCTCCCCCCCCCCCCCCCCGTTCCTTCGCATCCTCGACCACGCGCAAACCTACGCCGGCCTGCGCAGCATCTCCATCGAAGGCCACGCCGTGCTCCTCAATGGACGCCGCGTTTTCCAGCGCCTCGTGCTCGACCAGGGATTTTATCCCGACGGACTCCTCACCGCGCCTGATGACGCCGCGCTCGTCCGCGACATCGAACTCTCCCTCGCTGCCGGCTTCAACGGCGCGCGTCTCCACCAAAAAGTTTTCGAGGAACGCTTTCTCTACCACGCCGACCGCCTCGGCTATCTTGTCTGGGGCGAGTTTCCCGACTGGGGTTGCAATCGCAACGGACCCAGCGGCCAGAACCAGCAACCCGACGCCACCTACATCACCCAATGGCTCGAAGCCATCGAACGCGATTACTCGCACCCCAGCATCATCGGCTGGTGTCCGCTCAACGAAACCTGGCAGGCTGTCACCGACCGTATCCAAAATCTGGATGACGTTACGCGCGGCATGTTCCTCGCCACCAAACTCGCCGACCGCACCCGTCCCGTGATCGACGCCTCCGGCTACTCGCACCGCGTCCTTGAGACCGACATCTACGACAGTCACGACTACGAACAGGACCCGCAAAAATTCGCCGCCAACCACGTTGGCCTTGCCAACGGCGCGCCCTTCCTCAACCGCGAACCCGGTCCCCAGCCCGGACGCCCCATTTCCACGCCTTACGTCGGGCAGCCGTTTTTTATCAGCGAATTTGGCGGCATCTGGTGGAACCCCGCCGCCTCTCACAGCGACACCTCCTGGGGCTACGGCAAATGCCCCGCCAGCGAAGAAGAATTCTACGAACGCTTTGCTGAACTCTGCCGCGTGCTCCTCGAAAACCCCCGCATGTTTGGCTACTGCTACACACAACTCACCGATGTCTTTCAAGAGCAGAACGGCATCTATCGTTTTGACCGCACCCCCAAGTTCGACCTCGTCCGCCTCCGCTCCGCGCAACTCCACCCCGCCGCCATCGAACAATCCGCACCCGCGCCAACGCCTGCTTCCAGCCGCGAACCCGCACTCGTTTAACCTCCGCCCTCCCCTCTCTTACATCCGTCATGAAACTCCTCCTCCACCCCACCGTTCCATCGGAGTCCACCGAAGCCTTCCGCGCCGCCGGGCATGACGTTCTCGTGCCTCGACTAGCCGCGCCCGACCTTGCCCGTCACGCCGCGCTCGCCACCAACCAGCAACGTCTCCTCATCGCCCCTGCGACACGTTTTGCCGAACTCCCGACGCTGCCTGCCTCCACCCGCGACAACGGCGGGCTGCTTTTTCTCGAAGACGCCGCCAGCACACCACGTGCTCTCCAGCGCACCGTACTTCCCCTGATGGCCGCCGAGCACGGACGCCGTTTCGAAAACACCATTACACTCATTTCTGACTCCGCCCGCCAACGCGCCACCTACTACGAATATCGCAACGGCATTGAAATCGCCCGCATCGTCGTCCCCGACGCCTGCGAAGAAACACTCCTTTACTCTCAAACCCAGTCCGGCCCTGCGTCCGCTGCGCCTCGTCCCACCGATCTCAGCGCCACCGGCATTCAACAAGCCGGGCTCAGCAACGTCATCACCCCCTACGAAGTTCGCCGCCGCGACACTCCCAGTCCGGTGCTTGCTCTTGTCCTCCACGGCTCACTTTACGTGAGCACCGACACCGCCGAACAAACCGTGCATGCCGGCCATGCCGTCCTCCTTCCGGCCAAATCCCCTTTCCATTATCACCCAGTATCCGAGGATAAAATACACACACGGCTGCTTTGGTTTCACTTGTCGCCTGCGCAATTCCCCGAACTCGCCAGCCTTCCCCGCGCCCTTGATGGCCGCGCCCCCGCGCCCGACATGCTGCACGCATACATGAGCCAGTATAGCCGTGAAGCCGACGGTGCCTTTGCCGATTCCGCCATTGCGCTGACCCCGCTCGCCAGCCTGCTTGGCCAGATGATCCGCCGTCACCTCGCCGCACTTGGCGCGACCCCGCAAGCCACGACCGACGAACACCGCCGTGTACATCAGGCGATCAAGAAACTGCATGAAAACGCCTCCCGCCCCTGGACCGTGGATGAACTCGCAGATCAGGCAGGATGCTCCATCGCGCACCTGCACCGCCTTACGCAACGTCTCTTCAAAAAATCTCCCGGAACGTTAATTCGCGACGCTCACATGCAACACGCCAGCGACCTGCTGGCCCGCACCGACTACAAGCTCGAGCAAATCTCCACTCTCGTCGGTTACGCCGACGCCTTCACCTTTGCCCGCGCCTTCAAGCGCCACACTGGCGAATCCCCCGGCCAGCACCGGACCCGCCTGCATGACGGCCAGAATGCCTGACCCATTTTGTCCCTTACAGTGCCGTTCTATTCGGAAGTCCAAGACGACTAATTTTTTACAAAACTGGCAGTCTGGCGCTGCTAATCTCATGAAGTAAACTCCCCGGAGCAAGCTCCGGGGCATCTGGAATCAGCGGGGGAGATTCATCCTCGGAGCAAGCCCCGAGGTATTCTCTCCTCCAATGGATAAAAGCATCATTCTTGGCTGGCTTTTCCCACACTCAACTTCACCGCATCGATACCAATCCAAGGCTGGTCGCTCACGGGAGACAATGGGGCTGTTTTCACGAGACTGAGAACGTTGCCGCCTTTCCGAAACTCGAGTCCGGTTCCCGACCTGAGCACAAGCTTCACCGGAGTCGGTTGCGTAACGTTCTCCAACGTTCCAAAGCGCACTCCATTCAAGTAAAATTCAATGTTGTGCATGCTGCCACGCCCAAGGGCAATGAAGGCGGTTTCGAAAATCAACTCCATGGTGTCAGACTGCGCGGGCGTAAGCTGGAAAAAGATATCCACTGCTCGCCGCCTGGCGACATCGGCTCCGTTGAGTGAGCGCGGAAAACCTTCCGTTGCCGATTCATTGTTCACGAGTGGCTCGGGATTTTTGGCAACGGCCCCATAACCGGGACCAAATCCGGCATTGTATCCTGATTTCCCCTGAAGTTTGGTGTAGTCGCCGGCATGGACATAAAATTGAGGAGTGTTGCGGGCGCCGCCTTCCTGCTCGAACTCGGCACCGCTGTTGTCGAAACGGCCGATCTCGAAGATCGCGGTGGATGACGACGATTCGGGAGCATCCGCCGCAAATAATGCGGATGGTGGTGGAATGACGGGAATTGCAGTCGCAGCGACTACCAGGGCCGCGGCGGCGCGAAATGCGTGGGAATGACGGGATGTGTCAGATTTTTTGTTCATGGCAAAAGTGGATTGGACGGAGCGAATGGGGCCTCGGGAAATGCATCAAGCAACGCCTCGATTTTGCGGACGACGCCCGGCCAGTCGTCCGCTTCACCGCGGGCGAGAGGGATGAGCATCCAGTGAACGATGTTGGCAACGTGTTCCCCGACGCGCGGCGCGCCAAGCGGTGATGCGATCTCCACCTCCGCGTAGACGGGATTGTAGTAAACCTGAAGATTTGCCCCTTCGCTGTAGGTTTCGTTTCCGGAAGGAGCCGGGCTTGTCCATTGGAGAAATGCCACGTCGTCGTGAACGGCGGCGATGTAGCGACCGATTGAATACACCTTGTCGAAGTCCGTTTTCCCGGGTCCGAGCCTGATGGCAGAGGGTGACTCGTCGATGGAGGAAACGGACTCCGTGCCACGATAACGGTAGTAGCGGCGGATGCCGGGAAACAGGTCGGCCCGGCTTTCCATTACAAAATACCGGGGGAGCCGCACCTGGGTGACACTCCACGCGTGCACGGGAAACGGTGATGGTGAAACGCGGGTGATGATGTTGCGCAGGGTGAGCAGGGGACGGTTCTCGTCCAGCGTGACGCGGCGGGATATTTCCACGCCGGGAATTTTTGAACGGGGACTGGTGAGGATGCCTTCGCGTTTCGACACACGCTCAAGCGTCCAGGCCGGGCCGTCGATTTCCGGCTCGGGAATGAAACTGTCGTGGGCGAAAGGGCGCAGTTTCTCGGGCAGAGGCCAGAGCTTGTCGCCCCCCCGGTTGTCGTATCCGGACCAGACGGGAGGCGGGGGCGTTTGCGGATTTTCGTCCCGCATCCAGATCAGATTGGGGGCGTTTTTCCCTACCGCGCGCCATGCGGTGATGCGGCCCTGCCTGGGCGAGAGGCGAACGGATGCAGCTTCGGTGGAGAAGATCGCCTCCTTTGCCCCTGTTTCGTGAGCAGTCCACAACGCGCAGACAGCTCCTGCAAACAACAGACTCAGGCCCGCCGCCTTCATCGCATTTCCTCCACATCCCATATTTGGCTGTAAAACAGCGGTTCGGGCTGCGGCCAGACAGCAGTGGCGAGGTGCTCGAGAACGCCGGTCACGGCGAGGCGGGAAACCCTTTCGGATGTATTCACCCCGGTAAGACGCCACAACCAGCCCCATCCGTCGGTGCGCACGGCCTCGAGGATGCCGTCTGTCCCGGTCGGGCCGCCGGTCAGCAGGCGGATGACGTTGGGCACGCCCTTCATGTTGCGCTGGGAACCTGCTTCGAGGCTGGACAGTTCGGCGGCGACCTCTGGCGAAAACCACCGGCGGCCCTCTTCCGTCACCCGGACGCGGTTGGGTGGTTCCTCGTAAAGATCGTTGGCGCAATTGAAGCCAAACACGGCGGGTCCGGCTCCTGCGATCACCCGCCTACTCCATTGTCCGCTGGCATCGGGCGCGGCGCAAAATTCGAACGGATATCCGCCCGCCTCCCACCAGATGCCGCCGCCAGCCACATAGTCTTTGATCAGGCGGAGCATGTCGTGCGCTTTTTCCGTGGAAGGCGCATAATAATACGCGCCACCGGGATTGACGATGGCGAAAGGACGCCTGTCCGGGGGCGAGGACAGGAGCGCCTCAAGTTCCCTCGGCTCTGAGATTGTTTCGATGGTGAATCCGTTTTCCCGTAGTGTCGCGCTGGCGCGCAGGGCGTTGACCCAGCGGGCGGCAGGCATGGTGGCAACATGTTCCGTTGGCGCGCCGTCAAAAAGAGGAACGATGATGGAACGCGAGCGGCCTCGCCAATCCACGGGTGCGAGCGCGGCCAGTTCCGGTGGAATCGGCGTCACCGGATGCGGCACGATTTCTGGAAGTGTGATGACGCCGTTTTCCACGCGTGGCGAGACCACCGCCTCTCCCGTCATCGCCTCGTGCCAGACAAACGAGGGGTGCCCGGTGATCGCAAACGCCGACAGGTCCACGCGGGTGCCCGGCTCGCTATACACGCGACCGCTCCAGCGGTTTTCGCGTTTGCTCAATGCGACGCCAACCGGAGCTTCCCTGCCGCCGCTTCCGGCGGTTTGCACGACGCCGGCCCGTATGGTTTCTCCCACGGCAAGGAAGCCGTGACCGGCGATGGTGGCGGCGGCAAAGGGTTTCAACTCGGGAAACGCTCCCTTCGACAGACTTGCAACCGGCACCGGACGCGGACCGGTGTTGGCGACCACCAGCAGATCCGGGTAACGCGCGGCGATGACTTCGTTGCCCTCGCCGGTAGTCGGAGAAAGCGGATAGCCAAAATCAAGAAGTTTCGCCCCGCCGTATCCGACGGCCACGGTCTTTTGCACGGCGTCAATCCAGTAAAGCCAGGCGCGTTTCGACGGCGTTTTGAGAAACGCCTCGTCAGCTCCGGCATTCATGCCGATGCCAAAGGCGATGGCGACGGATTGCTTCCCGAAGTCGTCGGTGAAGTGGCCAAGATTGTGCGGGGTGACGAGTGCCTGATCGTGGGCGACGTATCCATAAAGCGGATAATATTCCCAGTCGCCTTCGTGGAAATGATAACGGTTATGTTTTTTCCCGCGTTCGCCGTCGGAGGGAATCATGCCCCATGACAGGCCGCAGTGCATGGTCTCGAAGGCGGCGGTGCGGTCGTTGCCATCTTCCGTCGCGATGGGCACGTGGCGCGAGTCTTCCAGCCCGAGCGAATGCAGGCCCGTGTAATAGGCGGTGGGCGTGGGCGAGGCAGGATTCATGTCCCAGAGCCAGCCACGCGCGCCGATCTGGTCCTGAAAGAGAAGATCGACGGGAAAATCCTTCACGAAGGCGTCGCGGACTCGGCGGTTGGCCTTGATGGCTTCGGGATGCCAGGGGGTGACGGTGTAGCCCTTGAGTCCCGAGTAGGCTTCGAGGTTGTACGCGCCTGAGGGGAGTTTCAAAAGGGGCGCATTGCCGACCTTCCGGTATGTCTCGCCATGAGGCTCCACCGTCCAAAAGGTGGTGTTTACGTAGGGAGAAAACAGATACCCCGTCGCGTGAGCGCGATCAATGAGGGCGCGAAATTCAGCATTGGTCCCCCAACTTTTCCTGACGGGGAAATGATCGGGCAGTTCGCGGTCTCGTCCGGCGCGCATGTATTCATGGATATGGACAATGGAACCTCTGGGAAGCAGGGCCATGAGGCGTTCGTGGTCGCGGGCGGTGGGCGCCCAGAGGCGGACCAGCACGGCTTCCTTGAGCGACTGGAGTTTCCCGGATGGAACCTTATCGGTGAGAGCAAGCGGATAATCGAGCGTCTTCCGATAGCGATCAATGGCCGCGCGGTCATTTTCACCGGGCACAATGCGGAGCGGTGGAAAAGAAGCGCGTCCGCCGGCGGTGATCCACTGGAACCATGCGTGTTGGAAGTAGCCGCCTTCCGGCGAGCCGCCGGTCTTAAAGAAGGCGGGGATCAGGATCGAATCGGTCTTCCAAGGTTCGCGCGGCACTGGTTGCACACCGAAGACGGCCAGCGCGCCATTACGACTGTCGAGGTGAAAAAAGTCGGAAACCGCCGCTGGGTAATCGAACTGATACGACGTGTAATATTCCGGTTCCAACACCCAATGCCAAGGGTAGCCGCCGGTTTCCCACCAGATGCCTCCGGAGCGGACGTAATTCTTGATGGAGCGCACGGCGTCGCGCCATCCCTCGGAGTCGCCAAAGGGAAGCCATGATCCATAGGGATTGAGCACGAGGGCGAACCGGCCCGCCGTATCATGCGAAGGGGTTCCGGTGGCAAGCGCGCTGCGGATTTCGTCCTCGGTGCGAAGCTCCACGGTCTGTATTTTATTTTCAGCCACACCCGGAATCCCGGCAAGGATACGCCGCCAGTCCGCGATGGGGATGGCGCTCCAGTGTCCGAGGCGTGGAGCGCGGTCGGGATGGATGACGGCGATTTTGCGGGCTGTGAAAGTATCGGGACTGTTGCGGATCATGGCCTCGATCGTCCAACTCACGATCTGGCGCAGGCGCGGAGCGTCGGGCTCCTCCGTGCGTCCGGAGAATCTCATGAGGTAGCCGGAGCCACCGAAGCGGGCGCCGGAAAGCGCGGAGCCGGAGGGCGAGTCAATCAGCGAAAAATCAATTTGGTTCCTTTTTGATGGCCGGTTGATGCGCAGTGACATCCGGGCTATCTCCGCCTGCTGCTCCGGCGTGAACCAAGCCGTTCCGGCAGCCGACACGGTCAGGGGGGCAGGATCAGCAAGGTTGGGCAGTATGTGCGGGGCCGAGCCAAAAACCTCCTCGTAAGGAGCACCGCCAATTTGAATCGGTTTTTTGGATACTTTTTGAGCATCGTGACGACCGTAGAATTTTTTCGAGAAGGCGAGTCCGTAAGAGCGCAATCCACTTTGGGGGAATATCACCCGGTTGACGTCGTCGGACGGAAAGCCAAGGCGCGCGGGCAGGAAGAGGCGGACCACGGTGTGGGAGACATGGAGGATTTCGGATGTGAGTTCGAAACAATCGGGCTCGAACCGCACGCGAATAATCAGGTCGAGTTCCGGCGACTGATAGCGAAGGGTCAGCAAGGGTTTTGGGCTGACATTTTCCACAGAGCGGGAAAAGACACCGCCGTCCGCCAAAAAACGACTGGCGGAAAGTCGGGTGTGGTCGGCAAATTCTATCTCCCACAGATCGCCACCTGTCACCACCGGCGTTGTGGACGAATGCCCGGAAACATCCCCTCCCGCCACCATGAGAAGATGTCCGTCTTCAGTGGAAAACGCGGCAGTATATTGCGCGCCCGCGATCTCAATACGGTCGCCCAACTCACGAATCGTGAGGGGCGAGGCATGGGTCTGAATAAGCAGGGTAAAAGTAACGGCGAGAGAAACAACGAACGGGAGACTGTGTTTCGGCATAGAAATCAGGTTACAGCAGGTTGCGGGTCGAAGGCGGCGAAGTAGTCGTCGAAAAACACGTCGGGGGCCACGCCGAGCGCGATTTGATGCGAACCGGGTTGGATAGCGTCGGGCGCATCGGGTTGCCAGTGCAGGTAGCCCTTGAGGCGTTCGGCGCCGAGTTCGATTTCCAGCGTGCAGGGCGAGAAGGCGCAGACGTTTTCGTTGAACAAGGTGACGGCGGTGAGCGGGTCGTGGAACGTGAGCTCCTCGCGATGCGCGAACCAGCTTTTGGAAAAATCGGCGACGACGCGCAGGAGCGGATGCGTGAAACGCGAGCGCACTTCGGTGGCCTTCATCACAAGCTTTGTCGTCACGTCAAGCGGCACGACCCGCAGGTGCGGCGCACCCGATTGCAGCACGATCTGTGCGGCGTGCGGATCGCAATAAAAATTATATTCCATCGGGCTTCCCCAGTAGAGGCCGGAGACGACGCCTCCCATGAGGGTGATGCTTTTGAGAAGCGCGGCCGTTTCGGGATGACAGGCAAAAAGGGCAGCGATGTTGGTCAGCGGACCGATGGCAAGCAGGTCGATCTCGTGTGGGTGACGGTAAATGGTGTCGCGCAAAAAGCCGACGGCGTTTCCGGGAATGAAGTCCGTCCGGTGATCCCAACGGGCAAGCGCCTCGGCCTGATTGGCCCTCCCGTGGAGCGGCGAAATGAGAAGCGGACGTTCAACCCCAGCGTGAATCGTGATGTCGTCCCGCCCGGCGGCCCAGCAGAGGGCGCTGGCCAGGCGGGCTCGGGCGACCACATCGCTGCAAACGGTGGTGATGCCGAGCAGGTCGCAGCGTCCGGCCCCGGCCTGCGCGAGCAGCCATGCGAGGCAGGCCGCATCGTCAATGTCGGTGCCAATGTCGGTATCGAGAATTACCTTTCGCCGTGATGACATGCAGATATGGCGCTCAGTTTCCAATTTGATACCAACGGGTGCGTCCCGATCCCTCTAAGGGAAGCGGAGCCCAGGTATCCGCCCACTTCATCTTTTCCACGTGACCGTCGAAGAACAGGTAATTGGCCGCCCCCTTGTGGCGGTCATGAGCGACAGGACCGGGTGTGTCATCCTTGATGAAACCGACGCTGGTGTCGTTTCCCATACCGACGTGGTGATTACCGCCCGTCGCCTCAACGATGGCAATGGCCCTGGAGGGCAGTGGCAGTTCACTGACGCGAATGGCGCGCCCGGCCCAGACCGCGCCGTTGACGCGGTTGTGCGTCTGGTTGAAGCGATATGAGGCGGCAATGGGGAGCGTGATGCTGCCTTCGCTGACAGAACGCATGATGCCGGTCTTGTCTGATGGGCAGAGAAACACCGGGGAAGAGCGCGACATGTAATCGCGAAGCAGGATGCTGTCCCAGCCGCTGCCGGGATCGCGATAGCCCCAGTCGCCACCGGCAATGGCTTCCGAGACGGTTTTCCCTGGACCAGGACCATAATTGTAATATGCTCTCGGATACATGTCCCGGTGATCGGCGGCGAAAAGCTGGAGGGCTGTCCCGATCTGGCGCAGGTTGGCCGTGCATTTGGCCGAGTTAGCGGTATCGCGCACGGCGGCCACGGTGGGGATGAGGATGGCAGCCAGAATGCCGATGATGGCGATGACTGTGAGTAGTTCGACGAGGGTGAAAGCTGTTGTGCGTTTGGGGGAGCTCATCGGGTTCTCGGCTTCTTTGGTTTTGATCAGGGAGAAATGAATACCCTTATAAGATCACCCTTGTCTTTGGCGGCGAGACATGCGCTTGGCGATCATAGCCAGTGTGACAAAAGCGCCAAAGGTAAATGTAACAGAGGAATTTTCTGGAATTGCAGTCAGACGAATCGCATCGATACCAACCCAAGGTTCACCTGTGGCAGTAAATGCGTCGGTTTTCACCAAGCTGAGCACATTGCTTCCGGCATTAAGTGCAGTAGCTGCAAAGGTAATGCTATAGGATTGAGCAGAGGTCATGTTCGAAATAGAGCCAAACAGGTCTCCGTTCAGATAAAATTCAATATTGTGTGAACTTCCTGTTCCCAGACTGATAAAGGCGGTTTCAAAAAGTAGCGAACCTTCGGCTACTTCCGCGGTTGTCGCCTGGAAGAAAATGTCGATGACATTGCGGTTGTTCGTGTTGCCACCGCTGAGAGACGTCAGGCTACGGGGAAATCCAAGTGTGTTGGTGGGATCGCTGCCTACAGGTGCAGAATCACCGGCCCAGCGACTGCCGGCCTGCAGCGGTTCAGCTTCTGCTATCATTGCACCATAACCTGCGCCATTACCGGCATTCCAAACCGATTTCCCGAGAACAGTGGAATAGTTGCCGGCATCAACGTAAAATTGAGCATTGTTGCGATTGGCTCCCTCCTGCTCGAATTCACCAAAATTGCCATTAAATGTGCCGATTTCAAACATGACGATTGATGCCGGGAGGCTGACGGCAGTAGCGAAGGCGAACAGGGCGATGAGGAGGCGGCGAACCGGGAGGGAAGTAAAGCTGATGGAGTTCATAGATAGAGAAATGAGTGTTTTTTGAATGATTGGATGATGTGAATTGTGAGAATCGGTGTGGATTCCCGCGCACGAGTTTCGCATAAGCTACCACTTGGCTGAATGGCTCCTTCTCTCAGATGGATGGCCGTTTCTCTCCGACGGATGCCGATCGCGCCTAGATAAACGGCCGCCGGTCGAGAACTAGGTGCAAAGGTCTCTCTGTCCGAATCGCGCCGGGCAGCGCCGTCTGCAGTTCCGCCAGTGCACAAAGCGAGCCGAAAAGCAGATGCACGTCCTCGAAGGGCGGCCTGCCCTGCGCCTGCGCGGTTCGCACGCGCTCAAGCAGAAAATCGCAAAATTCACCGGCAAACTCCCGCAGCGCCGCCTGCACTTCCTCAAAGCGGTGGCCGCACTGGCGCACGGTCCGCGTCAGGCAATACACCCAGTCGATGTCCGAAAAACTCACGACGGTCGCCAGTGCGGGCCACAGGTTTTCGGCGCGGATGCGCAGACACGTGTCGATCATCGCCTCGGGGAACCGCAGCGGGCGGCGCGCGTGTTCGTGATTGAACAGGTAGTGGAACGATCCCGCCAGATGATGAAACAGCGGTTTTGTTCTTGATCCCGCTCCCGACGCATCGACCGCCCCGCGTCGCCAGAATCCGGATACCTCGTCCGCCTCGCGCCACAGCCAGGCAAAATACCGGTCCTCCCATTCCGCCGACGCCTCGCCGGCGATCACCCGCGCAGCATACACTCCGGCACCTTGGTGCGAGGCTTCCCACGGAGCCTCCACCCAAGCCAGTCCGTCCAGAAAACGTTCCAGTTCTCCGGGGCCGTCCAGCCGTTCCAATTCGCGCAACGGATGCCGCGGCCGGGCGTCAAACAGCTCCAGGGCTGCCGCGCAGTGCGCCGTTACGTGATATGCGTGGTGCGTCTCCTCATGAAAAAGTCCCGAGGTCGGGTCCTGCATTTCCTGCAACGCCTGTATCCACTCGCTCCTATCCCGGAGATCGCGTGGAAAGTGACCCAGCGTGTAGAGAATGTTGGCCGCGTCCGCGCATCCGTAGGGGTTAAGCGCGAAGCCTTCGGCTCCCCGGCACTCACGTTCACTCCCCAGCCAGCGCGCGTAGCGTCCGCACCCAAGGCGCGCCGCATCAAGCGTGGCCAGCGCCGCGGCCACCACCGGTTGCATGTCACGACACAAATTCTGCAAATCATGCGATATCGCCATATTGCCAGCAATCGTGCCAGTTGGTCCTGCCGCATGACATGGCTGTTCTTACCCAAAACATGCCCAAACATCGCATAGCGTCACGCCATCGCACGCGGGCACCGGCGAGTTCCTTTTCAATGACGAATGGCAGGCACTCCCGCCCGGAACGTTCCTGCACCTGCCTCCCAACCCGACGGACGCCGACCATCGCATCTGTATCCTAAACCGGATACAAACACACGTTGGCTACGGTTACAATTGCACGCGGGCGGGCTGCAATTCGAACACCAACGCCGGTTGCTCCCCGATCAGGAGCACCAACTGGCGACGCTCGATTTTCCAACCGGACACATTCGTCAGCGCCGAAGTGTAGCGGCTCTCAATCTGCATCAACTCTTCCGGCCCCGCGCGCCGGGTCGTGGCGAGCGGACCAAATTTCAGGTTTTTTCCGTTAAAATCCGAACGCCCCGAAAAGCCATTCACTCCCGTGTAACCCGAAACGCTCAACCCATCGGGAGAAAAATGCAGATCGGGAGCCCTCCCCCCCTCGGGCAACACCACGGACTCGCCCCCAATCGCGGCGAGCGTCCAGACATGACCCGCCGGAGAAGACGGCGCCGGATCGTGCTTGGTCGTGTTATTGGAGGCGCAGCCGCCGAGGAGCAAAACGGAGGCAAAGGCAATGGAAAGGAACGAAAGGAACGTTTTCATGGTGAGGGCGAAATAACATGCATCTCCTCCGATTTTTTTCCAGCCTGCGTACGCCTCTCTCACCACCCTTCTTAAAAATCCCTTCCTCATTTCCTTCCGATCCATCAGCGCACTCCATCATATTGCATTTTGTCGCCCATCTTTTGCACTTAAAACATCTTCAAGATAAGCACGGATGATCGGTTCATCAGCCGCCGGCATGTCGAGGGAGGCAAACTCCTCCGGCTGAATCCATCGAGTCGCTGCATGTTCGTGCGCCACCGGCTCGCCCGACCCAGCCGCCAGCCGCGCGACAAACGGGATCAAGCGGATCGAAACCGTCTCGTAATCATGCGTCACCGGCGTCAATGCCCGCCCCACCACGATTTCGCAGCCCAGTTCCTCACGGCATTCCCGGATCAGGGCCTGCTCCGACGTTTCGCCCGGTTCGATTTTGCCGCCGGGAAACTCCCACTTGCCGCCCAAGTGTTTGCCCGCCGGTCGCTGCGCCACAAACACACGGCCCTCGCGCTCAATCAAGGCGCACACCACGGAAATCGGAGAACGTAAACTGGAACCCATCGCGGTAAAATGCCCCCCTTCCCCCCCGACGCAAGCAACACAGCGACCCGAAGCTTGGCTTGCGCCCGACGTGACGGCTGCGCAGCTTACCCGCCCATGCAAAAAGACGTCCTTCCCATCGTCATCAAAGGCGTGATGCCCACCGCCAACGGCTGTGCCATCTTTCTCGGCAACGACGACAAGACCTTCGTCATCTACGTCGATCACTTCGTCGGCAACGCCCTCCAAGTCACCCTCGAAGGCGTCAAGCGCGACCGCCCCCTCACCCACGATCTCATCGGCCACATCCTTACCGGCCTCGGTGCCAAGCTCGCACGAGTCATCATCAACGACGTCAGCGAAGGCACCTTCTTTGCCCGCCTCCTCCTCGTGATGGAAAACGAACTCGGCAAGAAAATCGTCGAAATCGATGCTCGTCCCAGCGACGCCACCGTCCTTGCCATCCAGCAACAACTCCCCCTGCTCGTTACCCGCAAAGTCTTTGACAGCGTCGAAGACATGACCGAAGTCCTCGAACGCGTCCGCGCCCAACAGGCTGCCGCCGCCGCCGCCAGCGAGGACAGCGATGATGACGCCGACAGCACCGATACGGACGACGACGACGAAGGCGATGATGCGGACGACAACGACGAGCCCGGCAAAAGCTAACCTCCCCCCTCCCCCCCCCCCCTTATTCACCAGGTAGGGAGGCATCACCGAGGCCTCCGGAACAACGCACGAAGCACCAGTCTATTTCGCTACACCCAACCACGCCCGGCGGAGGCCTCGGAGAGGCCTCCCTACCTTCTCAGCCCATCGCCATTCCGCACATGCTACCCGCCTCCATCATCGCCGGCCAGCCCCTCACCGCGCTCGCCCCGATGCAGGACGTGACCGACCACGCCTTCATGCACGTCATCGCGCGCACCGGCGCGCCCGACTACTTTTACACCGAATTCTTCCGCGTCCACTCGCAGTCCCGCCCTGAAAAACACATCCTCCACGCCATCGACCACAACGCCACCGGACGCCCCATCTTCGCCCAACTCATCGGCGAAGACCTGCAACACCTCGCCCGCACCGCCACCGAAATTCTAAAAAACCACCCCGCCGCCGCCCTCGATCTCAACCTCGGCTGCCCCGCCCCCAAAGTTTACAAAAAAAACGTCGGCGGCGGCCTCCTCCGCGACCCCGCCCGCATCGACGAAATCCTCGCCACCCTTCGCGCCGCCCTCCCCCCCCCCCGCCTGCTCACCGTCAAGATGCGTATCGGATTCGAGGATACCAGCAACTACGACGCCATCCTCGACCTCATCAACGCCCACCGCGTCGATCTCCTCACCGTCCACGGCCGCACCGTCCGCGAACTCTACCGCAGCGAAGTCCACTACGACGCCATCGCGCACGCCGTGCGCCGCGTCCGCTGCCCCGTCCTCGCCAACGGCAACATCACCAGCGCCGCCACCGCCACCCGCGTCCTTGCCGAAACCGGCGCCGCCGGTGTCATGATTGGCCGCCACGCCATCCGCAACCCCTGGATATTTGCCCAATGCCGCCAAGCCTTCGCCGGCCAGCCCGTCACGCCCGTGACCCTCGGTGAAGTCCGCCGCTACATCACCGACCTCCACGCCGCCACGCGCACGCCCGGCATCCCCGAACTCGCGCACATCAGCAAAATGAAAAAATACCTCAACTTCGTCGGCCAGAGCGTGGACCCCGCCGGAGACTTCCTGCGCGACATGCGCCGCGCCCGCACCGAAGCCGAACTCTTTGCCATCTGCGATCATCATCTCCTCGCCGACCCCGCCCGCCCCTTTTCCGACGAACCCTACCCCGGCGTCATCGCCCGCCCCAATTGCGAAACCCCTGCCTCCCTCCCCGATGGCTGCTCGCTCGCCAGCATCACCGCCTGACGCACGCGCCCTTGACTTTCGCCTCCCGGAACCTTCGACCTTCCATCCTTTCAAAGCACCGCATCCACACTGACCAACTCCAGCAACCACAACACAAACACAACAAACCACCATGATCCCACTCATCGTCACCGCCGCCATCCTCTTGATACTCATCCTCTGGATTGTCGGCATCTACAATTCACTCGTTGCCCTGCGCAACCGCTTCAAAAACGCCTTTGCCCAGATCGACGTGCAACTCAAACGCCGCTACGACCTCATCCCCAACCTCGTTGAAACCGCCAAAGGCTACCTCAAGCACGAGCGCGAGACACTCGAAGCCGTCATCAAAGCCCGCAACATCGCCTCTGCCGCCGCTCAAGGCGCAGCCGCCAACCCCGCCGACCCCGCCGCCATGCGCGGCCTGCTCAACGCCGAAGCCGGCCTCGGCGGCGCGCTCTCCCGCCTCATGGTCGTCGCCGAGCGATACCCCGACCTCAAGGCCAACCAAAACATGATGCAACTCACCGAGGAACTCACCTCAACCGAGAACAAAGTCTCCTTCGCCCGCCAGTCCTACAACGACTCCGTCATGACCTATAACACCAAACGCGAGACCTTCCCCAACGTCATTTTCGCCGGTGCCTTCGGCTTCCAGCCCGCAGAACTCTTTAAGATTGAAGACCCCACCGAACGCAACGCCCCCAAAGTCAGCTTCACCTAGAGCAGTTTCATTTAGGCTGTAGCCATTTGATACCTGGTAGGGAGGCCTCTCCGAGGCCTCCGAAACCACGCTCCAATTACCTATGAGTTTCGCATCCTCTCACCACGCACAATGGAGGCCTCGGACGGAGCGCAGCAGCGCGGAGATGGCATCGCCGAAGGCGATGGCCCGAAGGGCTGCCCTCGGCAGAGGGCACAAAGGCCTCCCTACCGCCAAGACAACGGACACAATTCAACTGAAAATGCTCTAAAACAAATCAGAATTCACCACAGAGACACAAAGGTGCTCAAACCCGAAGTCAGAAATCAGAAGTCAGACGCCAACCCTCTCCCCTTGATCTCGGATGCCCTCAAGTTTGCTCTCCGTGCCTCCGTATCTCTGTGGTGAACTTCTTTCAATAACATGGATTTTTTTGAAGCCCAGGCCCGCGCCCGCCGCCGCACCGCGCGACTCGTCGTTCTCTTCATTTGCGCCATCGCCGGCCTCATTGCCGTCGGTTATTTTTCGACCATCGCCATCCTGCGTGAATTTGTCCCGCAGGACACCCCCTACGCCACCGCCCCGACCTCCTACGTCGAAACCGCGCCTGACGCCGCTCCCGTCCGTTCATGGTGGGACCCACGCCTGCTCACCGGCATAGCCCTCGGCACCTGCGCCGTGGTCGGCCTCGCCTCGCTCTTCAAATGGGCGCAACTGCGCTCCGGCGGACGCGCCGTGGCCGAGATGGTCGGCGGACGCCGTATCAACTCCAACACTACAGACCCCAAGGAACGCCAGTTCCTCAACGTCGTGGAAGAGATGTCACTCGCCTCCGGCACTCCCATGCCTGGCGTGTACGTGCTCGACAAGGAACCCGCGATCAACGCCTTCGCCGCCGGCCACACGACCGACGACGCCGTCGTTGCCGTCACCCGCGGCACGCTCGACCAACTCACACGCGACGAACTCCAAGGCGTCGTCGCCCACGAATTCAGTCACATCCTCAACGGCGACATGCGCTTCAATCTCCGCCTCACCACGGTGATCTTTGGCATCCTCGTCATCGGCCTCATCGGACGCACCGTGCTCCTCAGCCTCCGCCACACCCGGGTCCGCACCTCGCGCGATTCCAAAGGAGGCGGGGCCGGGCTCCTTGCCGCCATCGTCGTGATCGGCCTCCTCCTCATGCTGCTCGGCTACATCGGCTACTTTTTCGGACGCCTCATCCAAGCCGCGATCTCCCGCCAGCGCGAATTTCTGGCCGACGCCTCCGCCGTGCAATTCACGCGCAACCCCAGCGGCATCGTCAACGCCCTCCGACGCATTGGCGGTTACGCCGGAGGCTCGCGGCTGCAATCCGCCGGCAGCGCGCAGATCGAACACTTTTT
>NZ_ABEA03000175.1 GCF_000171235.2 Geminisphaera colitermitum TAV2 | reverse complement strand
CCGCCGGCAAACTCGACGCCCTCTCCGTCTTCCAGCGCGACATGCTCCCCCGCCACGTCGCCATTGAAACCGTCACCGAAGCCGACCGCGCCCTCAAACCCGCCGACAAAATCGAACTCTGGAACGTCTTTAACAACATCCTCCGCCGCCTCGCCCAAAAACTCGTCGTTGGCGAAATTCAGGACGAACAAGTCACCGTCTCCGACAAAATGGAAGAACTGCTCGCCCTCACCACCACCCGCAAAACCTTCCTCTTCACTGAACTCTTTACCGAACGCGTCACCATCCGCGTTCTCGTTGCCACCTTCATCGCCGTCCTCGAACTCACCCGCCTGCGCAAACTCCGCATCCATCAAGACGAAGCCTACACCGACATCATCTGCACCGCCGTCGAAGACGCCGCCCCGGCGCAAGAAAACGAAAAGCCTCTTGAAACACCCGGCGAACCCAACACCGTGACATTGTGAGCAAACGCCCAGACAAGCCCTCCGCCGACAGGAAGAAAACCGCGAACAAGCCCGCCAAAGCAGGCATTCTCGGCGTTGGGCTCGACAACACCGACGGCCACAAACGCATCACCAAAGGTGAGAAATTCGTCCTCGTTGGCGGTTCCGAGGAAACCCATAGCCGCATGACCGAGACCGTCGTCAAGACCTTCGAAGAACTCAAACGCCGCGACAAACACCTCGAAACCGTGGCCCCCGCCGAACTCGCCGAGATCATCGACAAGTCCACCCCCCGCTAAACGCAGAAAAGCCAAAGAAAAAGCTCCCAACTCCGGACGCTGAACACTAAACCCTAAACTTTTTCCCAACATAGAGCGACACGTCCCCTGAACAACCCGCCACACCAAACGCCCCGAAGCTTTCCTTGAAGCTCCCCGGCCAGAACACGCCCGGCGC
>NZ_ABEA03000176.1 GCF_000171235.2 Geminisphaera colitermitum TAV2 | reverse complement strand
CACCCGCCCGCACGTCGGAAACTTACTTGGCGCCAGGGAATGAGATGCCTGAGCTGCTGCCGCTCGAACTGCCGCTGCTGGTGTTCGTCGCGCTGCTGCTGCTTTTGGCAGGCGAGGCGCTGGAACTGCTGCTGCTGCTGCCACGGCCCTTGTTCACTTCCTTGGAAACTTCCTCGGTGATGTCGTAGGCGGGATCAAAATAGATGACAGGGGAAATGCCGAGCAGGGTCGGGCCAGACTTGTCGATGAGGATCGTGCCGCCCTTGCGCTTGGCGACCTCGGTGGCGGTTTTGCTGAGCTTCTCAAGCATCACTTCGCGGAATGCCTTGATGCGCTGCTGGAAGGAATTACGGGCGTTTTGCGCAAATCCCTGCACTTCGTTCTTCTTCTTCTGGATTTCCTCGGCCTTGGCTTGGAAATCGGCTTGCAGCTTGTTCTTCGCCTCGACGCTGAGGGCGGGGTTTTTGGCGTCCTCCTGCATCTGTTTGAGCTGCTCCACAAGATCGTTGCCCTCTTTGTTCAGGCGCTGGATCTCGTCCTGAGCCTTTTTCTCCTCGCCCTGAAGCTTGGCGTTTTGCTCCTCGGTCTCGTAGTGGCCATCGTAAACTTTGGCCATGTCGATGAAGAAAATCTTGAGGGCGGGCTGGGCACTGACCGAAGCGGCCATGAGGCCGAAGGATGCAAGCGCGATGATGGAGCTGATTAGCTTTTTCATAGTGTTCTTAGTAGGTCGATATGAGTTGTGTTGGATAAACGGCCGGGAAAGTGGAAGGCGGTGAAGACAGCGGTTTTAGAAACGAGTGCCAAAAGAAAAATTAAATTGTCCACCACTGTCGTTGAATTTGTCGCTCGTGACCGGGATGCCGTAGTCGAGACTGAGCGGCGCGCCCATGATCATGATGCGGATGCCAATGCCAATGTTGTCATTGTAATCCGAGGGGCTGAAATCGTAGGAGTCGCGGTTGACGAAACCGGCGTCGTAGAAGATGGCGAAACGCAGGGGCTCCACGATGTCGAAGGTGTACTCGAGGCTGATCATGCCGTAGGTGTTGCCTCCGAGGGGTTCACCGTAGCCGTTTGAGCCGGGTCCATACAGGGGGTTGCTGGCGTCCTGATAACCACCACCCTTGCCGTCACCCTGCTTGGGGCCGACTTTGCGGTATTTGTAACCGCGCAGGGAACTGGGACCGCCAAGGAAGTATTGGTCGAAGTAGGGGATTTCGCTGCCGTCAATGACGCCGACTCGACCGATGACGGAGAAGACTTGGTTGAGGGTCTCGAAGGTTTTTATGTATTGGGAGGCGCGGAGTTCGAGACTGTAATAATCGGCATCGCCTCCGAGTCCGGCTTTGGTGGTGGTGAATTCGACACGGTTGCCGCGAGTGGTGTTGATGAGGCGGTCGCGGGTGTCGCGCAGGAGTTGGAAGCTGAGCTTGGAGACGATCTGGTTGCCCTTGGACTCTTCTTCGCGGAGGTTGGCGGGGGCATCGGAGTCGATGTCCTTCATCTGCACGGATTCGAGGGTGTAGCCGAGTTTGCCTTCAATCAGCTCGATGAGGCGCTTGCGGAGGTAAACGTTGGCGCCGGTGCGGATTTCGTTGTAGAGCTGGTTATCATAGTCGGTCGAAGTGCGGTAGAGGGAGAAGCCGAGGGCGAGTTCGCGCTCGAAAAGCCAAGGTTCCTCGAAGGAAATGATGGCCTCGTTGGAACGGGAGCCGATCTGGAGGCGGATGCGGAATTTTTGTCCGTCGCCTTGGAAGAGAGATTTGCGGTTAAACAGGTCGAAGTTGGATTGGGTGATTTCGGCAAAGGCGATGACGCTGTCGAGGGTGCTGAAGCCGGCGCCAAAGGTGAGGTTGCCGGTGCGACCTTCCTTGACGGCGATCTTGAGGTTGCGGCGGCCAGGGATGTTGGTGGCTTCGGGCGTCATGTTCACTTCCTCGAAGAAGCGGGTGTTCTCCAAGCGGAGTTTGGAGATGTTCATGCGCTGGATGTTGAACACTTCGCCGGGGCCGATGGCGAGTTCGCGCAGGATGACGACGGCCTTGGTCTTGGTGTTGCCTTCGATCTTGATGGACTCGACGTGGAATTTCTCGCTTTCGGTGAGTTCGTATTCGAGGTCAATGGCACCAGTGGTGAGATTGGGGCGGCGGATGACACGGGCGCGGGCGTCGATGTAGCCGTCTTTGCCGTAGTCTTCTTCGAGGGTGCGGGCGTCCTTGTCGATGAGCGAGGGGGCGAAGATCTTGCCGGTGGTCTGGCGCAGGGTGGCGCGGAGTTCGTCGGTGGTGTAGAGGGTGTTGCCAGTGATCTTGATGTCGCCGACGAAATACTGACGGCCTTCGACAACGGGGATGGTGATGACGAGTTTGGAGGTGGTGGGGTAGTCGTAACGGATGTTGGCGGGGTCGATTTCGACGTCGAGGAAGCCTTCTTCGCGGAAGGCGTCGCGGAGTTTTTCGAGGTCGGAGTCAAAGGTCTCGTCGCGGAGGCGTCCGGTGTCGGTGATCCAAGAAAAGATGTTCCATTTGCGGGTGTCCATCACCTTGCGGAGTTTTTTGGTGGTGAGGTGCTCGTTGCCGCTGAAGTTGACGCTCTTGATTTTGACTTTGTCGCCTTCGTGGATGGTGAAGGCGACGGTGCCGAAGCCGGTGTTGCGGTCGCGGTCAATGGTGTAGGAGACGGTGGCTTGGTTGTAGCCGGATTTTTGGTAAAATTCTTTTAGTTTTTGCGCGTCTTCCTTCACCTGACGTTCGTCGAGGGCGAGGTTGGGTTTGGTTTTGATTTCGCGTTCGAGGCGTTTGCGGGTGATGTGGTCGAGGCCGGTGAAATCGACACGGAGGACGCGGAACTTGGGCGTGAGTTCAACGAGAAGGTCCACGATTTTTCCTCCGTCGCGGGTGTCGCGTTTGAATTCGATGAACTCAAACTGGCCGGTGCGGTAGAGGGCGCGGATGTCGCGGTCGATGAGGGCTTCGTCGATCAGCGTGCCTTCGCTGAGTTGCATGTTAGCCCGGACGACTTGCTCGTTGACGTTGGCGGCGCCGACGAACTTGACGGTGATGGTGCCCACGCGCGGCCCTCCGGGCTGCGGTGTGACCGCAATGGTGGGCTCCTGCATGGGCGCCTGGGCGGCGGCATCAGGCGCGAGGCTGGAGATGGCGGCCAGCGCCGCGAGGGCGCAGACGGCGGCGAGGCGAGTGCGGGACACGTAGCTCACAAAGGGGTTACGGAGTGTAGTTTTCAAAGCGCGTGATGTTCTTCAGGAATGTCAGAGTTGTTTCCCCTACCTCGCCGTTTCGATTCTTGGCAACGTATAACTCCATCTTGTCGCCGGCGACTTGGAATTTTTCGTCGGCGTCCTTGGGCCGGGAGAGCATGAGGACGACGTCGGCGTCTTGTTCGATGGAGCCGGATTCGCGCAGGTCGGAGAGGCGGGGGGTGCGGTTTTCTTTTTCGGCGGCGCGGTTGAGCTGGGCGAGCACGATGACGGGCACGTCGAGTTCTTTGGCGAGGGCTTTCATGCCGCGCGAGGCTTCGGCAACTTGTTGTTCACGGGGGACTTTGGGGTCAATGGGGGAGAGGAGTTGGAGGTAGTCGATGATGATGAGGCCGAGGGGCTGGCGGGCGGCGAGGCGGCGGGCTTTGGCGCGCAGTTCCATGATGGTGAGGCCGCTGCTGTCATCGACGTAGAGGGGGGAATTTGAAAATTCGTTGGCGACGTGGAGGAGGCGCTGGTGGTCGTCGCCATTTTTGGAGAGGAGTCCGTCACGCAGGAGGTGCATGTTGACGCGCGAGCGGCTGCAGAGGAGGCGCAGGGCAAGTTGCGCGGCGGACATTTCGAGCGAGAAAACGAGGACGCCGACGCCTTGTCTGCCTCCGGCGGGGAGGGCGGCGTGCTCGGCGATGTTCATGGCGAGCGAGGTCTTGCCGCAGGAGGGGCGTCCGGCGAGGACGATCATTTCCTGTTTTTGCAGGCCGAACATGAAGCGGTCGAGGTCTTTGTAACCGGTGCTCACGCCGGTGAGCTCGCCTTTGCGCATGAACATTTTGTTCACGACGGTCATGGCTTCCATCGTGGGTTCGCGCATGGGGCGGGCGCCGTCGCCGACGCGCTCCTGCGTGACGCGGAAGATGTCTTGCTCGACCTTGTCCACGAATTCCTGAAGGCCGCCGCTGTAGCTGTAGCAATTTTCCACGGCGCTGGTGGCGGCGCGGATGATCTCGCGGAGCATGTGAAGCTCGCGGATTTTTTCTATAAAGTAACCGGCTTGCGCGGTGGTCGGGATGGAGCCGCTGATGCGGGTGAGGTAGGCGTAACCGCCGATGTCGTCGAGTTGGCGGCTGGTTTTGAGTTCCTCGGCCACGACGGCGATGTCGATGGCCGCGCCTTTGTTGTAGAGGTCGATGAGTTTTTCAAAAACCACCCGGTTGGCCGGCACGTAAAAGGCGGCGGCGGTGATTTTGCCTTCGAGGCAACGCGCGATGACGTCGCCGCCGTCGAGCAGGCAGCAGGAGAGCAGGTATTCCTCGGCCTCGGTGGAGTGCGGGAGAACGCGCCCAATCAACGCTCCGGGGGGGGGGGGGGCGTCGAATGCATCTTTGTCGCGGCGAAAGCGCCGGGAGGATGCGGAGGATGCGTTATTGAACTCGTCTGGCATGAAAACGGAAGCCGGAGATGCGAGAGACCCGGCGAAGCGCTGGCAACTGACAAAATACAATCCTCAAAAATGTTTCCCTCTCGCCTTCTCCCACCCTTTCGTCTGCCCCCCCCTCCTCCGGTCAACAATTTCCAAGACCAACCGCGAATAGTCGCGAATGAGCGCGAATAAAAAGGCAGAATTTGTGGATTCTTACCTTCTTTGCGCTCGTTGTGTTCCTTGCGGTTAAAATTAAAACCTCATGCGCCTTGGTTTTATTCGCGCTCATTCGCGACCATTAGCGGTTGGTCTTGGAAAGCGGGACTAACAGCGCAAACAACGAGGACGCTCAGTCTCAACAATCTCAGTTCACAACAAGCGGATCAACGACGCGAAATCATCGTTCCCCCACCCTGCCGACTCGGCTTCTCCAAGCCGCGCGCGCACCGCCGCCAGCAACGGAAAGCCCGCCGCCTCCCGCGTGCCGACAGCCAGACGCATGTCCTTGTGCATGTGTTTCACGGAAAACTGCGGGGCGAAGTCCGCACCGCGCAACTTCGGCTCCTTGAGTTTCACCAAGCCGGAATTGCCGACATTGCGCGACATGGCATCAAAAAAGGTGTCGTCGCTGATTCCAGCGCGTCGCGCCAGCGTGAGCGCCTCGCCCAGCCCCTCCATCTGAATGGCGAGGTTCAGATTCATGGCCAGTTTCAGGAGCGTGGCCTGACGATTGTCGCCAATGCGCAACCGCGTGCCGGATATGAGCGCGAGCAACGGTTCCAACTCCGCGATCAGGTCCGCCTCGCCGCCCAAATAAAAAACCGTCTGCCGCTGTTCCGCGGCGGGCTTGCTTCCCGTAAACGGAGCTTCCAAGTAACGCGCCCCGGCGGCGAGCACGGCTTCGCGGAAGCGCGAACTGCTCTCCGGGTCGATGGTGCTCGACTGCACGACCACCTTGCCCGGCCCCAACGCGGGCACGATGCGCTCGATCACGCCCTGCACCGCAGGCGGATCGGCCACGACGATTTGCACGACATCCGCCACCGACGTCACGGCCTCGGGGGTGGGCAACCCTTGCGGGAACGGCTCCATCGACGGCGTGCGATTCCACGCCCCGGCGAGAACGCCCGCCGCGTGGTAATGCCGCGCCCACACGCTGCCAATGATGCCCAGCCCCAAAACCCCCACCGTTTTGCCCGCCGCTGCGATTGTTCCCTTAGTTGCTGTTGTTGTCATGCGCTCCAGCCCTTCCAGCTTGGGCCTTGATTTTCAATCCCAACTTCCCTTGGACGCGCTGTTGTTTCGTGCCGGGCGCACTGGCGCAGGCATCTCGCCTGCGCTGCGGGGAAAATTACCCAAGATATCCGCGTCAGGCAGATAAAACGACTTGACGCGATGATCTGAGCCCGCCTTTTTCCTCCACACATTTGCGTCAGGGACGCGCACACCGGATCAACGAATAACCGAAACCACTTGGGCCAAACCCGCTAACTGCTTGAAAATGAGCTTAAACGCGACATACGGGACTACACAAAGCTCCCAAGCTCCCAAGCTCCCAAGCTCCCAAGCTTAGCTTAAGCTGTGTCAGCATAGAACACCCAAACAAGGGGGTACCATGTCCGGACGGGATGATGGCGGAACGGGACGCGATTTCCCATCATCGGGAGACGGCTTCCCATTATCGGGAAGCGACGTCCCATTATCGGGAGACGGCTTCCCATCATCGGGAAGCGACGTCCCATCATCGGGAGACGGCTTCCCATCATCGGGAAGCGACGTCCCATCATCGGGAAACGACGTCCCATTCGCCAGAAACGGCGTCCCGAAGGGCTCATTTTGCCTCTTTTGACCGCAACCATAACTCCCAACCCAAGGAAAACTCATGAGCAACCACCTGGCCCGCAACTACCTGCCGACGACCGAGACGGAAGCCTACCTATGGCTCACCAACCTTGCGCAACAACTGCCCTCCGTGGCCAACCTGCTCGGCATCGGGCAAAAAGTCACCCCTCTGGTGCAAGCCGCGCAACTACTCACCGACACCCACCGCTACCATCAAGCCGCCCGCAGTCTGGCCGAAGAACGCACCGCCAACAAAAACGAAGCCGCCTGGAACCCCATCGGCCAACACGTTTACGTGCGCCCCACCACCACCGACACCGGCCCCCAGACCACTCAAAGCGCCGATGCCGGAGCCTACCCCCTGGCCATCGCCTTGTGCGACGACATCCTCACCAACCGGAGCGGCAAACTCGATCAGGCGATAAAAGACCTCCTGCGCCTCAACCCTCTGCCCAAACACCCACCCGGAGCGGCCACCGGAGCCAAACCCCAATACGAAGCCCTGATCGACCACAATCAACTCACCATCAAACTCACCAAAGCCGGTTATCAATATTTCATGGTGAAGATCGACCACGGCACGGGCGAGTTCGACGCCGAGCACGTGGTGCACGAAAGCCCCTTCAAAGACCCCACCCCCCTCCCCACCGACACACCGCAGATGTGGCGCGTGCAGGTGTTTGGATATGCCAAAGGCAACCACGTAGGCATCCCCGGCGACATTATAGACGTAGCCGCCAAAGCCTACCTCGCCGAACACTCCGAAGGCACCGGTTGATTTCTCTCATTCTCCCGCACGATGAGAAACCCAAATGATATTCCGAGTGGCGCGGGCTTTTGTTGCCAATCCCAAACGCCCGCAATCCGATGTAGCGCAGGCGTCCCGCCTGCAATCCAGTCTGCTGCGCGAAGCGCCGCACTCCATAAAAGTCACCGCGCTTCGCGCAATAGACAAGATGGCAGGCGGGACGCCTGCGCTACATCGGAATGCGGGCGGGACGCCCGCGCCACTTTTGTTTAGCCCCAATCCGGCGGCAGGATGCCGCCGCTCCGTATCCTGAATTTGAAAGTCTCAATCCCTTTTTCCCGCACCTATGAAAAGCCAAAAGCAAAATAATACAGTCACGCTTCCGCGTGTCTTTCTTAAACTCGGAGCGGCGGCGACCGTCGCGCTCCTTTCAACGCATCTCGAAGCCGCCGCTATCAATATCTCGACCGTGACGGTGGGCGACATTGGCAACGTTGCGGACCCCGCTACCGGTTCGCTCTATGGCTCGGTGGGCTACGAATATCAGATCGGGAAGTATGAGGTGACGAACGCGCAGTATGCGGCGTTCCTGAACGCCGTGGACAGCAGCGGGGCGAACACGCTGTCGCTCTACAGCAGCAACATGAGCAGCGACGTTTCCGGCGGCATCACGTGGAACAGCAGTTCGGGCCGTTACGAGGTGAAGGCCAACTTTGACCTGAAGCCGGTGAACTTTGTGTCGTTTTACGATGCGGCGCGGTTCACGAACTGGCTGACGACCGGGACGACGGAGACCGGGGTTTACAACCTGACCGGAGGAACAGCGACGCCGGACAACGGTCTGAGCGTGACGCGCACGCTGGACCAGATCCCCGGGACGCTGTGGGCGATAGCGAGCGAGGACGAGTGGTATAAGGCCGCGTATTACAACGGAGACGGCACGTATCGCACGAATCCGGTGACAGGCACCTTGAGCCAGAGCACGGCGAACTATTACAGGGGAGGCTATGCGATGCCCGGCCCTGATTACCTTGCGCCTGTGGACCACTACGACCTGGTATCCGGAGCGGGTTCGTTCTACGGGACGTTCCAGCAGGGCGGAAACGTGTATGAATGGAACGATGCTATTATTTCCGATAATGACCGTTTGGTGCGTGGCGGCTCGTGCGGCACCGACGGGACGTTCCTCGCCTCCTCGGCGCGCTTCTACGGCTACGACCCCGCCGTCGAGGGCAGCGGCGTCGGTTTTCGTGTAGCGGCATTGGCCAGCCTTGCGTCCGTGCCCGAGCCCGCCACGTACGCCGCGCTGGCTGGGCTGGCGATCCTCGCCTATGTGAGCGTGCGTCGTCGCCGCTGATTGGTAACGGAGGGCGGGTCTCCTGACCCGCCAGACGCGGCGCAGCCGCGCCCATCCGAAAAAAAAACGGAAGGGCGGTGCTTCGCACCGTCGGCGGGTCGGGAGACCCGCCCTCCATAGGCACTTAACCACGGAGGCAACGGAGGGCCGGGTCGCATAGGAATGCAAATCAAGGATGCCCTGTCTTCTGTGCCTCTCGTGGTTCCCCATCTAACCTCAGCTATCCATACGAAGGACAGGGGAGTGCGGCCTATTCGGGTTGCCCTCCCCCTTTTTTTTGCCCCCCCATTTGCCCGCGTCTGTCCAAACCCGAAATTTGCTTGCCCCAACTTCCTTTGAACTTCCTTTGACGGGCGCGAAAACGCCCGCCACGGTAGTGCGCATGAGCGACTTTTTCTCAGGAGCCGAAGTCATTGCCGCCAAGGAAATCCTTGACCGGCTGCGGACCAACATGCGCCTCACCGTCAAGGGCAAGGACGACGTCATCGAACAGGCACTCGTGTGCCTCGTTGCCGGTGGACACCTCCTCATCGAAGACATGCCCGGCGTCGGCAAAACCACCCTTGCCTACTCGCTTGCGCGCTCCATGGACTGCGCCTTCTCGCGCATCCAATTCACCAGCGACCTGCTCCCCAGCGACGTCACTGGCGTGGCCATTTACGACGAAACACTCAAAGAGTTCGTTTTCAAAAAAGGCCCCGTCTTCGCCAACGTCGTCCTTGCCGACGAAATCAACCGCGCCACGCCCAAAACCCAATCCTCGCTCCTCGAAGTCATGGACCGCGGCAAAGTCTCCGTCGATGGCGAGACGCACGCCGTCGGAGCGCCCTTCATGGTCTTCGCCACGCAAAACCCCGTCGATTACGAAGGCACCTTCCCCCTCCCCGAGAGCCAGATGGACCGCTTCCTCATGCGCCTGCATATGGGATATCCCAATGCCGCCGACGAACTCGAAATCCTCCGCGCCCCCCGCACCTCCTACGACAGCATCACGCTCAACGCCGTCGTCTCCCGCTCCGACATCCTCCAACTCCAATCCCTCGCCTCGCACGTCTTCATCGAGGACAGCGTGCTCGACTACGTGCTCAAAATCATCAGTGCCACACGCACCGAGTCCGAGTTCAAGGCCGGCATCTCCGTGCGCGGCAGCCTCGCGCTCAAGCACGCCGCCCAAGCCCGCGCGCTCCTCCACGGACGCGATTTCGTGATCCCCGAGGACGTGCAACTCATGAGCGTGCCCGTCCTCGCCCACCGCCTCGGTCTCGTCCGCCCCGGCTCCGACGCCCTCGAAGAACGCCGCACCATCACCGCCGTCCTCCGGCGCATCCTAGGCGCGATCCAAGCGCCAACATAGCCCTCCCCGCTGCCGCGCCTCCCCCGGCGTTTTCCGGGCAAACATTTAACATTAAACGCTGAACATTTAACATTAAACACCAGACGCCAAACCTCCCATGAACCCGAGCTGTCTCCCCGCCGCCGATTCCGACATTCAATGTTCAATGTTTAATGTTCAGTGTTAAATGTTCTCCGATTCCGTCGCCTGCACCGCCTCCCACCTTCCGTGTCCAACGCCCCCTCCCCCCCCACGCTCCTCCATGACGGCGACATCAGCCCCATGACTCCGCTGCGCGCCGACGCGGACGGATGGCAGGGCGTCAAGCTCGCCATCCCGCTCGACCCCGCGCGCCGCTGGCGACGACACCTCTGGGCACTCATATTCCCCCCGAAAAACCTCGCCCACCGGCTCCTCCCCACCGTGCCCGGCGTGCTCCTCATCGTCGTCGCCATCGGCATCGGGGCGGCGGCCTACAACACCGGGCAAAACATCCTCTTCATCACCCTCTCGCTCATCATTTCCTGCCTCACCCTCAACGGCGTCATCTCCTGGCTCAACACCCGCGGCCTTGGCTGGCGCCTCCGCACCAGCCCTCCTTGGCGCGCCGGGCAGGACCAGATCGTGGGCTTGGAAATGCGCAACGAGAAACGCCACATCGCCACCTACGGACTCTCCTTTGAACTCCGTTCCGAGCCCTCGCAGACCAAGGTCCGGCTCACCCTCCGGCAACGCCTCGACCCGCGCTCGCAACTGCGCCTCGAATGGTCGTTGCGCCCCACCCGGCGCGGACGCGAACGCGTGGAACTGGTCAACGTCGGCTCCCTGTTCCCCTTTGGATTTCTGCGCAAGGTCATCGGCAGCGGCATGCACCGCGAAATCATCGTCTGGCCCGCCGCCATCAGCTACCGCCGCCACGCCATTGCCGGAGCCTGGCGCGCCCTCCCCGGGGAACGCAGCCGCAACCGCGGCCAGAGCGGCGAAGTCGTCGGAGTGCGCAAGTATATCGCCGGAGACTCCCACCGCCTCGTGCATTGGAAGGCCACCGCCCGCATGCGCAAGGTCATGGTCAAGCAATTCTCCTCCGAAGGCTGCGACGGCGTCACCCTCTGGTTGCAGACCCCGTCCGACGAATGGACCCAGCCCGATCAGTTTGAAGTCCTTGTCAGCCTCGCCGCCACCCTGGCTGAAGACCTGTTTCGCGCCAGCCGGCTCCTCGCCGCCGCCATCAACGACGAAGCCCCCCGCCCCATCCGCAAACTCCGCGATCTGGAACTCTTTCTCGACCAACTTGCCCTCGTTCACCCCGTTCCACCCGCATCCACCGGGGCCGACACCGCCGCCCGCCGCCGCAACCTCCTCACCTTCTCCCCTGACGGCCTCCGCGGCGTCAGCGCCTACATCGACGGCATCAAAGCCGCGAGCGCCTGAATGATTTGCAATTCCCCATGAAACGCCGCCCGCAACTCAGCATCGACGAACTCCACCAAGTGCGCTGGCTGCTGGGCGGATTTCTCACCGTGCTCTCTGCCTGGACCGTGTCGTTCATGGACGTGGATGCCACTCTCCTCCTCGGCGTCACCACAGTGCTCGTTCCCACCGCCACTCTCAGCCCCGCCCTCGCCGCCTGGTTCCCCATCTGGATGCACCGCCTGACCTTCCCCCTCATGGTGGCGTTTTTTCTCTGCGACCTCATCCTTACGCGCCAGCCCCTGCCCGCCCTCATCCGGCTCGACCTCATGCTGCTCCTCTACCGCGGCGTCACCCTGCGCCGCCGCCGAGAGGACCTGCAACTCATCGTCCTCGCCCTCTTTCTCGTCATCGTCGCCGGCGTCGTCACCGTGTCGCTCGCCTTCATCGCGCAGATCCTCCTCTTCATGGCCTGCACGCTGGCCCTGCTGCTCGTGCTCACGATCACCGAATCGATGCCCGAACCGCCCATCAATCGCGGCGGCCTGCCCCCCTCTTGGACCCACGTCCGCTGGCTCCACCTCTTCCGGCGCCTGCTGCAAGTTGCCAACTGGCGCGCCGTGACCCTCGGCGTCTTCATCTTCACCGCCGTCGTCGGCCTCTCCGCCGTCCTCTTCCTGTCCCTGCCCCGCTTCGAGATGAGCGGGACCCTCTTCATCGACCGCTTCATCAGCAAAAAAACCCGCACCGGCTTCTCCGAAAACGTGCGCATCGGTGACGTGGTCAACATCCAGGAAGACCGCAGCGTGGCCCTCAGCATCGACGTCTCCGACCGCGCCGCCGTGCCCGCCACCCCCTACTGGCGCATGCTCATCCTCGATCGCTACTCCAGTCGCGGCGGCGGAGGCGGCTTCAGCATGTCCGAAGGACTTCGCGCCGAGATGCGCACCTATCCGACAAAAATGCAGCAGTTCGTCGGCGGCCTCAGCGTCCTCCGGCGCGACCCCGACCACAGCGTCACCTGGACCTTTTATATGGAGCCCGGCGTCAGCCGCTACCTCCCCATGCTGGGCGACTTCCGACTCCTCACCTTCAACGACGCCCAGCAACTCACCAGCAGCAATCCCCTGCGCCTGCACAGCCTCTCGCAAGAAAGCTCCAAAATGCTTCCCTACCGCGTCGAAGGCATGGTCGTGGACTACGAAATCCCTGACCTGGCCTACGCCGCCCGCTGGAAAGAGATTGTCGCCCGCCCGCTCGAACCCGACTCCAATGAACCTGAACGCCGTCGCGGCGGTCCCGGCTTCGGCATGGGCGGTTTCGGAGAAGATTTTCCCGGTGACTACGGCATGGGAATGATGGGCGAGGACATGCAAGGCCGCCCCCCCCCCCCCCCCGATTATCTTGCCCTCCACGGTCTGCGCCGCTTCAGCCGCGCCAAACTCTACGGTTTTGGCACACAAATCGGCCACCCCCGCGATGGCGACGTTGCCGCCTTCGTCCAGCGAGCCTCCGAATGGCTGCACAAACGCCACGGCTACTCCCTGCGCTTCACCATTGACCGCGGCGACCTCGACGAGCGCTTCCGACCCGATCCACTCGTGACTTGGATGGAATCCAATGAAAACGGCCACTGCGAGATGTTTGCCGGCTCCATGGTCCTTCTCGCCCGCGCCGCCGGCATCCCCTCGCGCCTCGTCACTGGTTTCAAAGGCGCCGCATGGAACACCACCTCCGGCCACATCAGCGTGCGCAACTCCGACGCCCATGCCTGGTGCGAACTCTTTGACTACAAAAGAGGAGTCTGGCTCCGCGTCGATCCCACGCCCGGCGCGAGCATATTACCCGTCAAGGACCGCGTCCGCGTCCTGCGCAACAACCGCCCCAACCTCGACCTCGAAAGCGGCTGGTCCTCGCGCACCGACAGCCTGCGTGTTTTCTGGTACCGTCGCATCGTGAGCTTTGACCAGACCTCGCAACTCGAACTGGTGCGCCTCATCAAAGAGGCCGTGGAAGGACTCGGCACCGACTGGCGGGCCCAGTTCGACAAGAAGACCCGCAGCCTCGGCGTCTGGCTCCGCGAACCCTGGACGTGGTGGCGAGTCGGTTTGTCCGCCGCGTTCGCCGGGGGGATTGTCATGACGATCTGGCTCTGGCGCGAACTCGGCGTCGGCCTCTGGCTGCGCTCCCTGCGCAGCGCCGATCCCGTGCGCCGCGAAGCCAGTCGCTGGCTGGCCCGGCTCAATCACGCCAAGGGCCCCTTTGCCCTGCAAGTCCGCGAACGCCTGCTCCGCCTCCGTTACGGAGCCAAGCGCTCCTGGCGAGAACCCGCGACCCGCGTTTTTCGCGACGCCCGCCGCGCCGTCCGCGCCCTGGACCGGCAGTAAGATCGCCTTGCGACTACGCCCCATTCCCCTTCGCCCATCGTCCCTCGCTCATCCCGGCCTTTGCCCGCAGACGCTTGATGTCGTCGAACTGCTTTGACGACATGAGTCGGCGGGGCAGGCGGGTCTCCGCCTCGGTCATGAGCTTGTCCCAGTCAACTTCACTGGGCGGACCATAGGGCTCCCAAGGCGTGTGGTGCCCCTGTTTGCGTTTCCACTCAATATTGCCGCCGTGGATGATCACGCGGACCTGAAATTTCCCCTCTTCGGGATGACGCACCCACCAGCCAAATTCCATGCTCATGCTTATGGGGTTAGCGAAAGGCATGGCCTGCGCGCCAGAGCAAAACAACGCGAACGCAAAACAGAGGGTGAATTTCTCCCATCTCCTGCTTGCCAAAGATTAAAATGCCGCCCAAGGTCCGCACTTCTTCTCTCATATTTGCTCCCCTATGAAATCCAAAGCACTCCTGCTCGTCGGTCTCTGTGCAGCCATCGCCACCCTCTCCGGTTGCGCGACCCAAACCACCCGCACCGGCAAAACCACCAATATCCTGGGCGGCCTCGTGACCGTAAAGACTGGTTACTACCAAACCGCCAAGCCCGTGACCATCGAAGGCAACACCAATCAGCTTTGGGGCGACATGGGCAATCCCAGCGGCACACAAGTCACGCTCGGCTGGGGCCTCATCACCAGCAACGACTATTAACATCGAGCCACGCTCGCTCTCCAATTCTTTGACGCCCGCCGAAAAAATCGGCGGGCGTTTTTGTTATCCATTTATTCTAGTTCCCCGTTTCACCGTGTTCGACTCGCCCAACATCGCCCGTCACCTCGACCTCATGGCTGCCAGCCAGCCCGCGCACCCCGCGCTCAAAATCCCGCGAGGCCGCACCCGCGATGGACGCATCGACTACCTCACGCTCACCTTCGCCGAACTCCACGCCGAAGTCTCCGCCTGGTGCCGCCGTCTTGAGTCCCGCGGAGTGGTTCGAGGCGACCGCGTCCTCGTCATGGTCCGGCAGGGCCTGCCGCTCATTGCCGCTGCCTTTGCCCTCTTTCGCCTCGGAGCCGTGCCCGTCATCATCGACCCCGGCATGGGACGCAAAAATTTCCTCGCCGCCGTCGCCCACTCGCGACCCCGCGTCCTCCTCGGCATCCCCGCCGCCCGCATCGCCAGCCACATCTTCCGGCGCGCTTTTGGCTCCGTCGAAATCCGCGTCCCCGCCTCCAGCCGCGCCACCGCCCGCCTCTCCGGGAAATCTCAAATCTCAAATCCCAAACCTCAAATCCTCTCCCCCCCCCCCCCCGCAGCCGAACCAATTCCGACATTGGACGTTGGACGTTCGACGTTGGATGTTGGACGTTCGCGCGAAGCGCGCCCCCCCCCCCCCCCCCCTTCCGCCTTTCCCTGCGCCCAAGTCGCCGCCAACGAGACCGCCGCCATCCTATTCACCTCCGGCTCGACCGGAGCGCCCAAGGGCGTCGTTTACACGCACGGCCAGTTTGCCGCCCAAGTCGAACTCGTCCGCTCCACCTACGACATCCAGCCCGGAGAAGTGGACCTGCCCCTCCTGCCCGTGTTTGCGCTCTTCAACCCCGCGCTCGGCACCACCACCATCGTCCCCGAAATCGACCCCAGCCGCCCCGGCGCATTCGACCCCGCCCGCGCCGTGCAAGCCATCCTGCAGGAAAACGTCACCTACTCCTTCGGCTCCCCCACCCTTTGGGGCAAAATCGCCCGCCACTGCCACGCCACGCACACGACGCTGCCCGGCCTCCGCCGCGTCCTCTGCGCTGGCGCGCCCGTCCCCCCCTGGCTCTGGCAAGCCCTCCCCCCCCTCCTGCCCGACGGCACCCTGCACAGCCCCTACGGCGCAACAGAAGCACTCCCCATTTCCAGCATCGAAGCCGGAGAAGTTAACAACGACACCGCCGCCGCAACGCTCGCCGGTGCCGGCACCTGCGTGGGCCGAGTGCTCCCCGCCAACCAAGTAAAAATCATCGCCCTCACCAACGCCCCCCTTGCCTCCCTCAACGCCAACGGCCTCTGCGAACTCCCCCCCTGCACCATCGGCGAAATCATTGTCCGCGGCCCCACCGTCACCCGCGAATACGACCGACTCCCCGACGCCACCGCGCACGCCAAAATCCCGGACGCCGACGCCCTTTGGCACCGCATGGGAGATTGCGGTTACCTCGACGAACAAGGCCGCCTCTGGTTTTGCGGACGCAAGGCCGAGCGCGTCGAGACGATCGACGGCCCGCTTTTCACGGAACAGATTGAACCTGTCTTCAATGCCCATCCCAAAGTCCGCCGCACTGCCCTGATCGGCCTTGGCCCCGCCGGACGCCAGCGTCCCGCCATTATCGTCGAACCTGCCTCCACCGCCTCCGACGTCCTCAAGGACAGCGCCGCCGCACGCACCCTCGCCCGCGAACTTCGCGCCCTGTCCCTCGCCTGCCCGCGCCCCATCCCGGTAAAAATCTTCTATTTTCACCCCGGCTTCCCCGTTGACGTCCGCCACAACGCCAAAATCCACCGCCTCACCCTCACCACTTGGGCGCAAAGCGGTGCCATCGGCTACGAAACCGACCCCAAACGCTAATTGCCCCCTCCCCCCCCCCCCCCACACACACACGCACACCATGCCAGAAGACCCGCTCCCGCTCCACGCCCGCCTTGCCCGGCAATTCGCCTTCATCATCGAAGCCGACAAGCTCAAAGAAATCCTTCGCCAGTCGCTCCTCACCCAAAGCCGCCGCCGTGAAAACGACGCCGAGCACTCCTGGCACATCTGCCTCATGGCCATGACCCTCGCCGAGCACAGCAACACCCCGGTGGACGTCCTCCGTGTCATCAAGATGCTCCTCATTCACGACATCGTGGAAATCGACGCCGGCGACACCTACGCCTACGACACCGCCGCCGCGGCCACGCAACACGAACGCGAAACCCGCGCCGCCGACCGCCTCTTCCACCTGCTCCCCCAAGATCAAGCCGCCGACTTTCGCGCCCTGTGGGAGGAATTCGAGTCCCGCGCCACGCCCGAATCCCGCTTCGCCGCCGCCCTCGACCGCGTGCAACCCATCCTCCTCAACTGCCTCTCCGAAGGGCGCAAATGGCGCGAGCACGGCGTTACTCGCGACCACATCATTGCCCGTTGCGCCCACGCCGCCGAAGGCTCCGCCGCCATCTGGGACCATGCCCGGCAACTCATCGACACCACCGTCGCCAACGGCTGGCTCGCCGCCTCCCCCAACCAATCAACCCCATAACCCACAAATAGTTACCCTGCTACTCAAAAAAAATATTCTCCGTTCTGGCCTCGTTTTCGGGGAACTGACAAGGTGCGCCCCTTCATTTTCACAGCAGCAGCAGGCTCGCTCACAAATACCTGCCATACCATGCACTCTTTCCGCACCCGCGCGGACACAGTTACCAGACCGGCGCTCATCAACAGAAACGCCGTATCCATCGCCTTCCTCACCAACGCCCGCCGGCTTCGAGCGATCGTCCGGGTGATCCAGGCCAACACCAACACCAACTACATCACGCACTCGGAAGTCATTGAGCACCGGGCGGACCACACCCGGCGCTGGGCGCATTTTCGGCGCTCGCTGCTGGCTGACGACATCCGGCGTGCCATCCACCGGCAACGACGCGGCGAAGGCGGCGTGCTCGTTGCCACCCGTGGCCGCAGCATTGTCGGGGTGGCGGTCCTGCTCTTTGACCTCAAGCACCGCTACGGCATCGTCGAGGACATCGTCATCAACGAAAAATACCGTGGCCTCGGCATCGGCCACCGCCTTCTCGACGGCTCCATCCGCCAGATGCGTCAGGCCGAACTGGAGAACGTCATCCTCGAATCCGGCATCCGCAACGAATCCGCCCATGCCTTTTTTCAACGGCACGGCTTTCGTGAAGCCGCCATCATGTTCCTGCGCCGCCTGGAAACCGACGACTGACAGAGCGCGAGGCGCGCTCGTGCTTGCGCCCGTCCACGAAGCGGCAACATTCACCCCCTGCTTAGAATCACAACCATGGCGACCTACATCTACGAGACCATCCCGCAAACTCCGACCGAAGCGGTGGAGACCTTTGAGGCAATCCAGTCGATGAACGACCGGCCGCTCACCCATCATCCCGAGACGGGGCGACCGGTGCGGCGTGTCATCACGGGCGGCTTCGGATTTTACGGCGTCACCCGCGTGACAACCTCCCCCCCCCCCCCCCGTTGTGAACGCGCCGACGAATGCGCAGCCGCTGCCGCCGAAAGCGGCGGCCATTGCTGCAGCGCCGGCTGCGGTTGCGGAAAATAAGAGCAACGGCATCCATCTGACGTCAGCAAATCGTCAGCACGATGCCGGTCAGCACGCCGAGGATGGCGGGAAATTTTTGCCAGCCGTTTTTCTCGCCGAACAACAATAGCCCCCCCCCGAATGCCACCAGCACGCTCCCGCGCCGCAAACTCGACACGACCGAGATCAACGCCTCCTCGTCACGCAGCGCGCCGAAATACAAAAAATCCGCCACGAGCAAAAACGCCGACACCAGCAAAATGCTCCAGCGCCAGAAAAACGGATTGCGCCCCCACAACCGCATCTTCCACGCCACCGTCAGCGGCAGAAACAACACCGCCAGATAAATCGAAAACCAACACTGCACCGTCGCCGTCGAGAACCCCGCCCGCCCCAGCAAAAATTTGTCGTAAAGCGCGCTCACCGCGTTGAGCAACGTACCGAAAACGAGGAACCAAATCCACTTGTTGCGGCGAAAATCCACGCCCTCCTTCGCCCCCACAAACGACAGGCCGAGGAACGACAGCAACGTTATCAAAACCCCCGCCGCCTCCGTCCACGACAGCCGCTCACCCAGCACGATCAACGCGCCGAACAGCGTCCACATCGGACCCGTGGCCCGGATCGGCGACGCAATCGACACCGGCAGATGTTTGACCGCGAAATAGCTGCAAATCCACGAGCACGCCACGATGAACGATTTGAGCAGCAATTGCAGGTGCTGCGCGAACGTGAGCGCATCCACGCGCAGCATCACCGGCATCCCCTCCCCTCCCCCCCCCGCCTGCTGCAACAACGCATCGCCCGCCATCAGCGCGACCCACACGAGGGCGCTGCACAGATTGGCGATGAACAACACGGGCAGCACGGCGTTGCCCTGCACCGATTTTTTGATGCTCAGGTCGTAACACCCGAGAAAAAAAGACGACAACAAACTGGCGAGGAGCCACGACATGTCAGCGGTGTAATGTAATGGGCACTACGAAGCGTCCTGGGAGGGCGTGTCTCCTGCCCCGCCCTCTGTCAGCGACCGCTCGCGTCCGGAATACGGCTCCAAATGCGTGACAACATCGTCCATCCGGGGAATCGCCTTGCGAATGGCGTCCTTGACATCGTGCGCCACGCGGTGGCCGTCCTCCACGCTCATCCTGCCGTTCACCTGCACATGCAGGTCCATGAAATAACCGAGACCGCTCTTTTTCATGCGCAATTTTTCCACGCGGCGCACGTGCGGCACGCGGCTCGCAACGAATTCCGCCCGCTGTAAAAGTTCGGCGGGCGCGGCTCCATCCATGTTTTCGTGCAGCGCAGTGCGCAGGAGCGAGATGCCGTTGAAACCAATCACAAGGCAGCCGACCAAGGCGGCGATATCGTCCGCCTTTTCGTATCCGCGCCCTCCGATCAACGCGACGACGATGCCCAAAAACGCCGCCGCCGAAGTGATGGCGTCGGAACGGTGATGCCAGGCGTCGCCCTTGAGCGCGGAACTGGAAGTCTCGTCACTTTTTTTCAGGGCGTAGCGTGAAAGCACCTCTTTGGTCACGATCACGATGAGCAGGACCGGCAGGGTGAACCACGCGGGCGATTCGTGCCGCGAAAAAAGATTTTTGGTGCTTTGAAATGCGATCGTGGCACCGGCGGCCAGCAAAGAGATGGCCGAGAAGAGCGCCCCCAGTTGCTCGGCCTTGCCGTGGCCGTAGGGATGATCCTCGTCCGGCGGTTTGCTTGAGACTTTCAGGGAAATCAGCACCACGACTGACGCCACGATATCGTTGATTGATTCGATGCCATCGGCAATCAGCGCGTAGGAATGTCCGATGATGCCGGTGACGATCTTGACGGCAGCCAGCGTGGCGTTGACCACGATGCCTCGGATCGTGGCGTGGATGGCGGTGGCGGATACTGCGGATGCAGGCAGGGACATCGGTTGTAATTGGGCTCGAAGTGGCGGTTGAGCCCTGATGTTCGCCACCCGTCAACATCGCCGTCAATCAAGTTGGTCGGGAAGGCGAGCATTAAACGGTTACTTATATTTGATTACGCTATTTTTCCCAGGTAAAATCGTATGTTTCGAATCAAGTATTTAAAATAGTTTTTCTCCATGTCCGTTTCCAACGAGGAAGAGGTGGCCGGGTTGGCTTCACTTCAATCAGTTTTGTGAGCGGGTTATTGGAATTTTGGATACCGATTCCCTCTGCTATGCGGAGAAGGCTCAGGCTGCCTTAAGCATGGAGACTTGCTGCACAGTCTCAGGTGGCGCCAGTTGATAGCGCACCGCGTTTGTTTTGCCCGATACTGTTACAAGATTGCTGGCGCGGAGACGAACCAGTTTGCGAGTAACTGTCGCGGAGGACATTTCCAGCGCCACCTGAAAATCCTTGGGGGATGCCGTGCCAACCACCGAAAGGTAGCGCAGTATCCGTTTCTCTGACTCGTCGGAAACGAAGTCGGCGGGATCGAATCCACCTGCTACCTTCTGGCCCGGATTACGTGGAAACCGGGCAGGTTTTTCAAACTCCTCCGGGTGGAGGTGGCGGTAGCGGATGACAGCGGTGACGAGCAGTTCGCCGATCCGGCGGATGCGCTCGGCTTCGGTGAGGTTTCGGTTTCGTTCAAAGGGACGCATGGGATTGGAATTTTGTTGGGTGGTGATGAGGTTTAGACAGCCATCCGCATGGTCGGCATGGCTTGAATCACTTCCGAGGCGTCCATGCGCACAGTCACGAGTATGTGAGAGCACCGCTGATGCTGATACAGGATTTGGCGAATTGAATTCGACAAAAATCATCAGTGATGACTTAACTACGAAAAGTCAAGATCAAATGAATCACCACTTTACAGCCCCCCCCCCCTGCGGGGATGGCTCTACGCTGGGAAATTCGAGCCTCAGCGAGGCATCGCCGACGAAGCTGGCTCTTCGTTTGGGCCAGCCCCAAGATGATCGAGTAGCTGACGGAAGCGATCGCAATGAGCCATGAGGGCCTCGTCGCCACGAGCATTGATGGGCAGGGAAAAAAGCACCGGTAGCGTGGAGTGGCCAAGCGACGTATAGTCGAGGCGGCGACGCCACTCGATGGCCTGCAACTCGGGTGATGAAGCGGATAGATGCACGTCGTTGAGCAAGGCGTTCAATTGCTCCAGCAATCTAAAGATTTCGGACCAAGGCACCCAAGCGGGAAAGGTCGGTCCTTGCGACATCGGCCAAGTGGCAAGGAAGCGCCATTCATCAGCGAGGAGTGAAAAATGCTTTTCCCTGCCCTTGCGCAGGGACCGGACATGGCCGGAGCGTTCCAGTTCGTTGAGGGTGATCTGAACGGACCGGCGGAAGTAACCGATCTGACGCGCGATTTCGGCGGGGTGGCCGGCCTCGTGCGCCAGCAACCATGCCATGACCTCGGCGCGCGATTGCCGGCCAAACAAAGCGCGAAGCTTGAGCAGTAAGTTGCCGGGGTGATCCATGCGTGGCGCGACGGACAGGCCGCGATAGCGCACCGGACCGCGCAGCCAGCCTCCCGCAAGAAAGTCCTGATCCGCGGTTCCGAAGTGTCCATCCTCGGGAAAGAGCGGCGCAGGGGAGCCAGAAACCTCGACGGACGATTTTTCCATGGCCTTCCATTTTTTGTGCGCGGGCAAGCGGGCCAAACGTGTCGCGATTACGGACAGGATTGAGGCGTCACCGAGCACGTGGTCTTTGTGCAGGCGGGCGAGGCGCTGAAGATTGATCCAATCGGCCTGGTCCTGAAGCCAGTCGAGCATCTCGTCGAAAAGACGGGCATCCATCCGGCCGAGCGTCGTTGACGCGAGGAGCAACGCCTCGGGATCCAAGATGGCTTTGCCGGATGCCTGGGCGGCATGGCCGGAAACGCCCAGCGTGATCCACTGACGCCAGAGAAGGTCGAGGATGGCAGAGCGAGCCTCGTTTTTAAAGTTGAGCAGCAAGGTCGGCATGGCCCAAGTGGCGGAGGAGATCGGAAAGCACGAAGAGAAAACCCTCCGACGGATCCTGCAGGCAGGTCCAACGAGCGGCGGCAAGCAATTCGTCAGCGGTTGGATTCAGGTCGCGCAAGTCCGCGACATGGCGTCCTGGTCCTTGATCGGCAGCGGCATAGAGTTTGAAATGAATCTGGTCGTAGCGGCCGACAAACCCGATGGTGAGAACCGGACCATAGGAGCGGTTTGTAAGGCGATCCTCGATTCCGGTTGGGAAACCTAACAGGAAGAAAGAATCGTCGGCGGGTCCGGTGTTAAACCAATCGGCAGGCAGATTGAGTTCGGAACGGACAGCGTCAGCCGCCGTGATTACGAGCATTGCAGGCCGTTACAATAAAAGATTCGCTTTCAATATGCCGACAACTCCCGCCCAGATTGACTTTTGGCGTTCCGCACCCACGGAGTACCAGCGTCTCGAATTTAAGGAGGCGAAGAACCAATACGACAACCAAAAGTTGTTTCGCTACTGTGTCGCGTTAGCCAACGAAGGCGGTGGTCATCTGCTGCTTGGGATTGCCGATAAACCGCCGCGGAAGGTTGTTGGCACCCAAGCGTTCAACAATCCCGTCGCAATGGAAGCGAGGCTTTTTGAAATGCTGGGCTTCCGCGTGGACATCGAGGAGGTCGCCCATCCTGACGGACGAGTGCTGGTCTTTCATATCCCCTCTCGACCGAAAGGCACTGCTTACCATTTCGAGGGAGCCTATCTGATGCGCTCGGGCTCGGAACTGGTCCCGATGAGTGAAGATCAGTTGCGGCGCATTTTCAGTGAAGGAGCCCCGGATTGGCTGGCGGAACCGGCTGCCACGAACCTGACCGATGAAACCGTGGTTCAGCTTCTTGATGTGCAGACTTATTTCGATTTGCTGAAACGTCCGTATCCGTTGACCCGCGACGGGGTGATCGACTATCTTCGTGGCGAGCGGCTCATTGTTCAGAATGCTCGGGGGTGGTCGATCAGTCGGCTTGGCGCGCTGCTGCTTGCACGCAAGCTGGAGGATTTTCCCTCACTGGCACGCAAAGCTGCGCGCATTGTAGTTTATAATGGGAACTCGAAACTCGAGACCAAACTGGACCACGTAGATGTAAAGGGCTACGCGGTCGGGTTCAAGGAGTTGGTCAGTCTTATAATGAGCCAGCTTCCGCAAAACGAGGTGATCGAGGACGCCATTCGGAAGGAGGTAAAACTGGTGCCCGAAATTGTGATTCGCGAACTCGTTGCGAATGCGTTGATTCATCAGGATTTTTTGCTATCCGGCGTCTCGGTCATGATCGAGATCTACGCAAGCCGCGTGGAAATCTCAAATCCCGGCGAACCGATAGTTCCGACTGAGCGGTTTATCGATGGTTACGAGTCTCGTAATGAAAGGCTGGCAGACTTGATGCGCCGCCTAGGCATCTGCGAAGAGAAAAGCAGTGGCATCGACAAGGTGATCCACGCGGCCGAGATATTCCAGCTCCAAGCGCCGCTGTTTCGCACCGGGCTACGCCGCACGCTCGTGGTGATCGCCGGGGCCAAGAAGTTTGCCGACATGGATCGCGATGACCGGATTCGGGCCTGCTACCAGCACTGTGCGCTGCGTTACGTCATGCGTCAGGAAACCAGCAATCAAAGTCTGCGAGCACGGTTTCACTTGCCTGAAGGCAAGAGCGTGGTCGTTTCGCAGGTGCTCGCGGCGACGGTGGAGGCGGGATTGATCAAAGTGGAAGACGAGACCAGTTCGCGCAAGTTTGCTCGTTACGTTCCTTTTTGGGCCTGACGGGCTTATTTAAGCGGAATCCCTCGCCCGACCTTCTCCTGAAAGCATTACATTGATAATCAAAGGGTTCTTATTTAAGGAGAACCTGTCGGGGCACTCATGAAGCGGGCATCGGCGGCCGGACTGGCGCTTGCCCACCGATCCGGTCAGGCAGAGGCTGGGGATCCCGTCGCATGGAATTAAAAGATCATTTTTGATTTCTAAATCAGAATAAATGGTCTAAAGTGATCGAATGTTATCACTAAAGGTCGAGTCTGATCTCTTGCGGGAAGTTCCGGAGATTCTCCGGGAGCGGCGACTTGCTCTTGGTTGGCGGCAGACTGATCTAGCCGAGCGGAGCGGCGTCGCTATCGCCACCCTGCGTCGCTTTGAGCGCTCGGGACAAATCACCTTTCAGGGTCTGGCCAGGTTACTCGTCAGCCTTGGAATGGCGGACAGGTTTCTTGAGGCGTTGAAAAAGGACGCGTCCCGGATCACCAGTCTCGATGCTTTCCTGAAAGAAGGTATTGCCAAAAACCGGCGCAGGGCGCGACGGGCAACGACCGATCGCTAACACCATAATACCATGTCACTAAAGGAACCCACCCTTCTGCAGCTGCACTTTCTCGGCGAGCCGATGGCCACCCTCGCGTGGCGCGCGGACTTGCCGGCGTTCGCGCTGGAATGCGACCAGTCGTTTCTTGAACGCGGTCACGATCTGTCACCGCTTCATTTGCCGTTGGAACTGCTCGCACGCGGTCCGCAAGTTTTTCGTCCGGGCGACACTCCTTTTACCGGAGGCTTGCCCGGCCTGATTGCCGATTCGCTCCCCGATGCCTGGGGCGAACGCATGTTGCATATCGAGTTGCCCGGACTGCAAACGGTGATCGGCAAACTGGCCGCCATCGGACAGCGTGGACCGGGAGCCATCACCTTTGAGCCTGTGCTGGGCAACGGTGGCGACACCCGCCAGACCACGACTTCTCTGGCTGCGCTCGCGGACAAAGCGGACGAGTTGCGAACATCGGTTGTGGCACTCGATACCGGGAAGGTAAACACGGTGCTCGCACGCGGTGGCAGCACCTTGGGCGGAGCATTTCCCAAAATTTCCGCGCACCTGCCTCTTGCCGGAGATACGCTGGATCTGCAAAAAATCCTTGTCGGAGGACAACCGCCTGCCGGGCACTGTCCCTGCATTCTGAAATTTGCCCGCTCGTCGGACGAAGCCGAGGGCGCCGTGGAGTTTGCCTGGTCGCAGATGGCTCGCGCTGCAGGCATTCGCGTCCCGCATGCAGCACTGGTGGCGGATCGGGAACGACGCCATTTTGCGTGCGCACGGTTCGACCGCCACGCCCGCCCTGATGACACTTGGGGGCGGCGTCACGTCCACACGTTGAGCGGCATGTTGCACAAACGGGCTTCCGATGGAGCCATTGATTACGAGGAGTTCATTCGCCTCACGCGCAACCTTTGCGGAGTCACCGAGGCGGCCGAATGCTTCCGTCGAGCTGTCTTCAATTTGCTGGCCGTCAACCGTGACGACCACGGGCGCAACCACGCTTTCCTCTACGATGAAGCCACACGCACCTGGACGCTTGCGCCTGCTTACGACCTGAATCCCAACGTCGCCAACGTGCTCATCGGCCTGACGTGGCTGGGGCGTCAGGAAATCCCCCGGAGTTTCGACGATCTCGTCCGACTCGCTGCACTTGGCGGACTCGACATACGCCAGGCCAAGGAAATCTATCAGCAAGTGGAAGACGCCACGCTCGGCGGTTGGGAAACCGCGGCGCGCCACGCGGGCGTCCCCGCTGCTGTTTTTGCTTACTGGAAGAAGGAAATGGAAACACAAACGAAGGCGTTGCGTGAGGATGTGCGCCGGACTGGACAGCCAGCGTTGTCCAAACCGTCCCGACGGAAACGTTAATAACGACCTGGCTCAAAAACAGCGTGCCCCCCCCAACCGCAGCCCGCAGGAAGAACTCCTTTTCTCCGAACTAGGACGAGAAGTTCGTGTGACGAGTCGGGCGGTTTCCCTGCGCTCCGCGCGGCCAAAGAGGGGGCGTGTCGAGGGCGCAATCGCAGCGCGCAGCCGCGCGCGCAAGGCAGCCGATTGATCCCATGACGCACAAAACAGCGGTGCAGTCTGGATCGGGTCAGATGTGGAATTGTCGACTGCAGGGCATCCTCAACGAAAGAGCGCTTCCGCCACTTCTGCACCGTCTTCGGATTGATCCCGTAACGTTCAGCCAGCGTCTTTAGGCTCTCTTGACTATGCTGGATCACCCGACGCACCGTCGCTGTCGTTCGGGCGCAACCGTGTAGTATCTGCCCCATAGTTCTTCTGAGGTTGGTTTATTGTTCCAACCCTCACCACCTCTCCCCGAGACTAACCATCTAAACAAAAGCGGGAAATATGAAAAAGGTGGGGATCAAAAGAACCGGAATTTTACGGATCAGCCAATTCCATCGCCTTACGATATAAATAAAGCCGCGTGATTGTCCGCGATCTTCAGAGCAAGGTTCCGTTGCCCGACAGCCGTAGGAATGGAGGCACTGACGCCCCCCGGCTTCAGGCGAGTCCGTCGGCATGGGACTTCAGGGTCTGGCGGTCGAGCAGATGCAGAACGGTGCCTTCAACCCGGATGGAGCCGTCTTTTCGGAAGCGGGCGAAGGTGCGGGAAAGCGTCTCGCTGGTGACGCCAAGTTGACCGGCCAGAATTTTTTTGCTGACGGGCAGCACGAACGACACGGGGCCGCCCGCTCCGTCATCCGCCGGGCTGTGTTCGAGCAGCCAGGCGGCGAGCCGGCTCTCAATCTGGAGTCCCTTGATCTCGTGCAGCGACTGCATGAGGTGCTTCAGGTGTATGCTCATCGAGGCGAGCATGTGCAGGGCCAGTTCGGGATTTTGGCGAATCAGGTCGCGAAAATGGTCCTTGCCGACGCGGATCACCTGAGAGGCTTCCAAAGCCATGGCGTTGGCCGGGTAGCGCTCGGCGCTGGCGAGCACAACCTCGGCGAAACTCTCTGGAGGGCTGAATACGCAAATGATCTGTTCACGACCGTCGGGCGTGAGCCGGAAGATGCTGATCCGTCCGCTCTGGAGAACGAAAAATCCATCGGCCTTCTCTCCTTCGTGAAACAGGATTTCGCCCTTTTGCAGTGTTTTGATGGAGCAGCCCTCGGCCACTGCGGCTAGGTTGGCGGGTGCCAGGTCGGCGAACATCCGGCTCTGCCTGAGCGTGGCGATCAATGCAGTCAGGCGATGCGGATTGGCGGTTGCGGAATGAAGAGATGTCGGTGCGTTGTTCATGGAAGCGGGTTTGCCGGTTAGTCTTCGATTTCAGGCATGGAGCAGGCGGGACTCGAAAATTTGGATACAGGAGGCGCTGTTGCCGAAGCCGGAGGCGGATGATCGGGCAGCGTGGATGCGGCTTCTTGAATCAAGGCGGCCAGCACTGTGCGATGGCATCGGGAGGCGTCCTCGCAAAAGCATCCGAGATTGATGCGTGTGTGCGCCGTCTGGACCGCGAGCAGGCGAATGACCTGCGCCGGCGCGCTTTCTTTCATCTCCTTGCGATAGCGGGAGGCAAACACCTCATGGTCGATGCTTCCCTTCCGGTAGGCGGCCACGAGTTCGCGGCTTGGAGCCAAAAGCGGCAGCCATACGTCAAAATAGCCTCTCGCGGCATAGTCTTCACGGCGGATGTTTCTGGGCAGAAACCGGGCTACGCCGAGCGAGAGCCCGGGCAAGCCGCCTGCCTCTCCGTAACGATAAGTGTGCAGCTTCAGTTGCATCGGGATCATGTTCCTTCGGGCATTTGCTTCGCCGCGCGGTGAAGCAGCCGCGCCAGTTGCGGCCCGGTCGAATGCAACTCGGCGCGATGGATGCGATAGAGTTTTTCCAGGATCTTCAGCCCCTTGGCCGTGAGCGAGACCTGCACGCGCCGCCGGTCTTCCTTCGATGGCGAACGACGCACGAGCCGGAGCGTTTCCATGCGGTCCGTGAGTCCGACCGCGCTGTGGTGGGCGATTTGCATTTGCTCGGCCAGTTCGCCGATCGTCACCCAATCCCTGCCCGGAAAACCCTGAATAGAGAGAAGCGCTTGGTATTGTTGCGGGGTAAGCCCGTGGCTGACTGCGGCCGCCTCGCTGAAACCAAGAAATCTGCGCAGCGTGTAACGGAACGCCGAAAGCAGCTCGTAATCGGCCTTGGAAAGGCCGGCGGCATTCGATGATCGGACCATGAAGTATCGTTTTACGATATTCATGGCCACTGACAAGGCGGATTGTACGTTTTCCCGGATTCTCCACGCGACCGGCAGGGACGATACCTTTTCTCACTGTGTGTAGGTGTGCACGCTTTGCGTGGCGGAGGGCATGTAGTTGACGCCGAACCAGCAGAGGAGAAGCACCACGAAGGCCAGCGCGAGAATCCAGAGCGAGGCGCGGGTGGACTCGGGGTGGCGGTGCCGGATGTGGATGTAGAGGAGATAGCCGAGCCAGGTAAGCATGGCCCAGGTTTCCTTGGGGTCCCAGGTCCAGTAGTGTCCCCACGCTTCCTTGGCCCAGAGCGCGCCGAAGAGGAGACCGAGCGAAAGGAAGGCGAAGCCGAGGTAAACGAGGCGGTTGGCGAGTTCGAGCGAGGCAGGGTCGAAACGGCGGCGCGCCGTCTGCACCAGACCAAAAACCGCGATGCCGGACGAGACGGCGAAAATCGCGTAGGAAAAAAGGTAAACGAGCACGTGCGGCACGAACCACACGCTTTGCAACGCGGGCATGAGCGCCTTGTTGTAGCTGTCGGGGCGTAGCAGACAGATAACGAGGAACAGCGCCGCCATGCCCAGGCTGTAGTTGAGCAGCCATCGGTAACGAAATTGATGATACAGAAAAGCGCCGATGGCCGGAGTAAACACGACATACCAGAGGCGGGTTTCACCGAGTGTGCGCATGGGCGGGCGGCCAAGGTGCAGCCAGAGTCCGGCGGCAAAGGCGGCGAGGATGACGCCGCCGAGCAGCGCGAGCGCGGTGATGGGCAAGCGGCGCGAGCGGGTGGCGGGATGGCACTGCGCGGCGATGCAGAGCAGCCAGGCGAGTCCGGCGGCGGCGGCGTGGGCGGGAAGGGTTTGCCAGTAGTTAGGGGTCATGCGTCGGTCGGGGGGGGGGGGGGGAGGCCTTGCTTTTGAACATGAGGCCGATGGCTCCGGCGATCATCATGAAGATACCGGTGTAGATGGCGGGCAGCCACGGGTCGCGGACGAGTTCGACGACGCTGAGAGGCGACCAGCGGCCGAGGCGGTCGTCGTAGCTGAGTTGATAGATTTTCCAGCCGGCGAGTGTGAGCGGTTTGTTGACCTCGATCATGGCGGAACCGGTGCGCGCGCCGGAGCCGTCGCGGTTGCGGACGTAGGTGTTGACCGCGGAGCTGTATTTCTTCGGTTCGGGCGGGAGCATGCCGAGGGCGAGCGCGTTGTCGTTGTCGAGCGCAAGGAGCGCAGGGTTGACGGCGAAAGACCCGCAACTGACCCAGCCGGTGACGGCATGGCCATCGGCGCGGCGGGTCGCGCGGATGAGGGCGGCGGGGGCTGCGCCCGGTTCGTTGTGCGCGAGAGATTCGGGGATGCCGTGGTAGCGTCCGCCAAAATCGCGGGCCCACGGGTGGTATTCGAGAATATCGACAGTCCAGTCGCCGAAAATGTGCGCGGCGGAGGAAGCGGGATCGGGTGTGGCATCGTCCGGCGGCAGCAGGTCGGTGATCTGGCGGGGAGTTTCGCCGGCGTGGCGTTGCACGATGTCGCCGGTGCGGGGATCGGCGAGCGCGAGACGCGGTGGGAAGGTTTCCATGTCGAAGCGCGTGAGCTCGAGCGCGAAAGGCATTTCCAGAAGGTGGCCGGCGTGGGTGGCGCCGGACGCGGTTTCGAGCGCCCGCCATTCGGTGGCGCCGAGGCGCAGATCCATGGTAAGGCGGTGGAGGTCGCCGGCGCCGAGCATGCCGGCGGCGAGCGCGATCCAGAGACCGAGGTGGTTGAGGAGAAAGCAGAGGTTGGCTCGGCGGAAGGGAAAGGCGCGGGCGAGGGTGGTGAGGCCGAGGTTGAGGAGCAGCCAGGCAAGCATGAAAACGAAGGCCCAACTGTGGACGACGTCCGTGAAACCGAGGTGTTCGGCAAGGGAGTGCGTCGCGTGCGCGACGTGGCCGGGATGCGGCGCGTGTTGCGGGACGATGCCGAGCACGACGGCCTGCGCGAGCAGGAGGGTGAGGGCGCCGATGGCAACGGGGACGGAGCGCAGCCAGCGGACGGTCGCGGTGGAACCGGCAAGAAAGTGCAGGGCTCCGATGAAGAGGATGAACGCGGTGAGAAGGATGAGGTTGGCGGGACTCGCGATCTCGGGCACGCCGCGGCCGTGCAGGGCAAGCTGGAGCGCACCGCCCGCGACCGCCAGACCGGCGGCGGTGACGAAGGATTCGCGGTAAGACCAAGGCTGTTGCCACCAGGCGCGGGTCATGGGCGGGAAGTGCGGCGAGCGGTTGTTGGCGAGGCTCTGTTTAGAGTCTCGCGCGCGGGGATTCGTCGAGGGTGCTGTTCCTGCGGGCTTCCTCCAGCCAGCGTGGGACGACGGTGCGGCGGAATTCGGCTTTCTTCGCGCGCTCTTCGTCCATCTTCGTGAGGCCGATAGCGAGTTGGGCTTTTTCCTTTGTCGAGATGTCGGGAAGCTCCACGGGGCTGTTGTGACCGTGCGCGGCGAGCACGCGGGAGAGTTGCAGGCGGGCTTCGGCGACGCGTTCGAGTCCGGCGTCGAGGATGCGGGCGCATTCGAGCGGAGCGTGGAATCCGGCCCCGTGGGAGGCGGCGACAAAATCCCAGCGCCACTGGGCTTGGCGGATGAGTTTGAGGACGGGTACCATCCCAGCCTCGGTCGCGCCCTTGTCCCAGGCGGCTTTCGCCTCGAAGTGGGCGCGGACGAGTTGTTGTTCGATGCGGGCCATCATGTCCACGATCTGGCGCTGGCGATCGGTGACGTTTTGCACGAGCACAGCGGCGTCCTGCCGATGGCAGACCTGGCAGGATTCGCTGATGTTGGCGAGGGGACTCTGGATCTTGTGATTGGTGAATTTCTGGCCGCCTTCGGTCTTGTAGGGCATGTGGCAATCGGCGCAGGAGACGCCGCGCTGGCCGTGGATGCCGAGCCTCCAGAGTTCGAAGTCCGGATGCTGGGCCTTGATGATCGGCGTGCGGCTGACGGCGTTGACGAAGTCGGTGAATTCGATGGCGTCGTAATACGTTTCCATGTCCTCGACGCTGCCGCCGTTTTTCCAAGGGAGAGTGACTACCTGGCCGCCGGGGACTTTGGCTTTGTCGAAGTAGTATTCGACATGGCACTGCGCGCAGACGAGCGAACGCATCTCTTGGTGGGAGGCTTTGGCGATGTCCTTGCCGGTGAGTTCCTGATACGCGGTGCGCAGGTGGGGGCGGGTGATGGTGAGATTCATCGTGACCGGATCGTGGCAGTCGGCACAACCGATGGGGTTGGTGATCTCGTGGCCGAGATCAGACCATTTCTTGCGGAAAAACTCGTCGTGCCCGAGTTGGTTCATCATGCGGGGCACGTCAGGGGATTTGCAGACCCAGCAACTGGAGGGTTGCGGGCCTTCGCCTGCCTGCATGGGCGCGCCGGTGCGGAGGGTGTTGCGCACGTCCTCGACGGCGTAAACGTGGCCGCGGGGGTGATTGTAGTCCTTGGAGAAGGCGTAGCCGGCCCAGAGGATGACCTGACGGGGGTTTTCGTCGAGGGCGTCGAGTCCGTGCGCGCCGACGACGGGCGGGGTGAAGCTCATATCGGCGGTTTCCATCAGGGTGTCGTATTCGCGAGGCCACGACTTGCCCCATTCGGAATTGCGCGCCTCGAAGGATTTCACGGGCTTGCCGGGCGTAGTGACGGCGATGATCTCGGCGCGGCGTTCGATGACCGAGGCGGCGAGCAGACCGAGGAGGAAGACGGCAACCATGGTGCCGGCGAAGAGGAGCCAGCCGAGGAGTGTTTTGTTTTTCATGGCGAGGAAGGAAAACTTTGGATGTCGGAGGAGGTTGAAGAGGAGGGAGGCGTCGAGGGGTGGGCTTGGAGTTCGCGGAGCCAGTCGGGCACGGGCGAGGCGGGGTAGGGGACGCGAGCGTTGGGCGTGGCGGAAAGGCTGTTGCGCGTGCCGTGCGGGACTTCGCGGTGGCAGTCCCAGCAGAAACGTCCATCGCCGTGAGCCCGGCTGGCGAGCGTGGTGCCGGTGGTAGTGACTTTTTCGTTAAGGTGGTTGTGACAGCGTTCGCAGTTGGCCTGCACGACATTGGCTCCGGCCTCCTTGATGCGGATGACCTGCGGCTCGGCGCGGAGGGTGAAGATTGTGGAGTGATAGAGGCCGTCCTGCGCCTTGAAGGCGTATTTTTTCAGAATGTTGTCGTGGGGCACATGGCAGTCGTTGCAGGTGGCGACGAGGGCGTGGGAGCTGTGCGCGTAACTGGCGTAATACGGCCCCATGACGTGACAGTTGACACAGGTTTTTGGCTCGTCGGAGAGGTAGGAGGCGGCGTTGGAGATGTAGACGAGAAAACCCGTCACGCCGGCGAGGCAGCCTCCGGCGAGCATGAGGGCGTAAAAAAGTTTTCTGCAAGGGCGCAGCATGATCGGGCAAGCCGTCCGCCAGGGAAGCGGATGGCGAGGGAAAGTGGTCTTGGTTGGGGAGGATGCTGGCCCGGCAGGAGAGGGATCGGCAAGGGTCGGATTCGGGGAAAAGACGAACGGCTTGATCTAGATCAAGTCCTTGTCGGGAAGATAAGGATTTTTGCTGGTTGCGTGACAAAAAATACGGCCTCCCCGAGGTGGCCCGGATATTGCCACGTCCGTCCGACAGGGGTCAGCCATCCAGTTGCCGCCTGGCACCGAGCCACGCGGCGACGAGGGCGAGGGCCGACCAGGCGGCGGTCAGCGTGGCGAGCCAGCCGGCGGCATGCGTCACCCACCAGCCGGTGAGACGGCCGGCCTCGATGCCACTGAAGGCGGCGCGCTCCGCCGCAAAGAGCACCGTGATGCGAAAGGCATCGAGCGGGTTGAGCATGAGCGGCAGCACCCAGAGATCGGGATGGTTTTGCATGAACGGTGCGCCGGCCAGAGCCAGCAGCAGGAGATCGGCGCCGAAAAGGATTACGAGCCATGTGGCCATCGCGACGATCAGGCCGCGCACGCTGTCGCGTATCCAGAATCCGGTGGCAAGCCCGGTCAGTGCGCACACCGAGCTCACGCCGGCGGCGCCCGCGGTGGTGAGGAGCAGTTCGGGCGAGCCTGCCCCGGCAAGGGCGGTCGGGAGAGCAAGCAGGCCGGCAGAGACGGCAGCGAGGAGGGCGAGCATGGCCGCCTTGCCGGCCAGCCACGGACCAATGCCGGCAGGTTGCGCGAGAAGCCAGGGAAATTCGTCGGTCTCGGCCTGAGCGGAACTGAGGCCGAGCAGGAGCGCGGAAAGCGAGACCGCATAGAGCACCGCATGCAGCAGCCACCATGCGGCGCCACGTGCGAGGGCGTCACCCGGTGTGAGGAGCGGGAGCAGGCCAGCGGCGAGCACCAGGGCAAGGTGCGCATGGAGGAAACGGTTGAGCCGGTGGCTGAGCCATTCGCGTCCGGCGGCGGCGCGGGTGATTTGCGTGAAGGCGGGCAGAACGGGCGGGGCGGGTGTCATGGGAAAGTGGATTCACACGTGAGGCACGGAGGCGAATGTGGAGACGTGCATGTCGTCACTGCCGGAGTGTGCCGCGTGCCGGGTACCGGAAGGATGTGGCGGAGGAAGGCGTGGTAGTGGCGGCGGAGTTCGCCGGGTGGAATCTCGCCGCCGGAGCGTCCGTCGGCGAGGAGCACGCAACGGTCGGTGCGATTTTCCCATTCGCCAAGCAGGTGCGTGGCCATGAGGATGGTGCGACCGCGGCGGGCTTCGCCGGTGAGAAAATCCTGCAAGGCTTCCCGCCATTCGGGATCAAGGCTGAGGCCGGGTTCGTCGAGCAGAAGCACGGGGGCGTCGGCGAGGGCAAAGACGGCAATGCCAAGGCGCTGTCGAAGGCCGCCGGAGAGTTTCCCCGTGGGCACGTCGGAAAAATCGATGAGCCCCCAGGCATCGAGCGCAATGGAAGCGGCGCCAGGAGAGCGTCCGCGAAGCCGGGCGTGAAACATGGCGACCTGACTGACAGTGAGCCGCGGATGGAAACGGGGTGCTTGCGGCAGGTAGGAAAGGCAGGCGAGCGCGTGACGCCGCGAGCCTTGCAGATCATGGCCGGCGATGCGGATGGAACCGGCGTCGGGCGCGCTCAACCCGGCGAGAAGGCGGAGGGTGGTTGTCTTGCCTGCTCCATTTGCGCCGATGAAGAGTGTGATGGCGCCAGACTCGGCGGCGAAGTCGAGGCCGCGGAGCACGCGACGATGTCCGAAGGATTTGGTGAGGCCAATTGTGTGAATCATGGCGTGGCAGAATCGGCGGCTATTGGCGGTGGCGCGCTGGTGAGTGGCGAGGGATCAGTGATGCCGCTGATGCCGGGCAGTGCCAGACGGCTGTGGATGAAGCGGAGCAGGCGTTCCCCGGGGCTGGCCGAGAGCAGGCCAATGGCGGGAAAGCTACGCCGCCACGGGCCGAAGAGATCAGGTTCGCGATGGGGAAGGTCGGCAACACCATCGCGATCGAGATCAAGAGTGGCGGCTCCGTGCCAGTGGTTGCCGCGTCGGTTCACGGACCAGATGTTGCCGGTGTTGCGACCGCTGGTCTCGACGGGGTGGATGTTGCCCGAAAATGTGTTTTCGGAAAACACAGTGTCGCGGGTGCTGTCGCTGACGCGAAGGCCAACATAGTTGTTGAGGATGCGATTGGCTCGGATGGTGTTGTGGTTGGAGTTTTCCATGAAGAGCCCGAGTGTGTTGCCCTCGATGAGGTTTTGTTCGATGCGGGTGTCATCCACGGACTGGAGGAGCAGGCCGTAGGCGCGATGGCTGCGGTTGGCGGTGAAGCGGTTGCCTCGCAGGCTGAGGTTTTTTGAATACATGAGGGCAGCGCCGGCGGCATTGGTCGAAAAGGTATTTTGCTCAAAAATGTTGTCGTCAGAATACATGTAGTGGAGCCCGTAGCGCACACCGGTAATGATGTTGCTTCGCACGATGGTGGCGTCGGTGAAGGAAAAGTAGATGCCGTCGCGGGTGCCGCTGATGGTGTTGCCAACAATGAGGTGTCCGGCGGAGTTCCAAAGATGGATGCCGTTGCCACGGCGGTCTTGGACGGACTCGATTTCACAGAGTTCGGCCTCGCCGGGCCGGATGCCGGCGGCAAGGGGATCGGCAACGCCGGCGATGGAAGCGGCAAGGGTTCCGTCGCCGATGATAACGTTGTTTTCGATCCGGCAGTCGGCGGCCTTGCGCACATAAATGCCATGAAGGCTGTCGAGGATGCGGTTGTCATGAATGAATGCACGCGGGGCGGTGATGTGGATGGCGGCGTGATCGGCGGAAAGCTCGCGCCCGGAGCCGCGAAAGGTGAAACCGCTTATCTCGACATCCGGCGCGCGGATGGCGACGACGTGGGTGCGGCGGTCGCCGCGAAGAATGACGGGGGCATCACCGGCAGATGCGGGAGGAGCAGCCAGCAAACGTAATGATTTTTCGATGACAAAAGGTCCCTGGTAATCGCCAGGCGCAACGATAAGGGTGTCGCCAGGAATGGCGGCTTCGATGCGGGCGCGGAGTTCGTCCCCCGGAGCTGAGGGCCGGGCGACACATACGGACTGACCTTCGCCTGCGACGAGACCGAATATCAGGCACAACAGATGGCGGCGCAGGGCTCTCATGGTTCAGGCAAGGTTTCCCGGCGGGAGCACCACATGGCGAAGGAGATCAGGAGCGGCACGAGCGCGAGGCACAGCGCGCCGGACTGCGGGAGACTGGTCTGGATGAAGTTGGCGATTTTCTGGCTGCCAAGCATGACCGGAGTGAAGGGCTCGATGGTCATGGGCGCCCGGGGATCGAGTTGGTGGCCGTAGTTGTAGAGGCGCAGATAAAAATTTCCGAGGGAGAAGGTCGTGAAGTAAATGAAGAGCACCCCGAGATCGACGAGGCTCTGCATGCGGCCGATGAACGCGGCGCGGAGGGCAAGCAGGGCGAAAATGCCAAAGGCAAAGGGAAGCCACGTCATCTCTGCGAAGTCGGCCTGGGAGATCGGCTTCATGCCGATGTAGTGGTTGAGCGTGTTGATTTCGTTGAGATCCTGTCCGCCGTTGCCGCCGATGAGTTTATGGGCGTAGATGTGCAAAACGAGACCTTCGCGGTACTGCGGGGCCACCAGATGAATTTTCCAGAGCGGTAGAAAAGCCGCCGACACCAGCACCGCCGCCACCGCAACCAGGAACAGCCGCGATGCCAGATTGAGCGGACGACGCAGGAAACGGTATTCGTGAACGAGGAATTTTTTGATCATGGCGGGCGGACGATGCGATGCAGGCGAAAACAACGCGCGGGAGGTATCAGGATTTGGGTTTCACCGTCAGGTAGCCCTGCATCTCCTGGTGGAGCGCGGAGCAAAAGTTCGTGCAATAGAAGGGAAAGACCCCGGGCTTTTTCACGATGAGGCGAAGCGTCTTCGTCTCGCCGGGATCAATGATGATGTTGACATCCTGCTCCACGAGGGCGAGGCCGTGAATCATGTCGGTCGTCTGTTCGACGTTGGTCACGTGAATAACAAGTTCATCGCCCTCGTTGACGTCGATGCGGTCGGGGATGAAACGGCTGCGAATGACGATCATCTTGACTTCAACACTGGATACCCGGCGGGTGACGGAGGCGTCCTTGGCATCCCAAATGGCGTGCGGGTGCGTGCTTTCGGCCCGGGGATAAACCTCGATGGGTTTGATGGCGTCGGCCTTGAGGATTTGGGCGAAGTGCGGCTCGGGTTCGGTGAAGGCTTCATAGATCATTTCCATTTTTGCACCGGTGATGTCGATGAGCTGGCTCGACTCGGGCTGGGAAGGTCCGACTGAGATGTGGCGGCCTTTGGAAAGTTTATTCATCGCAACGAGGTATTTGCCGTAAGGCTGGCGGGTGTCGCTGCCTCCGACGACAAGGTGGCCGATGTTGTAGTGGACGTCGATTTTGTCGGTGACGACCTGGTTGAGGTCGGCCCGCTCGGCATCACTCCATGGCGGCAGTTTCCATTTGGCTACGGCAGACTCGATGTAGAGCGAGGTGTAGGCGTTGCCCTGGCCGTCATACTGCGTGTGGAGGGGACCGAGGCCGACTGGCACCTCGCCTTCGAGCACCGATTCGTAGCGAATGACGGGCACTCCGCGAAATTCGGTTTCGAATTCCTTCCTGTCGATGACAGCCCGGAGTTTTTCAAAATCGAAAACGGAAGTCACAGGCTGGAGTTTTCCGGAGGCTGCGATCCAGCGTCCCGACGGATCGGTGTCGATGCCGTGGGGTGACTTGGGCACGGGCAGGAAATAGATTACGCCGGGAACTTTTGCCGGATCGATCACGGGCACTCCGGAGAGAAGCGTGGCGCGGCCATCCCGGACGGCGGCCTCGGCGGCGCGCCAGTTGACCACGGCGGCATAATCGCGGTCACGTTGCGTGGAGGTGGCTTCGAGGGTTTCGTGCGCCATCTCGGTGTTGTAAGATGTCCAAAAGGCCCAGCCGCTGCTGGGGCCCTTGCCGGTGGAGCCGAGATCCCAGTTGAAGGGCGGAGTGAGAATCTGCCAGCCGACACTCATTGTCCCGGTTGCCGGATCAACACGAATGCCACTGACCATGCCGTTGAATTCCTTTTCGTAGTCGGCAGGATCGGCAAAACGTCCCTTCGGGAGGGGAACGGAGAAGCGGGTGGCGACGAGAACGTATTCGGTGTTTTCAGTGACGAAAGACGAGCCGTGGTTGCCGCTGGAATTGGGGATGGGGCCGAGGATCTGGTGCGTTTTGAAGTCGCGGAGATCAATGCGCGCGATGCGGTTGTTGGCGTTGTCGTTCACGAAGAGCCAGCGGCCGTCGTAGAGGCTGCCGGTCTGGGAAAGGCCGGGATGATGGACGTCTCCCCAGGTGAAGCCTCCGAGCATGCCTTTGGTTTCCTCGTCATACCCGTAGCCGGTTCCCGGATACGGAGCGAAGACGGGAATGGTGGCGATGTGACGCATGGAAGGCAGGCCGGCGACAAACACCTGGCCGGAGTGGCCTCCTGAATAAAAGAGGTAATATTCGTCCATTTCACCAGGTCCCACCCAGGTGCGGGCGGCGGCGGAACCGGCGAAGCCGGACTTCCCGGATGCCCCTGAGGATGAAGAGCCGGGCGGGTTGCAACCGGAGAGAAGGAGCGTGGAGACGAGCACAGCGGCGAGGGCAAGGGTTGTCGCGTCGCTGTGAAAAATGTGATGAGCAAAGGGTGTTTTCATGGCAGGTGGGCGATGTGAGCTGAGGTGGAAGGTGGTGATTGTCACTCGACGATGAGTTCCCCCCTCATCCCGACTTGGAAATGTCCGGGGTAGGAGCAAATGAATGGGTAGCGTCCGGGCATATTGGGCGCCTTGAAAGTCGTTGTATCGCTTTCTCCAGGACCGAGGAGCTTGGTGGACGCGATGATGCGGCTCTTGTACTTGGCCGGGATATAATCGGTCTTCACGGCTTGGGCGGCGTCGTTGGCGAAAGTCACCGGATCGAGGCCGGCCGCGAGCACCACAAGGTTGTGCCCCATGGAAAGCTTGGGCATGGTACCGATGTTTTTTAGTATGATCGAAAGGGCCTCGCCGGGCTTTGCCCGGACTTCAGTGACGCTGAATTTCATCGAGTCATCGGCGGTGATCTCGATAACACGTCCCGTGACGGGCGCTGATGCACGGGTGGGTGAAGACGCCGCGGGGACGCCGGGCGTCGGCGAGTTTTTCCCGGCATCCGGAGGACCGGAGGATGGTCCGCAGCCGGAAAGAAGAATCAGGGCCGCACCGGCAGCCGCGATCAGGAACAGGTGGTAGAGGTGGTTGATGGTTTTCATGAGCGGGGCGACTATAACGCGAACGGATGCGGGGCGCCTTGATGTGCATCAAGGAAATGTCCGGGAATGCGGGCCATACTGGCGTGATGCAGACCCAATCTTTTTTTGCTCCGTTTTCCTGGATATTTGCGAGTGTGACGCTGGCCGTTTCCGCCATCGCCGCCCCTGCGTCTCCCCAGGGAGAGGAACGCATTTTCGCGGTAACGGGCGCCATTCGCGCTCTTCTCGATGACGGCCAGATCGTCATCGAACATGAGGAAATCCCCGGGTTCATGCCGGCGATGACGATGGCGTTTTCCCCAACCGACAGCAGGGAGGCCGCCGGGCTGGTGGTGAATGATCGCGTGCGGTTTCGCCTGCGGGTGGGGAGCGGACGATCGGTGGCGGAGGAGTTTGTCGTCATCTCACGCGTTCCTGCATCGAAGTCGCAAACGACGCCGATTACGACGGACGCGAAACGGAACGGAAAATATTCCGGACGTTTGCGCGAGGGCGATGAAGTGCCGGCGTTCTCGTTGATCGACGAACGCGGCCAGCCTCTCACCGCTGAAACATTGCAGGGACGATTTACCGTGGTGACTTTTATTTTCACGCGCTGTCCTGTGCCGGAATTCTGCCCGGCGATTTCGCTGAAGTTCAAACAACTCCAATCGGCCATCTCATCGCAGACGGAGACCATCGGAAAGACGCGCCTATTGGCGATCACGCTCGATCCTGAATTTGACCGCCCGGAGATCCTGAAGGCTTACGGTGAGGCAATGAGAGCGGACCCGGCGGTCTGGAATTTTGCCACGGGTGACAAGCCGCAGATCGACGCGCTTGTAAAGGCATTCGCCGTGTATCGGGAAAAAAATGGCGTGATGCTCGACCACACGCTCGCCACCGCACTTGTCCGCCCGGATGGCCGCATCGTTGAAATCTGGCGCGGCAACAAATGGACTGCCGACGAGATTCTCGCATGCGTGAGAAACAAAAATGCGGAGAACCCCACCGCGCCTTGATACAAATCAAGGCGTGATGCCGGACGACCGGGCATACTGCATCTTTCAGAAACCGATGAACAACACGACTCACTCCAACGATACCGCGGCGGCCACAGTGGACCTGACGCGTTTCGACGTGCGCAAGATCCCCTGCCGCGTGAAGCACGCGCAGATATTCCAACGCTGGACCGCCCTGCCGGTCGGCTCGCATTTCGTGCTCGTGAACGATCACGATCCCGTGCCGCTCTACTACCAGTTCGCCGCCCAGTTTCCCGGTGCATTTACATGGGAATACCTGGTGGCGGGGCCGGACGAATTTGCGGTCAAGATTACACGCCTGACTGCTTCGCCGGACGTTCCGCCAATCGCGCCTCCGCCGAGGCCGGAAGTCCCGGCCTGCTCGCATCGCAGCGAGCAGGATCAAGCGAGCGCCGGAGAAAAGGAAACGGTAGACGTGGATGCCCGCGGGCTGGAACCGCCTGAGCCGATGTTGCGAATCCTCGAGGCTGTGGAATCGCTGGCGGCAGGGGAAAGTCTGGTGGCGTTAACCGACCGCCAGCCGATTCACCTGTATCCAGAACTCGATACAAGGGGTGTGGCTCACCTCAGTGACCGGCAAGCCGACGGAAGCTGGAAAACCACACTGACCAGGCGCTGAGACAATCGGGGAAGCCTTTTTCCCCGGTTTGAGACATATCCGTCACGCGATGCCAATGGCCGACGCCGGCACAACCGTCCCCCCCCCCCCCCGCCCCGCCCCTGCGCCACGCATCACGACTGGCGTGCCGCTGGTGGCTGGGGCGCGGCTCCCTCTGTCATTCATTGCGCTGGGATTGATCGCGTTTGCAGCAGGCTCGGGATGGATGGCAGCGCAGCCGTCGTTGCTGTCGTGGCCGTATATTCATCCCCGGATGATCGCGCTCGCGCATCTGTGGCTGCCGGGGTTTCTGCTCAGCATTTGCTTGGGGGCGATCTACCAATTGATGCCGGTTGTATGCGGAAGTCCGTTACGGTCATCGAATCGATCCTTGTGGATGCATCTCGGTCTGCATGCGGCGGGCGCGGCAGGACTCGTTGTGGGATTCCTTTTCGCCCGCTTTGAATGGGTGGCCGGCGGCGGCGTTCTGGTTGCCGCAGGCGTTGGCATCATGGTCTCCGCCGTGTGGAGGACATTCCTTCGCTCGGAGCGGCGTGATGCGGCTGCATGGAGTTTCCCGCTGGCCGCAAGCTGGCTGGGCGCGACCGTGTTGCTCGGCGTGCTGCTCGCGCTGTCCCGACGCTGGTCTTGGGCGACTCTGCCCCTGCCCGTAACCGGCCTCCTGCAGGCGCATGCCCACCTCGGGTTGGCCGGTTTCTTTTTAACACTGCTGCAGGGAACCGCGTTTCAACTCGTCCCGATGTTCACCATGGGCGAGATGCGGCGGCCACGCCTTGTGTGGGCGGGTCTGCTGGGCACGCAATTGGGATTACTGTTGCTGGCACCCGGACTGGCTTGGCGAATCGAGCGTCTGGAGCATCTTGGAACGCTGGCGTTGGCAGGAGGTCTGGCCTGTAGTGGCGAAGCCCTGCGGGCGACGCTGGCATCACGGCGGAGGAGGAAACTGGATCCGGGTATCCGGGCTTTCGTCACAGGATCGGGATTCTTTGCAGTCGCCGCCATGGCGGGGCTCGCGCTGGTGTTTCTCCCGGATGGAACGGAGTTGGGGTTGCGGGCGGTTGTTGCTTACGGGATTCTGGTGATCGGAGGCGGGCTGGGTTTCACGATCCTTGGCATGTTGTGCAAAATCGTGCCTTTCCTTGTCTGGATGCGCGCTTACGGGCCGCGAGTGGGAAAGCAGCCCGTGCCCGTCGCCACGTCACTCGCCTCGCGACGATTCGAAAACGGATGGTTTGCCGCTCATCTAGCCGGCATCGTGCTGATGACAGCGGGAGTCGCCGTTTCGTCACCATTCATCATGGCCGTCGGCTGCCTGGCGCTGGCAGTTGGAGGCGGGCTGTTTCTCGTCAATACGCTGCGCGTGGTCGCCCACTTGTGGCGCCCGCAGCGCCCATAAGTTTTACGTCGCTGATCTATGGATACAAAAATTCAGGAAACCAATCCGCCTCCGCCGTCCGCCGATGCCCTTCGTGCTGCATTCCGGCATGTGTATGATCCCGAATTCGGCGTGAGCGTTGAGGCTCTCGGTTTGATCTACGGCGTTTCTGTCGGGTGCGACGGCGTGGCGGTGATCGAGGTGACGCTCACATCGATGTATTGCCCGGCCGGCGAGGTGATTCTCGCCGGCGTGCAATCCGCGGCGGAGGCTGTTCCGGGAGTAATGCGGGCCGAGGTGTCACTCGTATGGACGCCGGCCTGGACCCCCGACCGCATTAGTCAAGAAGCGCGACGCCACCTCGGGTGGAGTGATCCTTCGCCATCGGAGTAGGATTTTGTCCGGCAGGCGCATGGCCGCCCGTTGTGGAAGGGCGATCCTGTTGGCCTCGACCCCGTTACTTTGTGTGACGAAAACAAGAGTGGAGGATTTTAATGATCCTCCTCCAGAGTTCGGAGACTCCAGAAACTGGCGGGGAGGTGATAATTTATCAGGAAGTCCAAACATGGATACGTGGAAATTTCCCCGACGGAGAAAAGCCCGGTTTGGCTCATCGCCAGAATTCTCGCATCCGGTTCGAACATGTGGATACAGAAAAATGGACCCTCCATTCGGATCTTTCAATACAATCGTACCATAACTCTAAAAATATCTGTATCGGCTAAGCAATTGCCTTCCGCAGAGTTCGGCCAGCCACGAACGTATCCTGCTGCACCTGCAGTCGCCGCATGCGAATGTCGGCGCTGTCGCTAACGCTCGGCGGCCCGAAGGCAAAGTGAGCGGCTTTCACGGGCCCATGACTATCTTCGGTGGCGAACAACGTCTCCAGGGAGATCCTGGCATCGGGGAACGCAGGGTTATTCTCCTTCGCTTCCCGGGTGAAAGCCTGCACGGCAGCCTCTGTCCCACCGTCATAATGAAGTAGTGTGTAGAGTAGATCGAAAGTGTCTTTGCCTTGTTGCCGATACAGGAACGCCCGGAGTTTGAGAACCAGAAACGGGCCGACTTCGCAGACGCGGGCTGTGAGTTTCTGTTGAGCGTCGAACAGGTCCTTGCCCTCAATGGGCATCTTTCGGGCGGTTTCCAAGGCCCGCACCACACCCGGCATGACGCTGGCAGGCACATCATCCACCATACGCGTGCCTCGATCATGCACGCCGTCTTCGACTAAAAAATCGATGTAGAGCGTGAAGCCACCCATGACCTTTTCGAAGCGCCCCGGGTATTTCTCGCTCGGTTTGAAGCCTTGCGCCCGGAGATCGCTGGAAAGACTGCCGTATTGTCCGGCCGAAGCGCCCAGCGCGACGCCGAAATCGACATCCAGCGTCGCTGGCCGGGGAAGCGAGGAGCTACCGGAGGGATGCCGACAGATTATAGTGCGGCACCAGCCCTCCGAGCAGAACGAGATCGTCGTGGTAACTGCCCAAGCCCGACCATACTGTGAGAAAAGTCGGTTGGGTCTGGGCTACCGCCCGGGGATCGTATTCGTCATAAGTATCGTATTTCATGGGCGGCAGAATCCTGACCATTCGCGCAGCGCTTTGGCCTGCTCCGGACCGCGCAAGCCGGTCTTCAGGAGATCAAGATAAATTTGGGCGTCGGTGACCAGAGGAAGATCCTGGACAAAGCGGCACTCCTGAAAAACGCCTTCGTCATTCGGAAGGTGAAACCAGACGCGTCCCGCCTCGTTGACGGGCTGCAGGCCGAGTTGGTCGAGCAGGTCCTGTGTCGGCAATTGTTGGACGTAAAGCGAAACGATCGCGGGCTCCGCATAGGGATGGCGCAGCCAGGCAGCGATCCATTGAGTGAACGCGAAGGGAGAACTGTCATGCGCAAGCACGTTACGGATGGTTCTGGCGAGCCTCACGGGGTCGTTGTTGAGCGCGGCAAAGCGATAGGTAGTCGCACGGCGGGAAAAGTCATCAGCCTGAACCCACACATCCAGCAGGCCCAGAGGCGATACAACATGAAACCGGCGTGCATCGACCTTCTTGAGGTGGCCTTGCCGGGTGAGATACGTGACGATGCGCGAGACCAATCCAGAGGTTGCCCCGGTGCGTTTGATCAATTCGGATTGTTGCCACGTGCGCTCCACATCGGAAAGGAGCGCGCGCACGATTCTGGCGCTTTTCCCGACGAAAATGTTGTGCGGTTCCTGCTCGAAGCGGAAGTGGCGACCGGGCAGGCCTGGTAACGAAACGAGCAAGCCGGGGCCGCGGAGAAAAAGCTGCCCATTGAGGTCGGCCACGCTGGTCCCGTTTTGCCAGCAGGCTTGCAGAAAAGCGGGAGTAAGACGAGGTACCACGAACAATGGTTGTGTTGTCCCGTTGGTCTTGGCCGAAAGCAGATTCTCAACAGTCGGAACAAGCAGGAACTTGAGGGCGAAGCGAAACTGGCGGCCATCCAGATGCAGGAGCGCTTCGGTGGGATTGTGGGGAGAATTCAGCGCAAGTTGCTTGATCCGGGTGTCATGCGCTACCAAGTTTACAAACTCGCGGACGAGTTCCACTTCGTGTCGAATGGCGGATGTCTTACCGGTTACCATGATCTTACTGATCAGTAAAGGATGGTATCTTGAGTAAAAAGACAATCTCTTATCCACCAATAAAAAGCCTGCTTGGGGTAAGAATCTATTGCGTGCCCTTGTTTGTTCCTGTTTGCGATCGGGTTACGACCCGGAGGTCGAGACGGATCCGGGACGATACGCGGAAGTCAATTTTCCGGCTCTGGTCAAAATGCCAGCACTCACCAGAACCCTGAGGCGGTCATCGGGAATTGCCCTGGCCGAGCGAGCCGCGACCTTGTCCCGTAGCGCAAATTGCCGCGAATGGAACTGCTTGATAGTGGCTTTGGCTTTAGCGGTCATGGCGACAATATCGGCCCGGTAACTTCCCCGATCAATTATGCTTATCCCCAATAAGCCCTAATAAGCCTCAATAGGCCCCAATAAGCCCCGCAATTACGACAGTCGCAACGCGCCCGAACATCTATGCTTCAGGTTACGAAAAATGCCCCTGCCCGCGACCTGCCCGAGTTGCAGCACGCTGCTGACCAACCCCGATGTCTTGGCCGCTCCGCTTGATCTGTCCTGAGTTCTACTGGCAGAATGGAGTGCATGCTCGATGGAACACCCGAATTATTCCGGCTTGTGTATTCGCTATTTGCGAATAGCGTATTCTCATCTTTACCAAAGCATAAGATATCATCGTCGCTTTAAAACTCGCTTTGGAGGGAAGTCGGCAGAGCTACGCCGAGTTAGGGCGGGAATTGGGTATGAGCGCATCGGAAGTCCATGCGGCCGTCCGGCGTTTGGGCGAGGCTCATTTGCTCGATCCCGAAACCAGGGAAGTCCGTCGGGAACTGCTGCGCAATTTCCTGATTCATGGTGTGCCCTACGCCTTTCCCGCACGTCCGAAAGAAGTCACCCGCGGCATGCCGACGGCCTGGGCTGCTTCGGTGATGTCTGGCAAATTCACCGTAGCCGAGCAAGTCCCGCCGGTCTGGCCTGATCCTGATGGCCATGTGCAAGGCGCCGCCGTCCGGCCGCTCTACTCAAGCGCGCCCGGCGCCGCCCGCCGCGATCCGGAGCTTTACGCCTTGCTCGCCTTGGTGGACGCCCTGCGCATCGGGCGGGCCCGCGAACGCGCGCTCGCTGAAAAGGAAATCACCCGACGCCTGAACGTTCATGCCTCCCCCTAACCCGAGTCCCTCCGTGCCGTGGCGGATCGCCTCGACAGCCTCGGCCTTGAATACACCTTTCCTGGCGGTTCCATCGTGAATCTCTTGCTGGATCATCCCGATCTTTCTCCGGCGGTGTCTTCGCCAGCTTGACCGGACCGGCTTGCTCCAAAATTTGCCGGTCCGGTGAATGCATTCTGAACCACAGAGATCATATCCCGATCGAAGGGGAATGGCTGATACCATTCCGCTCCTGCCCGGACTGTGACCTTGCCTAGTGCGAGGCAGCATTGAGTTTCAGGGATTCCGCGAACTCGAGGGCGAGCCGGTCAGCGATTGCCTCCTTGAGGCCGGCCTGGTTCGCAAACTCCGGCCAGCGTCCGATGGCGTGATGGACCTGATCCAGAACTGCGGCGGCATCCTTGATCCGGAATTCGGACGCAAACCTGAGCAGATCAATGCGGGAGGGGTTTCGATTTCTCTGAACGGTCATCGCATGGACTCCCATTTTGTTGGGACCCGGGCTGTGCGTCAGATCGAAGGCCGGAGAAAGCGTCCACTGGCCGGTTTCGCTCATGGTGAACGAGAAGTTTTTCCCGTGGTCGTCGCAGTTCCGGGCGAGGACGTTGAAGCACAGACGGCGGAATATCGCGGTGAGCGTGCCGTGGTCCCGGGTGAGCCGGTGAGCGACCTTGGCCAGGTCTTCATAGGAGCACAGCAGCCAGGATTGGTGCAAAAGACCCGACAGCGAATGAGTGTGGAGTTTCCTGGAACCGTCCCGGTCAAAACGCCGTATGCCAAAAAGCCCGCGTTTACCCTTGGGAGCGTCGATCTCGAAAAGCCGGGTATCGGACATCTCAATACCCGAAGCTTTTGCCATCAGCGAATAGGCATATTCCAGCCGGCCCTCCTGCCGGGAGTCCTTGTTCTCGAAAGGAACCGTCGAAAGTTTGATCAGCCACCCCTGCGCTCCGTCGGGGATGTCCGTGCCGATGCGCAGATTCCCGCCGGGAAGCAACGCCGCGAGCACCTTGGGCTTGGCGCCACCGGCGGAACAACCGGAGTGAAAAAGGGCAAGGGTGGCGGCAGGGGGGCCGACGACGGGCCTGTCGTCTTGCAGGAAGGAGGCCTCCCTGTCCACCTGAGCGAGCGTGACCGCCTGCGAAAGAGAAGACGACGAGTCGATGGCCGGATGGTATTCGAGCGCCCCCATGCCACTTGTGCCAATGTAGCCAAGCCGGATGAGCGGGGACGCGGTTTCCGGGTCGATCCCGGCCTCTTTCAGACGGAGATTCAGGAGGGATTGGCCCCAATGATCCGGCAAGCTGTCGGCAAAAACGCCGGGGAGCCCGGAAAAGGTCGGGGCCGGGTGCGTGTAGGGTCCCTGTTTGGCAGCAGGAAGTTGCAGGGGCGAGATTTCCAGCCCTGACGAAGGCCAGTCCTTGTCATACTGGAAATAGACGCGCCCGGAGGCCGGATCGTCGGCAAATCGTCCGACTGTCCTTTCGTGGAGGGTGACTTTCAGGTTCATGGCTTGATGGTTCTGCCGCGTTTGCGAACCGGTCTGGCTTCAAGTTCTTCGATGGCGCGGATCGGAAGAGGGGCGAAGAGGTTCTTGAAATCGTCCTCGCGTCCCAAGGCCACCGATATGAGGAAGAGCCGTTCGAGGGTGATCTTGCCGGTTTGCTCGAAAAGCTGGTAAGTGCCAAAGGATATGCCCGCCCTCCGGGCCAGCTCTTGCTGACTCCAGCCGAGCTGGAGCCGGAGCGCCCGGACCTTTTTGGCGATGTCCCGTATGAACTCCTTGGGTGAAAGCAGAATCATTTAATTAAAATACTAGTTGCTATGCGGGATTAAACAGAATATCAAATAAAATGTTAGTTGTATATTCAAAGGCTATTTCAGCCCAAAGAAACTTTGCAAGGGGCGCTCGGAAGGATTTGTCACTACGGCATGGTCGAGTGAACCAAGGTATTGCGCACTACATTCGTTTTGCCTGAGACGGCCGCAAGATTACCAGCGCGGCGCGGTTCCAATTTGTGGGCAACTCATCGCGTGGGACATCTCCGGCGCAACCTAAAAATCCCGGGAGGACGCGGTCCTGACGACCGCAAGGTAGCTCAGAATCCGTTTTTCGGATTCGTCGGACATAAGGCGGAATCAAATTCGCCAGCCACCTTCCGAGTCTGGGCACAGGAATGCCGCACAAGATCCGCAGGCTCTGGCGGTTTTCCCGGTGGTGGCAAAATGCAGATGATGGAAATAGCGGGAGTCGTTATTCCGTTTTCATACCAACGTCCCTTAGGAATTAGACTTTAGGTTGGAGCGCCACAGTTTGCTTTGTCAGCGAGCCACTGATGAATCAATCCTGCTACTTTGTCGGGCTTTGCCCATTGGCGGGCGGCCGCTTCAATGTGTTTTTCGAGTCGTTCAAGCGTTGGATAGAGCCGGTTGCTCACCGCTTGCTTGATCAAACCGCCAAAGCGTTCCACCGGGTTGAGTTCGGGACTGTAGGGCGGCAATGGCAGGATTCGCACATTGCCGGGTATGCGCGCGTCATTTTCGGGCAGATGAAAGCCTGCTTGATCTTCTATGATCACGTGCATGCTCCCCGGATCGCTTTGCGCTATCTGTTGCAGAAAAATCGCATGGATGTCCCGGTCAACCGAAGGTGTGAAAAGCAACTCGCACGCATGCGCTCCATCCACTTCCAATGCCTCGTGCAGGTATCCCCATTTGTAGCGTGTCTGGTAGGGGGCTGTTACTCTTGTGCCTGGTCGTGCCCACACCCGGCGGATCACCGGCAGCAAGCCATAACGGTGCTCGTCGAGCACCCATATGCGCACTGATGGCTCGTTGGCCGCCAGGACGCTTAATTTTGCGGGCAACTGCTGCTTGAACTGCTCCATCCTGGCTTTGTTTTTCTTGGCGTGGCTTTTGCGCGGCACTTTCAATTTGCCGCCCAGTCGCCGAAGCACTTTTCGCACTCCGCTTTCGCTCATGTGCTTGCGGGTGCGTTTGCGTATCCATGCCTGCGCATCGGCAGCACGCCTGAACCTCCCCTCTTCAAACCTCTCTACAAACTCCTCCTCCAACGCTCCTCTCAGCACTGGTGTTACTCCGCCTGCCCATTTGCGCCGCAGCAGGCCTTCCACTCCCTCGCTCACCACCGTGTCGCGATATGTGAACACTGTCTGCCTGCTCACATCGCATACCTTCATGATTTGCGCCACCGTAAGCTCGTGTTGCGCCACTAATCTCACCACTTGCAGTCGCTTGCGCGCCCACGGCTCCTGCCGCTTTGCCCACGCCCTTTCAATCTGCCCCACCAGTTCCTCTCCTAATCGCGGTAATGTTCGTCCCATCCCTTCAGTTCATCTTCTCTTCCCCTACTGTAAAGTCTAATAGCGTCGGGATGTTGGTATCAGGCTTCAATGAAAACAACCGGTCTGCTTGTTTCTATTTCATGAGGGCGGGCAAGCAGGCCGTTCCGGCGGGCAGTCGGATCAAAACACGAGAGGGATACAAGTTGTACTGCGGCCTCCGGCACAAATAACTGAAACCCATATCATACTCTTATGAAATACCCGGACATCCTCCATCATTTCGGAATGTTCGGGTTCTTTGAACTCCCGAATTTGCTGGCGCTTACGCAGGAGAAGAAGGCCACGGTCAAGGTCACGCTCCATCGTTGGGCCACCGCTGGCCTGATTTTGCCTCTTCGCAGAGGTCTTTACGCGTTTCCGGAAGACATCGCGAAAAATCCCATGACAGCAGAAAGAACGGCCAACCAGATCCGGAAGGACACCTATGTCACCGGCCTCTGGTTATTGAACCAGTTCGGCCTGATTCCGGAGGGTGTTACCGAAGTAACCAATGCTACCCTCGGCAACCCCGCGGACTTCGACACACCGCTTGGCCGCTACACCTACCAGCACATCCAGCCACGTGGATTCTTCGGCTATGAAGTCCGGCCGGATGCCGGCGGCTATGAAGTTCGCGTCGCGTTGCCGGAAAAAGCCCTTCTCGACTTCTTTTGGTGGCACAAGGGCGAGTGGAACAAGCAGGAGTTTGAACGTTGGCGTATTCAGGATCCGTTTCAACGCGTGAATCCCGATCGCCTGCGTGCATTTGCCCGCCGCTGGAACCAGCCACGCCTCATCCGTGCGGCGGAAAATCTCACAACCTACCTCCAGGCCGCATGAACATCGACTACATCATTGGAGCCGCAAAGGCGGTCCCTCTGCCGATGCGCAGCCACGCCGTCAAAGAGGCGCTTCAACGATACGCCTGAAAAGGAAGATGAACAGGCCTGCAGCATAAACACATTTGAAATATCCATATCGAGTATTTTAAATGTCATGACGATGGTGCGGATGCGACGGCGAAGGGTTTTCCCGCGGAAGCGGAATGCAACCCTGGCTTCAAAGTCGCAACTGGTTCGGTCACCGATGTCCAGTATGCCAAAGCGCGAAAAAAACCGGAATTTCCTGGACGATTTGTCCAATTGCGGCCCCGCCGTTCGTTGAGAGAGTGAAGGCAGGGCAACCGGCCTATACGCGCTAACATGTTTCGTTTTTTTCTTCATTTTTTGATTCAAACCAGCCTTTTAAATCTAAAAATCGCTGTTTTCTGCTGAAATAATCTCAAGAAATGCGTGGCGATTGAAAAGATGTTAGCGCGTATAGGGCAACCGGCCCGCCCGAAACTGTAACAGGAGAGCTTATGCCGAAGTATCTGGTGACCATTTACCACCCCGACAACTATGACCCGTCCGTTGCCGAAGACGAAGCGATGGACCGCGCGATCGACGCGCTCAACGACGAGATGGTGGCTGCCGGTATCAGGATTTTCGTTGGCGGCCTGTATCCGGCAAACAGTGCAAAATCGCTGCGGGCGCAGCCCGATGGCAAGGTGCTCGTCACCGACGGTTCGTACCTGAAGACCCGGGAACACGTGGGCGGTTTGTGGGTGCTGGAAGCCGCTGACCTGGACGAGGCGTTGGCATGGGGGCACAAGGCCACCATCGCCTGTCGGACACCGGTCGAGGTGCGCCCGTTTCACTGACGGAAGACCCAGCGGAAGCTTTTCATTGGTGCCTGTCGTGATCCAAAATTCTTCCATGAACAACCCGATCCCCAAAAATACGATCTGCCTTTGGTACAACAAGGACGCTCTGGACGCTGCGCGTTTTTATGCGGCGACCTTCCCGGACAGCCAGGTGACCGCGGTGCACCACGCGCCGGGCGACTACCCGTCGGGTAAAGCGGGCGATGTCCTTACGGTGGAGTTCACCGTCCTCGGCATTCCCTGTCTCGGCCTGAATGGCGGGCCGGCTTTTCCGCACAGTGAGGCTTTTTCGTTTCAGGTCGCGACCGACACCCAGGAGGAAACCGACCGCTACTGGAACGCGATTGTCGGCAACGGTGGCCGGGAAAGCGCCTGTGGCTGGTGCAAGGATCGCTGGGGATTGTCCTGGCAGATCACTCCCCGCGCCCTCACCCGCGCGATAGCGGCAGGCGGTGCGGAGGCCAAGCGTGCCTTTGAAGCGATGATGGACATGGGGAAAATCGACATCGCGAAAATCGAAGCCGCGCGGCGTGGGTGAAGTCGGACGATGACTGCCCGTTCCGCGCCTCAGCCGGCGTCCGGAAGCACGCGTGCCGACCGTCTAGAGAGCTTTCCTGGGCTGCACACGTCGCCAGAATTCGTCGAAGGCGATGGAGTCGAAGAAGGCAGTGACCTCGACGATGCGGCCGTCGCGCAGCTTCATGAACCAGGCGTAGGTGTTTCGATAGGGTTTGCCATCGAGCGCGGTGGCCTCGCCGTCGAACAGGATGATGACCGTATCGCCGTCGCCATGCAGGCTGCGGACGGTGGGGACGAGCGGCCTGGTCAGCCGGGCATTGAAGGGTTTGATCACCGTGTCGATGAACTCGTCGCGGGAGCGGTAGGTTTTCGCGGCCAGGGAATTACCGGTGATCGTCCAGACGGCGTCGGGCGCGAGGAGCGCGAAGGGGCCGCCGGTGCCCGCACGCCAGGCGTCGAAGGCGGCCTGGATGGCGGCCTTGTTTCGGGCTTCGGTTTCGGTCGAGGCGGTGGCGGTGACGGCTGGCGCGAGGCCGGCGAGGGCGAGGAGGACAAGGGAGAGGAGGCGGGTGGATGTTTTCATGATGAGAGAGGTGGTGGTGGGTGATCTGCATTTGCACCGCAACGATGCGCAGGAGACGTAAAACGAAGGGTCTGTTTTTGCGACTCCTGCACTTCCTTGCGGTCGGTTCGGTGGACAGGTTTGATGTGATCGGGAATCAGACGGCGTCGGCGGCAACATCGTCGTGGTCGGTGCCGGTGGCGATGTCGTGCCACTCGGCGATCTCGCGGTCGAAGGCCGCGACCTTGCGACGGTAGGCGGCCAGGGTGTCGTTGCCCAGGGGCAGGTGCACGGGGGGCTTGGGTGAGGCGGCGAGGCACACGATGGCGGCGGCGAGTTTTTTCGGGTCGCCGGGCTGGCGGTGGTTGATCTGCGCGGCGAGTTCGCGCATGCGCCCGGAAGTGGCGGCATAATCAGGGATGACCTGCGCGGCCCGGGTGAGCGAGGAGCCTTCGAGGAAGTCGGTGCGGAAATAGCCGGGCGCGACAACGGTGGCGTGAATGCCGAGCGGAGCGAGTTCGATGGCGAGGGCCTCGGTGAGACCTTCGACGGCGAATTTGGTGGAGCAGTAGAGACCCCAGCCGGCAGAGGCAGAGAGACCGCCAATCGAGGAGAAGTTGATGATGTGGCCGGAGCGCTGGCGGCGCAGGTGAGGGAGGACAGCGCGGGTCACCTTGAGGAGACTGAAGACGTTGACCGGCGGACTTCTTCGTTGGTGGCTTCCTCGACGGCGCTGAGCAGGCCGGCGCCGGCGTTGTTGACAAGGACGTCGATGCGGCCGAAGCGCGCCACGGTGTCGGCGGCGACCTGTCGGGCCTGCGCCTCGTCGGCGATGTCGAGCAGAGCGACGTGCAGGCGCGGGTGATTGCCGAGCCGGGCGGCGAGTTCCTCGGGGCGGTTGCGGACGGTGGCGACGACCGTGTCGCCGGAGGCGAGCGCGGCACGGCTGATTTCGAGACCGAAGCCGCGGGCGGCGCCAGTGATGATCCAGACTTTCGATGTGGTGGTATCCTGATTCATGGGTGTTCCTTTATTTTGCGGTTGGAAGGTTTGAGTGATCTGACGGTGCCCATAATAGCGGAAGCGTTTCGCGAAGCGGTAGAACGGGCCTCTCACAAAATTGCCTAAAACGATCACGAAATGAATTTCGGGCGCGGAAGGGTTTTGACGCCGACGATGCGGAATCGCAGGATGGGGCACATGAGCGAACCGAGGGATATCCTGCGCCGGCATTGTAGTGGAGAGTCGGTGACAAGCCCGATTCCGAAGCTGACCCTGTTGAGGTCCGATGTTGTCAACGAGCCGTCGGCGGTGAGTTACGCGCCGCTCTTTTGCATGCTGGCCAGCGGTCGCAAGCGGGTGTGGCTCGGGCGGCAGGAGTTCGTCTATGGGCCGCGCGATTACCTGATCACGTCGGCCGAGCTGCCGCTGGTGGCGCAGGTGATCGAGGCGCCGTATCTGGGTTTCGCGTTCGCGCTCGATCCCGAGGTGATTGCGGAGATTTTGCTCAAGTTGCCAAAGGCCGATCCGGGACGCGTGCCGTCGAAGGCGGTGGCGGTGGCGCGGGCCGAGGACGAGTTGTTCGACGCGGTGGGGCGCCTGCTGCGGCTGCTGGACCGGCCGCTGCATATTCCGATCATGGCGCCGATGATCGAGCGGGAGATCCTGTTTCACCTGCTGCAAGGGCCGCACGCCGACACCATCCGACAGCTCGGGGCGCCGGCGAGTCCGCTGTCGCAGGTGCGACGGGGCATCGACTGGATACGCGAGCACTACAACGAAACGATGCGGGTCGGGCGCGCGGCAAAAGCGGCGGGGATGAGCGCGCCGACGTTTCACCGGCATTTCCGGGCGGTCACGAATCTGAGCCCGCTGCAGTTTCAGAAACGGTTGCGACTCGAGGAAGCGCGGCGGCGGTTGCTGGCCGAACGCGCGGACGCGGCGAGCATCGCCTTCGACGTGGGCTACGAGAGTCCCTCGCAGTTCAGCCGCGAGTATCGGCGGATGTTCGGCGCCCCGCCGCGGCGCGACGCGAGCGAGGCGCGCCGTCGGCTGCTCGAACCCATGGCGGTGAGTTAGGATTCATCGCAAAACGCGGTCAACGGCCTGGTTCATCCACTTCCTCGCGTTCGATTGTCGTGCTGATGGTCTGTCGCGTTGTTATATTCAGGCAGTCGCTCACCAGCCCCCCCAGTATAGCCGGCTTCACAGGGATCTCGATGAGATTTTGATTCGCACGGGCAAATGTTCCTCTTCCATCAGCAGCCCCTCATCATCACGATGGGCATCGGCCAAATCTCCCAGTGGCTCACCTGGAAAAAGTAGGTTTAGGCCGATACGCATACGTGGGCTGGCATGTTCCGACCCATCATGACAGAGGTCGATCCAAGGGGATCAACCGAGTTGCTCCGTAAGCAAGGGAGATTTCATCAGGAGGCGAACGGCTTACCAACCTTTCACCAGATTCGGTTCTGGCTGGAAGACTACTGAAAGATAGTAAAACCAAGTTACTACCCACAGATGGTCAAATCCTCTTACCATTTTGAGATAGTCTGTCGTGACGGCAGCAGGGCCGGCAAGCCGCCTACGGCTTGCCGCATATTGGTGAAGTCGGTGTGGCTCCCAACCGACTCACCCGCCGCGCCCTCCAGCTATGGCCTAATCAATTTTCCGTATCCAGATATTCACTATTCAAGAATAGCGAATACTTGAGGATGAGGGCGCTTCGGACTGACAAGGGGGCGCTATCCCACGTCGAGAACCCTGTCGGCCTGGAAACCGGGCACAGGTTCGTCCGGATAACCGCGCGGGTTGCTGACCACACGTGTTCGCCCGATCCGGTAATCGCTGGCGTGATGGATGTGACCATGAACCCACAACGCCGGTTGATGGCGAAGGATGAGGTCATCGAGACGGGAGGCATACGCACTGCTGATCAGGTCGGTCTGGCGGTATTCGGGCAATGATGACAGGGAAGGAGCATGATGAGTCACCACGATTGATTTCACCGGATCCCCCGTGGTTAAAAACTCCTCCAGTGCACGGCGTGAGTGCGCATGAGCCTCACGGGTATGATGAGGCCTCAGCTTGCGATGCGAGGGCCAGTGGCGAACCCGTGCATAATCGTTCATGTCGGCTATAGCCGCGGCACTCGCCTCCACCGGCGCATCGAGTAACATGAAATCCGTCCAGAGTGTGGCGCCGAAAAATCGGAAGCCACCGATCTCGATACTGCTATTTTCCAGGATATGCACGTTCGTGCCGGCCGCCTGCTCGATGAACTTCTCCGTCAGGCGAGGCAGTCGTTCACCATAGAACTCATGGTTGCCCAAGACGTAGATGACCGGAACGCCACTGTAGGTCTCCCGAATCCACCGAAGCCCCGTCGCCCGCGTACCGATATCGCCGGCCAGCACCACGCAATCGACCTCGATCCGGGGTGAAACGAAGGGCGCAAATTCGAGGTGCAGATCGCTGAGCAGATGAATACGCATGCAAATTGAACAACGGATTCCGCAATGCCGCGCACAAGACCCTTCACTCAATCCGCAGCGTATTTTTCAGTTGTCCGATGAGCCGGCTGGCTCCCGAACGCACTTGGGACACACGCGGATTCCAGACCAGGGCGAGCTTTCGCTTCAATCGTTTCAGCGCAGGGTCGATTACGCTGACATAAGTGCCGGCTGGCAATTCAGCGAGGGCCAGCGACGGAAGAATGGCGGCAAAGCCACCCGACCGGACGGCACTCACCGTCTGCGGGAAGGACTGGCAAGCAAGTGCCGGACGGAATTCCACTTTGAGGCTGTCGGCGATCTGGCGGACACGTTGCGTGAATTGCCCGTCCGCCGTCTGCGATGCCAGCGGCAGTTGGCCGATAACATCTTTGAGTGTTGGGGTCTTGCCGCGACCGATGAGCGCTTTGGGGACGACGGCAACGTAACCGAGTTCTCCCAGCGGGGCCGAGTCGAGTGCGGCGGTCACGGCGTCCTGCCGGATCACACCGAAGTCGGCGCGACCGTCGGCGAGATGTTGCACGACATCGTTGGTTCGCAGGCTCGTGGTTACGAAGCGCACAGGCTGCTTGCCCGAGGTCAATGCGCCGAGCCGCGGAATCACCAGCCAGTGCAGCAGGCTGTCACCGGCGGCGATCGTGTAGTCCAGATTCTCGGTCGCACACTCTGCGCGAAAATCTTCCAGCGAGCGAAAATGTTCCCGGGCCAGATCGGCCAACCGTCGTCCCTGCCCGGTGAGCTTGAGCAGCTTGCCTTGCCGCTGCGCCACTTCGCAGCCGAAGAACTCGGACAGTTCCCGAAGCTGCCGGCTGTATTGGCTCTGGCGGATCGGGTCGCCCGGCGCCGCCTGGGCGATGCTGCCGGCGTCGTGTACCTCGACCAATACACGCATGCGATCCAGCGACAGACCGCGTTCGGAAAAGAGTTTTTCAAACATGATTTCAAAGTCAGGTATCCTGCATCTTCAGACATGGCAAGCACCGGTCTTTCTGGTAGGTTGCCGGCACAACGTTCTTTGCGGGTTCCAGGATTGAGAAAGGTTTTTTCAAAGTCCCTCTTGATTTTAGAACCGACGAAACCGTTGTAACTCTACGAACACTTAATCGTCTCTGCCTTCTGCCATGAATCAATCCACACGACTTATAACTGCCTTGGTCCTCCGGCAACCGGAGCGGCATTGGTCGTGTGCGAATCCGCAGATTAGCAAAACGACCATGCGTAGCGAACCGGTCGGTTTTCGACCCGATTACGCAGGCAATCATCGAAGTGGCGCTCTTTAGCATCGAGGGCTTTTCATAGCCTCACGCGGCCCACTTCTCCCCGGAAGTGGGTTTTTTGTGCCTCAGGCAGGCCGCTTCCGGGAAGCCGGGTTCATACTCGTTTTCCATATTCCGTAAGCGGCCTCATCGCTGAGCCCAGCCAATCAGCCAACGTCCGCACAAAATCCTGCGGCCGTCCAAACCACCCGACCTCGGTCGGGCGAAAGGGACGACGGTGTGTGTTCTTTTTTGCGACGGAGCGCGCAGCGAAAAGCTGACGACGCTCCGAACAATTGCAGGAGCCGTCTCAAACGGTTCCTGCTGATCAACGCGCACGGTGCACCCGATGGGTGTCAAACGGTGATGCCGGCCGTGCGTTTCATTTTTCTCCGCCCTGTCGTCTAACAGTTCAGGATCCCGGTCTTTCAAGCCGAGGGATGCGGGTGCGACTCCCGTCGAGGCGGCCATTTCTTTCACAAGGAGCGCCCGGTTCTTGATCCGGGACCGGTCCGTGCGAGTCCTGCCGGATTTCACCGAAGCCAGTCGGCGGCCGAAGCCCGGCAGGGGTTAATTTCAGATGCGTTCGTAGCGTAGGAGCAACGCGCCGGTCTGCCAGTCCGGAGTCGGGAGTGCGAATCTCCCCGAGCGCACCATTTTCATGGAGCTGTGGTGTCAACAGCAGCACAGCGGACTTTTAATCCGCACGGTGCGGGTGCAACTCCCGCCGGCTCCACCAACACTTACCCTGTGGTCAGGTCATTGAGGGCGGACGCCGGAGAAGTCTTCCGACGCCGAGCAACCTGAGCCACAGGTTTTCTCACGACGTGCCCGAGCAGCGAAGGGACCGGCCTGCAAAGCCGAGGTTCGCGGGTGCAAGTCCCACCGTCGTGTCCACTTTTGGGGTTGTAGTGCTAAAAGCAGCACGCCGCGCCCGCAACGCGGAGGAGACGGAGCGTTACCGTCCAGCTCCACCAGTTTCGCCCGAGAGGTGTTCCATAGATGCACGGCTGTCTTCCAAACAGAAGGAGCCGGAGCGCTACCGGCCTCGGGTACCATAGGTCCTAGATGTCCAAGCGGACGGGTTGGTCTACAAATCCGACCGGGAGGGTGCGAGTCCCTCAGGGCCTGCCAGATTTCCACGGAGGTTAAGCCGATCTAGTGATGGCGCGTGGCTGAAGACCACGAGAGCGCGGAGCGAAACCGTGAGCCTCCACCAATTTTATGCGGGTAGAGCGAGGTCTCCATCTGGTCTCATAAGCCACGATGCCCGTCGGTGCGACTCCGGCACCCGCACCCCTTTTTCGGAGCGTAGCCTAGAAGTCAGGCACTCGGCTTGGGACCGAGATCACGTGTGTGCGAATCACGCCGCTCCGACCATTTTTTGACTCGCTGGCGCTCGGGGCTTCGCCCCGCGCCTGCCGGCGTGCCCATCTTCGCGTGACCTGCTGGTCATGCTTCGTCAGGTGCGTGGCCCAGTCAGCGGGGCACCGGCCCGTGAAGCCGGGGAAGTGGGTGCAAGTCCCACCCACCTGACCAACTTTTGCTCGTGGAGATGAAGGAGTCGACGGAGCGCAGCGGAGATGGGGCCGCCGCAGGCGGAGGGTAAAGGCCCCGAGCGCAGCGAGCCAATCAGCCCTCTGTCGAAGGGAAGTCAGCCGGTGCGAGTCCGGTCACGAGCGCCAGTTCCGGGCGGATCGTCCAATAGTCAGGACACCTCTCCCACACAGAGGAGATCACGGTGCGAATCCGTGTCTGCCCACCATTGCCGGGTAGCTCAACAGCAGAGCAGCCGCCTGTTAAGCGGCGAGATGTAGGTGCGAGTCCCACCCCGGCAGCCATTTTCGTCGGCGAGTAAGCCAGTGACCACGCCTGCCCGACATGCAGGAAGGCCGGGTGCAACTCCCGGGCCGACGACCAGTTTTTGCGGTGTCGTTTAACCAGCAGGACAGCGGGCTTTGAACCCGTGAATGGAGGTGCGAATCCTCCCGCCGCAGCCATTCGGGATCTGGGACTGCGCAGCGTGGTCGTCTTCCTGGCAGGAAGAAATTCAGGCGGGTGCGATTGACTCGCTTCGCATTACGAAGCTCGGGGCTTCGCCCCGCACCTACAGTGCGCCGCTCCGCGCGTCGTTGCCGCGGCTCCACCATTTTCACGGGTCGTAAGCTTTAACCGTGAAGCAACCGGCTCTTGACCGGCAGAACCCGGAGCATTTGACTCGCGCTTTGCGCTCGGGGCCTTGCCCCCAACCTGCTCGTTGGCCGCTCCGCTTCGCCGGGACGACCCACCATCTCAGCTCGGTAGCACAACAGCAGTGCGACGGTTTCGTACGCCGTGTCCGTGCGGGTGCGAATCCCGCCCGAGCCCCCAATTTTTCGAGACGTGGCAGAGCAGCAATTGCAGCGCGCTGTAAACGCGCGGTCCTCACGGACTGCGGAGGTGCAAGTCCTTCCGTCTCGACCATACCGGCAAAGCGTAGGAAGCGACGCATCCCGTTGGTATCGGGAAGAGCGGAGCGCAAGTCTCCGTGCCGGATCCATTTTCTCCGCGGACGTGGCGGAACAGCATACGCGCCGGCCCGAGATGCCGGTGAGCGCAAGCTCATGAGGGTGCGACTCCCTCCGTCCGCACCAGTTTCGCGGCGTGGTTGGAATCAGCAGACACGGCGGACTCAAACTCCGCTGGGCTCAACGCCCGTGCCGGTGCAACTCCGGCCGCCGCGACCAAAGCGGCCGTGTGTGGAATAGAAGACCGGGCGGTTCTAAAAACCGCCGCGCCCCCGGGCGCGTGGGCGTGCAAGTCGCCCCGGCCGCACCAGTTTTTCGGTGGGTGGTGGAATGCATACACGCGAGTCTCAGAAACTCGTGGGCGCGAGCCCGTGCAGGTGCGAGTCCTGTCCCGCCGACCATTTTTCGCCTCGTCCTCTAGCGAGTTCAGGAGACCCGCCTCTCAAGCGGACAACACGGGTGCAAATCCCGTCGAGGCGACCAATTTTCGCCGTGTAGTTTAAAGTGAACCGTCCGGTTTATACCCGGAATCGCGCTAGATGAGCGCCAGGACCGGGAGCGTTACCCGGCGCGGCGACCAGTGCCCGTCAGACGTAGGCAGCGACGTGCCGGCCTTGTAAGCCGGACGAGGCCGGTGCGACTCCGGCGGCGGGCTCCAGTTTTCTTCCTGTGGTGAAAAAGCCATCACACGGCCGTGCGAAGGTCGAGGTCCAGGTGCAAGTCCTGGCAGGAGGACCATTTTCCTCGCGTGGTGAAAAACATATCATGCCGCGCTTCGAACGCGACGTTGCGGGTGGGAGTCCCGCCGCGAGGTCCAGCTATCTCCGCGTGGCCGAGCAGCTCAGGCCTCCGCCTTCTAAGCGGACCGACGCAGGTGCAACTCCTGCCGCGGGGACCATTGGAGAGTGAATCCGCCGAGGCGCGGACGCTGTCTCGAAAACAGATGGATCGGCCAACCCGATTGGGGCGCAAGACCTCCGCTTTGTTCGCCGTGCCGCCCGCTTCGCAGGCACCCGCACGGCTCACCCCTCACGTTTGTTCGGGGCTTCGCCATCTCCGCGCTGCGCGCTCCGTCCGCCAATTTTTCCACCCATAGCTTAATAGCAGAGCAGCCGACTGATAATCGGCAGACCTTGGTGCGACTCCAGGTGGGGGGACCATCTTGGAGGGTTAATTCCGAAAGTCGGAAGCCGCGGTGCTAACGCGTGCGGCGACACTCTGTCGCTGAGGGGCGGGACCTCAACCCTCCGCCATTGCCGGGTCGTCTAGCAGCAGGACGACGGTCTCTGAATCCGTAGATGCACGTGCGACTCGTGCCCCGGCAGCCACTTCACTCTCCGCAAGCATAGGCAGCGATGCAGCGGTCTCGTAAACCGCAAAGGCCGGCGCAAGCCCGGCGCGGAGATCCACCTTGTTCGCAGCGCCTCCCGTGCTCACGGGCGCCCGCGCTGCTCACTACTCACTCGCTCCGCGAGTTCGCGGCTACGCCATCTCCGCGCTGGCGCGCTCCATCGCAAAAAAGAACACACACCGTTGTTGGCCGAACCGTGCCCCGCGAGGAGCCCTCGTTTTTCACCATCATCACACCTTCCCATGTCTGACATCCTCGACAAGCCCATCGTCCTGTCGCTCAACCGCGTCTGGCAGGTTATCGGCCATCGCACCGTCAAGCAGGCCCTCGTGGCCCTCAATGGCGGAAACGCCGACCTGCCGCCCGCGCTCGGCCTCGACATCGCGTATCCGAAACTCGACGACGGCTCATGGAACTTCGACCGCCCGCTCTTCCTCAACCCGCTTCCCTAGAGCGAGTGGATCGAACTGCCGGTGCGCGATTTCGATTTCGCGATCAGCACGCCGAAGCTCCGCATCCGAGTGCCCACCGTCATCGTCGCGACCCAGTTCGCGAAAATGCCGATCCGCATTCCGCGGCTCACGCGCGAGGCCATCTTCGAACGCGACGGCGGCGTCTGCCAATACACCGGCGAACGCGTCGGCAAGCACGGCGGCAACCTCGATCACGTCGTCCCCCGCGACCGCGGCGGACGCGACACCTTCGAGAACCTCGTGTGGGCCAAGCGGGAGATCAACTCCCTCAAGGCCAACCGACTCCCGCACGAAGCCGGACTCCGGTTGCTGCGCAGGCCCAAGGCCCCCGCACCGCTGCCGGCCTCCATGGCGATCCGCGAAGCCCGACACCCGGACTGGCGACACTTCCTCACGCCCTGACGGCAGCCCGCAGGTGAGGAGGCGCATTTCCTTCCTCCCTCTGCGGGCTGCCGCCCACCCATGACCTGCGTGTCCTCCCTTCCCATGGCGCTCGCCGAGTGCCTCGACATCGTCGAAACGGCGCTCGCCACCCTCACCCGGCGTCTGCCGGTCAACGTCACGCGCGACGACCTCGCGTCTGTCGGCAAACTCGCGCTCATCGCCGCCCTCGGGCAACGCCAGGGCGAGCCAGACGACGTGCGCGCCTACTGCTACGTGCGCGTGCGCGGCGCCATGCTCGACGAACTCCGCCGCCTCGACCCGCTGAGCCGCCGCCAACGCGACCGCGTCGGCGTCATCGCTCGCGTACGCACCGAGCTGGCCAACCGCCTCGGCCGCGCTCCGACCCTGAGCGAAATCGCCTCGGCTACCCAGCTTACAATGGCCGAAGTCTCCTCGGCAATCGACGCAGCCGCGCAGGCCGCTGACGCCACCGAAATCGAGTGGGACTCGATCCCGGACACGCAACTGCCTTCGCCTGCCGAAGTCGTCGAACTCGACGACGTCCGTGCCAGCCTCGGTATCGCGCTCGACCGCCTGCCGCCCAACCAAGCGCTGGCGCTTCGTCGCTACCTACCTGGAGGATGCCACGCTCGACGAGATCGCCGCCGAACTCGGCGTCTCGCGCGAGCGTGCGCGTCAGGTCCGCGAAGCCGGCGAAAAGAAGCTCCGCACCGACTTCGTCGTCCTCGCCCTCTGGCAATCCTTCGTCAACCGCAGCCGGGACTGATCCTCCCGGCTGCCTTTCACCATGCGTTTTCTCGACAAACACACCGCCCGGGACAAGACACTCCTCCGCCTCGAACGTGAATACGATCAGCTCCACCAAGCGCTCCACGACGCGCCGGTGGTTCCACTGGCCGAGCCTTACCAGCGCGGCTGGACCAAGACCTACGTGCTTCGCGACGACATCCGCCGTCGCGCTGACGTTGCGGTGTTCCGCACCGTCCTCGCGGTCATCAACCGCCGGATCTGGTCTCGTTCCCGTGATTTCATCCAGCCCGACGGCCGTCCGTATAACCTGCGTCCTCGCATCCTTCCGCCGCTCGAATGGAACCGCCTCGGCTGGCCGGCGAGCCATCGGAATCTCTTCTCCTACGGGCATTGGGAGGACGAAACCCTGCCGCGCCGGTGGTTTCGCCATCGCCGGCTGTATATCGGTTTCACCATCCGCAATCCGTGGTGGTTGGAATAGGACGTTCAGCCACGAATGATCACGCACCAGCGCGTCGAACTTCCCGAAGTGCGACGCCGCCTGGCCGAGATCGATGCACACATGGAGCACATGCGCGGCCGGGAGCGTCTCAATCGTCTCCACGGCCGCAGGAATTGGTGGCGTTTTGACAATCCACGAATCGCGCCCGTCCGGGATGAACTGGCTTTACATGATCTCCATGAGTGAGGCCCGACAAGACCTGATCAAATAGTCAGGTATGCTGTGCCCTCTCCTCTACCTCGATCCTTTCGAAATCTCTATTCTCCAACTCAACCAAACCAAACGAACATGAAAACCATCACCCTGTCCCACGCTCTGAAGCACAAGAACCGCCTCGCCGGTGAAGTCGCCCGTCTGCGCGAAATCGTGCAGCGCGAAAATTCCCGCAAGGAAACCCAGCCTGCCCGCGCCGACGTGCGCGCCGCGTTCGATGAAAGCGTGATCCGTTCCCGCGAACTGGCCGCCTTCAAGGGTGCCCTCGCCGCCGCCAATGCCGGCGTGACGGGTCTCGACCACGGCATCTACGGCAAGCTCAACCTCCAGGCCGAGCTTCGCGGCCTGCTGGTCTTCATCAAGGCGCTCAACACCAAGGAGGGCGAGGAGGTCGAGCACGTCGGCTTCCTGAGCCGCGACGAGGCCACCCGCACGGTTTACGTCGCCACGATCACACGCGACGAGGTGGACCGCCTGACCGTGGCCTACCAAGCCGAAATCGAACGTCTTCAGGACGAGATCGACGAATTTAATGTGGCCACGCGCATCCCTCTCGCCGTTTAACTTTACTTTCGGGCCCGGCTTGAGTGACGGCTGGCCGACACAGGTATTATCGGCATCCTCGGGTGCCTTCGAACGGCTCCATGAGCCGTTTGTCCAAACGATACCGACCTGATTGTTAACCGTTATCGTTCAACGTCTCAAAAAGCAAACCTCACACCTGAAGGCTCAAACCTTTGCCGCCTGTTTCTGTCCGTCATCGCCTCAGGCTGGTGTCCCGATCCACTCTCTTTTATCATGACCATGGAAATCAAAGCCCGCGACCTGCTCGCCGCCGGCTGGCTTGAAGGCCACCGCCTCGGCTCCGCCCTCCGCCGCGCCCGCGAACTCGACGCCACCAGCCTCGACCGCGCACTCATCTTCGCCCAGCTCGAACAGGAGTTTCCGAAACAGCCTCCGCTGATCCTGCCACGTGCCTCCAGTGCGTCACTCGCCGAGGCTGTCGAAGCCGAGACCGACGAGGAAATCGCCAACGTCGCCTCCGCCCGCCAGCGCATGAAGGAACTCCTGCATATGCCCGTGATCCAGCGCGGCGTGCTCATGCCCGATACTTGTCCGTCCGGCGGCGGCACCGCGACCATTCCGGTCGGAGGTGCCATCGCCGTGGAAAACGCCATCATCCCGGGCGCTCACTCGGCCGATATCTGCTGCTCGATGTTCGCCACCTTCTTCGCCGACAACCATCCAGTCGAAGAACTCATGAACCACCTGCAAAACGTGACGCATTTCGGCGTAGGCGGTCGTCCTCGCGGCCAGCAGTTCACGGCGGCCGTGCTCGACGAGCCGGTGTGGGACAACCCGTTCCTCTCCGGCCTGCGCAGCCGCGCCCAAGATTTCCTCGGCACGCAAGGCGACGGCAACCACTTTGCCTATATCGGCCATATCCAGTTCACAGATACACAGCGCACCGTGCTCGAATCCGCCGGCTACGTCGAACTGGCCGAGTGGATCGTGCGTCGTGAAGGCAAGTTCAACGTCCTCGTGACCCATCACGGTTCGCGCGGTATCGGCGCGGACCTCTACAAGCGCGGCCAGAAAGCCGCCCGTGCCTGGTGCAACGAGAACGCCAAGGGCATCCCGGACGCCGCCGTCTGGTTGCCCGCCGATTCGCGTGAAGGCGTGGCCTACTGGGAAGCGCTGCAATACATCTCCCGCTGGACTCGCGCCAACCACGCCGTGATCCATGACGCTTTCCTGAGTCGCACCGGCCAGCGCGCCCTCGTGCAGATCGGCAACGAGCATAACTTCGTGTGGAAGCGCGGTGACGTGTTCCTGCACGGCAAGGGCGCCACGCCCGCCTGGCGCGACGGCCAAGGCCGGCTGCTGCTCGGCCTGATCCCGCTCAACATGGCCCGCGAAATCCTCCTCGTGCTCGGCGCGGACAACGCCGACTACCTGTCATTTTGCCCGCACGGCGCCGGCCGCAACCTCTCGCGCACCGCCATGCTGCGTCCCTACAAGGATGCCGATGGCGAGATCGATCCGGCCCGCGTGAAGGAAGTCCTCTCCGCGGTGACACAGGGCATCGACGTGCGCTGGTTCAACGGCACGCCCGACCTCTCCGAGTCCCCGCTCGGCTACAAAGACGCGACCAAAGTGAAGGCCCAGATCGCCCGCTTCGGCCTCGCGACTGTGGTCGGCGAAATCCAGCCGCAAGGCTGCATCATGGCCGGCGAAGCTCCCGAGCCGCACTGGCAGCGTGCCTGCCGCGAAAAGCGCGCCGTCCACAAGAGCGAGCGCCGCGAAGGTCAGGCGGAGTCCCAGCTTTGATCAAAACGATCCCGGGCACGGCGGGCCGTGCGCCACCGTCGCCCTAATTGCCATTATCCAATCATTCCCCAGCTTATGAAACACCTTCCTGCGCCCGGAAAGGCATGTTTTTGAAAAAGCGGAACTCTCCTGCGATTTTTCCAACCGCGCCCTCGGTGACTCGACTCCGACCCATGTCGAAATCTGGTGCGGATACGGAAGCGACCGTGACGGAGTCCGCTATCAATTTCACCTCTGTAACGAAGCACTTGATGATTTGATGACCTATCTTCGCTTGAGGATGTTTCCGCGCAAAACCGGTGAGGCGGGATTCCTTTATATCGAGGAACGTCCCAATGACATCGTGTTTGGACCCGAGGATGCCATGAAGGTTGATCAACTCCGGGAAAAAGTCCGTGCGCAATGCGGAGGGAGGCGTGCTCCACGAAACTATCCGGCCGCCGACTGATCGGGCAGATGAGCGGCGCGCGCGCTTCCTCCTCCAAGCCCATGAACTCAGAATCCCTCCTGAAATCAACCAAACCATTGCCGGCCTCCGCTTACGAGGAACTCTGCGATGTCGAGGATGCCTAGCATCCTGTAACAGTTAAAGTTTCGGATAAAGACGAATGAGTTTGATGCGAGCGTCCTCGGTGGTGAAACGCCAGTTGATGGGGGCGCCGCGCTGGTTGCGGTGCTGTTGCCAGGCGGCGACTTCGCGGCGCATGGCAGTGATGTCGGGGATGCGGCGATCCAGACACTGACGACTCAAGGCGCTTAGTTCGATCTCGGCGATGTTCAGCCAGCTGCCATGGATGGGGGTGTAGTGAATTTCGAGTTTTTCGGCGAGGCGACGAGCCTCGGCAGGCGGGAACGTTTCGTAGAGCGAGGCAATGCTGTGGATGTTGAGGTTATCCACAACCAGACGCACCTTGGCCGCCTTGGGGTATCGTTCGTCGAGCATGCCCTTGATGAAGCGCGCCCAGTCTTGCTGCGTGCGACGTTCGCTCACCTCGACGTGGCGGCGGCCGGTCAACGGTTCAACTTCCACCAAAAGCCTGGCGACGCCGTTGCGCACATACTCGTGATCAATGATCTGCGCGTGCCCGGGTGCGGCGGGGATCGGCGGCTTTACCTCGCCGACCATCTGCTTGCTTGATTCGTCCATGCAAACGACCGGAAAGCGTGGATCGTGCGGCAGGCGATACACCTCCAGGACATCCTCCATCGCGGCGGCGAAGGCCGCATTGTTGTCCGGCGGAATCTTCCAATACTTGCTCAGGTGAGGCTGCAGTTCGTTTTTTTTAGCGACCGGTGCACGGTCATCGCGGAAACCGAATCGGCAATCTTTAGCTCGACCAATTTATCGGCCAGAAGCCTGACGGTCCACCGTTGGTATCCGCTCGGAGCCTGCGAACAGGCCAAGGCAGTCAGACGGGCGTCGAACTCACCATCAAAAGCCGCCGCCCTGGGCTTGCGCTGCGGCTTGCGTACGAGCGCCGCCGACAATCCTTCTTCGACGAAGCGCTGCTTGAGGTGCTCGATGGTACGCGTGCTCACACCCAGGGCAGCGGCCACGTCCCCAACCTTCCAGGGATCATCACGCTTCCCTTCGTCGCATAGCAGCAACGCCCGGGCGTAGATGAACTTTGCCGCCGTGGATTTACCACTGCGGGCAAGCTCGGTTAGCTGATCCCTCTCCGCCTGCGTAAGCGTGACTTTGTATCGGTTGACCATGCCGGACATAATTGCTTTCTGACTCCGAGATCAATACGAAATATATTGTGTTACAAGATACTAGGATGCCGCTCGCATCGCCGCGCACATCGGTTCCGGACGCCTCTGGCTCAGCTTCTTCGCGTCCGACAACGGAGATAACGAGGGTAATTCGCGACCCCAAGCTCCCTCTCGCTGGCCGGCTTCTGGCCGGAACAGGACGCATTCGTCCAACTCATCCGGCTCCGCAACAACGACCTCGATCCGCTCCCGCGTTATCGCCCGCGTATTTTTTCTCCCCGTATGGCGGAGACCTGTGCGCTTCTCGTCCGGATGCGGTGGCGCTTTCTCGCCATGCGCCAGCACGACGCAGGTACTGCCGGCCCATGCATCGGTCTGCTCAATTCAACTATGGTTCGCTGGAAATCGGCCGCGTTCCCGCCAGCGGGAACACAGATCGTCCCACGCCACGACACGCATCTCTACTGCAGAGACACCATCACCGACTGGATCGATGGCTGGATCGAAAAACTGAACGACCGTCGTTACGGCCCCTCGATTCTCAGCGGCAATCCGGGCACCAAGAAAGCCTCGCTACTCCGGTCGCTGGCCGTATAGCTCGCGCCGACCCACCCATTCTATTTCATGCCCCCCTCCCGCTTTTCAGGCATCGATGCGGGCGAACTGGTCAGCTTCCGGTCGGACGAGAACTTGCGCACTGCCCTCGCCCGCCGAAGTCGTCGAACTCGACGACGTCCGCGACAGCCTCGACGCGGCGTTCGAGCGCCTGACGCCCAACCAAGCACTGGCGCTTCGCCGCTACTACCCGGAAGACGCCACGCCCGACGAGATCCGCCCGTCGAACTCGGTGTCTCACGCGAGCGTACGCGTCAGGTCCGGGAAGCCGGTGAGAATAGACTCCACGCTGAATTCGGTGTCCTCGCTCTCTGACAGACACGATCTTTTCCGGGAACGTTGATTTCCCCCCTTGTTTTACTTTCAGTTGTTTCGATGACGCAATGTATGCATGTCGGGCCCAAAGCCGTAACCAACCAGCGCGCTGAGCGCAAAAAGAAGGATCCATTTAACCTGACGATCCGTGACTATCCACAGTATGTTAAGTACATGGGTTCCAAGTCGAAGCTATTACCCCTTGTGGTTCAGGGAATCGCCGCGATGCACAAGCCGGGACGTCCCATCTGCGATCTTTTTGCGGGTTCCTGCAGTCTATCGGGTGCCATTGGACATGCAGTGCCGGTCATCTCCAATGATATCCAGGCATATTCCGGCATCCTAGCCGCCGCCTACCTTACCGCACATCGGGAAAACAGCACGGGAGGCTCGCCCGAGGAGATTGTATCAGCCGCCGAGGCTCTCGTGAACGAGCGAATCGGGTACCTCCCTGAAGATTTGGATTCAACCCGGCACACCCGGACAATCTCAGACTTCAATGCCTGCGAGGACCGCAACCGGCAACTCGTGGATGCTACGTTCGGCTATCACTACCATCTTTTTACAAAATATTACGCGGGCACCTGGTGGTCCGCAGAGCAATGCCTGTGGATTGACGCCTTACGAGAGGTTGCAGAGCAACATCGGCAGCAGCCTTTTTACCCTGTCATTCTCACCTCGCTCATGCACGCGATGGCATACGTCAGCCAAGGGACGGGGCATTACGCTCAATTCCGCAACGCCACTTCTCAATCCTCCATGTTAGACATCGCGGTCTATCGCGCACGCAGCTTGCGAGATTATTTCCTAAAAAAATACTCGGTTGCCTTTGCTGCCCTACCCACGCGAGCACCGGACCATCCACATGCCATTTCCGTGTTGGACTACAAAGAATGCCTGGCCAGCATCCCGCCTGCTACCGTTTACGCTGATCCGCCTTACTGTTTCGTCCACTACAGCCGGTTTTACCACGCGCTGGAAACCTTGGTTCTTTATGACTTTCCACCCATTCAACGGGAAAAGGGGAAATTCGTGAAGGGTCGATATCGCGAATACCGTCACCAATCCCCTTTCTGCATCCAAACGCAGGTGCGCGGCGCCTTTGCTGACATGTTTCGGGGAATTCAGAGTTCAGGCTCGAATCTGGTCCTCAGCTACAGCAATACTGGGATGATAGGATTGAGCGAGCTTGAGTCCATCGCAAGCAACATCTTGGGAAAATCTTACAAGATTGAAGTGGTTGACTTCGATCATATTCACATGACAATGGGTCGTCGGAATGATCGGCAACGCAACGTTAAGGAGTGCCTGATTACGGCCAGAAAAAAATAACGCCATGCCCGGACTAGAAAATCTCATTGTCTCTTTGACCAAAAACGGCTATTTCAAAGTGGCCAAGGTGCTGGAAGCCGTTCCTGCAGATCAAGTTCTTTCGAATTTAGGGGGGCAGATTGAGGATGTGCGCCTTGCCGATTCCCAAGTGGCTAACATGCTATCGGCAGATGCAAGCAACAGGCTGCCCGAGCTCTGGAATGAGGTCCGGGCAATGGGTCCCCAAGCTATTCGAGCGCTCACCTTCATCTCGATCATTTTCAGCCACCATACGTTGATCACGGGCTTGGCAAGATCGCGAACCGCAGAGATGCAGGGAGTTCTCAGGCGCGAGGATTACGGTGAGAAAGTCTTCACCAATCTTGTTTATTCCATGGGATCCATGGGACTGTGTACTGTAAAAAACGGAGCAACGGAGGTTCCTTATAATTTGGCCCCGCTTTTTCGAGAGCTCCAAATTGGTCCGCTCGCCAAAAGACTTCTCAAACTCAAACTGGAAAAAACCGAATGGAAAGAGCCCGCGGAAGGATATATATTCCTGCGCGATTTTTACGAACAATGCGCATTCTATGGATTTCATGACACGTTGGCGATCTCGCCGAAGCAGTTTCATGACTGGCTAGAAGGCCTTACTGTCGAATACGAGAAACCACCAGTAGCCGTGTTATCACCACGGACTGCCACGGTGAGCACCACCCTGATTACCGCCTTGGCCGCAAAGCCGTTTGTCATCATATCTGGACCGACTGGGACGGGAAAAACCATGACCGCCCGACAGCTCGCATCTAACCTGAAACCCGATGGCGTGCCGGACTCGTTCAATCATGTCTTTATCCCCGTTGAAGCCGGCTGGATGGACGGACGACATCTCTTGGGCTATAAAAATCCGTTCGGGAAAAGCGGCGAGACCTACAGTTCTACCCCGCTCATTCAGTTGCTTCTCAAGGCTAACTATCCTGATTATGCATCCATCCCGTTCTTCGTAATCTTGGATGAAATGAATCTCTCTCACGTGGAAATGTATTTTTCTCGGTTCCTGTCTGTCATGGAAACGGCAGGGAGTGCGCCGGAATCGCTGCTGGGAGAATACGAGTTGGAGCTCCTGCACGCAGCGAGCATGAGCGACCCAGTCGTGACGACCTACGCCAAGTCGGCGCTGGATCAGAGGGGACTGTTCCTGACGCGCAACGTCTTCATCATCGGCACAGTCAATGTAGACGAGACGACCCACATGTTCTCACCGAAAGTGCTGGATCGCGCATTTGTCTTGGAGTGCCCGGCGATCAAGCCGTCGGAGACGGGGACATCCTTCGCCTTGCCGGAAGAAGACCGCTCCGCGATTGATGCCAAGGAACTCGCCCAATTCCTTCTGAAGGGCAGGACGAACGAGCCCGACAGGAGCTTTGATGAGAAACTCGACGCTATTTACGCGCTCCTTGGCCGCTATCGATTCGGTCCCCGCGTGACCACCGAATGCCACCGCTACATTGCCGCGAGTAGGAAGCTGGCCACCATAGGGAAGCATCCGGGAAAATTTGCCGAAGATGAGGCGATCCTCGACCGGCTGAGCATGCAAAAAGTGCTTCCGAAATTGCACGGCAATCGTTCGCAAATCCTAGCTGTTCTTGACGAGCTCTCGAAGTATTCGGCGGCTAACAAATTGCTGCTTTCGACGACGAAGATCGATACGATGCTTGGCACGTTGAAAAGTTTGGGATTCACCAACTATTTTGCGTGATCCCCGTCGCCAAAATCTCCCTACGGACAGGAGCCAGCGAGTTAACGTTGGCACCAAACAGCGGTTCGCGAGCGGCTGCCCCCCCCTTTCCCATTCCCGGCATCGCAGGGATCGCAGTCCGCGATGCAGGCGTTGAGGGGGAAGCCATACCGCCGCTTGCGATCGAAGATACGGAAATCGGCCTGTTCGAACCCGTACGGCTCCGGGAGAACACCGAGTATGATTTCACCGCGACGCTTCGCTCGAGTGAGGAGGCGATTGCTCGCGAGAGGGCGACCAATCCGGTTTATCCATTCAGGGCGGATAAACTTGCGAATTCACTTTCATTTAATGGGGAAGACGCATGCACCGTCCTCCCCGGCGGACGATATCGCCTGACGGGGAGAATCAATTTTCGTGGTTATGCGGGCAAGGCGGAGTTATCATTTGTCGATGGGTTGGGCATCGAGCTCTTGGTGGATGTTGTCTCTACCAAGATCGGGTATGAAACCGAGTTCCAAAAATTGCTTGAGCAGCTGGCAGACATCCATGCGGAGATCATTTTGAATATGGATGGGGCGACCGAGGTTGTCCTGCGGGAAAACTTGGATCAGGCAGCATCGGACCAAATGCAGATATTCCATCTGCGGCGCCTTTTCCGGGAATCCTGCCTTCCTCAGTCGATGGCCGCGATCCTGTCCCAACCGCATTTCAAGTATAGGAACCACCGTAAAACCAATCCCCTCGCCTTTGTGACGGATCCGGATCTCGTCGAGATGGCGGCTAATCCAGCAGATTGCCAATGGCAGCCAGATGGGCCTCTGGCCGCTGTCTTTCGCGGATTCACCCCGGAGCTGATGCCGGCCCATACAATCGAGAGGACTTACGACACCATCGAAAATCGATTCGTAAAGACATCGCTTCGCTTGCTTCACGCTCGCATCGCGAGTCTCGACCTCAGAATCCCTGAGAAATATGCAGCAACACATGTTGCGCTCGCCCGGTGGTCGAGAGAACTGGAGGAGATCTTGCAAAATCCCCTCTGGGAGAATGTCGGTTACACAGACTCCTTGCCCAACTCCATGACATTGCAACGGAGACATGGATATCGGGACTTCGTCCGCAACATCTTGGTGTTCGATTTCGGTCTGCTCCTCAATACGACAGTGGGGGAATACGACCCAACATCGGGAGACCTAAAGCCGGTCCACGATTTATACGAGTTGTGGTGCTACTTCCAACTTCGCAAAGCTATCGAAGCTACCTGCAAGAGTGAAGGTCGTCCAACATTGAGCCATATCATCACGGAAAAGGACTACCGGGTGGATCTTAAAAAAGGAACCGGTTCGGCGGTAAAGTATCCATGCACATATTCAGAAGTGCCGGTTGTCGTGAACCTCTATTACAACCGTAATTTTTGGCGTATCGACTCCTCAAGCAAAAACTGGACAGAATCTTACTCCACGTTATTCCATCCTGATTTCAGTATTGAAATTCGGTGTAAAGAGATGACTCACTGGGTACATTTCGATGCAAAATATAGATTGGATATCACCAAATGGAGAGCTGCCTTGGATGCTAACGACAAAGAAACCCATGCATATAAGGGTGAAGATCTCCACACGATGCATGGTTACCGTGATGCACTCTTGGGCACACGCGGCAGTTTCATTCTATATCCGGGACAAGCACAGCCAGAAATTTTTGTCCGTCACATAGACTCTCAATACCGGGATTCAAATCCCGGGCCCGGTGTCGGAGCGTTCGGATTGATCCCTAGTGATGATGGTTCGACAGATCTATCACAATTAGTAGCCTACATGGCCCAGCTTTTAGAGACCGTCGTCACAGCATCGAGCTATTCGGAAGAAGAAGGATTTAGGTTTTGAAACCTCGATTCAATGCAAGCCTGAACTATCGTTAGAGGTATGGGTTAAGGAAACTAAGTAGTCGGTGCTGAAGAACCATTTAATTTCCTATCAAGGAGCAATTTAACGCTTGAGACTGGAGTGAGATTTTCCCAGAAAAGGGCAATTTATAAAGAAAATCTGGGAAAAAGATGAAGCCAAAGGAAAACAAGCACGAGAGACAGAGGGAAATGTTCAAGATGGAGTTAATAATGTTGGTGAACATGAACCATCCGATGGTGAAGCTGGCCGGGAATATAAACTGGGCCGAGTTTGACAAGCATTTGGGGCCGACGTATCATGAGAGGTTGGGGCAGCCCGGGTTGGGGACAAGGTTGATGGTGTCGTTACACTATTTGAAGTATCAATATGATCTGAGCGACGAAGAGGTGCTGGAGCATTGGGTGGAGAATCCATATTGGCAATATTTATCGGGGAGGCAGTATTTTGAGCATGAGAAGCCGATAGACTCGTCGAGCATGACGAGGTGGAGGAAGAGATTGGGGGAGAGTGGAGCCGAACAGATGCTCAAGCAGACGATAGAGAGCGCGGTGAGGATGAAGGGGTTAAAGCCGGTGCAGGTGGTGCATATCAACGTTGACACGACGGTGCAAACCGAGGAGATACGTTATTATCCGACCGATGCGAGATCGTATGATCGGGCGAGGGAGAGGCTGGTGAAGGAAGCGCGGAAAGCCGGGCTGAAAGTGAAGCAGAGTTATGAACGGGTAGGGAGGGGATTATTGATGATGGCCGGGCGCTATATGCATAGCCGAAAGATGAAGAGAGCGAAGGCATGTGTCAGGAAACTGAGGACGAATCTGGGCCGTGTGATACGAGAGATAGAGAGACAAAAGCCTGTGGCGGCATTGCAAGGGTTGCTGGAGACGAGCAAGCAAATTTACAAACAAAAGACAGCAGACAAAAACAAAGTGTATAGTGTGCATGAGCCAAAGGTGGAATGCATATCGAAAGGGAAATCGGGAAAGAAATATGAATTTGGACAGAAGGTAAGTGTGGCATCGACGAGCAAGGGAGGTTGGCTGTTGGGAGCGTTATGTATGCCAGACAATCCGTATGATGGGCACACGCTTGAAGCGCAAATGGAGCAGGTAAAACGGCTCTATATTGAAAAACAGGGGTCGAAAACGGCGCACGTGGACATGGGTTATCGAGGGCACAATTATGAGGGGCCGGTGGAGGTGATCGTGGACAAACGCAGGCGAGGGAAAATCCCCAAACGAGTCTGGCGCTGGATGAAACGCCGTGCCGCCATTGAGCCGGCAATCGGACATCTCAAGAATGAACGTCGTATGGAGCGCAACAAGTTACGCGGATTGATCGGAGACAAGGTCAATGCCATCCTCAGCGCCGCCGCGATGAACTTCGGAAAGCTCCTGGCTTTTCTTTTGGCCTTTTTTTCCCGCCTTCTGCTCGCGCTTTTTCCCGCCTTGCGCACCTCGCCATGCTTCAAACTCGCTTAATACCGCCCTTCCTCAGCACCGACTATGTCACTGTTTAGTCCCGGGAAGAGGTGGTGAGGGTTGGAGGAGAAGCGATCTGGTTCTTTTGGAAGCAGGAGCAAATAAATTGGAAAGGAGTATAGACCTGAGCTGGTTCCGCCTACGACGCGTCGGCAGATTACCGACTATTTCGTGCAGGGAAGCATAACCAAGTCACCCTTGCCCAAGGTCGCCCCCACTTTTTCTCCGCAATGTAATCAATTTGGCTCATGTGAGTTTGCCACTTTCACCCATTTGCGAGCTCTTGGCGAAGCCAGTCGGCCTCCGATGGTGGTGCCATCATCGTCGTGAAGCCCCACCATCGATAAAAAAAATTCATTTACGACCTGGGCAGAGCCAACGGCATTGAGCGTCACGACGCTTGGTGCGCTCACCACGGGGTCCGTGACATACTGCTGACGCTTCAATTGATCGGACGGACATGACCTCTTCCTGGAGTTTGCTGGAAGAGATCAGTTGATTGCACCACAGGCACCCTCCTCCCGCTTGAGGTAGCACCGGGCGCGTAACACAGAAAATGTCAGTAATGTCGCCGGTGTCTCGATCAACGGAAACCTTCGAACCGATCTGCACCCCAGGAACCAAGAACTGATGCACCAATGCATTAAAAACCAGCCGACTCTGCATCGAGTCTGCGCACAGAAAGATGTAATCCGCATCCTTCAATTGAAGCGCGACTTCCTCGGTGACGATGCTGCCAATAATCGCTTGGTATTTGACGCGTGGATTCGCGGCTCGCGCTACACGCTCGCCGATACTGACTTTATAGGTCGAGAGTTTTGTGCCGAGTTTTCTCAAAAGCGGAAGGCGTGAATTCAGCAAAAATTCCGGCGCATCCCACCAGCGGGCTCCCATGACTCTGGATTGGTTGCTTGGCTCCAACTTGTCGTAGTCGATGGCGACTATCTCCCCAACACCGAGACGTGCCAACCACTCACTCACGAGGGAGCCAACACCGCCCATGCCGATCACTCCGACCTTGGTGCCTTTTAGAATCGCTTGTCCTCGGGCTCCAAAAAGCAACGACTGCCGATGATATATTTCACTTAGCACCTCGGGAACGCGGGGTAACTGCGGGTAAAGTCGGCGATGGTTCATCCCAACAATAACCATGCTGGTTAACCGCTCGATTCCGTCTGGCGTCCAGATTTCTCCAGCGACTGCATTGGTCGCAAATACCAGTGCTCCGACCGGAACTCCCTCGGTAATATCAAGGAGTGCGGGGTAGCTACGTTTGTGGGACTCCAAATCCACACTAGAAAAGGCCACTTCGTCACGGCCACCGTGACAGTGAATGGCGAAGTAAGCCAATTTGTGCTGCGAGCAGTAACCCGAAACGCGGGCCACGAATTCTGCGCTAAGCGCGCGATAACCATATTTACTTGGGACATAGTCAATCCCCTCGCGTGCAAGAAATAACTTACGGGCAAGAAAACGGGTTCCTCGTTTGCTGCGGCAGATGCCGGCAGCGATTACGGCGCCATGTTCATCATGGTCACCGGGGAAGAGATGAGCGCTAAGCTCATCAAACATTACCTGCGAAATACGAAACTCGTGAGTTTTCATCGGGAACGGATCCAATCAATGACTTTGGCTAATTTAATGGCTGCGGTCTCCGTCGCCGGATCGCGCTTGTTGGAACGGCGGGATACCATCATGGCAGTCTCGCTGCCCGAGGGCCGTGTGAAGGTGTTGTTGGCGTGAAACCCTTCGCCCAAACCGTTTCCGTCTGTCCTGCGAAGTTCGGCCGGGAAATAATGCGGATACACGTCCGCAAACGGATACTGGAAGACGATCTGAAATCCTACCCACACATTTTGCGGCGAGTATTTGGGACCGAGGTCAATTTCACGGACTAGAGCATGTAGTCACGAGATTGAAGCCCAGAGGATGGCACACCTGAATTGGACGGCAGCGAGGAAAGAGGAGGCTCGTTTTGCGTATCGGGTTGCGATGCCGCGCCATTGCTTGAGTCGTAGGAATGCATTTTCTACCAGATGCCTGATCCGATAAAGATAAGGGTCATATTCGCGTTGTTCTATGCGATTGGTCTTTGGAGGAATCTGCGGGCAGATGCCTGCGGCCTGCGCCATTTCGATGATGGCGTTGGTGTCATATCCCTTGTCGGCGATCAGATGGTCTGCGGCAATGCCTTCAATCAACCTGCCAGCCTGTGTGCAATCAGCCGTGGAACCCGCTGTAACAATGACTCGCACCGGCATACCATGCGCATCCACGGCCAAATGTAGTTTGGTGTTTCGCCCCCTTTTGTCAGACCGATCGCCTCGTTTCCACCTCTGGCTCCCGCTGCATGCGGATGGATTTTGACATGACTGGCATCAATCATGAGCCACTCAAAATCGGGCTCGTTCATCAGTTCCGACAACAGGCGCTCCCAATGCCCCTTGTCTCTCCAGCGACAAAAACGCCTGTGCGTGTTGCCCCACCCTCCGTAATCCTCTGGAAGATCCCTCCAAGGCGCACCAGTGCGTAAAATCCACAGAACCGCGTTGAGGAACTTGCGGTTGTCCTCCGCCACCCCTCCCCACGCTCCTTTCCTTCCAGGTAGCAGCGGCTCCAGAACGCTCCAAACTCGGTCCGAAATGTCGTGACGGTGTTGATCTTTCGCCATGCTGACATTCTCCATCACAAAAAAACTCAGTCAATCTTATCTCGTGACTACACTCCCGCCGATTTCCGGGCGATGCGCAGGAGCCGCAGATCAGGGGTCAGAAGAACCACCGGCGTGGCAGCGTTCATGTTGTTGACCACAATCGACGTCTCCAGCGTCAGAAACTTGTTCGACTGGCCGCGACACGGCGCTTCGACCATCATACCATCTCCCATGCCTTCAACGAGGTTAGGAACGTGGAGTTTGACCCGCAGCGAAAAGGCCCGGCCGGGCAACTTGTGTCCGGTGCCTTCCGTGCGCAGCGACGACCAGGCCGCCGGACGGATTTCAATCCGATCCGTAATCAGGGTGACGAAGTCGCGTTGCTGTTCCTGTTCCAAGGTCGGAAATACGTGGTTGAACCGCTCCAAAGCATGGCGAATGGCCTCGGTGTCCGGGGCTTTCTCTTCGCAGGCGGCAAGATCCTGCCGCAGGCGCTCCCGTTTGACGAGTTTTTGTTGTTTTTCCTCGCGCAGGGCAACTGCCCGGTCGCGCAGTTCCTCGGTGAGCACGTCAAGGCCGCCCGCCGTGACGACTTCGGCAAAATTGCGCAGGTGCCGGTCGAGTTCGGCCAGCGCCCGGTCGGTTTCGGCCAGGGCCGCGCGCACGGATGCCTGCTGCGTCCCGCTGTGTTTCCGGGAAAACTCCATCGCGGAGGCGAGGATGGTAGGATGCCGGCAGCATTCGCCGAGGAAACCGATATAGGCGGCTTCCAAGCCGGCGGCGGAGACACGCCGCACCGGGCAGACCGAGTCGGTGCGCTCTTTATGCAGGTGGCAGCAGGTGTAATAGCGGTAGGGCTTGCCATCCGGACCACGCTTGCCGCTGGCGTCGGGAATCATCGCGCGCTGGCAGCAGCCGCAATGGACCACCCCCTTGAGCAGATGAAAATGCTTGTCCGAGGATCGCAGTTGCCGACGGCGGGCAACAACCGGCTTGTTGGCCGCTGCGTTGGCTTCCTCCCATAGTTCGGCGGACACCAGCGCCTCGTGCCGGCCCGGAAAACGCTCCCCGCGCATCCGCACCTGCCCGGCGTAGATCGAATTGCCAATCATGCGCCGCAGGACAAAGCTGTTGAAGCGCACGCCACCGACCTCCCGCCGGTTGCCGTCGCGTTGCTTGTAGAGCCGGCGGCGCGTGCGAATGCCTTCGGCGGAAAGCGCATTGGCAATGTCCGTCAGCGAGACAAGCCGGGCCGCCTCGGTGAAAATCCGGCGGACAATCGGTGCCTCCTCCGGGTGGGGAAAAAGCATCTTCGAATCGGTGTCGTAGTCGTAGCCGAAGGGAACGAGGCCGCAGGACCAGAAGCCGCGCTTGGCCTGTTCCATGAGTTTGGCGCGGACCTTGGCGCTGGTGTTGAGCCGTTCATACTCGCCCACGCTGACCAGCAGGTTGTTCTTCAAACGTCCCGAAGGCGTTTCCTCCGAAAGGTCTTCCGTCGCGCTGACCAGCTGACAATTGTGCTTTTCCAGAAAAGAGCGCAACGGCACCCATTCGTCCGTGCTGCGCAGCAGGCGCTCAAGTTTGAAAATGAGGACGACCTTGATCTCCTCCAGCATGATCCGGCGCATCAGCGCCTGAATGCCTGGGCGGTTCAGCGTGCCGCCCGAGTAGGCCGGATCGGTGAAACAGGCCGCCTCGAACCAGCCCTCTCCGACGTGCTTCTGGAGATAGTCGCGGCAGATCGCCACCTGACTTCCGCAGGAATCGAAGCGGCCGCCAATTTGATTGAAGGTGGAAACGCGCGCGTAGATCGCCACGGGAACAGGGGCTGCGCCGAGCGCAGACGCAAGGATACGGTCATGGATCGCTGACATGGAAAACCTCCGGTTGGATGGTGGGAGGGCGATCCTATTGGCCTCGGCCCCGGTGCTTTGTTTGACGAAAAACAGCGTGGAGATTCTTCCCAAAAAATCAATCCGACATTTTAAATGGCAGGGCCTCCGAAGCCCCAAATTCAGGCTTCCGGGAGTAATTTTCCTACTGCCTTCCGAACTCTCGCCAAAAACATCTAAATTTTTATAATTCCGTTACTGGCTGTTTTTTAGCGAGTTGCGTAATTTCTGAAATGTTTTTCCGCAGAGTTACCTCTCAGGAAGAGTGGTCGGGGCGGAGAGATTCGAACTCTCGACCTCCTGCTCCCAAAGCAGGCGCTCTACCAGGCTAAGCTACACCCCGTTAACGGCGGCAATAGCCCGCCTATCCGTCGATGCATGTCAACACCGTATCCTGTCCGGCATCCCGCTCTCCTGTTTTTACTCATGCATCCATTCGTCTCATCCCAGGTTTTTGGCTCAATCTTTCTCAACGCCCGCCGCCGATCCGGCGATCCAACTAGTCGTCCAGGCGGCCTGAAAATTAAAACCTCCCGTCACGCCGTCGATATCGAGAAGCTCACCCGCAAAAAACAGACCGGGACACACGCGACTCTCCATCGTGCGGAAATCAACCTCCCGCAAACTCACGCCCCCGCACGTCACGAACTCCTCCTTGTTCAGACTCTTGCCCTCCACGGTGAACTCCCCGGTGGTGAGCTGCGAGGCGAGCGTTTGTAACAAACCGTTGGATACAGCCGTCCAGACCGCGCCAGACGGAATTCCCGCCGCCTCCACCAGGCGCTCCCACAACCTCGCGGGCAGGGTAAACGGGTTCCACGTCACCACCTGCTTGCGAGGGTTGGCGGCGCGTGCGGACCCCAAGCTGGAATACACCTCCGCCATCGTGCGCGCGCCCGTCCAGGCCACGACCAGCGTGCATCGATAATCGCAGTCCGCGAGTTCGCGCGCACCCCACGCCGAGATCTTCAAGACGGCCGGGCCGCTCATGCCCCAGTGTGTGACGAGCAGCGGGCCGGACTCGCGCAACTTCGTCCCCTTGATCGCCGTGACCGCCTCCGGCACGGACAATCCCTCCAGACCACGGATGCGCGCATCGTCGATGTGAAACGTGAACAACGACGGCACCGGCGGCACAATCGTATGGCCGAGTTTTTGGGCGATGTCCGGCCCCGCCGATCCGCGCCCGCCGCCGGTTGCCAGGATCACGCGGTCAAATTCGCCCGCCGAACCATCGGAAAACGTCACCTCAAACGCCGCCTTCGCCCCCGCGCCCGGCATCGTCGTATCCGCTGCTCCATTACGCCGCTCGATCCCGCGCACTCCCATGCGCGTGTAAACACGCACGCCCGCATCGGTCGCCGCGCGCGTGAGACAATCGACGATCGTGGCCGAGTCGTCCGTGACGGGGAACATGCGCCCGTCGGACTCCGTCTTCATGACCACACCGCGCGCCGCAAACCACGCAATGGTTTCGCGCGGTCCCCAATGGTGAAACGGTCCCAGCAATTCGCGTGCGCCGCGCGGGTAACGTTTCACGAGTTCGCGCGGTTCGGGGCAGGCGTGCGTGACGTTGCAACGTCCCCCGCCGGAAATGCGCACCTTGGCGAGCGGCTGCGGAGATGTCTCGTAGAGCACCACGCGCGCCCCCGGATGCGCCTCCGCACACCGGATTGCCGCAAAAAAACCCGCCGCACCGCCACCGACTATGAGCACACGTAAAGACATGGCGGCGAACATCGAACATCCAACGCCGAACATCCAACATCCAATGTCTCAAACTGCCAATTTTCTTTATTTCCGTCTCCCACCACGCACCTCCCGCCTCCCGTCGTTCCCCATTCGCCATTCATTGCCCGCCATTGGATGTTGGATGTTCGACGTTGGATGCTGGACGTTCAAAGATCGCCTCGTACCCCTCGCGGAATGTCGGATGCCGCGGCGCCCAGCCGAGCACTCGCTTCGCCCGTTCGTTGACAATGAGACGGTCCGGCGTCCGCCGCCTGCGTCCCGCCGCCGGCTGTCCGCTGAAACGCGGCACAGGCAACCCCAGCCGCTCCGCCAGCCAGCCGCAAAGCTCGGCGCGCGTCGGCGGGGCGTCATCCGCGATGTTGAAAACCGGCTGTTCGCCTGCGCATCCTCCCCCCCCCCCCCCCCCCGCCGTTGCCAGAGCCGCCGCCCACACCGCATCGCAGACATCGTCGCGGTAAATCAGATTCAAGTGATCATCCGCCCCGCCCGGCAACTCCGCACCCGTCGCCACCGCCGCACGAAGCTGACCCAGCAAATGATGCCGCGCCGGTCCGTAAATCCCCGCCAGCCGCAGCACGCAGACACCGCCACCCGGCCAGCCTTGCAGAGCCTCCCGCTCCGTCTCCAGCAACACCTCGCCCGCCACATCCGTGCCCGCGCCCGCACCGTCGGCGGCATCTGCGCCGGTCGCCGTGGGCATCGATTCCGTCACTCGCACACCATCGCCCTGCGGATAAACCGAGGTGCTGCTCGTATAAACCAGCCGGCCCCGCTGTCCCGTGGCGTGCGCCCATGCGACGATAGAACGCATACCCTCAAGGTAGCTCCTCCGATAACCGTGGACACCGCCCGCCATGCCGCCGCCGCTCACGCAATTAACGACAACATCCTCCCCCCCCCCCCCCCCCGCCGCCGCCAACGCAGACGCGACTTCGTCATGCCATTCGGACGAAGCCAGATCGGCCCGGATCACCCTCACCCCTTCGCCCACGCGCAACCCCGCGAGTTCGGCGGCACGTTCGGCATTGCGCGTCAACGCCACCACCCGCGCTCCCGCCGCGCACGCCTGCGCCGCCAGCCGGGAACCGATGTAACCGGCGCCAAAAATCATGACCGATTTACCGGCCAGCTTCTCCACCGCCCCCACCCTTCCCGCCGCAAACTGTTCTCGCGTTGTCTTCATCAGATGTTTTGCATGTCCAGCATGCCCACGGTCCTAGCCATATTGCCAGAGGGTTTTGAGGAACTTGAGGCCGTCGCCCCCATCGACGTTCTCCGCCGCGCCGGAGCCCAGGTCACCCTCGCCTCGGACACCGACAACCTGCGTGTCACCGGTCGCAACCAGCTCACGTTGCAGGCCGACTTCCCGCTCTCCTTCGTCAGCGAAACACTCTACGACCTTCTGCTCATTCCCGGAGGCCCCGGAGTCAAAAACCTCCGCGCCAACACCCGCGTGCGCGAGTGCGTGTTGCGACACCACCAGCACCACAAATGGATCGCCGCGATTTGCGCCGCGCCCACGGTGCTCGCCGATGCCGGCCTGCTCACGGGACGCCGTTACACCGCGCATCCCTCGGTCGCCAGCGAACTGACCTGCCTCCTGCCCGATCAACGCGTGGTGGTCGATGGCAACATCATCACCTCGCGCGGCGCGGGCACGGCGCTCGATTTCGGCCTCAAGCTCGTCGAGGTTTTGTTCAACCCCTACGCCGCCCAGGAAATCGCCCGTTCCATCTGCGCGTGAATTTGCGCGGGCATTTTTTGTTTTTTCACGCGAGTGACTTGGCCACCTCTTTTGCGAAGTAGGTGAGAATCATGTCCGCCCCGGCGCGCCGGATCGCCAGCAACGATTCGTCGCGTGTGCGCGCCAAGTCCAGCCAGCCCAGACGCGCCGCCGCCTGGATTTGCGCATACTCGCCCGACACCTGGTAGGCGGCCACGGGCTTGTTTGTCCGTTCGCGCACATCGCGGATGATGTCGAGATACGCCCCCGCCGGCTTTACCATGATGATGTCCGCGCCCTCGGCCTCATCGAGTTCCGCCTCGGCGATGGCCTCGCGGCGATTCGCCGGATCGAGCTGGTAAGTCGCCTTGCCCAGCAACCGCGTGCCCGCCGCCTGCGCGCTGCCCACGGCCTCGCGAAACGGACCGTAATACGCCGAGTTAAATTTGGCCGAGTAAGCCATCACGCCCGTTTGCTGAAAACCCGCCGCATCCAACGCCAGTCGGATCGCCTCCACGCGCCCGTCCATCATGTCGCTTGGTGCCACAAGATCCACGCCAGCCTGCGCCTGCATCACCGCCATGCGCATGAGGATGCCGACCGTGCGGTCGTTTTCCACGTCGTCGCGAGCCGCGTTAAGCACGCCGTCATGCCCGTGGCTCGTATAGGGATCAAGCGCCACGTCCGTGATAACCGTAAGGCCCGGCACGGATTCCTTGACCGCACGCACCGCGCGCAACACCAGCGCCTCCTCGTCCAGCGCGGCGCTGCCCTCGTCATCCTTGAGCGATGCGTCAAGCTTCGGAAACAACGCCACGCCAGGAACGCCAAGATTGTGCAACACCCGGCACTCCTCCACCAGATCCACGATCCCATAACGAAACACGCCCGGCATCGACGCAATTTCCTCCGGCGGCACATCGCCATCGATCACAAAAAGCGGCGCGATGAGATTGGCCGGCGTCAGCACGGTTTCACGCGTGAGGGCGCGCAGGCTGGCGGTGCGGCGGAGCCGTCGCGGACGGTGCAGGAGATCGAGCGAGAAGGGAGACGACGACGCGGAGGAAGAAGAAGTGCGCATGATGGATCGAACCAAACAGCAACCAACGCACAAACGCGAGCCCTCATGCCTACCCTCCCCCCCCCCCCAACACACACATACACGATGCCCCTGTGGGAGCACCCCACGTTCCCGCAACGAAGATGGCCGTCCGGCTGAACCACCTGGGAACGCCTCTCTTCCGTTAATCCCGCTGAGTATCCGTTAAAACATGCGCAGCCTTCGCCAAAAAACACTCCGGCTTGTTCGTTGCCGTGGTTTTGCCGGTCTGATTTTCAGTAACGTGCGCGGATTTTTTCCCGTGTCCCGACCAAAATCATGACCGCCACAGACCACCCTTACGCGTTCCTCGCGTTGTTCGTTGCCATCGCTGCGATCTTCCCGCTGGCCCTGATTCTCGTCGCGCAAATCTGGTTCAAAACATTCCAGCCCCCCAAACCCGGCCGGGAGAAAAACGCCATCTATGAATGTGGCCTCCCGTCCAAAGGCGATTCGTGGATTCAGTTCCGCGCCCACTATTACCTCTACGCGATCCTCTTTTTGATCTTCGACGTAGAGGTTCTTTTTTTGCTCCCCGTCGCCGTCACTTTCACCGGCCTGCCGATGGGGGCGTTGTTTGTGATTCTCGCCTTCATCCTGCTCCTCGCCGAGGGCCTCGTCTGGGCCTGGCAACGCGGACACCTCGAATGGAAATAACCACGCCGTGAACGCCCAACATCGAACGCCCAACATCGAACATCCAATGAATCAAAACCGGCAGCAGGATCAAAAACAGGACGCCTCGGATGCCTCACCAACCACTTCGACGTTGGACGTTGGATGTTCGACGTTGGACGTTCGCGAAGCGCAGTCCCTCCGTCAGCAAGGCATCCTGCTCACCACCTTCAACGACATCTACAACTGGGGCCGCACCAACTCCATCTGGCCCCTGCAATTCGGCCTCGCCTGCTGCGCCATCGAGATGATTGCCGTTGCCGCCGCCCGCTTTGACATCGCCCGCTTCGGCGCCGAAATCTTCCGCGCCTCCCCGCGTCAGGCCGACCTCATGATCGTCTCCGGCACCGTCACCAAAAAAATGGCGCCGCAAGTCGTCCGCATTTGGAACCAGATGGCCGAGCCCAAATACTGCATTGCCATGGGCGCGTGCTCCATCTCCGGCGGCCCCTTCAAGCAAGGCTACAACGTCCTCAAAGGCGTGGACCGCTTCATCCCCGTTGACGTTTACATCCCCGGCTGCCCCCCCCGTCCCGAAGCCCTCCTCAACGGCCTCATCGAACTCCAGAAAAAAATGCGCGCCGAAAAACTCACCGGTCCCGGCCGCCCCCGCCACCTCCGCAATGACAACGACGGTGTGTATCCCGTCCCCGAATACGGCGAACACGACCTCGTTCCCACGCACAATCCCGCCGTCTGGAAACCCTCCCCCCCCCTCCCCCGCGCCTGACAATGGAAACCGAATCACTCGACCAACTCCACGCCCGCCTCGCCGAACGCTTCGGCGCCGACGCCCTCGAACTCGTCAACAACCCCGGCCCCTCCGCGCAACACAGCCTCCTCATCACTGCCGCCGCGCACCCCCGCGCCCGCGAGATAGCAACCTTCCTCCGCGACGATCCCTCTACGCGCTACGACTACTGCTCCAACGTCACCGGCATCGACTGGCCCGCGAAACCCGCCCCAAAAACCGCGCCTCCCGCTCCTCCCTCCTCTTCCGCATTGGATGTTGGACGTTCGACGTTGGACGTTCGACGTTGCGGCGAAGCCGCCCCCCTCCCCCCCCCCGACGCCGGTTGCCTCGAAGCCGTTTATCACCTCTACTCCATCGCCCGTAAAACCACTGCCCCCGTCATTCTCCGCCTCCGCACTGCCAACCGCACCGACGCCACAACCGTCCCCTCGCTGACCCCGGTCTGGCGCTCCTGCGAACTCCAGGAACGCGAAATCTTTGACCTCTACGGCATCCATTTCGAAGGCCACCCCGACCTCCGCCGACTCCTCATGTGGGACGAATTCAAAGACCACCCCATGCGCAAAGACTACATCTCCCCCGACGACTACGAATGGGAACCCACCCCGCACGACGAAGTGCTCACCCGGGCCAAAACCCACTATCCGCAAACCACCACGGAGGCCACCGCATGACCACCACCGCCCCGTCTCACATTCCCGTCGTCCGCCCTGTCAACGACCCCTACCACGGCGACCTCCTCGAAGTCTCCATGGGGCCGCACCACCCCTCCACGCACGGCGTCTTCCGGATGGTCGCCACGCTCGATGGCGAAATCATCGTCAAACTCAAACCCGTGTTCGGCTACCTCCACCGCAACCACGAAAAACTCGCCGAGAACACCACCTACCTCGCCAGCATCCCCTACACCGACCGCCTCGATTACCTCTCCTCGCTCACCAACAACTGGGCCTACGTCCACGCCGTCGAAAAACTCGCCGGCCTCACCGTCCCCGAACGAGGCGAATACGTCCGCGTCATCGTCGGCGAACTCGCCCGCCTCATCAACCACGCCTGCCTCGTCGGTTTCCTCCTCAACGACCTCGGCACCTCCTTCACCCCCCTCCTCTACTCCCTCCGCGAACGCGAACACATGCTCGACCTCATCGAAGAGCTCACCGGCTCCCGCATGATGTGCAACTACATGCGCTTTGGCGGCGTCCGCGCTGACCTCAGCCCCGAGTGGCTCGCCAAGTTAAAAACCTACCTCGAAAACGACTTCGCCCGTTACCTCGACGAACAGGACGCCCTCCTCACCACCAACGAAATCCTCCTCGCCCGCACGCAAGGCGCCGGCGTACTCCCCGCCGCGCTCGCCATCAACGCCGGCATCACCGGCCCCATGCTCCGCGCCAGCGGCGTCCCCTATGATATCCGGAAAGTGGATACGTATTCCATTTACGACCGCTTCGATTTTCGCGTCCCCCTCGGCGCGCACGGCGATACCTACGACCGCTACATGATGCGCATGCTCGAAATGCGCGAGTCGCTCAAAATCCTGCAACAAGCCCTGCGCGACATCCCCGCCGGCCCCGTCACCGACCCGAAAGCCAAGTCCCGCGGCCTCCGTCCCAAACCCGGCGAAGCCTACGCCCGCATTGAAGCCCCCAAAGGCGAACTCGGCTTCCATCTCATCAGCGACGGCAGCCCGCAGCCCTACCGCTACCGCATCCGCCCCCCCTCGCTCATCAACCTCACCATCCTCGAAGACATGTGCATCGGCGGCACCCTCGCCGACGCCGTCATCACCCTCGGCAGCGTGGACATCGTCCTCGGCGAGGTGGACCGCTAACCCTATCACCTCCTCACCACCATGTTCGGCACCGGCATATTGAAAGGTCTCGTCGTCACCGCCAAAAATTTCGCTGGCAGTTATCACGACCCGCGCCGCCTCACCACTGTTCAATACCCCGAACAGCGCACCACGCTCCCCGAAAACTTTCGCAGCTTCCCCTTCCTCGTGTTCGACGAGATTGAGGGGAAAAGCCCCATTGAAGGCCTTCGCTGCGTCGCCTGCAAAATCTGCGAAAAAGAATGCCCTCCGCAGTGCATCTACATCGTCCCCGAGCGTGACGAGAAAGGCAAAGCCCTCAAAAAACCCGCGATATTCGACATCGATTTTTCCGTCTGCATGGGCTGCGGCCTCTGCGCCGAGTCGTGTCCCTTCGACTCGATAAAAATGGACCACCACTACGAGATCACGGCGAACAACCGCTACGAAGACCTCCTCGTCCACCGCGACCAACTCGCCAAGTCCAACGCCTACTACAATCAGATCCACCCCACCGAAGCCGCCGCCGTCGATGCCGCGTTAGCCGAAGCCAAACGCAAAGCCGAGGAACGCGCCGCCGCCGCCAAAGCCCGTGTAGGGGCTTCGCTTGCGAAGCCCGCGCCAGCCGCTTCGGCACCCGCTCACCCCTCCACTCCAACACCTCCATTGTCTTCCGTTGCTAGTGGCACATCGCCATCTTCCCCTCCCGCATGACGATCACCTGCAAACCGCTGCGTCCCGTTCGTCAAACGGACAACCTTCGTCTCGGTCGAGTTTCGCGTCCGGAAACCCGTTATTTTGTCACGTTTATTACGCACGACCGCACACCCTGGCTTGCGACTCCTGACAACGCACAAGCGGCTATCCGTATCCTACAAACCGGTCACGATGCTGGTGATTGGATGATCGAGATCGCAACCTGCATGCCTGATCACTTGCACATCCTTTTTTCACTTTCCGGCCCCCGACTCACTGTTGGGCAATGCGTAGCCCACTGGAAATTCCAAATCCGCCAAGCCACTAACCCCGCCAACCAATGGCAGCGAGACTTTTGGGAACATCGACTGCGCCCCGATGAAGACCATGAGACATACGCTCTCTATACTTTTCTCAATCCTTGGCGTGCCCACCTACGGTCTGCTTCCGATACGTGGCCTCACTCTTGGATTCCCTCACCATCCCGGTTTCAGTTCACACAACACCTCTCACCCAATGGAGTCCCGCCGGTCGAGTGGCATCGTAATTATGAATCACGCTTCGACGAAATTCACACTCACGCGCGCACTCGTACACCCAGCGGAAATTTGATTAGCCCTTCGCGGGCTTCGCAAGCGAAGCCCCTACATTAAAGACTCGCCGCCACACCATGCTCGAAACACTTCCCATCACCCTGCGCGACTGGTTTCTCGACGCCCTCTTCCCGTCCGACGCCGTTTTTCTCCGCTGGCTTGCCACCTCGCTCGTATCCATCATCGCAATACTTGCCGTCTTCGGACTCTTCTTCGCGCTCTTCACCGTCACCGAGCGCAAAGTCCTTGGCCGCTTCCAAAACCGCTATGGCCCCAACCGCACCGGCCCCTTCGGCTACATGCAACCCTTTGCCGACGCCGTCAAAGCCCTCACCAAGGAAGACCTCATCCCCGCCACCGCCGACAAGCTGCTCCACTTCCTCGCCCCCTGCTGCGCTGTCTTTTTCGCGCTCCTCGGCTTCGCCGTCATCCCCTGCGGACTCCACCTCACCGCGCTCAACCTCGACGCAGGCATCCTCTATTTCTTCGCAGCCGGAGCCGCCACCGAACTCGCCATCTTCATGGCCGGCTGGTCCAGCCATAACAAATACTCGCTCATCTCCGCCATGCGCGCCCTCGCGCAACTCATCAGCTTCGAACTCCCCCTCCTCCTCGTCGCCATCCCCGCCGTCATGGCCGCCGGCACCCTCTCGCTCCCCGGCATTGTCACCGCGCAAGGAGCCTGGAGCCTCGGCGGACTCCTCCCTCACTGGAACCTCTTCACCCCCTGGGGACTCGCCGCCGCGCCCATTTTCCTCATCGCCGCCCTTGCCGAAACCAACCGCTGCCCATTCGACCTCCCCGAAGCCGAAAGCGAAATCATCGCCGGACACCTCACCGAGTATTCAGGATTCAAATACGCGCTCTTTTTCATGGGCGAATACTTCGGCATGACCGCCCTCGCCGGACTCGGCGTGACCCTTTTCCTTGGCGGCTGGCAGGCCCCCTGCGAATTCCTGCAATTCATCCCCAGCTACGCCTGGTTCGGCATCAAACTCATCGCCTGCATGATGCTCTTCATCTGGGCGCGCGCCACGCTCCTGCGCCTGCGCATGGACCAACTCCTGAAACTCGCGTGGAAATTCCTGATTCCCCTCGCCCTCCTCAACCTCGGCGCCGCCGCCCTCTGGCTCCTCACTCCCGCCTGGACCGGCCCGCTCCTCGCCCTCCGCTGGCTCCTCCCCCTTGCGCTCGTCGTCATCCCGTATGTCCTCCTCGCCCGCCGCCTCAGCGCCGGCCTCGGCCCCCGCACCTACCGCTACGCCTGAGGAAATTAAGAAGTGGAAATTAGGAATTAGAAAAACGAACCGATGCACACAAACCTCTCACAACTTTCGCAACCCGCAGCGACAGCGAAGCCGCCCACTTCCTAATTCCTAATTTCTCCTTCCTCCTTTTTTCCATGCTCACACTCCTTCTCATCGCCGCATTTACGCTCGTCACCGCCGCGGCTGCGCTCTCGTTGCGCAATATCATTCGATCCGCGATTTTCCTCGTCCCCGCATGGATCGGCATTGCCGCCTTTTATCTCTGGGCCGGAGCCGAGTTCGTGGCCTTTGCCCAGGTCCTCGTTTATGTCGGTGCAATCTCGATGGTGGTTCTTTTTGCCGTCGTCCTCACCCGTCGCGCGCCCGACGATCCCGCCGAAGAACCCGCCACCCGTCGCCGCCTCAACTGGGCTGTCGCTGCTGGCGGAGCCGTCGCCGCCATGATCTTCGCCGCGATTCTCTGCACCGCCCTCCCCTCCCCCGACTCCGCAGCCCTTGCCTCTGACGCCCCCCCCCCCCCCTCCCTCACAATAAAAGACCTCGGCCACGCGCTCACCGGCGAGCACGCCGCCGCGGTCCTCATCACAGGCGCGCTCCTGACCGTTGCGCTCCTCGGTTCCATCCTCCTCGCCGCCACCGACAAACCCCGCGACGCGCGCACCACTCGCTGACATGATCACCAGCCTTTCCGATCTCCTCGCCAGTCCGCTGCACCTCAGCCTCCTGTTTTCGGCGGCGCTCTTTACCATCGGCCTGACAACCGCCCTTGCCCGCAGCAGTGCAATTCTCGTCCTGCTCGGCATCGAACTCATGCTCAATGCTGCCAACATCAACTTCATCGCCTTCTGGCGGCACGGTTTTGATGCCGGAGCCGCCGGAGCCTCTGCAGCCTCGCCCGCCACCGGCGTTGTCTTTGTGATATTCAGCATCGCCATCGCCGCCGCCGAAGCCGCGGTCGGCCTCGCCCTCATCATCGCCCTCTACCGCCACCGCCGCGCCATCCGCCTGCAAGACGCAACCGCGCTCAAAGGCTAAACCACTGAAACAATGCAAACCTCACGCAGAGACGCAGAGACGCAGAGTGAAAATGCATTAAATCACATTTCCGGACAGATCGTCGATGCCGCCTATCGGATACATTCCAGACTGGGACCAGGATTACTGGAAAGTGTGTATGAAACCATCCTCTCCCGTGAACTTGCCCAACTGAACCTCAAGGTTGAACGTCAGAAACCCATCCCCATCGAATGGGACGATCTCCGGTTCGATGAAGGCTTTCGCGCTGACCTTGTCGTCAACGATTGCATCGTCGTCGAACTCAAGTCTGCCGAAACCCTCGCCCCCGTTCACTCCAAACAACTCCTCACCTATCTCCGTCTTCTCGATTACCGACTCGGACTGCTCATCAATTTCGGAGCCCCTCTCATCAAAGACGGCATCAAACGCATCGCCAATAATCTCTCATCCTCTGCATCTCCGCAGCTCTGCGCCTCTGCGTCTCTGCGTGACACAAATTAGAATCCATCCATGCCAACCCTTGTCCCGCATCTCTGGCTTATCCCTGCGCTTCCCCTCGCTGCCTGCGTCATCGGTGTGTTCACCTCCGCGCGCAGCCGCCTGGCCTCCACCGCTGCGCTCGCCGCAATGGCTGCCGCCTTCGTCGTATCCTGTCTATCACTACGTGAAGCCCTCGCCAGTCCCGCCGCCCACGCCACCGCCACCCTCGACTGGATCAACGCCGGCGCGCTCAAGCTGCCCCTCAGCCTCCTCCTTGATCCCCTCACCGCCTTCATGCTCGTGATGGTTACCTTCGTCGGCTTCCTGATTTTCCTTTTCAGCACCGGATACATGAAGGACGACCCGCGCTACGGGAAATTCTTCTGTTACCTCAGCCTCTTCGCCGCCGCGATGCTCGGCCTCCTCATTTCCAACAGCCTGCTGCTCCTCTTCGTGTGCTGGGAACTCGTCGGACTCGCCTCCTACCTCCTCATCGGATTCTGGTTTGAAAAACCATCCGCCGCCGCCGCCGCGAAAAAAGCCTTCATCGTCACCCGCATCGGCGACCTCGGTTTCCTTCTCGGCATCCTCTGGCTTCACTCCGCGACCGACACCCTCCTCTTCTACGACAACGGCGCGGGCTTCCTCGAAACCACGCAACTCGGTTCGCTCGCTGCCCTCGCCCTCCCCGGCGGACTCGCCGTCTCGACCGCCATCGGCCTGCTCATCTTCTGCGGAGCCGTCGGCAAATCCGGCCAGTTCCCCCTCCACGTCTGGCTTCCCGACGCCATGGAAGGCCCCACGCCCGTCTCCGCCCTCATCCACGCCGCAACCATGGTGGCGGCAGGCGTGTTCCTCATGGCGCGTATCCAACCCCTCCTTACGCCCGACGCCCTTGCAGTCATTGCCACCATCGGAGCCATCACCGCCCTCTTCGGCGCAATTCTCGCAACCGCCCAAAACGACATCAAACGCGTCCTCGCCTACTCCACTGTATCACAACTCGGATACATGATGCTTGCCATTGGCGTCGGAGCCTGGCCCGCCGCCATCTTTCACCTCCTCACGCACGCCTTCTTCAAAGCCCTCCTCTTCCTCGGAGCCGGTTCCGTCATCCACGCCGCCCACCACGAGCAAGACATCCGCAAACTCGGCGGACTCGCCCCGCGCATGAAACTCACCTTCGCCACCTTTGCCATCGGCATGATGGCGCTCGCTGGCGTTCCCTTCGTATTCTCCGGCTTCTGGTCCAAAGAAGCCATCCTGCACGGCGCGCACGCATGGCCCGTTTCGCAACTCCCCTTCCTCGCCGCGCTCGCCGCCGTCATCCTCACCGCCTTCTACATGACGCGCCTCGTCGCCGAGGTGTTTATGGGAAGACCCCGCACCCACGCCGCCGAACACGCGCACGAAAACCCACTCTCGATGACGCTCCCCCTCGTCCTCCTCGCGATCTGCGCCATCGCCCTCGGCTTCCTCGGCACACCTGCCTGGCCCTGGTTGCAGGCGATGCTCGAAGGCCGCGCCGAAGTCCACGGCCACGGCATTTTCGACGAAGGCACGGGCCTCATGCTGACCTCCATCGCGCTCGTCGCCATCGGCATCGGCTCCGGACTTGCCATCTACGCCCGCCGCTCCCGCATCCAACGCGGACACGACAACGCCACCGCGCCCGACCCCGTCGAACGCGTCGCGCCCGGCCTCTTCAACGCCTTCGCCCACCGCCTCTACATCGACGAACTTTACGCCGCCACCGTCGGACGCTTCACGACCATCGCCGCCGCGCTGTCCGACTTTGCTGACCGCTGGATCTGGGGCGGAGCGATTCGCGCCCTTGCCGGACTCGCCTGCTTTACCGGAGGCGTCACACGCGACACCGACGAAGTGAACATCAACGGCAGTTTCGACGCCACGACCGACGCCCTCCGCACGACGGCCCGCGCCTATTCCCGCACGCAAACCGGCGACGCCCGCGTTTCCCTGACCGGCCTCGCCCTCGGCTTTGTCGCCCTGATCGTCGTCACCCTGATCTTGGGAGGTGTACTATGATTTCCAATACACTACACAATCAAGGCTCACGCAGAGACGCAAAGACGCAGAGTGTTGAAATTTTGAACGATCTTTCTGCAATGATTCTGCCTTCCTCTGCGTCTCCGCGTCTCTGCGTGACCCAATAAAACGACAACATGACCAACGTCCCGCTTCTCTCTCTCATCATTTTCGTTCCGTGGATTGGCGCGCTCCTGCTCGCCGCGTTGCCGCAACTCTCGCGTTCGCCCGCCGGACATCGCACCACCCGCCTCATTGCGTTCGTGTTCAGCCTCTCGACGCTCGCGCTCACCCTCGCTGCTGTCCTGCCCGCATTCGACACCGCCGCCGCAGGCACCCTTCAACTCGCCGAACGGCACACATGGATCGCGCCATTAAATATCAACTACACACTCGGCATTGACGGCATCTCGCTCGTTCTCGTTTTACTCACCGGCCTCATTGCGCCCATGTCTCTCGCCGCCACATGGCGCAGCCCCGCAACGTCCGCGACATCCCTTCCCCCCCCCCCCCCCCGGCTTCCCGGCATACTCTTTCTCACCATTCAAGGCGCGGCGCTCGGCGTCTTCCTCGCGCAAGATTTCTTCCTCTGGTTTCTCTTTTGGGAACTCAGCCTCTTCCCCGCGTTTTTCCTCACAAAACTTTACGGCAACGATACCGACTCCAACGGCGACACCCGTCCCGGCAACGCTTCTCGTGCCGCGTATCAATTTGTCATCTACACGATGGGCGGCAGCGCCTTCATGTTGCTCTCCTTCGCCGCCATTTACGCCGTCACCGGCACGCTCAATTTTGAAGAACTCCAATTCCACCTTTTCAGCAGCGACAAACTCGCTGACAAACTCGCCGCGGTTTCCCCCGCGCTGCCCATGCTGGTGTTTTTCGGAGTGCTCCTCGGTTTGGCCGTAAAAGTTCCGCTGTTTCCCTTTCACACGTGGCTTCCCTCCGCCTATGCCGCAGCCCCGACCGGTGCGTCCATATTTCTCACCGCCATCATGTCCAAAATGGGACTCTACGGTTTCATCCGCATTCTCTGGTCCATTTTCCCGATAGAACTCATCATCACCGCTCCCATCCTCATCTGGTTCGCGCTTGCGGGTGTCGTTTTCGGAGCCTTTGCCGCGCTCCGCCAGCGCGACCTCAAACGCATGATCGCCTACTCCTCGATCAACCACCTTGGCTACTGCCTGCTCGCCTTCTTCGCCTTCGTAATCGCCGCCGACCATCTTCCCTCCACAAGCCAAACATTCACCGCCGCCCTCACCGGCATGATCCTGCAAATGTTCAACCACGGCCTCTCTGCCGCCGCGCTCTTTTATTGCATCGGCATTTTGGAGAACCGCACCGGCGGACTGCGTGGCATGGGTGACTTCGGCGGCGTGCGCAAAGTCGCCCCGATTTTCGCCGCGTTCTGCGGCATCTCGATGTTCTCCTCGCTTGGCCTGCCCGGACTCAACGGCTTCGTCGGCGAATTTCTGATTTTCCGCGGCGTCTTCGGTGCTGCACCCGTGGTTGCCGCCATTGCCACGCTCGGCCTCCTCGCCACCGCGCTGTTCCTGCTCACCTTCTGGCAACGCGTTTTCCACGGCCCCGTCACGCCCAATGCCCAACGCGTCACCGACCTCACTGCGACCGAAATCCTCACACTGGCCCCCGCGATCGTCCTGATGTTCGTTCTCGGCCTCGCGCCGCAACTCCTCATCAACCTCTTCCGATCCCTCCTCGGCTGACATGCTGCAAAACCTCTCCCGATGAACCTCCTTCCCTGGACCATCTACATCTCCCTTGCCGGCGCGCTCCTCACGCTCCTCGCCGGACGCCGCTCACCCGCCGCCGCGCGTATCGTCGCCATCACTACAGCACTTGCTGCCGCTGCCATCGTTGCGCTCGCGGCCATCGAATTTACGCCATCCCCCGACCCGCAAACCCTCGTCAACCTCCCCTGGATTGCCGAACTCGGCATTCAATACCACCTCGCGGCTGACGGCATCAGCCTCACGCTTGTTGTTCTCACCGCCATTGCCGCGCTCGCGGGCATTCTCTTCTCGTGGAACATCACCGACCGCACCGGCGAATTTTTCGCGCTCTACCTCGCGCTCATCGGCGGCGTTTACGGCGTGTTCCTCAGCGCCGATGCGTTTGTGTTCTTCGTCTTCTACGAAATCGCCATCGTCCCCAAATACTTCCTCGTGGCGAAATGGGGCTCCACCAACCGCGAATACGGCGCGATGAAACTTGTGCTCTACTCCTTCGCCGGCAGCGCCCTCGTCATGGCCGGACTCCTCTGGGCGCACGCCACGGCCGCCGCCCTCCCCCCCCCCCACGCCGTTCAAACCTTCTCGCTCACGCAACTCGCCGAAGCCGCCACCCACTTCAGTCACGCGCAACAACTCGGCATGTTCGCCCTCGTCTTCACTGGATTCGCCGTCCTCGCCGGCATGTTCCCCTTCCACACCTGGGCGCCCACCGGACACGTCGCCGCGCCCACCGCCGCCTCCATGCTCCTCGCCGGAGTCGTCATGAAACTCGGCGCTTACGGATGCCTCCGCGTTGCCATCCCGCTTTTTGTTGAAGGCTACCACACCTTCGCCCCCTTCATCGGCTGGCTCGCCGTCATTGGTATCGTTTACGCCGGGTTCATCGCGCTCATCCAGGACGACTTCAAATTTGTCATCGGCTACTCCTCCGTCAGCCACATGGGATTTGTCCTGCTCGGCCTTGCCGCTGCCAACGAACGCGCCCTCAGCGGAGCTGTTCTCCAAATGTTTTCGCACGGCATCATCGCCGGACTCCTCTTCGCCGTCGTCGGACGCATGGTTTACGAACGCACGCACACCCGCAACCTCGCCGACCTCCGCGCCCTGCCCCTGCACCGCCTGCTGCCCTTTGCCGCAACGACCTTCGTGATTGCCGGACTCGCCTCGATGGGTCTGCCCGGCTTCAGCGGATTCCCGGCCGAACTCTCCATCCTTGTCGGCGCCTGGCAAACCTCCCGCCTCTGGGCCTTGATCGCCGCCATCGGCATCCTCATCGCCGCCGCCTTCACCCTGCGCGCAATCCAGGTGTCATTCTTCGGCAAAACCTCTCCGGTAGGGGCTTCGCTTGCGAAGCCCGCGTCCGCCGTCGATGCAACGAACACCAATGTCCCTCCCCTGCCCCCCCCCCCCCTCGGGCTTCGCAAGCGAAGCCCCTACCTATGCACCGATCACGCTCCCCGAAAAACTCGGCGCGCTCATCCTGATCGCCACAACTCTCATCATCGGCCTGATGCCCGACCTCCTTCTCAACTGGATTAATCCCGCGCTCCAGTCCCCGCTGTTCCAAGCCGCGCTGAAATAAACATTCCTTCCCTCGACACGCGATGCCCTCGCCCAATCCCTACATCGAACTCCTCCACGCGCTCCGGCCCGAAATCATGCTGACACTCGGCATGTTGATCGTGCTCGCCTTCGACCTTTCCGTCGGACGCCGCCTCTCCGATCGCGCCCGCCTCGCCGCCGCCACCGCCATTGCCCTTGGCGCGCTCGCCTCGGCTGCGTTTCAAACCCTCGCTCCTGCTTTCATCTGCACCCTCACCTTCGCCTCGCCTTCCCCGACACTCCTCCCCCCCGGCGCGTTCATCCTCGACTCCTTCGCCGCCGTCATCCGCCTCGGCGTCCTCGCCCTCGCTGCGCTGACTTTCCTGCTCCCTTCGCGTGACCGCAACGCGCACCCCGCCGAGCACGCCGCCATCGTCCTCCTCGCCACGGCGGGCTTCACGCTCATGGCAGTGGCGAACAACCTCCTCGTCGCCTTCCTCGGCCTCGAACTTGCCAGCCTCTCGCTCTACATCCTCGCCGCGCTCGACAAAACCAGCCCCGCCTCCGCCGAGGCCGGACTCAAATACTTCCTCTTCGGAGGCATGGCTGCCGCGTTCCTCCTCTTTGGATTCAGCCTCATCTACGGGTTCACCGGCTCTATCCAGTTCGACGCCATCGCCGCCGCTCTCGCCCCCCCCGCCCGCATCTCGCCACTCCTCCTCGTCGCCCTCGTGATGGTCCTTGTTGGTTTCGGCTACAAAGCCGCCGCCGCCCCCTTCCACCTCTGGGCGCCCGACGTTTACGAAGGCGCCCCCTCCCCCGCCGCCGCGCTCATCGCATCCGCATCCAAACTCGCCGGACTCGCCCTCTTTTTCCGTTTACTCCACACCGCGCTCGCCCCGGCAGCGCTCCAGTTTGCTCCGCTCACCGGCTGGCTGCCTGTTCTCCTGCTCGTATCCGCAGCCTCGATACTCCTGGGCAACATAGCAGCGCTTGCGCAGACCAGCGTCCGTCGCCTCATCGCGTATTCAGCCATTGCGCACGCTGGCGTCCTGCTCCTCGGCGTCGCCCTCGGCGATACCAGCGCGACCGTTTACTACGCTCTCACCTACGGCCTCGCCACGATTGGTATTTTCGGCGTCCTCGCCGTCCTCGATTCCAACAACTCTCCCACCACCGCCCGCCCCATCAACGCCCTCACCGATCTCGCCGGACTCTGGAAACGCTCCCCCTTCCTCGCCGCGATCCTCTTTGTTTGCGTGCTCTCGCTCGCCGGCATCCCTCCGCTCGCCGGATTTTTCGGCAAATTCTACCTCTTCGCCGCCGCCCTTCGCCCTGCCGGACTCGCCTCGCCCACCGGCTGGCTTGCGATCCTCGCCATCGCCATGAGTGCCGTCGCCCTCTACTATTACCTGCAAATCCTCAAACAGGCACTCGTGACCAATCCCCCCCCCCCCCCGCTTCGACGACCATCCACACGCCTCTTCCCGCCGCCATCGCCCTAATCATTGCGACGGCGCTCCTGATTTTTCTCGGTCTGTTCCCGTCGCTCCTGCTGCGTATCATTGCCGGGTAATACCTTTCCCATTCAAAATATCTCACGCAGAGACCAATGGCTTATTTCTTCGGAGCGGTTGCTGCCGGCGCGGGCGAGGCCGGTTGTGGCGGTGCGGGAGGCGCGGGCGGGGGGGGGGGAGGGGCTGTCAGTTCCCGATGCTCCGCATCCCAACTTGCAACCTGCCTGAAATCCATGGCGGCCCTCGCAATGACCTGGCCCTGCTTGAGCAACCCGATACGCATCGGCTTCGACAACTCTTGATCCGCAAGTATCCGCTGGATCAATACCAAGCCATTTTTCGCATCGTCCGCCTGCCGCAGCAAATCGGCTCCCTCGGCAAACAATAGCACGTCCTCCGTGCGGATGGAATTGAACAAAGTCAGCACGGCCAGCGTGCGCGCCGCGGCTTTTTTCCCGGCTGCGACGGCGGCGGCATCCGGCGTCTCCGCGCTCTTCGGCTTCGGCGGATTTAACTGAGTCCGGGCCATCGCCAGCACCAGCGGCACACTGGGATCGCGCCGCAGTTCTTTCTGGCCGATCGCCAGCGCCTCATCTCTTTTTCCGGCGGCCTCCAGCAGATGCATCTGGCGGATTGCCACGTAAGGCGCCAGAGCCGGTGAAATCGACTCGCGTTGCTTCCACTGCTTTTCAACCGGCACTTTGAACGGCTGATAAAGCGGATCGCCGATCAGAATCGCCTGCCAGCTCAACCCGTTCAGCGCATACAACGCGGCATCGCCCAGCATTTCGCCCCGGGCCAGCGCCTCGATCAACAAATGAGGCTGGTGCGTGAATTGCAGATACGGCTCATGCACATTGCCCACGGTCGCCGTGACACCACGCGCCACAAACCCCGGCGTCCACCCCTTTGCATTGCGCATGCTCGACGCTGAAAAACTGTAAATATGCAAAGCCACCGCGCCCGGTGGGAAACGAAATCCAGGTGTTAAAAACGGACCATCAATCGCCCCCGTGTACCAGCCAAAATAAAGCGCAGGCGCATCAAAACGCGACGCCGCCCCAAACCGTCCCCGCTCCCTGTCCACGGCAAGGTCGAAGCCCAGCGACTCGATCTCCTTCACCGCCGCCTCCATCCACACATCCCCCTGTTTGTGCGGCCCCCCGATGTCCACGTAAGCCCGTCCGATCAATCCCTCGCGTTCGGCCCGGAGCGCGTTGTCCACCAACGCACGCGCATCCTGCGGCGTGATGCCGTCGAGCCGGCCCACCGTGACGACCATGATGCGCTGCTGATCCGAAGGTGCTTTTACGTTGTAGAGCGGATTGGGCAGCAGCCCCGCGATCTGGTATCCGCTCGCCGCCAGCAACGCCAGTTCGCTGTCCACCGCCCCGGCATTGGTCGAGAACGCCCCGCTCGCCGCCGCCTGGCCGCCGCGCCCCGGAGTCTCCAGCACGAGCTTGGCATCGCCGTTCATACGCAACGGCACTCCGCGGCACACGACCAGCGCCCGTATCCGGTGCCCGGATATGGCGTATTTCGTACGCCCGATGGAATCCGTGTCGCCCGCGGTGATCGCGTCGATCCATTCCCGTTTCACCAACTCCGCCTGCAAGGGATTGTAAATCGCATCGATGAATTCGCGCCACGAAATCGTTTCCTTCAGCGGCATGGGCAACGCGATGATGTTTTCTTCCGGCACCTGCCGGGCCTCCGCGTAGTGCTTCGCCAATGACACCGATTCCGGGTCCGCGCCATTGGCCAGCACCACGACCACACGCGCCGCCGCCGCATCCGCCGCCATCACACGGGGGGGGGGGGGGGGAGGGGACGCCGCCAGCGCCACCACCGCAACCAACAGCAGACCGGACACGGGAAAAGGGAGCAGATATCTCATGTGCCCTCCCATGCAGAAGCGTGAACGCCTTTCTGTGAAGAAGAATGATTGCCCGCCCCATTTCACTCCTTCCAAGGCTTGTCCCCACGCGCGCCCTTCTCGAACATACCCGCTCCATGACTCTTGCCGATCCCACGCCCGACACCCTCCTCACCGCCACGGAAGCCCGCGCACTCGGCTGCCTGATTGAGAAAGAATTCACCACCCCCGACATTTACCCTCTCAGCCTCAATTCGCTGACCAATGCCTGCAATCAGCGCAGCAACCGCGCGCCCATTCTCACGCTCAACGATGGCGAAGTGGAACAGGCGCTCGATGGATTGCGTCAAAAACGCCTCGCCGCCCTTTTCTCTGGCGCCGATGCCCGCGTGCCCAAATTCCGCCAGACTCTCGACAACGAATATCCGATGGAGACCGCCGCCCGCGCCCTGCTGGCCGAGCTTTTGCTGCGCGGTCCCCAAACCACCGCCGAACTCCGCGCACGTGCCGAGCGCATGCATCCGCTGGCCGACCTTGCCGAGGCCGAGCGACTCCTCTCCGATCTGGCCGCACGACCGGCAGGCGCCCTCGTCCGTCTCCTACCCCGCCAGCCCGGACAAAAAGAACAACGCTGGGCGGAACTGCTCACCGGCGAACCCTCACTGCCTGCAACGCCGTCACTGGCAAACGCCTCCCTCCCCTCCCCCTCGCAGGTGCCAGCGGCCAGCAGTGTCCAGTCGCCGTCACCGGAAATCGAACAACGTATCGCCGCCCTCGAAAGCGAAGTCGCCAGCCTGCGCTCCGAACTCGCCGCTCTGCGCGCCGCCCTCGGTGACGCCTGACGGTGAATCGTTTTTCCAAGCATACGCGCCCCGCTTGACAGCTTTGCTAGGATGCACGTTTTCCAGCCAAGAATGCGGCAACCCGACCTGACTCGCATCCGATTTTTCTGCCACGCAACATGAGCCTCCGCCACCGCCAAGCCCGCCAGCCGAAAACATGCCGTGCGCATGTTGCCGCGTGGCTGCGAGGCACAGGCTGGCTTGGCGTCGTGCTCACGCTCGTGCTTGCCGTCGGTTCGGTGAGCCCGGATGCACACGCATGGTTTCACGGATACGGCGAACGAACTCACCTCGCATCCACTCCCCACGGGCACGATCATTCCCACGCCGGCACTCATCATGCCCCGGCGGACGACGCCCGTTCCACCACCCCTGTCCCTGACGATGACGCAGGCTGCGTCATTACACTATTTTCCCACGGTATCCTCAACCTGAGCGCGGCCTTTGCCCTCCTGGTTGAGATGGGAACGGTCAAAACCGTTCCCATCACGCCGCAGGATTGGATTGCGCCGGCTCCGCCGCGCCTCACCCACCTGCACACGCACGCCCCGCCCGCGGCCTGACAAGCGCGTTATACCATTTAAGTTCCGGAGGTAGGGACGTCGCTTGCGACGCCCGCGCCAGCCGGATGGACTTGCGAAACCCCAAGCTCTTCGCGGGCTTCGCAAACGAAGCCCCTACGGGGGCGGCAGTTCACCAAAAACATCCATTTCACACAAAACATGAATCATCTTTTCACAAAACACACCACGCTGTCGGTTCTTGCCGCCAGCCTTCTCTCACTCGCCGCCCCGCAACTCGCGGCGCAAGGCGTCTATACCTACGGTCATGGCGACATCGGCGTCGCCTACGAAGACGGTGCTCTTGAGCCTCACTGGCACTTGGGCGGCGCCGCGGTTGTCAACGGAGCCGCCTTGGGCGGCGACGGCGGTGAGTTTGCGCCCAATGAAATTGTCGCGTTCGGCGTCGATACACTCACGGTAAGTTCAGCCAATGCCACGGCGCTGGGCAACCTGCTGGGTGTTTCACTTGGCGATAGCATTTACATCCTCGGTTCCGATTACGACCAGCCCAACCTCGGTTGGGCCTCGGAAGAATTGGACCCTGCGGATTGGACGAGCGCCAACATCAGCGTCACCCTTAACATTGCCAGCTTCACCGGTCCGGGACAGTTCGCCCTGTTTCGTCTCGATGAGGACGACGCCTCGATTTCCAGCGCCCGTTTTTCCACCTACAATGCCAGTGCAACGACGGGGAACAACGTGCTTAACGTGCCCATCGGCGGCCATACTCACTACGCGTTTGGCTTCACCGAAGCCGGTTACTACGAACTGGACCTGACCTTCAGCGGCACACATGCCACCGACGGCCTTGTCACGACGAATGGAACTTTTGGCATTTGGGTCGGCACGACTCCGGCGGTTCCCGAACCGGCGACCTATGCCATCCTCCTTGGCGTAGCCGGATTGCTCTTCGCGCTCAACCGCGTGCGCCTCCGTCGCAAGGCGGGCAACCCGTTCAACCAACATTAACTGACTGATGTTACGCAGACGAAGCAAGGAGCGGCGGTCTCCAGGCCGCCGGGCGAGGCGCAACGCGCCTCGCCTCAGGGATTACGTCCATCAGAGAGGCGGTGCTTCGCACCGTCCGGCGGCCTGGAGACCGCCGCTCCTTGGCTTCACTCTGGTCGAACTCCTTGTCGTCCTTGTCATCATCGGCGTTTTGGCGGCGGTCATCATCCCTGTTGCCGCAGGCGCGCGCATGGTGGCCAGACGGGCCTCCTGCATGTCCAACATGCGGCAACTCGGCGCCGCCATGCTCCTCTATGCCGGCGACAACAAAGACAATCTGCCGGTCACCACGCACAACGCCGATGACTACACGCAGACATGGATTTATCTGCTGAGACCCTACGTGGGCAACATGGACGCAATCCGTGTCTGCCCGGCCGAGTCATCGGAGCGGAAGAAAAAAATCATCGACAACATGGGGACCAGCTACGTGCTCAACGACCGGGTCGTGGAGCGAAAGGCTTATCGCCGGCTCACCGGCATCCCCAATCCCTCCCGCACATTGCTGATGTGCATTCTTTCGGAATCCAAAAATCCCACCACCACCTGGGATCATATTCATGGAGGCGCGTGGAGGGATTGGAGCGGCGTGATCGACGACATCGATCCCAACCGTCACCGGCTCGGAGCCCAGACGGCCAACAAGCTCAACGGCTCGTCCAACTACCTTTACGCCGACGGTCACGTGCAAAACATCAAGGCCAGCGACCTGAAAAGGCTCGTCGATTCCGGCATCAATCCCGCCGAGGTGCCGGAGTAGTTTTTTCGTCAAACCAAACCGCCCTCCGAAAAAAACACACCGACGGCTGGTGCGCGCCTTTGCCTCCCAGCCGTTTTACGCAAACCCAACCCGGCGGTTTCAACTCGATCTCGCCGGGCATCTCAAACACCACCACCGGATCAGCCCCCCCCCCCCCCCCCTGCCCTGCTGCATCGTCAAACCAACGGCCCTCGTCCATGCGGGCGAAAAGCCGCAGGCCGATCTCCGGGATAATTTCGTAGGGCGGGTCTATGAAAATCAAATCGGGCCCCGCGCTGTCGCCGGGGGGGGGGGGGGGGGGGAGACCACCGGCGTGCGGAGTCCAGGCGAGGACATCCGACGCGAGCACGCGCATCGCCGACGGGTCGCGCTTCACGCTGCGGGCGACAGCCTCGATGTTGCGGGCGATGCAAGCGCAGGCGCGGTTGTCCTTCTCCACAAATACACCACCCGCCGCGCCCCGGCTGAACGCCTCCAGCCCGTAGCCGCCGCTGCCGGCAAAGAGGTCAACAAAACGCGCCCCCGGCACGCGCGCCGCCAGACTGGAAAACACGGCCTGCCTCATGCCGTCCGTCGCCGGTCGGGTGCGGTCGCCTTTGGGCGTTTGCAGTGTAATGCCGCGGGCGATACCTCCGGTGATTCTCATGCGTGTCGGATTCCCCCCCCGCTACTCGCGTTGCTCGGTCTCGACCTCCCCGGTCGTCAGTTGCACGAGTTCATGCAGCGACGAGAAATGCTGGCTCAGATCGAAGTCTCCGCCGAGGCCGCCAATGAGCTTGTCGAACAGGTCGCGTTTGGAGGCCTTGAGCGCCTCGATGCGTTCCTCGATCGTGCCGGCGGTCACCATGCGATAGACGAACACTGTACTCGTTTGTCCGATACGATGAACGCGGTCCACGGCCTGCGCCTCCACCGCGGGGTTCCACCAGGGATCGAGCAGAAAAACGTAGTCCGCCGAGTGCAGCGTGATGCCGGTGCCCGCGGCTTTGAGCGACACGAGCATGGCGGCGGCTCCGTCGGCATTCTGGAAGCCTTGCACGGGCTTGAGGCGGTCGAGCGTCATGCCGGTGAGTTCGTAGCGGGGGAGGTCGGGGAAGGAGTGCGCGAGGGCGTCGCGCACGCGGTTGAGCAGCATCACGAACTGCGAGAAGATGACGACCTTGTGCCCGTTGGCGATGACTTCGGCGAGGCGTTCGATGAGGAGCGAGATTTTGCCCGAGTCGGCCAGACGCGCGTCCTTGATCCAAGGCAGCATGTCGGGGTCGCAGCAGACCTGGCGCAGTCGCGTAAGCAGGGCGAGCAGGCCGAAGGATTTTTCTCGAATGGCCGCGCTCACGTCGTCGCCGAGGCGTTGCAGGCCCTCGGCACAAATGCGGGCGTATTCGGTGCGCTGCATTTCGGTGAGCGGGGAGATAAGCTCCATCTCGACCTTGGGCGGGAGTTCCTGCGCGACTTCGTCCTTGGTGCGGCGGAGGATGAAGGGGGCAAGTTGGGTGCGCAGGCGTTGCATGGTGGCGGCATGATCGGTGGCGAGCGCCGCCTCAAAGGTGAGGCGCGTGCCGAGGAGGCCGGGCAGCAGGTAGCGGAAGATGGACCAGAGATCGAGCTGGCGGTTTTCCAGCGGTGTACCCGTAAGCACGATACGATGACGCGCGCGGATGGCGAAACAGGTCTGGGTGACCTTGGCGTCGGGGTTTTTGATGAACTGGCCTTCGTCGAGCACGGCGTAACCGAAGGGGTGGTCGTCGAGCAGGGCGCGATGTTTGCGCAGTTGGGTAAAGCTGGCGATCCACACCTGCGGCGGCGTGGTGTGGCGGGCGTTGAAGTCGTTGCCGTTTTTCAGGAGTTCGACGCGGGTGCCAGGCCAGAAGCGTTCGATCTCCTCGCACCACACGGGAACGACGCTGGCAGGGCATACGACGAGCGTGGGCAGAGGTTTGCCGTCGTCGCCCGCAACAGGGCGCGTCATGAGGAGGGCGATGATTTGCAGGGTTTTGCCCAGGCCCATTTCGTCGGCGAGCAGGCCGTGGCAACCTTTGTCGCAAAGATGATGCAGCCACTCGACGCCGCGGCGCTGATAGGGACGAAGTACGGCGGGCAGATCGGGCGAACTGGCCGGGCGCTCCAGCACGCTCTGGCGCCAGGCTTCGAGTTCGGACGAAAGAGTGAGCGTGAGGCGGGCGTCGTTGAAGAGGGAAAAAAGGAGGTAGGGGGGGATGTCGCCTTCGCCGCTGCGACGGGTTTCCTTGACACTGCGCTGCCAGGCGGCGACGGAGGCGAGTTTTTCAACGGGCAGGGTGACGATGCCCACGCCGGGCAGCATGGCCGGGGCGCTGCCTCCGGTGCGCGTGACGAGGGCCACTTCGTCGTCCGAAAGAAGGTGCTCGCCGGCGCGGAATATCCAGCGCAAGTCGAGTCCGCCGCTGAGGTTGGAAGCACCCCGGCGGTGCGGGACGGCCACGGCTTCGATGGTGATTTCGCGCGAGGTACTGAGGAGGTTGGCGGTGATGGGGCAAAGCTCGGTCTCCACGAGTTTGTTCCAGGCGGGGAGCGTGGTCTTGAGGAAGTTTTTCACTTCCGCGACCGAGGCGAGGACGTAGGCGCCAAGGTCCTGCGAGAAGACGAAGTGCGCCTTACGAGCGTAGGCGGAGAGCCCGATGAGCTTGGCGCGCTCGGCTGAACTGGGCGGCTGCGCGGGAGTTTGTTGGGATTGCGCGGCCACACCGAGCGCCGGAGTGCGCGTGCCGTCGGTATTCACCCAATGGGCTTCGAACGCCAGCCCTTCGGCCCGCGTGGTAAACGAGAGCAACAGCGTGCGCGCTTCGCCGCCTGCGGCGGTGGCGGAAGAGACAGGGACCGACCGCGAGGTTGCCGCAACGGGAGGCGGTTCGGTGGCAGAGGCGGACTTGGAGGAAGACTTCGCCGCAGGCTTGGCAAGGGTGGCGCTGGCGGAGGGTTTTTTGGAGTTGGAGGAGTTGCCGTTGTTGGAGTGGCCGTTGCCGTCCGATGAAACGACCACGGATACAACGGGCGGGGTGACTGGCCCGCCCGATGCGGGATCGGAGGGCGTGCCGGAGGCCGGGGCAGGCTTGTCGTTGGGTGACGCGGCGGGAGCCGTTGACGACATGGGAAAGGGAGGCGCGGTCTCGGGGAGCGGCGAGATTTCGTCGGCCACAAGCTCTTCGATCTCGTGGAGACCGGCCACGGCCAGGGCGCGCGAGGAATCCGCATCCTCGGTCGAGGAGCGAACGGCAAGTCCCTTGGGGCCGCATTCCACGACGGTGTATTCGTCGCGCTTGTCCACGCGGCGATGAATGATGGCGTCGCCGGGAGTCAGTTCCAGTTCACGGACTTCTCCATCGCGGTAGATCCGGTGCCCGGCTTCGAGTTGGGCGGGAGTGAAGAACTCCTCCCAATTGCGCTCCAGTTGGGTGAACCAAAATTCAAGGGATTGTGGGGTGTAAATGCGCTTCGGTCCGTGGGATTGCATCCGTCGAAAAGGGGAAAACCTAGAACCCCTCCCGGCCCCCGCAATCCCTTTCTGAGATTCTTGCGCACATTGGCCGCTGGCATGAAAGAGGTTGGTCGTCATCGTTCGATTTCCGTCCTGATTTCCGCCCGGCCCCGCGTTGACAGGCCCGGCTTTGTGCTGCCTCGTGGACCTTTGTCCTATGTCCAAGCGCGCCGTCCTCCTCGTCAACCTCGGTTCTCCCGACTCCACGCGAGTCTCTGATGTGCGTCGTTACCTGCGCGAATTTCTCGGCGACGAACGCGTCATCGACAAGCCCGCCCAGCCCTTCCGCTGGCTGCTCGTCAATGGCATTATCACCCCCTTCCGCGCCCCCAAGTCCGCCCACGCCTACCAGCAGATATGGACCAAATCCGGCTCACCTCTCGTCGTCACGTCGGAGAGCGTGCAAAAAAAACTCGTCGAGGCGCTCCGCGCATCCCCCCCCTCCCCCCCCCCGGCCAATAACGATGCCGATCCCGCCGCGCCGCCGCTCGTTTTCCTCGCCATGCGCTACGGACGTCCGTCCATCGCCTCGGTGCTGGAGACCATTATCAAGGCCGGCGTCGAGGAACTGTTGTTGTTTCCCCAATATCCGCACTACGCCATGTCCTCGTGGGAAACCGTGGTGGTGAAAGTTTACGAGGAGGCCGCCCGTCTGGCCGCGCAAGCCGGAGCCGCGTTCGACAAAGCAATGTTGCTCGACACTGAAATTGCCCCTCCCCCCCCCCCCCCCCCCCTGCGCATCCAATGCGTGCGGCCCTTTTATCAGGATCACGATTACATCACGGCACTCCACGAAGTTTCCCGGCCCTTCCTGCTTAATAATAACACCCCTCCCTTTGACCACGTCCTCTTTTCCTATCACGGCATCCCGCAACGCCACCTGCGCAAAGCCGATTCGAGCAAAGCCCACTGCCTGACGGTGCCTGATTGTTGCAACACGTGCAGCCCCATCCAGGAAACCTGTTACCGCGCCCAAATCACCAAGACCACGCAAGCCCTCGTCCGCCGCGCCGGACTGCCCGACGGCAAATGGTCCATCTCGTTTCAATCGCGACTGGCGGGCGAACCCTGGCTCACGCCCTATACCGACCACGAACTCAAGCGCCTCGCCGCCGAAGGCAAAAAGCGCATCGTCGTCCTCACCCCCGCCTTTGTCGCCGACTGCCTGGAAACCCTGGAGGAAATCGCCGTGGCAGGACGCGAATTGTTTCTCCACGCCGGCGGCGAAACCTTTCAACACGTTCCCTGCCTCAACGATTCCCCGGCCTATATCCAATTTCTCGCCGCCCGCGTGCGCGCCTGGCTCTCCGGAGAAACCCCAACCGCCACACATCTCCGCGAGGCCGCCCGCGAATTGACCCCTGTTGCGTCGAACGCCCCCGCTGCCGCAGTCTGATTGCAATGTCCGCCCAACCAGCCGTGGCATCACCTAAACTCACCGTCATCAAACCGGCCATGAAGCCGAAGTACCTTCCACCGTGGATCGCCTTGGGAGGATTTTTGCTCACCCTTGGCGCCGGTTGCATCAACGCCGTTGGCTGGCTCGGACTCGGCCATCAGGCGATCACCCACCTCACCGGCACGCTCACACTTGTCGGCACCCAATTTGCGCGCAACAACCTGCCCGGCGCGTTCAACGCGCTATGCGTGGTCTTTTTCTTTTTCATCGGGTGCGTCGTCAGCAGCTACACCCTCCGCGAAACCACGCTCAAACTCGGACGCCGCTACGGGGCGATTCTGACTGGCGAAGCCGCGTTGCTCTTTCTCGCCGTATGGTATCTCAACCGCGGCAGCATCACGGGCGACTACCTTGCCTCGACCGCCTGCGGATTGCAAAACGGCATGGCGACCACCTACAGCGGAGCCATCGTGCGCACCACGCACATGACCGGCATTGTCACCGACCTCGGCATTGCCCTCGGGCACCTCCTGCGCCGCCAGCCCGTCGAATGGATCCGCGTGCGCCTGCACCTATCGTTGCTGGTCGGCTTCACGCTGGGCGGCATAGCCGGGGCGCTATTGTTCAACCTGATCAATTACAACGCGCTCCTCGTCCCCGGCGTCGTCTGCGGAGCCTGCGGCGTGATCTACATGGTGAAAAAACATCGTGAACGCCAGAAGCACAACCTCTGGATCACCCGCCGCAAACTCGCCGCCGAACGCCGACACCAGAAAAAGACACGCACGAAACAAACTGCGCTCAGCAGCAAACCAGCCGCCTGACGTGACGCAGGACGGCGTGCTAAAGTGCCCCATCAAAATTGGCTATAAATCACCGCACTCCAAAATTTTGTTTTTCCCCTTCCATCCTCGCTTCCCATGACCCGACCCGCCACTGCTCCCGCTCCCGAACACACTCCGCCCTCCCTACCCGAACGCGTCATGCCTGCTGTGCATCCCTGCGGCATCTTCCTTGAAAAACCCGCAAGCCTCTCGACGCCCGCCCCCGGCGTTCTGCTGATCGACTTCGGCCGCGTGGCCTTCGGCAACTTGGAATTCGCCCCGCCCGCTGGCGTGACAGGCAAAATCGTCGTGCACTTTGGCGAAGCCTTCGCCAACGGACGCATCGACCGCCAGCCGCCCGGCTCCGTGCGCTATCAAAGCACCACCGTCACCCTCGACGGCGACGCCCTCCCCTCCCCCCCCCTCCCCCTCGTCATCGAAACCTCCGCCGACGAAAGAAACACCAACGAACTCGCCGTCCTTCTCCCACCCGAGTGGGGCATTGTGCTGCCCTTCCGCTGGGTCGAGATCGAAGGATGGCCCGCAGACGCCGCGCCGCCCGTCGTCCGCCGCCGCTCAATCTACACCAAAACCTGGGACGACAGCGCCGCCGCCTTTGCCTCCTCCAATCCCCTGCTCGACCGCATTTGGGAACTCTGCCGCTACACCATCAAGGCCACCACCTTCGCTGGCGTGTATGTTGACGGCGACCGCGAACGTCGCCCCTACGAGGCCGACACTTACCTCAACCAGCTCAGCCACTACGCCTGCGACCACGATTTCAGCATGCCGCGCGACACCTTTGACTACCTGATGCAACGCCCCACCCGGTCCACGGAATGGGCTCCGCACATGGTGTTCGTTGCCCACGCCGACTGGCGCCACACCGGCGACACCACTTGGGTTGCCGCCCGCTACGAATCCCTCAAAACAAAACTTCTCCTCGAACGCGCCCGGCCCGATGGCCTCATTGCCAGCAACCCCGACCAAATCAAAAACGACATCGTTGACTGGCCCCCAGGCGAACGTGACGGCTACGTGTTCACGCCCGTCAACACCGTGGTCAACGCCTTCCATCTGCGCGCCCTCGCCCTCATGTCCGAACTCGCCCGCGCCCTCGGCAAAACCGCCGACGCCGACGCCTTCGATGCGCGCGCCCGCACCACCGGCGCAGCCTTCCAACGCCACCTCTTCGATCCCGCCCGCGGCCTCTACCGCGACGGCGAAGGCACCGACCACGCCTCACTCCATGCCAACCTCTTCCCCCTCGCCTTCGGCCTCGCGCCTGCGCAACACCGCGACGCCCTCGTCGCCTTTCTCACTGGCAAAGGCATGGCCTGCTCCGTTTATGCCGCGCAATACCTGCTCGAAACCCTCTTCGAAAACGACGCCGACGAAACCGCCTTTGCCCTCATCACTGCCGACGGAGACCGCAGTTGGAAACACATGATCGAAAGCGGTGCCACGCTCACATGGGAAGCCTGGGACCAGCACTACAAACCCAACCAAGACTGGAATCACGCCTGGGGTGCCGCGCCCGCCAACCTGCTGCCGCGCTACGTCGTCGGTGTGCAGTCTGACGCGCCCGGCTGGAAACGCATCCGCATCCGCCCCCACACCGGCCCGCTCGCGTCCTGTTCCGGCAAGATCCCGACACCTCTGGGTTCCGTCGAGGTTGAGTGGCGGAAAGACGCTGCCGCCTTCACGCTCACCTTCTCTCTTCCACCCGGCACCAGCGCCCGACTTGAACTCCCGGCCATCGGTAACAACTCCGTCCAAATCGACGGACGCTCCGTTGAGGCAACCCGCCACGGACGCCGACTCCACATCATCGGCGAATGGAGCGGCCACCACCGCGTCGAAGTGCGGTGACCTTTGGAGGGCGGGTCTCCCGACCCGCCGACGGCGTGCAACGCCGCCCTTCCGATCCCGGATGGGCGCGGCTACGCCGCGTCTGGCGGGTCGGGAGACCTATACGCGCTAACATCTTTTCAATCGCCACGCATTTCTTGAGATTATTTCAGCAGAAAACAGCGATTTTTAGATTTAAAAGGCTGGTTTGAATCAAAAAATGAAGAAAAAAACGAAACATGTTAGCGCGTATAGGTCTCCCGACCCGCCGACGGCGTGCAACGCCGCCCTTCCGATCCCGGATGGGCGCGGCTGCGCCGCGTCTGGCGGGTCGGGAGACCTATAAGCGCTAACATGTTAAGATTTGATGAGGATACGGTGGGGGATGCGCTTGCGAGGAGGGTAGCCGAGGGAACCGCGTAGGCGATGGCCGCAGAGAAGGAAGAGGCTTAGGGAGAGAGGGATGGCCAGACAAGAGAGGAGACAATCGCGAGCGAAGACAAACTCAGTCCATCTGGAGTTAGTCAGGGAGGATGAATCCCCAGGGGGAAAAAACCTCTGATTGGAGGAGGGATTTTTCGATGAGCAAGCAGGTGAGTAATTTGGCTTGGAGCCATGAGCGGGAGCTGAGGGGGTCTTTTTTTGGGACGTGGCCAGTGTTCAGGAGTGATTTGAGGCGTTTGAAAGCCAGTTCGATCTGCCAGCGCAGGCGGTAGAGTTGGAGGATGCCGCGGGAGTCCAGGCAAGAGGAGGGCAGGGAAGTGACAACGACAATGTAATCAGCCATGCACAGGCACTGGCAGGAGGGTTTGCGGCCGTTTTTTTTGGCGCTGAGCCTGATTTTGGCTCGTTCGCGTTGGGCGGCCTGTGGGCTGACGCGAAGGGCGCACAGGCGCAAGGCGGTGCCGTCCTTGAGGAAGACGGGCAGTTCGGAGCACTGACGGGAACGCAACTGGGCCAGCCATGCGGGAACGTCCAGCGCATGCCCCTGCTGGTCAAACAAGGGCAGACTGGTGCTGTGCCAGCGTAACAGGACCGCCCCCTGATGATCCATCACATGCCTGATCTGCGGGGCTCGGCAAAAATTCCGGTCGCCCAAAAACAAATCCCCCTTGCGCACCTTGTAACGGCACAGACTTTCGCCCCCCTTGTTGTCGGTCAGTTCGGCCTGTTCGCAAAACAGGCTGGGCAGTCCGATCGCATAATGCAGTCTCCAGTCCGTTCCGCTTGCTCCGGATTCCTCTATGGTCGTGCTGTCCACCGCCACCGCCGTCCACCCTTCCGGCAATCTCGACCACCTCGGCTGTCCGGCCTGCTGCTCAAGCAACCTTACGCTCATCCACCTCAGCCAACCCTCCGCGTTCCTCAGCCTCTTGAGCAACGCCACATCCGAGACCTCCGGCAACCCTGCCGCCGCCCCCCTCGCCACCGCATGCCTCAACGACAGCCCGCTCCCAGCGTGCATCAATATCAGCCTGAGCAACTCCTCCGCCGTTCTTATCCCCTTGGCCTGCTTGAACGCTCCTTGCTCCCTGGCCGCCACCTCCCACCCTTCCGGCAGCAGCCCCTTCACCAGCCCCCACTCTTCCGTCATCCATGTCTTTTTCATCCCACCTATCTACCCGTTTCCTCCTCCCATGTAAAGACAACATGTTAGCGCGTATAGGTCGGGAGACCCGCCCTCCAAGGGCTGCGCCAAAACCGAAGTAATCAAAATTTCCCGCTACGGCGCAACGGGCGCAACGCCATCAGCCTGCGGGTACCCCCTCAGCGTGGCATCCGTCGCGCCGTTGCGGGAAATCCTGCTGTTTTCTTCTCCGCGGCTCCGCGTGAGATATTTCGGATGGGCGCGGCAAAGCCGCGTCTGGCGGGTCAGGAGACCTATACGCGCTAACATGTTTCGTTTTTTTCTTCATTTTTTGATTCAAACCAGCCTTTTAAATCTAAAAATCGCTGTTTTCTGCTGAAATAATCTCAAGAAATGCGTGGCGATTGAAAAGATGTTAGCGCGTATAGGTCGGGAGACCCGCCCTCCAAATCAACTCAAGTTGACCGGATCGACGTCGATCACCTGCACCAGTTGCTCCGGCCACGCGAAGGTGGCGCGCAAACGCGCGAGGTCGGCGACGATGGCGCTGACATTCGCATTCGTGAAATACCAGAGTTGGTAACGATACTCGTCCTTGATCTTTTCAATCGGACACGGCGACGGGCCGCGCAATTCGACCCGCGCACCCAATTCCTTCTCGACGAGCTTGGCCCATTGTTCGGAAAAAAATTGCAGCTTTTCCGGATTAGGACCGCGAAACAAATGGTGGATCAAATGCCGCGCGGGAGGATATCCGAACGCGTTGCGCATTTTGAGTTCGGCCTCGGCAAAACCATCGTAATCGGCGTGACGCGAAAACTGAATCGCCTCCGCCTGCGGCGTGAAGGTTTGCACGATCACTTCCCCGGCTCTGTCGCCGCGTCCGGCGCGGCCTGCCACCTGCACGAGAAGTTGGAAGGTGCGTTCGTTGGCGCGGAAATCGGGGATGTGCATCGAGATGTCCGCATCAACGAGACCAACAAGCGTGACGTTGGGAAAATCGAGTCCCTTGCCGATCATCTGCGTGCCAACGAGGAGGTCGATTTTGCCGGCGCGAAATTCGGAAAGGAGCTGACGGAAGCGGTTTTTTTTCTGCATCGTGTCTGCATCCATTCTTTCGATACGCGCATGGGGAAGGACGCGACGCACGGCTTCTTCGACGCGTTGCGTGCCCATGCCGCGCCAGCGAATGTCGGGCGCGCGACAGGTGGCGTTGGGACACACGAGCGGGGCGGTTTTCTGGTATCCACAAAGATGACACCGCAGGGTTTCGTCGCTGCGATGATAGGTCAGCGATACGCTGCAATGCGGGCACTCCTCGACGTGGCCGCACTTGCGGCATTGCATGGCGCTGGAGTAACCGCGGCGGTTGAGAAAGAGGATCGTCTGCTCGCGCCGCTCGAAACGCGCTTGCATGGCGTTGACGAGTTTTTTGGAGAGCGTCGTGAAGCCGCGATTTTGCATGGCCTCGATGCGCAGGTCCACGATCTCGATGTGCGGGAGTTGGCGTGTGTCGATGCGTTTGGTGAGGCGAAGCAGCGAATATTTTCCGGCCTTGGCGTTGGCGTGGGTTTCGAGCGAGGGCGTGGCGGAGCCGAGCAGACAGTGCGCGCCCGCGAGTTTGGCGCGCATCACGGCCACGTCGCGTCCGTGGTAGCGCGGTGTTTCGTCCTGCTTGTAGGCGGGCTCGTGTTCTTCATCGACGACGATGAGGCGGAGATTGCGCACGGGGGCAAAAATGGCGGAGCGCGCCCCCACGACCACGCGCGCTTCGCCGGTTGCGAGCGCGAGCCAGCCGTCCATGCGTTCGCCGTCGCTGAGGTGACTATGCCAGACGACCACGTTGTGGCCGGGCGCAATGGCTTCGAGGCGTCCGCGCAAGCGCGCCACGGTCTGCGGGGTGAGCGCGACTTCGGGCACGAGAAACACCACGCCGCCGCCATCCGCCAAGGCGTCGTGCACGGCGCGTAAATACACCTCGGTTTTGCCCGAGCCAGTGACGCCGTGCAGCAGTGTGACGCCAAACTGACGCGCGGCGAGCGAGGCGCGCAGGGCGTCTGCAGCGGTTTGTTGTTCGTCGTTGAGATTGTGCGGGAGCGCGGCCACGGACTCGCCAGTTGCCCAGTCGTCGGCATAGGCAACGCGTTCCACGCGGCGCGTTTCTTCGCGGATCAGGCCGCGTTTCACGAGCGCGTTGCATGCCGCCGCCGTGATGCCGAGGCGCGAGAGAACGAGGGACTTTTTTTGCGGGCGAAATTGGTCACGAAGAAACCGATACAACTTCGCTTGCGCGGGGGCGCGGTGTTCGAGCCGCGCAAATTCCTCCGCATCGAGCGGCGCGGCGGACGTGGCCGGGGGGGGGGGGGGGGGGGGAGGGAGGCGCGGCGAGGGAGAGATATTTTTCGTATTTCAAACCCGCGGCGTGGCGCACGGCGGCAGGCAACATTGTTTCGATGATTCCGTCGAGCGGCGCGGCGTAATAGCCCGCCATCCAACGCGCCAGTTGCAACAAGTCGGGCGGCAACGCGGGGAATGGATACACGAAGGCGGAGAGCGTTTTGAGTTTTTCGACCGGAAAATCCAGCCCCCCCCCCCCCTCTCCGATCTCCAGCATCTCGCCGACGATGCCGAGTCGCAGACCATTGAGGATCGGCACGCGCACCAGCATCCCGACCTGCGCCTGTTCGCGCAGAGACTCCGGCGCGCGGTAGTGCAGGAGTTTGTCAAAGCCAGCGAGCGGATGAACGCCAACGGTCATCATGGTCGTTGCAGGGTGCTTGCCCGTTGTTGCCAGCGCAGCGCTCATTGCGGACGGAACCCGTCGCGCCACGCCTTGCCCTGCTCCAGTTGCTGCCGGACGGCGTTCCAGTCGTGGCTGGCCAGCGCCGCCTGAAAGTCCTGCAACTGCGTTTGAAACCGCTCCAGCGCGCGCAGCACCGGGTCGCGATTTTGCTGAAAAATCTCCACCCACATCGTCGCATCACTGGCGGCGATCCGGGTCGTGTCGCGCAGGCCGTTGCCCGCCAGATGCCGCCACTCGCCGGGGCGTCCCGCCAGCGCATTCGCCAGCACCGTGGCCACGGCCTGCGGCATGTGACTGATGTGCGCCACCACCTCGTCGTGCTGCTCGGGTGGCAAGGTGGTCACCGTGCTCCCCGCATCCCGCCAGAACTGGCTCACTCCGCGAACCGCCTCATCAGGCGTGCCCGGCAACGGCGTCACAAAGCACATCCGTTTTTCAAACAAGGTCGCGCTCCCGTGAATCCAGCCCGTCTTCTCGCCACCGGCCATCGGATGCGACCCGACAAACACCGCCTCGCGCCCGGAGCCCGCGCCGCGCGCCGCCTCTTGCAACGCCGCCGCCGCCTCGCGGCACACCCGTGCCTTCACACTGCCCACGTCCGTCACCCACGTCCCTGCGGGCACATGAGGCGCGATCCGTCCGGCCAGTTCGATGATCGCCTCCACCGGGGCAGCCAGCACCACCAGCGACCTCCCGCCCCCTCCGCCGCTCCCTCCCGCCTCGCGCACCGCCTCCTCCGGCGTCGCCGCCACGGCGTCGCACCAAGGCTGGCACCTCAACTCCGCGCGTGTCTCCGGTCGGCGCGACCACAGGGTGATGCGCCGGGCCAGTCCGCGGGCGCGTGCCGCCATGGCCACGGAGCCCCCCAGCAAACCGGGGGCGAGGATGACGAGGTGTTCGATGCTCACGACGCCTGAAAAACGAGAAGCCGCCCCCGTTGTCGAGGATGCACCTCGAATTTCCTGCAAATCCCGCCTCCATCCGGCACACCCGACATTGCATTCGACAACAATTATCTTTTCGCTCAACCCCCTTCCCTCCCTTTTCATGAAGACATCCCACTTCAAACGCAGGCTTGCATCCTATTTACACAAAATCTCCAAGTTCCTCCTCATCGCCTTGGGACTCATTCTTCTTGGGGTCATCTACTACCTGCTTGCGACCGCCGGCCCACGCCGCATCACGGATGACCTTCCCAAAACGGACAACGTCAACGACCCCGCCCTCACTGAGTTGAGCCAGCAAGTCGATGATTTGGAAAAACAATACCAGCAAGTTGCCGCCGCCGGACTCCAAACCCCCGAAGCACTCGCCGCGCTCGAAAACGCCGTCGAAAAACAACGCGAACTCGTCCGCCGCCTCCCCCTTTCCAGCTACGAACAAGCCAGCCGGCTCCGGCAACTCGAAATCAAGCGCGACTCCGCCCGCGCCAAAGACAGCCTCACCCGCATCGCGCAACTCGAACGCGAAGGCACCGCCGCCGCCGAGCGCGGAGACAGCACCCAGGCCCTCGCCGACCTCACTGAAGCCCTCCGCCTCCAGCGCGAGATCAACGGCACCCAAGCCGCCACCCAATATAAAAACTACCTCCGCGAAACCTCCCTCGCCACCGCCATAGCCGCCATTGAAGTCGCCCCCATCAACAAACAAAAAGAAGCGGCTCTCGAAAACTACCGCGCCGCCCTAAAGGAAAAACGCTGGCAGGACGCCCTCACCAGCCTCACCGCCGCCCGCGACCTCCAGGCCAAGATCAACTACGACTCTCCCCGCACCCGCTACACCGACATTCAGGCACTCGAAAAACTCGACGGCGAAATCGCCTCCCTCAACGCCACCGATGCCATCATCGAAGTGGAAAAACTCGAAAAAGCCGCCGCCGAAGCCGAACTCATTGCCGACTACCCCAAGGCTGCCGACCTCTATGCCCAGGCCGCCGCCCGCCAGCGCGAGATCAACACCGCCTACCCCCGCAGCCGTTTCGTGTCCTCGCCTCGCGTCGAAGAATTTGAAACCAAGCAACAAACCGCCCTCTCCCGCGACATCGATCACCAGCTCACCGCCCTCGAACCCACCATCGCCGAAGCCCTCTCCCGCCGCCACGTCGTCGTTGCCCAGGAACAACTCGCCACCGCCATCGCCCTCATCGAGAAACTCGAAACCGCCTACCCCCGCAGCCGCCTCCAGAACCCCGCGCGCAAGCTCAAACTCGCCTACCTCAACGTCAAGAAAGTCAGTCTCAGCGACCTCCAGGACGCCGTCTATACACGGATCGCCTTGGTTCCCGGTCTCGCCACCCTGCAATTTGGCAGCACCGAAGTAACGCAGCACCTCTATGAGCAGGTCATGAACACCAACCCCAGCCGCAACCGCGTCGCCGGAAGCACCCTCCCGGTCGAGTCTGTCAGTTGGAACGAAGCGATCGAATTCTGCTCACGACTCAGTTGGATCATGGGCGTGAAAGTGCGCCTCCCCACCGAAGCCGAATACCTGGCCGCGCTCAAAGGAGGTCCGGGCGGCATACGCGCCAAAGATTCCTCCCCGCCAAGCACCGGCGAGGCCGGCTCGCTCGCCTCCAACGATTACGGAATCCATGACCTTCTCGGCAACGTCGCCGAATGGCTGGCCTCCTCCGCCGACGACAAAGACGCCACGCACATCGGCGGCAGCTATCTCGACGCACCCGAGACTCTCACTCCCGCCGCGCCGCCCAAAGGCAGGCTCCCCAAAAACGAACGCTCCCGTCACATCGGATTTCGCATCGTGATCGATGCTCCCGCCATCACCGGCACGATCGCGGCAATCAAGGCGGCCAAGAAAGCCGCCGTCGAAATTGAGAATCACGACGAAACCGAGCTCGAACCATAGGAGAATGGACTCACGCAGGGCGCGGAGGGCACGGAGACGCGTGAGTGGTTTCACTTCCCCAGTGCCACGATGGTTTCAAACTCCTCGCGTGTCAGCGGCATCACCGACAACCGGCTCTGCCTGAGCAACGCGATGTCCGTCAGAGACGCCTCGGCCTTGATCGCCTCCAACGTCACCGGCTTCGCCAGCGCCTGCCCCGCCTCCAACTCCACCGCCAGCCAGCCCTCCCTGCCACCCGACCGCGCCTCGTCCGCATCCACCGTCGGGTCCGGAAACGCCGTCCGGCTCACCCGCGCCGTGCCCAGCACCGCCTTGGTCGAGACGCTCGCGTAGAACAACACCCGGTCCCCCTCGCGCATTGCCTTCAGATTGTTGCGCGCCTGGAAATTGCGCACCCCGTCCCATGTCGTGCGCCCATCGCGGACAAACGTCTCCCACGCATAGGATTCCGGTTCCTGTTTCACCAGCCAGTATTGGATTTTGCTCATAAATGGAGAGTGGGTTGAATAACCATGGGGAGGTTCTGAAAATTCATTTTTGCACAGAAGATAACCAAGAAAACGAAGATAAAGACAGGAAGCATAATGTGTTTTAGGGAAGTCCTAAAGATTGAGAAATTACACAGAGGACGCTGAGATTGCACAGAGTTTGGGGAGGTCAAAACGACGCATGCACATTTTTTAGAAACCCCACTTTCCATTATTAGGCAATAGACTGGGGAATTTTTTGAGACGTCAGCAGTCTTTGTTCCCTCACTGCTCTCTGTGTTCCCTCTGCGTCCTCTGTTTAATTTCAGAAGCTCCCTTTAATTTATTTATCTTCAATAGATTGTTAAAAACAAAAGTTCCATCTCGATTGGTTGTCTTCGTTGTCTTCGTTACCTTCTGTGCAATTTTTAGAACCTCCCCATGATTTGATTACGAAACGGCACTCTCACCCGGACTCTCGTCACAAATCAAGTTGTCCCACTATTTGACAGCGCTTCCCGCCGCCCTAGTTTTCGCGCTTCATTAAAATTCCGAGCCGATCTCATCCAAATCCACCGATGCCCTACACCGAAGACCGCACCGCCTGGTTCCAAGGCCAGGGCCTCTGGCAGCACATTCCCGCCTCCGAATGGCAAACCTGGACCTGGCAACTCCGCAACCGTCTCACCCGGCTCGAAGACCTTGAGCGCTACATGACGCTCACCCCCGACGAACGCGCAGGCGTCCTCTTCGCCGGCAACAAACTCTCGCTCGCGATCACCCCCTATTTTTTCAACCTCATCGACCGCGACAACCCCGCCGACCCCCTCCGCCTCCAAGTCATCCCCCGCGCCGGCGAAAGCCAGCTCCACGCCGAAGAAATGCTCGACTCGCTCGGCGAAGACGAACACTCCCCCGTCCCCGGCCTCGTTCACCGCTACCCCGACCGCGTCCTCTTCCTCGTCACCGACCGCTGCGCCAGCTACTGCCGCTACTGCACCCGCAGCCGCCTCGTATCCAACGCTCAGGACTACAACTTCCACCCCGAATACGAACAAGGACTCCGTTACATCGAATCACATTCCGAAGTCCGCGACGTCCTCCTCTCCGGCGGCGACCCCCTCCTCCTCTCCGACCGCAAGCTCGACCACCTCCTCGGACGCCTCCGCGCCATCCCTCACGTTGAGTTCATTCGCATCGGCTCGCGCATCCCTGTCTTCATGCCCCAGCGCATCACGCCCGAACTCTGCGAAGTTTTTAAGAAGCACGGCCCCATCTGGATGAGCATTCACGTCAACCACCCCCACGAATGCACCGAAGAACTGCGCGCCGCCTGCGAACGCCTCTCCTATGCCGGCGTCCCCCTCGGCAACCAGAGCGTCCTCCTTCGCGGCGTCAACGACGACCCCGACACCATGCGTGCCCTCGTCCACCGCCTCCTCCGCATGAGAGTGCGCCCCTATTACCTTTACCAGATGGACCTCATCACCGGCGGCTCGCACTTCAAAGTCGATGTCCGCCGCGGCCTCGAAATCATCAAAAACCTGCGCGGCCACACCACTGGGTATGCGATTCCCCAATACGTCATCGACGCCCCCGGCGGCGGCGGCAAAGTGCCGATGAACCCTGACTACGTGGAAAAAATCACCGACGACGAAGTGATCTTCCGCAACTACGAGGGGCACACCTACCGCTACCCGCTGACCTCCACGCCCGTCCCCGGCAAAACGCCCGCAGACCTCGTGACGAGTTAAAAGATCTCACGCGGAGACGCGGGATAAATTAGAGCGTGTAGTCACGAGATTGAAGCCCAGAGAATGGCACACCTGAATTGGACGGCAGCGAGGAAAGAGGAGGCTCGTTTTGCGTATCGGGTTGCGATGCCGCGCCATTGCTTGAGTCGTAGGAATGCATTTTCTACCAGATGCCTGATCCGATAAAGATAAGGGTCATATTCGCGTTGTTCTATGCGATTGGTCTTTGGAGGAATCTGCGGGCAGATGCCTGCGGCCTGCGCCATTTCGATGATGGCGTTGGTGTCATATCCCTTGTCGGCGATCAGATGGTCTGCGGCAATGCCTTCAATCAACCTGCCAGCCTGTGTGCAATCAGCCGTGGAACCCGCTGTAACAATGACTCGCACCGGCATACCATGCGCATCCACGGCCAAATGTAGTTTGGTGTTTCGCCCCCTTTTGTCAGACCGATCGCCTCGTTTCCACCTCTGGCTCCCGCCGCATGCGGATGGATTTTGACATGACTGGCATCAATCATCAGCCACTCAAAATCGGGCTCGTTCATCAGTTCCGACAACAGGCGCTCCCAATGCCCCTTGTCTCTCCAGCGACAAAAACGCCTGTGCGTGTTGCTCCACCCTCCGTAATCCTCTGGAAGATCCCTCCAAGGCGCACCAGTGCGTAAAATCCACAGAACCGCGTTGAGGAACTTGCGGTTGTCCTCCGCCACCCCTCCCCACGCTCCTTTCCTTCCAGGTAGCAGCGGCTCCAGAACGCTCCAAACTCGGTCCGAAATGTCGTGACGGTGTTGATCTTTCGCCATGCTGACATTCTCCATCACAAAAAAACTCAGTCAATCTTATCTCGTGACTACACGCTCTAGAAGTTAGGAATTAAAAATTAAGAAAACGATCCAGCAAACCACCTCCGCGCATCGACTGCCAAAGGCCTGCGTCCCCACTTTCTAATTCCTAATTTCTACTTCCTAATTCCCCCCCCCCCCTGTTCCATTCCGACATTGGATGTTGGATGTTCGACGTTCGGCGAAGCCGCCGCCCCGCCTACAACTCAGCCGTTGCCTCGATCATCTCGCGCGAAGGCCGGGCGATGCCCCGCTTGCCCTGCGTGAAAAACTCAAGAAAACTCCGCGCCTCACGCGAACGCGCATCTCCCAGCAACGCCAGCGCCACCTCGCGGATGTTGCCCTGCGTGTAATACACGGCGCGAAACGCATCCTTCATCTCGCGCACCACCTCGGCTGCCACCCCCCGACGGCGCAGCCCCACCAAGTTGAGACCGATCACCTCATTGCGCTCGGCCACCATGACGCACGGAGGGATGTCGAGCGCGATCCGCGCCCCGCCTGCCACCATCGCCCCCTCCCCCACCCTGCCAAATTGATGCAACCCCGCCCCCCCCCCGATGAACACATGATCCTCCACGTGGATATGCCCGGCCAGCAGCACCGAATTGGCCAGAATCACATGATTGCCGATCACACAATCGTGCGCCACGTGTGCATCCGCCATGATCAGGCAATGGGAGCCAATCACCGTATGCCCCCCCTCCCGCGTGGCGCTGTTAATCGTCACATGCTCGCGGACCGTCGTGTCGTCACCAATCCGCACGCCCGACTTCACCGACGGATCAAACTTCAAATCCTGCGGTTCCCCCCCGATCACCGCGTAAGGATGCACCGTGACGCGTGCCCCCAGAACCACGCCGCGGCGCAGGATCACGCCTTCGCGGATATTACAGTTCTCACCGAGGACAACGCCGTCCTCAACAATGGCAGTCGGGTGTATCATGATTGGGAAAAAGGAAAAAACGCCCGCCAGCAGAGCCCGCCCGTCCGCGTCAGGCGAGGAGGAAAATGGAGCTTGAAGATTGTCCCGCGCATTGCCGCCATGGTCCCTCACACTGATTGCATCCATCCAAACAATAACCCGCAACCCACCTCCAGCATATGGCCGGCGTAGGCAAACTCCTCAAACAAGCACAGAAAATGCAGCGTCAAATCGAGACGCTCCAAACCGAGATCGGATCCAAGGAATTCGACATCACCAGCGGCGGCGGCGCCGTGCAGGTCAAGATCAACGGCTCCGGCCAGTTCCTCTCGCTCAAGATTGATCCCGAATTTTTGAAAGAAGACGCCACCGTCGTCTCCGACACCCTCCTTGCCGCCATCCAAGACGCCGCCCGTCAGGCCAAGGACTACAGCGAAGCCGAAATGGGCAAAGTCACCTCCGGCTTCGCCATGCCTGGGCTGTTCTAAAAAACAAGGAGGGCGGGTCTCCCGACCCGCCAGACGCGGCGCAGCCGCGCCCATCCGACTCCCGGAAGCGCGAGGCCCGCCCTCCCGCCTCCGCCCCTTTTTGCAGTCGCACCCATGACCACCTACGAACGCTTGCAGCAGCAACTCAAGCAACTCCCCGGCCTCGGCTACCGGTCGGCGGAACGCATTGCCCTGCACCTCCTCGTGGAAAAACCCGCCCGCCTCCCCGCGCTCGTGCAAGCCCTGGAAGACGCCGCCCGCACCGTGCGCCGCTGCACCCGCTGCGGCAACCTCGCTGAAACCGACCTCTGCCCCCTCTGCGCCGACCCCACGCGCGACCCCGCCATCGTGTGCGTCGTCGAGCACGTCCCCGACCTCGTCGCCATGGAACGCTCCGCCGCCTACCGCGGCCACTACCACGTCCTCCACGGCAAACTCTCCCCCATCAACGGCGTCGGCCCCGACGACCTCAACTACGCCCCCCTCGCCGACCGCGTGCAACGCGGAGACATTCACGAACTCATCCTCGCCCTCTCCAACGACGTCGAAGGCGAAGCCACCTGCCACTTCCTCACGCAACAACTCACCACCCTCCAGCCCGCGCTCAAAATCACTCGCATCGGCTTCGGCCTTCCCAGCGGCGCCGGCGTTCTCTACGCCGACTCCGTCACCCTCAAAAGCGCCCTCGAAGCCCGCACCTCCTACAAGTGAAGGTATCCACCCACGCATGACATCCTCCCAAGAAATCGCCCGCCGCCGCACCTTTGCCATCATCTCGCACCCCGACGCCGGCAAGACCACCCTCACCGAAAAATTCCTCCTCTACGGCAACGCCATTCACCTCGCCGGCACCGTCACCGCGCGCAAAAACCAACGCGCCACCACCTCCGACTGGATGGAACTCGAAAAACAACGCGGCATCTCCGTCTCCAGCACCGTCCTCCAATTCGATTACCAAGGCTACGCCGTCAACCTCCTCGACACCCCCGGCCACAAAGACTTCTCGGAAGACACCTACCGCGTCCTCACCGCCGTCGATGCCGCCCTCATGGTCATCGACGCCGGCAAAGGCATCGAACCCCAGACCCGCAAACTCTTCGAAGTCTGCCGCCGCCGCGGCGTGCCCATCATGACCTTCATCAACAAGTGCGACCGCCCCACGCTCAACCCCATCGACCTCATCGACGAACTCGAACGCGTTCTCGGCCTCTCCCCCTGCCCCCTCACCTGGCCCCTCGGCAACGGCCCCTCCTTCCGCGGCGTTTACGACCGCCGCAGCAAGCAAGTCCACCTCTTCGAACGCGTCCCCAACGGTGCCTATCAAGCCCCCGTCCAAGTCACCGGCCTCGACGACCCCGCCGTGCGCGCCAAACTCGACGACCACACCTACGCCGAAGCCGCCGAACAAATCGAAATGCTCGACGGCGCCAGCGCCCCCTTTGACCTCGCCGCCATCCACGCCGGCAAACAAACCCCCGTCTTCTTCGGCTCCGCCATCAACAACTTCGGCGTCGGCCTCCTCCTCGAAGGCTTCTTAAAAAACTCCATCCCCCCGACCACGCGCCGCTCCGTCACTGTATCCGTTCCCGGACTACCCACCCCGACCGACGCCCGCGAAATCCCCGTCACCCACGACAAATTTTCCGGCTTCGTCTTCAAGATCCAAGCCAACATGGACCCCAAGCACCGCGACCGCATTGCCTTCATTCGCGTATGCTCCGGCAAGTTCACGCGCGACATGGTTGTCACCCACCAACGCACCGGCAAAAACGTCCGCCTCTCCTCCTCGCACAAGCTCTTCGGTCAGGACCGCGAAACCGTTGATGAAGCCTGGCCCGGCGACGTCATTGGCCTCGTTGGCCACAGCGAATTTGGTATTGGCGACACCCTTACAGAAGACCGCAGCATTGCTTACGACGAAATCCCCCGCTTCCCCTCCGAAGTCTTCGCCTACATCAGCAACCCCGTTTCAGCCGACGCCAAAAAATACCGCGCCGGACTCGAACAACTCTTGCAAGAAGGCGTTGTTCAATCCTTCCAACCCCGCAACGCCCCCCCCGGCTCCACGCTCCTTGCGGCGGTTGGTCCCCTGCAGTTCGAAGTCGTGCAGTACCGCCTCAAAAGCGAATACAACGCCGACTCCCGCCTCGAAACCACCCCATGGACGATGATGCGCTGGATCGAACCGCATCCCGCCCTTGAAAACCCCAACGCCATCATCGTGGCGAGCGGAGTGAGTTTCGGCGTCGATAAATTCGACCATCCCATCGTCCTCTTCCCCAACGACTGGAGCATGCATTATTTTGTGGAGAAGAACCCCGAACTCATCCTCCACGAAATGCCCATCGAGCAAACCCGCTGAGTCCGGCGCGGCAGCGCCTGGGACCGCCGGCATCCTGCCGGCACGTGGCGCGGGTTTTTTCTGCCAAACGCCCGCATTCCGATGTAGCGCAGGCGTCCCGCCTGCCATCTTGTCTATAGCGCGAAGCGCGGTGACTTTTATGGAGTGCGGCGCTTCGCGCAGCAGGCTGGATTGCGGGCGGGACGCCCGCGCCACTTCGAACCGGCGGGAGGATGCCGCCGCTCCCTGCCGACTCCTGCGTAATATCAGTTACTTCAACTTCACGCGCAGCACCGCTGTCTCGCCGCCGCGACTGGTGAGGAGCACAAATTCGCCGCGGCTCGTGTCGGCCTCGATTGCCGCCAGTTTCTCGACCGCCTCGGCGTAAGTTTTGATGACCACCCCGTCCACTTCCTGTATCCAGTCATCGGGACGCAGCCCGGCGGTGGCCGTGAGGCCGTTGTTTTTTACAAAATAGGCGATCACCCCACGCTGTTCCGCACGTTTGATCCGGCGCACCACGCCGTCGCCAAACACAAACTCGCGCACCGTCAGCCCCAGCCGCTCAAAATATTTCCGCTCCGCCTCGCGTTGCAGCTTCGGCTCCTCGCCCAGCGTCACGATTAACTCCACGCGCTCCGTGCCGCGCAACACCGTCACGGGAACCTTCTCGCCGGGCGTGCGACGCGCCACCTCGCGGTCAATGTAGGATACCACCACGCTGTCGGGTTTGAAACGTGGCAGAGGTTTGCCGTCCAGCGCCACGATGATGTCGCGGTCCTTCATTCCCGCCGCTTCCGCCGGTCCGCCGTCGAGCACTTCGCTCACCACGCAACCCGACTGGTTGTCCAACTTGAGAAAGGCCGCCACCTCCGGGTCCATCGGCTGCAATCCATAGACGCCCAACGTCGGAATCGGCCTGCCGTCCACCGATGCCGGCACGCGCCCCAGTTTGGGCAGCACGTCGGCCGCGAGTTGAAACACCGCCGTTTCCTCCACGTTCATCAGCATGACGGGACTGCCGCGCTCGGTGCGCGAAAATTGCAAATACGTGGCCCCGAAGCCCCCGATCCCCAGTCCTGCAAAATGCCCCTCGCGGTCAAACACCGGCAACCCCGGTGCCGTGACCTCGGACAACGCAATCGCCGTGCGATCCGGCAGCGACTGGATCAACGACACGTGCCCCGCCAGAAAATACGGCAAAAAGTCCTCGTCCTTGCCCCGCAACCCGATCCCCCAAAACTCCTCACCCGCCGCCGGTTCCGCGCCCGCCGCCGCCTTGGCGACGAACGCCGTGACCGGCGTTAGTTGCGCGCGCAGCTTCTCCTCCACCCGCACGAAATGCCACCCGCTCAACGGGTCCTGTCCCAAGTATTCGCCCTTGGCGTAGTTGTTGGTGGAACGGCCCGGCAGATAGACGCGGAAGTCTTTGAGTTGCGAGGGCGAGGTGCGCATATTGATGACTTGCGAAGGCAGCACGATCGTGCCCGCCGCCGCATCGACGACCACGCCATTGGCGATCGTGGGGCGCCGGTCCAGTTCCGTCTCGGTAAAAAACTCCACCGCCACGAGCGCCCGCGTGCGCTCCTGCAACAACGCCGGCAACGTCGGCAAAGCCCCCCCCTCCCCCCCCGCCTGAGCGGACACAACAGGCCGGGCAACCAGCGCACTCAACATCAACAGGACGGCTAAGGAAAATCTCATGCCCGACACGCAAACCACTCTCCCCGAAAAGGCGAGAACTTGCCCTTCCGGCGCAACTACGCATAGTCCGCTCCACTACCACACGAACCAGCACCTACCACACCCGCCGACACACGCCTCCCGCCCGGCCCCGCCCGCGCGTCCGCGCAAACCGCGCCGCGCGGGAACTTCCCTCCGGGATCAGCGCCCAAGCCGCCGCCCATGCGAAAAGTTCTCCTCATCGACGATGACCGCCTGCAATCACGCGTGATTGCGCAAATGTTCACCGCCTTCCGCCGCGAACGATTTGTCGTCGAATGGGCACCCGACTACGAAAGCGGCCTGACCCGCCTGCTCAGCGGCGAATTTGCCGCCTGCCTCCTCGACTACCAACTCGGCCCCCGCGACGGCCTCGCCCTGCTGCGCGAAGCCATGGCGCGCGGCTGCCCCACGCCCATCGTGTTTCTCACCGCCGAAACCTCCGCCCGCGTCGATGCCGAGGCGCTCGACTCCGGCGCACTCGACTACCTCGTGAAAGGCGAAATCAACCCCGCCGCCCTCGAACGCTCCCTCCGCTACGCGCTGCGTCTGGGCGACACGCTCGCGCAACTGCGCCTCCGTGCCACGCACGACACACTCACCGGGCTCAACAACCGGCACGAATTTGAACGACTCCTCGCCGACGAACTCGAACGCGCCCGCCTCCTCGGACACCCGCTCTCGCTCGTCATGTGCGACATTGACCACTTCAAGACGATCAACGACACCCGCGGTCACGCCGCGGGCGACGCCGTGCTCCGGGAAGTCGCCTCCCGCCTGCGCTCCGCCCTGCGCGCCTCCGACCGCATCGGACGCTTCGGGGGCGAGGAATTTGCCGTGTTACTCGCCGGGGCCGACCAGGAAGCCGCCCGGCACATCGCCGTCCGCATGGTGGCCGCCGTGGCCGCGTCGCCCATCACGCCCGCCCCCTTTCCAGGACTTTCCGTCACCATCAGCGCGGGCGTCGCCGGGCTGCGCCGCCCGCAACCCGAAAACACGGTGGCCGCGCTTTTTGCCGCCGCCGACCAGGCACTCTATGCCGCCAAGCACGCCGGGCGCAACCGCGTGGTCCTCGCCCCCGCCGGCGCTCTCGTCGCGGCGTAAACCTCAACCGCCGCCCACCGCCGCCATCTGATCGAGCGGAATCTCCACCGTGACCAGTGCGCCCCGGTCCGGTCGCGACTCGATGGAAAACACGCCGCCCATCAAAAACGCCCGCTCCTGCATCGTGCGCAACCCGTAACGCGGACGGCCTGTACGCTGGATCGCCGGGTCGAAACCACGACCATCGTCCCGCACCGTGAAAACAAACTTGCCGCGCTCGCAGTGCATCTCGACCTCGATGGATTTCGCCCCGCCGTGCGTCACCGCGTTGGCGAGCGACTCCTGCAACACGCGAAACAAATGTTCGCGCACCCGGATCGGCAGCACCGGCAGCCTGTCGCCATCGAGCAACTCGACATTCACATGATGCCGCCCGGCAAACTCCTCGCAATGGTCGCGCACGATGCCGGCAAAATCGCTGCGATCAATCGTCTCCGGGCGCAGCCCCGTGATATTCTGCCGCAACTCGTCGAGCGCCTCGTCCAGTTCCTTCGTTAACGGCAGCAACGCCTTCGCCGACACCGAGCCGTCCCCCCCCCCCCCCCCCCCTCGGAGCGCTCCGGACGCCTGCGCTTCAAAGGCGAGCAGTTTAATGCGAATGATGACCGCCTGCACCGTCTGGCACACGCTGTCGTGCAAGTCACGGGCGAGCCTGCGCCGTTCCGCTTCCTGCGCATCGAGCACACGCGTGGAGACGCCGCGCAGTTCATTCTCGGCGCGCCGGTGGTCGAAGAGGCCCGCCGCCGTTATCAGGCTGGTGACGATCACGTCGATCATCAGGCAGTGGGCAAAGATGATCGGCCCGTTGGTCGAATCCGCCGGCGAACCGAGCGCCCACGTGATTTGCGCCGTGATCGACACCAGGTAAAACAACCCATTGGCCACGATGCTCAACGCCACACCATTGCGCAGCGCGATCATGATGCTGGCGGAAAACATCAGGAACAACGCCGGCACGCTCGGACTGCCGTGCAAATCCCCGGTGAAGACAAACCACGCGCCCACCAGATGCCCCACCGCATAAACCACAAACTCCGGCAACCTGCGCCGGTCCGCGCGCGCCTCCACCGAGAACGGCATCAGCACCAGCATCACAAACACGATCACGCTGCTCATCTCGCCCAGCCACCAGATCAACGTTTTTTGCCACAATTCAGGATGCACGAACGGCGAGCCGTGCAGGATCATCACTCCCAGCAACGAAGACGGCAATGCCACCAAAATCCCCCCCACCCCGCCCACCACAATGTAAGAGCGGACATTGGGCCGCAATTGAGGGTTGGGATGGATGCGCCGGATGGCCCACAATCCGACCCCCGCCTGACACATGAAAAGCGGAGCCAGCAACCAGGCTAACGATGGCGGATGAAAGCACGCGAGAGCCAGCAAGCTGCCCAGTCCCATCCAAGGCAGACGACGGTATCCGAGCAGTGCCACCAGCGCGAGCGAGCATCCTGTTTCCGGCCAGAATACATCCTCCCAACCCGCCCCATGATTGCTCGTGTAAAGAATGCGCCCCAGCCAGAGCCCGGCAAAGGTGCTGACGAACGTGGCCGCCGTTGCCGTCAGATTGGCGAGCCAGTTGCCGGAACGCGTCGTGGGCAATAACGAGGGGCGGAGTCCGCGGGTGGGCATGGGGGAGGGAGAAGAGGGAGAATTAAAAATTAAGGGAACTTCTAAAAATTACACAGAGGACACACAGAGTTTGGGGAGGCCTGTCCGGTGGAAGGACATTTTCCTCGCGAATGAATGTCTCTGTAATTCATTTATTATAAATAAAATAACATTTTTTTACGGAAAAAGGAGCAAAGTCGTTTTGTCCTCCCTAAACTCTGTGCCTTCTCTGTGATCTCTGTGTAAGTTCTGATTTTTAGAACCTCCCTTAAGAATTAAGAATGGGCGGCTTCGCCGTCATTTCAGTGGGCAGGGGATCGGTTGGTTTGAAATTCTTAATTTTTAATTATTAATTCTTAATTTTTCCCGCCGATCCCCGTTCAGGTGGTGGATCGATGGTGAAAGGCGGGGTTGTATCGAAGTTGCCCAAGCCGGAGCGCATCGCCTCGCGCACCAATTCCGTCGCCTTGGTGACGTTGAGTTTTTGCATGATCCGGCTGCGGTGCGTCTCCACGGTTTTGGAGCTGATGGCCAGACGGCGGCTGATCTCCTTGTTACTCAGGCCCGCCGAGATGCCTTCGAGCACATCCTTCTCGCGCGGGGACAAGGTGGCCGCGCACGCCGGCTCGTATGGGGGCAGCCCCTTGCTCGTCAAGGTGTTCTCGCCCTCGTGTACGCGGTGGATGATATCCACGAGATCCTCGAACGCGTCGCTCTTCAGAACGAAGGCATTGGCACCGACGGAAAACGCCTCGTGCACCGTGAGGCGCGTACGGTGCATGGTGAGCATGATGATCCGGGTGAGAAGCCCCGCGTCCTTGATCTGCTGGATCAGATCGAGCCCGGTGACGCCCGGCATACTGAGATCAGCGACGACGATGTCGGGGTTGTGCTGCTTAACCAATTCGAACGCCTCCTTGGCGCTCTGGGCCTTGGCAACCAGGGTGATGTCCGGCGTGGCACGAAGCAACGAGGCGATACCTTCAAGCATCAATTGATGATCATCAACGATGATGACTGAGATGGGTTGCATAGAGTGGTGATGATTTTCCGTGAGTTGTGCGTTGGGCTACGTGACGACCAAAAAAAACGCAGATGGTCAAGTGGCGTGATCAAGTGAAACGGGCTAATCAAAACGCGAATCCAGTGGATCGCAACTGCAACTTTTTTGTCTTTTCGGTCATTGCATGTCAAAGAAAACCAGCACGTTCCAAACAGCCAGTTACATTTAAGGTTTTTCCTTACTATCCTAGGGGCGGGAAATTTGTTATCGTGCCGATTCCTTGGGCCCGCATCCGATGGTCTGCACCGTGCGCAAGCCCTGCGAAACCAAAGTGAAACCACACGAACAACCCAATCCGTTGACCAAAGCCAAACCACCGCCGCTGCCCGCCGCAACGGCTGCCCGCAGGCTCATGCCCGCGCTCCTCCCACGCGACTTAAAATCGCGGGATCGCGCAAAACCCTTCCCGGCAAATTGAGCCCGGCCCGGGCCGGCAACAAATCGTCTCTCGTCAACACACCTTCAACTCGTTCAAAATCGTTTTTTCCATGTCAGACCAATCCCTTGATTCCTTTCTCGCTCGCATCCGCCAGCGCGACCCTATCCAGCCTGAATTTCATCAGGCCGTGGAAGAGTTCTTCCGCAGCCTCTGGCCCTTCCTGGCCAAAAACCCCAAATATGCCAAAGCCGGCATCCTAGACCGCATCGTGGAACCCGAGCGCGTCATCATGTTCCGCGTGCCCTGGGTGGACGACGCCGGCAACGTCCGCGTCAACCGCGGCTACCGCATCCAGATGAGCAGCGCCATCGGCCCCTACAAAGGCGGCATCCGCTTCCATCCCTCGGTCAACCTCGGCATCCTCAAATTCCTCGCCTTCGAGCAGGTTTTCAAAAACTCGCTCACCACGCTGCCCATGGGCGGCGGCAAGGGCGGCTCGGACTTCGACCCCAAGGGCAAGACCGAACAAGAAGTCATGCGCTTCTGCCAGTCGTTCATGACCGAACTCTACCGCCACATCGGCGCAGATTGCGACGTGCCCGCCGGCGACATCGGCGTGGGCGGACGCGAAGTCGGCTACATGTTTGGCCAGTACAAGCGCATCACCAACCAGTTCACCTCCGTGCTCACGGGCAAGGGCCTCGCCTTTGGCGGCAGCCTCATCCGCCCCGAAGCCACCGGCTACGGCTGCGTTTACTTCGCGCAGGAGATGATGCAGCTCGCCAAGATCGGCGGCTTCGAAGGCAAACGCGTCACCATCTCCGGCTCCGGCAACGTTGCCCAGTACGCCGCCGAGAAAGTCATCGAATTCGGCGGACGCGTCGTCTCGTTCTCCGACTCCAACGGCACTGTTGAGATCCCCGACGGCATGACCGACGAGCAGCTCAAGGAAGTCATGGACCTCAAGAACAACCGCCGCGGCCGCATCCAATCCTTCGCCGAGCACTACAAGCTCCCCTACCACGCCGACAAGCGCCCCTGGGCCATCAAGTGCGACATCGCCCTCCCCTGCGCCACGCAGAACGAAGTCGATGTCGAAGACGCCAAGTCCCTTGTCCAAAACGGCTGCCGCTGCGTCGCCGAAGGCGCCAACATGCCCTCCACGCTGGAAGCCGCGGACGTGTTCATCGCCAACAAAGTCCTCTACGGACCCGGCAAGGCCGCCAACGCCGGCGGTGTCGCCACCAGCGGACTCGAAATGAGCCAGAACGCCATGCGCCTCTCATGGAACCGCGGCGAAGTCGATGACCGCCTCCACGCCATCATGCAGAACATCCACCACGTCTGCGTTGAGCACGGCAGCGAGAAGGACGGCTTCGTCAACTACATCAACGGCTCCAACATCGGCGGCTTCGTCAAAGTCGCCGACGCCATGATCGCCCAAGGCATCGTCTAACACATAACAACAAAACAACCCCGGAGGCACGGCGCACGCCCCCCCCCCCCGTGCCTCCGAGGTTAATCCACACGATTCCAGACATCAGAAACACCGCACAAACATTTAACGCTTAACATTTAACACTCAATGAGAACACCCCGCCCGAAATTAAATGTTAAATGTTAAACGTTAAGTGTTAAACGTTCTCCGTCATCACCCAGACATCTCCCCCCCCCCCCCGACGACAACCCGACCGTGGCTCCCGACTCAACAGACTACCGCATAAAACTCCCCGTCTTCGAGGGCCCGCTCGATCTCCTCCTCTTCCTCATCCGGAAAAACGAGATCGACATCTACGACATCCCCATCGAGTCGGTCACCCGCCAGTACATCGACGTCCTCCACTCCATGAAGGAACTCGACCTCGACATTGCCGGCGAATTTTTCGTCATGGCCGCCTCCCTTATGGAGATCAAGAGCCGCATGCTCCTCCCCCGCGGCCAGGCCGCCGCCGGCCCCGAGGACGAAGACGACGCCCTCGACCCCCGCTGGGAACTCGTCCACCAACTCCTCCAGTATAAAAAATTCAAGGAAGC
>NZ_ABEA03000177.1 GCF_000171235.2 Geminisphaera colitermitum TAV2 | reverse complement strand
CAATTCAACCGCTTCCTCCTTGAAACCAAAATCGCCTCCGACGCCCGCATGGCTGCCTACCTCCGCGGACTCGGCACCCGCGCCCTCCTCACTGGCGACAACCACAAAACCACCGAACTCCAAACCCTCGTCCGCGAACACTTCGATGTAGTGGATTTCCATGACTACTGGAACCACCCCAATTTTCAAAAAAACCGCCACTGGCAAACCCCCGTCACCCTCACCCACCAAAGCAACCTCAAAGGCAGCGTTTACCTCCCCCGCAACATGATGCCCGTCCGTGTATTCGGAAAACCCTTTACCGTTACCGAATTCAACTACGTCTGGCCCAACGCCGCCCGAGCCGAAGGCCCCCTCCTCATGTCCGGCTACGCCGCCCTTCAAGACTGGGACGGCCTCTACAACTTCGATTACGCCACCGACGAAGCCTCCGCTTGGCGCGACAACACCGCCCCCACCCGTCCCGGACGCATCTTCAGCCTCGCCACCGACCCCATCGGCCTCCTCGCCGACCGTGCCGGAGCCTACCTCTACCTCCACGCCCGCATCCAACCCGCCCCACACGCCACCGCCCTCCTCATCGACGACAACCCCGCCACCACCACCCTCTTTGACACCCCTCGCGCCAAACCCCGCGACCTCCCCCGCTCCTTCTCCTGGCTCGGCCTGCGCACCCGCATCGGCACCCTCCCCGCCTCGCAAGCCCTCCCAGGCCCTCAACAAAACACCGCCCGCATCGACGCCACCGGTATCCAAAACTTTGTTACCCCAAAATCCATTCCTGCCGCCGACCTCGCCCAACTCCCCCGCCCCGCCTTCCTCCTCGGTGACGACATCGAAAAACGCCTCGCCGATGCCAACGCCCTCCCAACCCGCGACGGCGAACGCTTCCTTAGCGAAACCGGCCAACTCGACCTCGACCGCACCCAAGGCACCGCCCGCCTCGTCACCGATTACGCTGAATGCCACATACTCCCTCCCGGTCACCAAAGCAAAGGCACCCGCACCACCGCCTCAATCCCCGCCAACGACACCTTTGCCGGCATCTATATCCTCGCCACCGACGGCCAACCCCTTGCCACCAGCAAACGCCTCCTCATCCTGCACCTCACCGACAGCATCACTGCTGGCACCCAATTCTCCGACACCACCCGCACCCTCCTCACAAAATTCGGCCCCGGCCCCCATCTCATCAAACGCGGCACCGCCGCCATCACCCTTCAACTCCCCCCGCACACTTGGACCGCGTGGGCCATTGATGCCACTGGACGCCGCACCCGCTCCATTCCCCTGACCACCGATCCCGACAACACCCTAACCCTCCAAGCCGCCACAATCCCCGACAATGCCCCCATCACCCTAGCCTACGAACTCACCCGCTAAATTGCCTTGAAGTAGCTTGTATTGAAGTGGCGCAGGCGTCCCGCCTGCACTCCATGCCCCACCGCCGTGGCGCGGGCGTCTCGCCCGCTGTAGGGGCGTCGCTTGCGACGCCCGCGCACGCCATTCGATGCCACGTCCTGCATACGCGGGCTTCGCAAGCGAAGCCCCTACGCGGGGCGCGGGCGTCCCGCCCGCTTCCGGCTGGAGGAGCCTCTCAGCCTTGTCTCAGGGCGGCGCTCCGCGCCGTCTGCGGGCGAGACGCCCGCGCCACTTTTTTTCCCAATCCTCCGTCGCGTAACATCAGAGAGTAATCAGTCCAT
>NZ_ABEA03000178.1 GCF_000171235.2 Geminisphaera colitermitum TAV2 | reverse complement strand
GCCAGCACCCTCATCATCACCCACCACGCTGCCGCCGCCACCGACACCGCCGCGCCCGGACCCGACTGGGCACCCTACGACCACAAACTCGACATCGCTCCCGGAAGCATCTTTGACCGCGCCGCTCTCATCGACGCCCCCGCCGGGAAATACGGCCCCCTCACCATCACGCCGTCGGGACAATTTGAATACGCCAATCGCCCCGGCCAACGCGTCCGCTTTTACGGCATCAACCTCTGCTTCGACGCCAACTTCCCCACCCACGCCCAAGCCGACGCCCTTGCCGACCGCCTTGCCCGCTCCGGCTACAACGCCGTCCGCCTCCACCACTACGACCGCGAACTCGTTAACCAACAAAAACGCCACTCCGTCAGCAGTCACGACCTCGACCCTGCCCAACTCGACCGCATCGACTACCTCTTTGCCGCCCTCAAAAAACGCGGCCTCCACATCAACATCGACATGCACTCGATGCGCAGCTTTTCCCCCGCCGAGATCCCGGACCTCGACCAGCGCATCGAAATGGAAATCAAACACCTCGTCCCCATCTCCGAAACCGCCTTCGCCGCCTGGGCTGCATTTGCCCAAAAACTCCTCACCCACCAAAACCCCCACACCGGCCTCACCTGGGCCGCCGACCCCGCCCTCATCGGCATCTGCATGCTCAACGAAGACACCTTCTTCGGCGACATCAACCGCCACTCCCCCAAACTCCTCGCCCTCTACCAAAAAGCCTTCGAACGCTGGAAAAACC
>NZ_ABEA03000179.1 GCF_000171235.2 Geminisphaera colitermitum TAV2 | reverse complement strand
TCCACCCTCCGTAATCCTCTGGAAGATCCCTCCAAGGCGCACCAGTGCGTAAAATCCACAGAACCGCGTTGAGGAACTTGCGGTTGTCCTCCGCCACCCCTCCCCACGCTCCTTTCCTACCAGGTATCAAATGGCTACAGTTTAAATGAAAATGCTCTAGAGAATGTCAGCATGGCGAAAGATCAACACCGTCACGACATTTCGGACCGAGTTTGGAGCGTTCTGGAGCCGCTGCTACCTGGAAGGAAAGGAGCGTGGGGAGGGGTGGCGGAGGACAACCGCAAGTTCCTCAACGCGGTTCTGTGGATTTTACGCACTGGTGCGCCTTGGAGGGATCTTCCAGAGGATTACGGAGGGTGGAGCAACACGCACAGGCGTTTTTGTCGCTGGAGAGACAAGGGGCATTGGGAGCGCCTGTTGTCGGAACTGATGAACGAGCCCGATTTTGAGTGGCTGATGATTGATGCCAGTCATGTCAAAATCCATCCGCATGCGGCGGGAGCCAGAGGTGGAAACGAGGCGATCGGTCTGACAAAAGGGGGCGAAACACCAAACTACATTTGGCCGTGGATGCGCATGGTATGCCGGTGCGAGTCATTGTTACAGCGGGTTCCACGGCTGATTGCACACAGGCTGGCAGGTTGATTGAAGGCATTGCCGCAGACCATCTGATCGCCGACAAGGGATATGACACCAACGCCATCATCGAAATGGCGCAGGCCGCAGGCATCTGCCCGCAGATTCCTCCAAAGACCAATCGCATAGAACAACGCGAATATGACCCTTATCTTTATCGGATCAGGCATCTGGTAGAAAATGCATTCCTACGACTCAAGCAATGGCGCGGCATCGCAACCCGATACGCAAAACGAGCCTCCTCTTTCCTCGCTGCCGTCCAATTCAGGTGTGCCATCCTCTGGGCTTCAATCTCGTGACTACACGCTCTAGAGCATGTTCAAACAGTGGCTTGGCATCGCCACCCGCTACGCCAAGTGCCTCTCTTCCTTCTTGGCTGCCATTCACTTCCGCTGCGCTCTCCTCTGGGCTGCTGATGACACTACATAGTCGGTGCTGAGGAAGGGCGGTATTAAGCGAGTTTGAAGCATGGCGAGGTGCGCAAGGCGGGAAAAAGCGCGAGCAGAAGGCGGGAAAAAAAGGCCAAAAGAAAAGCCAGGAGCTTTCCGAAGTTCATCGCGGCGGCGCTGAGGATGGCATTGACCTTGTCTCCGATCAATCCGCGTAACTTGTTGCGCTCCATACGACGTTCATTCTTGAGATGTCCGATTGCCGGCTCAATGGCGGCACGGCGTTTCATCCAGCGCCAGACTCGTTTGGGGATTTTCCCTCGCCTGCGTTTGTCCACGATCACCTCCACCGGCCCCTCATAATTGTGCCCTCGATAACCCATGTCCACGTGCGCCGTTTTCGACCCCTGTTTTTCAATATAGAGCCGTTTTACCTGCTCCATTTGCGCTTCAAGCGTGTGCCCATCATACGGATTGTCTGGCATACATAACGCTCCCAACAGCCAACCTCCCTTGCTCGTCGATGCCACACTTACCTTCTGTCCAAATTCATATTTCTTTCCCGATTTCCCTTTCGATATGCATTCCACCTTTGGCTCATGCACACTATACACTTTGTTTTTGTCTGCTGTCTTTTGTTTGTAAATTTGCTTGCTCGTCTCCAGCAACCCTTGCAATGCCGCCACAGGCTTTTGTCTCTCTATCTCTCGTATCACACGGCCCAGATTCGTCCTCAGTTTCCTGACACATGCCTTCGCTCTCTTCATCTTTCGGCTATGCATATAGCGCCCGGCCATCATCAATAATCCCCTCCCTACCCGTTCATAACTCTGCTTCACTTTCAGCCCGGCTTTCCGCGCTTCCTTCACCAGCCTCTCCCTCGCCCGATCATACGATCTCGCATCGGTCGGATAATAACGTATCTCCTCGGTTTGCACCGTCGTGTCAACGTTGATATGCACCACCTGCACCGGCTTTAACCCCTTCATCCTCACCGCGCTCTCTATCGTCTGCTTGAGCATCTGTTCGGCTCCACTCTCCCCCAATCTCTTCCTCCACCTCGTCATGCTCGACGAGTCTATCGGCTTCTCATGCTCAAAATACTGCCTCCCCGATAAATATTGCCAATATGGATTCTCCACCCAATGCTCCAGCACCTCTTCGTCGCTCAGATCATATTGATACTTCAAATAGTGTAACGACACCATCAACCTTGTCCCCAACCCGGGCTGCCCCAACCTCTCATGATACGTCGGCCCCAAATGCTTGTCAAACTCGGCCCAGTTTATATTCCCGGCCAGCTTCACCATCGGATGGTTCATGTTCACCAACATTATTAACTCCATCTTGAACATTTCCCTCTGTCTCTCGTGCTTGTTTTCCTTTGGCTTCATCTTTTTCCCAGATTTTCTTTATAAATTGCCCTTTTCTGGGAAAATCTCACTCCAGTCTCAAGCGTTAAATTGCTCCTTGATAGGAAATTAAATGGTTCTTCAGCACCGACTACTTAGTGTTTTATTTAATCGATATAATTTTACACTGTTTAAATCCCATGATATTTTTGTCTTTTTTCACGTCAGCATAAAAACGAAACTCACCTGTGATAACGACTTCCTGCCCCTTTTTCACACCCGTCAACTTGAGATAATCAGAAACAGGAAATACGCATAATGCGTAATACTCGCCGCCTTCCTTGTCCGTTAACTCTATCGAGGGTAGCGCATAAATATCAGGGCCAATATAACACGCGATGCCTCTCACGGTCAGGAACTTTCCCCTATACTTCTTAATGGCCTCTTCCGGGTTGTTCTTAAAGACATCAGACAGGTCTTTTACGTTTATTATTTTCGGCCCTTGTGTCTCTTGCTCGTTTTCGATGGCAACATCCGCATCTCCATAAATATGCGTGTAAGATGCAATGGGACGATAAAAACCTCGGGTAAGCTTGATACTCGTCGTGCGAGCCAAGTCGTTTGTAAGTTCTTGGGCGTAGGTTGGATCGTTGTTTGCAGCGATAAACCCATCGTATGACTGCCAATTGCTCACATTGATAATTTGATATCTATTGTCGGGCAACAAGGATCTGTACAAAGTTGACCCGATGGCGGCAGGCATTTGCCCCATCACCTTCGAGCGCACTTTCCAATCCGAAACGAAGCGGGGAATGTCCGATTGGTCCATCTCCATCAGGTTGATGAAGACAAACGGCGATTCAGGGTTTTTTATATTCGGATCTTTTTTGGCCCGTTGCAAAGGCTCTTTCTTTTCCGCAGTAATCTGTTGCGTGTTTTCACGATAAACATGCACGGATGATGCGGTGGGACGATAGAAGCCCCGGGTGAGTTTGATACTCGGTGCCTGCCCGAGGTCTGCCGAAAGCTGTCGGGCGTAGGTGGGATTGTTGTTCGCAGCCACCCAAGCATCATAGGACTGCCATTGTCCAACGGTGATCAACTGATATTGGCTGTCGGCCAGCAAGGATTTGTACAAAGTCGCCGTTATATAGCCCGGCTGTTGTCCCATGATTTTCGAGCGTTCATTCCAATCCGCGACAAACCGGTCGATGTCCGCTTCCTTTATTTCCATCAGATTTATAAAGGTGAAGGGTTCTTCCGGATGTTTGATGTTCGGATTTTTTTGCACTTGGGCGCTTAATGGAAGCATACAAGCGGTAAACAATAGTGACATGAGTATTTTATTCATTTCTTCTTGATGTACAAGGGTTTCGATGGCGGCGAGGGGGGGGGGGGGGGGGAGGCTATTGCGCGGCGAATTTTTGCACGAAGGCCGGATAGCGGTCACCTTTGATCGCGCCGGGGCCGAAGATGCGGTCGAGTTCGGCAAGGTCGGCGGCGGTTAGCTGGACTTCGAGCGTCTTGAGGTTTTCCGGCAGGCGCGAACGGCGGCTCATGCCGACGATCGGAATAATATCATCGCCACGCGCGAGCAGCCACGCGACCGCGAGTTGCGCGGATGTGCAGTTTTTGCGGGCAGCCATTTCCTTGAGCGCGGCCACTGGCACGAGGTTGTGCTGGAGATTTTCCGCCTCAAGTCGGGGCGGCAACATGTGTGTGTCGCCAGTAGGATTGTTTGTCGAGAGCGTGCCCGTCAGCAGACCGTCGGCCAGCACGCGATAGGGAATCACGGAAACTCCAAGCTCGCGCGCCGTCGGCAAAATCTCGCGTTCGATGAAACGGCAGGCCAGCGAGTATTCGATTTCCAGCGCGGATACGGGATGGATTTTGTGCGCGCGGCGCAGGTTTTCGGCGCCGACTTCGGAGACGCCGAGGTAACGCACTTTGCCCTCCTTGATGAGGTCGGCGATGGCGCCAATGGTGTCCTCGTAAGGCACGGTCGGATCGATGCGGCAGGGTTGGTAAAGATCAATCACGTCCACGCCGAGACGTTGGAGCGAATAGGTTGCAAAGTTTTTGATCGAGTTGGGACGCCCGTCGATGCCGAGAAAGGCACCTGTCGGCGAAAACATCGCGCCGCACTTCACGCTGATGAAGGCTTGATCACGACGGCCTTTGAGGGCGCGCCCAACCAGGGTTTCGCTCCAACCCATGCCGTAAAAATCACCTGTATCCAGAAAGTTGATGCCGGCGTCGAGTGCGGCCTGAATTGTCCCGACGCTTTCATTTTCGTCCTTGGATTTCTGTATCGACATGCAGCCGAGGCCGAGCGCGGAAACGCGGGGACCGTTTTTGCCGAGTTGTTTGGTTGGGATTGGTGTATTCATGCGTGGTGTGGTTGTTGGAAAAGTTGGCGTTGGGGTGGGTTTGGATGGCAGAGCCAGTATGCGCGAAAGTTGCTATAAACACAAATATATTGATTTGACCGATTCATCATTTTTGGTGATTGAATCGGTCATCATGGAATTGCGTCATTTGAGGTATTTTCTGGCAGTTGCGGAGGAGGGACATTTTGGGCGCGCCGCCGCGCGGCTGCATATCGTGCAACCGGCGTTGAGCATGCAGATTCGTGCGCTGGAGGAGGAATTGGGCGGGCCTTTGTTTGTGCGCACGAGTCGGCGCGTGGAGTTGACCGAGGCGGGGGTGTTGTTGCGCGAGGAGGCGCGACGGACGCTCGACCAGGCCGAGCGAGCACGCATCACGGCGCGACGGGCGATTCGCGGCGAGATGGGTCGCGTGCAAATCGGGTTTGCGGGCAATGCAGTCATGAGCAGCAAACTGCTGGGCGATTTGCGCGCGTTTCGCAAAGCCTACCCCGACGCCGAATTGGTCGTGCGCGAGATGGGACCTCAGTTGCAGCCCGATGCCATTCTTGATGGGCAACTGGATATCGGCTACACGACGGACTACGGGCAGGTGCTTGACCCCGCGCTGAAGAGTGAAAAAGTGGATACATGGCGTTTGATGGTTGCGATGTCCGACGACCATCCGCTTGCACAAAAGAAGCGTATCACGGCGCAAATGCTCACGAATGAACCGCTCATCCTCTACACGGCATATGAGGGTGACGAGAGTTTGCTAAGCGTGTTGCGCCGGACGATTGGTTGCGAACCTCGCGTGACGAATCGCGCAGGAAGCACGCTTGGGGTGCTGGCGCTGGCGGCGTCCGGGCTGGGGCTGGCGCTGGTTCCAGGTCCGGTGACGCAATTAAACATCCCCGGTATTGTGTACAGACCGTGGTCTGCTACGGGCGCAGGCGCGTTTGCTGCCAATGTAAATCTGATGGTGATCAGTCGCGCCGAGGAAACTGGCGGCGCGGCACGGGCGTATCTGGCGATGGCCCGTCACAAACACCACGAAGCGAAAAAGTGATTTGCGGGCACAAGGGAGGCGAGCGGCGGGAGAAAGGAGGCGGGAGGCGCAACGCGTGCGTTGCGCGAACGACTCAAACGCTGAAACTCTCACCACAAGAACAACTGGCCTTGGCGTTGGGGTTGGTGAATTTGAAGCCGCCTCCGATCATCTTGTTGGAGTAATCAATGAGCGTTCCCTTGAGGTAGAGAGCTGTCTTGGCGTCCACGATCACGGGCACGCCCGCAGTGCGCACAAGGATGTCGCCCTTGCGCGGTTCGCCAGTGAAGCGGAGTTTGTAACTGAGGCCGTTGCAACCGCCGCCGCTGATGGCAACGCGCAGGTAAGCACCTTGTTTTTCGCGGGCAATAAGCGCGGCAACTTTCACGCCTGCCGACTCGGTGAGGCGCACAAGATGTTCGTTTCCCTCGCGCACGCCTTCGGGCAGCGAAGCGGAATCGACGGCGACAGCAATGACGGCGGGGGTGGCGGGAGGGACAGCAACGGTTGTGGAAGGCTCGGTCATGTTGGGTAAAACTAACACCCAGCCCTCGCGCATATCAAGCAGCGCGCCACAGTCACGGCGTTGGCAAAGCCGTAAATTTTCGCTACTTTCACAAGGGCTCGGTATCTTCTCGTAATATCGCAAGATAGCCGTCGTAAGCGAAGAAACGGTTTTTGCGTCCGCCCGTGAGTTCGCGGGCGATGCCCAGCGCGATCAGTTTTTCCAATGCGCTCAATGCCGTTGGGAAACTGATGTCCAGCTTTTGGGCTGCATCGGTTATCGTTGTTGTCAGCTGCTCCTGCAGCAGTCGATGCATGCGCTGCGTGGTGGCAACGGCGCGCCCGGCGGATTCAATTTTTTTTGCGTCCTCGTTGAAAAGTTGGAGCAGGCGCTTTGCGGTAGACGTGGCTTGTTCGGCGGTGCTCGCCACGCCGCCCAGAAAGAATGCCAACCAGTCCTCCCATTCGCCGTCCGTGCGCACGCGTTGCAACAACCGGTAGTATTCGTCGCGGTTTTGTTTGAGATGGAGACTCAGATAGAGAAGCGGCTGGCTGAGGATTTTTTCGTGGCAAAGCAACAGCGTGATAAGGAGCCGCCCGACTCGCCCGTTGCCGTCGAGAAACGGGTGGATGGTTTCGAATTGCACGTGCGCAAGCGCGGCTTTCACGAGCACTGGCGTGGGCACGGGTTCATCGTGGAGAAATTTTTCCAGCGTCCCGAGGGATTCCATCATTTGTTCAACTGGCGGCGGCACATAGGCGGCATTTCCGGGACGCGAACCGCCAATCCAGTTTTGCGAAGTGCGGAACTCTCCGGGTTGCTTTTGATGTCCACGTCCTTTGCTGAGCAAAACACCGTGAATCTCGCGCAGTAGTCGAAGTGAAAGCGGAAAGCCTTCGGCGAGTCGACGCAGCCCGTGCTCCATCGCGGCAACATAACACGAGACTTCGATGACGTCGTCGGACTGCACCCCGGAGCTCCCTTCGGCTTCGAATTTGATAATATCGTCGAAGGTGGATTGCGTGCCTTCGATTTGGGACGAAAGCAGTGCTTCCTTGCGCACATAGCTGTAGAGAAACAGGTGCGGGTTGGGTAAAAATTGCGTGAGGCTTTCGAGCTTTCCGAGCGCGAGGGCGGCATTTTGCAAAAGGTTTTGCAGGGCCGCATCCCATGCGATGGGCGGAACGGGTGGCAGCGGATTGGGGATGAACGTTCGCCACGTTTCGCCAGCCACGGCTTGTGTGTTGAAAACGCCTGTTGTGCCTCGATTCATCATAAACAGTGCTAGCGTGCTTGTGAGGCAATGGCCATATTAAAGCTTTGGTGCATTTTCTTTAATCCAATGTCGGCCAATTAAAGAGAGCTTTAATGAAAATAACTCAGCGCAGCACCACAAAAACAGCTAGGGGCAATCGCGTGCCATAAAGCTGGCAGTGGCAGGGGAGCTTGTTGCCAAGGTGGCGGTCCCTGACGCGGTGGCGCTGATGCCGTCGATTTCCTTTTTGAGGAGTAGCATCATCGTTCCGCCGACGCTGAAGCAGAGGAGTTCGGTCACGGTTAGCGACCAGATGATTCCTGTTATGCCAAAAAAATGATTGCCGAGGCATATCACGGGGATGAACAGGCCGCCGCGCAGGATTGAGATTGTCGTGGCCTGCATTGCTTTGCCTGTCGCTTGAAATATCGCGGTGAACAGGCCCGTGTATCCAGAAAACAATGCCGACACGAGCATCGCCATCATGATGCGCGAGCAGGTCGCGAGCACGTTTGCGTCTTCGCTGAAGAGGCCGGCCACGGTGCCGCGAAACACGAAGCACACGCCGCAAAACACCACCGTGATGACGCCGATGTAGAGCGAGGTTTTTTGTATGGCTCCGATGAATCGCGGCATGTTTTTGGCGGCGTAGTTAAAGGCGAGCAGAGGCACGACGCCCATGAAGAGACCCATCGCAAAAAACTCGGCGAGCTGCGTCACGCGGAAGGCGATGCCGAAGCTGGCCACCACGCTTTCGCCGTAGGATGCGGAGTAGTTGTTCAACACGATGGCAGTCGCGGTGAGCAGCGACGCCATGAGCAATTCGGAAACGCCGATTTTGAATGTGTTGACGGCGGTGGTTTTGGTGAAGGTGAAGAGTGTCAGGCTGCCGCGCAGGGTCGGGCTTTTGCGTTGCAGGTAGCGGACAAAATATCCGAGCGCGATGACGTTTGATAAAACCGTGGCGATGGCGGCGCCGGCGACGTCGAGGTGGAAGACAAAAATCAGGAGCGGGTCGAGCGCGATGTTCAACGCCGCGCTCATGGCTATGCCAATCATGGAGACCTTGGCCGCGCCTTCGGCCCGCACCACTTGTTCGAGCGCGAAAGTGGCAATCATGAACGGCGCGCCGATGAAGAGCACTGTCGCGAAATCGGATGTCGGGCCGTGTGTGTTCGCGTCGGCTCCGAGGAGGTTGATGAGGGGTGCGCGGAAGAGCATCGCGAGCGCGCCAATGAGCAGGCCGAGCGCAAGGCTGCCGTAGAACGCAAACGAGGCCGTTGCTTTGGCGGCATCGCGTTTGTTTTCGCCGAGGAGGCGCGAGATTTCCGTGCCGCCGCCAACACCGAAGAGGCTGCCGATTGCCATGAGCACGGTCATGACCGGAAGGCAGAGCGTAACGCCAGAGAGCATCGAGGTGTTGTCGAGTTGCCCGATGAAAAATGCGTCGGTGAGATTGTAGATGACCGTTGCCGCCATGCCGAGCATGAGCGGCACGGCGAGATGCGGGATGGCCTTCGAGAGCGGCGCTTTTTCGAGATAGAAAATATCACCGTCGTCGGATGCCGCAGGCATGGCGGACGTTGCCGTGGGCGTGGGCGTGGGCGTGTTGACGAGCGTTTCGTGTTGTTCGCTTTGCATGGGCGTGCTGATGAGAATTTATGCGCGCGGTGTGCTGAGGACGCCGTTGATCATAAGGTCCATTGTCCAACGGACACGTTCGCGCGGCGCGCCTTCCATGAGCTTTGCGCCCAAGGCGTGTATGTTCGGATAAGTTTCCGCGGGTATTTCTTCGATTGCCTGTTTCATCAAGCCGATGGGACTCGCCTGACGGCGGCGCGCATCCTGCTCGGCAGCGATGGCAGTGAACTGCAACAACAGCGTATCCACGGCCCAAACCGCGCGGTCATCGTCAATGTTACCTTCGCGCAAAAGCCGAAGAATGGCTTCAAGTATGCGCAGCGTGTTCGGTCCGGCAGACACCGTTGTCAACGCGAGCTGTCCCAACCCCGGCAACGACATGAGCACTTTCAAATAGGACAGCAGGAGGGCCGAAAGCCGTTCGCGCCAATCGCCCTTTGTGCTGCTCGGAATAACAACCTTGCCGAGCGCACGGTCGAGCATGAGCCGAAGCAGCGAATCGAGATTATCAACATAGACGTAGAGCGAAGCCGGTCCGGTATCGAGAGCGGCGGCGACTTTTCGCAAACTGAGCCCGTCGAGTCCCTCGCGCATCATGAGATCAAGCGAGGCGGCAAGGATGGCATCGACACTGAGCGGCGCTTTTGCAGGACGAGCACGACGGGAGAGGATTTTGGGCGTTTTGGTTTTCATGAGGAGAATGGAGTTTTTGGTGCGTGATAGAAACGTGGGCGCAAATGCGAGAGGATGCGTGAATGCGAAAGTGAGCGTGAATGCGTAAAAAAGTAGATGCGCCGATGACTGCTGGAGTGGACCGAGGAAGACGCAGAGAACACAAGCGAACACCGTTCGTCAAGAACAGTGTTTATTACGAACAACGTTCGCCAAGCGTGACGTATTTGCCGAGATTGCGGCGATTTTTGCGTCACCAAAAACCGGTTAGGCGCACAAGGTTTTCGTTGCCCTCGCGCGTATCAAGCGGCGCGCCACAGTCACGGCGTTGGCAAAGCTGCGAATCGACGCCTTTCCCTGCCCCGCAATTCCAAAAGCGGTGCCGTGGTCAGGACTCGTGCGGACGTGTGCGAGGCCAAGCGTGATGTTCACGGATTCGTCGAAGTCGATGACCTTGAGCGGTGCCAATCCCTGATCGTGATAAAGCGCGACAACGACATCGAACTCGCCGCGCAACTGGCGTCCGAAAAGTGTATCGCCCGGCTCACTACGCGAGAGTCCGTGGAACTGCGCGCGCAAGGTGTCCAGAATCGGGTCAATGACATCGCGTTCCTCGTTGCCGAGCAGCCCCTCCTCGCCTGCGTGCGGATTGAGCCCGCACACGCCGATGCGCGGATGTTCGCGCTCGCAACCGTAAACGCGCGCCAGCTCATCGGCGGCGCGGATGGAACGAGTGAAATTTGCCAGCGTAAGCTCCGCCGCCACTGCGCGCAGCGGGATGTGCCAGGTGTGCAACACCACGCGAAGGCGCCCACCCGCAAACGCCATGACCGGCTCGCCGCTCCTCCCGCTCCCGCCGCTCCTCCCGCCACTCCCGCCGCTCCCGCGGTCCCCCCCCCCCCCCTGCCCTATTGTCGATGCGCTGCGCCAGCGATCTGCGAAAAACTCCGTTTGCCCCGGATATTTGTAACCCACGCGCGCCAGCCACGCCTTGCTGATCGGCCCCGTGACAACACCGGAAAATTCCCCATTCAAGCACCCCGCTGCCGCCCGCTCCATCGCGTCCCAAGCGATTACGGCTCCGGCCTCCGTTGGCTGACCGGGCGTGACGACAAAATCATTCCCGCCAACAACGATCTTTGCAATCGACGCTGGCAGCGAGTCGAGCCAGCGCCGTGGCCCGATGACGGCAACATCCCGATATTCGTCCGGATGTTGCGCCAGCCACGCCGCAATGATCTCCGGTCCCACGCCAGCGGGATCGCCACACGTGAAAGCAAGCGGCGCACGAGCACCCGGCGTTGATTGCGAATGCGGTTGTGATTGCGAAAAAGGAGTGGAGGCAGACATGCGATATTTTTGGGGAAATGCTTAACCCTGACTATTGATTCATCCCCAAAACGATTGCTGGTCATGTTCCCCCACGCGGCAATCCCCAATCCTCCCTCCCGCCGCTACCATTCTCCCCCCCCCCCGACTGCTACCGCTCGCCTCATTATCGGCAGCACATGTTCGCAGTTACCATTTGACCCATTGCCAGCGGCGGTTAACCAGCCCCTTTCCACCACACCAAGCACCACGCCACCGAGTGAACCGGGTCTATATCAAAACCTACGGATGCCAGATGAATGAACGCGACAGCAACGCTGTTGCGGCGATGCTCCGCGCCCGCGGCTACCGCATCGTCAACACCGAGGACGACTGCGACATCATGCTCCTCAACACCTGCTCCGTGCGCGACGCCGCCGAACAAAAAGCCCTCGGCAAAGCCAGCTACATGAGCCAGCGCAAAAAGCGCAACCCCGACTTCGTTCTCGGCATCCTCGGTTGCATGGCGCAAAACCGCGGCGCCGAAATCTTGGAAAAACTCCCCGACGTCGATCTCATCATCGGCACGCAGAAATTTCACCAAGTCCCCGGCTACCTCGAAAACCTCCGCGCCGCCCGCGACGCCGGCCTCCCCGTCGGCGAAACCATCATCGACATTGCCGAGGAACCCGGCTCGCAAAACACCATCCGCGACCACTATTTTCCTCCCGCCCCTCCCGCGTCTTCTGCCATTTCCGCCGCCTCCGACAACCAGCCCCCTCCCCCCGCCCCCCCCCGCGCCCCAAGTCACTGCCTACGTTTCCATCCAACAAGGCTGCAACATGGACTGCGCCTTCTGCATCGTCCCCAAGACCCGCGGCGACGAACGCTCCCGTCCCATGGACGACATCGTTGCCGAATGCCGCGCCCTCGCCGACCGCGGCATCCGCGAAATCACCCTGCTCGGCCAAATCGTCACCAGCTACGGACGACGCGATTACGTGCACACCGGAGGCATCACCCCCTTCGTGCAACTCATCGAAAAAGTCCACGCGATCGAAGGCATTGACCGCATCCGTTTCACCTCTCCCCACCCCCGCGGCTTCAAACAAGACCTCGTGGACGCCTACGCCCGCCTCCCCAAACTCTGCGAATACGTCCACCTCCCCATGCAAAGCGGCAGCGACCGCATCCTGCGCGCCATGCACCGCCCGTATTCGCGCGACCGATACAGGCAAATCGTGCAATCCCTCCGCGCCGCCCGACCCGACATGTATTTCTCGACCGACATCATTGTCGGTTTCCCCGGCGAAACCGACGCCGAATTTGAAGACACCCGCACCCTCTTTGAAGAGTGCAACTACGACATGGCCTACATCTTCAAGTATTCCGTCCGCACCGGCACCCCTGCCGCTGTCATGGGCGACCAAATACCCGAGGACGTCAAAGAACACCGCAACCAAGTCCTCCTCGAAATCCTCCGTCGCAACTCCGAACGCCGCAACGCCGCCCTCCTTGGCACCATTGAAGAAGTCCTGGTCGAAGGCCCTGACAAAACCGGCCAACGCTACACAGGCCGCACCCGAGGCAACCGCGTGACGATCTTCGACGCCAGCCCCCGCCTCATTGGCCAACTCGTGCCCCTCCGCATCCAACGCGCTTCGATCAGCACCCTCTACGGCGAACTGGAACTGACCGGCATGGATCAACAACCACAACAAACCTTCGACAACACCAGCCCTCATCATTCAACCATTACACTATGAGTCTTCTCCTCGCCACGCTCCTGCCCGGCCTCGCGCTTCTCGCCCTCGGCGGACTGTTCTTAACCAACAACTCGCTCTTCACGGCCAGCCTGCGCCGCCTCCCGCGATCGCGCCGCGCGGCAGCAGTCTTTTTTTGCCTCGGCGCCGCCTGGTTCCTCTGGAACGTGTGGCATCTCTCGCCCGCCGACTTCGGCGAATACCGCAAACCCCTCACCTTCGCCTTCGCCATCATCGCCGTGCTCTCATGGCTGTATGTGCCCGAGTTTCTCGCCGTGCGCGGACTCTCCATCCTCGTGCTGCTCGCCGCCAGCCCGCTCCTTCACGCCGCCTACCAAGAATACGAACACCCGGCGCGCCTCTTCATGGTAACCCTCGTCTTTGCCGGCATCCTGCTCGCCCTCTGGCTCGGCGCCCAACCCTACAAATTGCGCGATTTCATCGAATGGCTCTACCGCACGCCCGGTCGCTCCCGCGCACTCGGCGCCGCCTGCATCGGCTACGGCGCACTCCTCTCTATTATCGCCTTCACCTACTAGTTGAATTCGAAATTCGGAATTCACCCATGTCCGCCCCCCTGCTCCTCGTCCTTGCCGGCCCCGCCGGCTCCGGAAAAACCACCCTCTGCGACCGCATTGTGTCCGAAGTCCCCGGCTTCGAACGCATCGTCACCGCCACCACCCGCGAACCCCGGCCCGGCGAAATCAACGGCGTTCACTATCACTTTCTCACCCCGGCGCAGTTTGATGCCAAAGTCGCCGAGAACGCCTTCCTCGAATGGGCTTGGGTGCACAAAAAAAACCGCTACGGCACCCTCGCCACCTCCGTCCACGATCCCCTCGCCGCCGGACGCAGCCTCGTGCTCAACATCGACGTGCAAGGCGTGGACAACTTTCGCCGCGCCGCCGCCGCCGATCCCCTGCTGGCGCGCTGCATGACCACCGTTTTCATCACCGTCCCCATTGCGGAACTCCGCCAGCGACTCGCACTCCGCGGCGAATCTTCCGCTGAAATCGACCGACGCATGCAAACCGCCGAAGCCGAACTACGCGAAGCCCAAAAATTCGACCACATCATCGAAAGCCGTTCCCGCGAAGAAGACTTCGCCGCCCTCCGATCTATAATTGGGAACCCCTGAAAACGTCGATTTACCAAAATTACACAGAGCACACAGAGAAGGCACAGAGTTTGGGGAGGTCACAAGGACGCCTCACCCTCCCACGATTACGACAAATTTAATCTTAAAATCATGGGTCCCGAAAACAATTTGAATAAAGGGCGTCGTTGTGACCTCCCCAAACTCTGTGTTCACTCACTGCCCTCTGTGTAACTTTTCTCCCTCTCTCCCTCCCCCCCCCCCGATCACCACCCATGAGCCTCTACATCGGCATTGATTCCGGCACACAGTCCACCAAGGCCATCGTCCTTGACCTCGCCGCCCGCAAAGTCATCGCGGAAGCGCGCGCCCCGCACCAAATGATCCCCGGCCTCCCCGTTGGCCACATGGAGCAACACCCGCAAGACTGGACCGCCGCCCTCGACACCGTCATCGCCGCCGTCGTTGCCAAAATCGGCCCCGCCCGGGCCAAACGCGTGCGAGGCATCGGCGTCTCCGGCCAGCAACACGGCTTCGTCCCCCTCGACGCCCAAGGCGACGTCATTCGCCCCGCCAAACTCTGGTGCGACACCTCCACGGCCCGCGAATGCGACCTGCTCACTAAAAAATTCGGTTCCCCCCGCGCCGTCATTCGCAAAGCCGGCCTCCCCTTCCTCCCCGGCTACACCGCCCCCAAAATTCTCTGGCTCAAACGCCACGAACCCCGCCACTACAAACGCCTCCGCCACATCCTCCTCCCGCACGACTACCTCAATTACCACCTCACCGGCCACTACTTCATGGAACACGGCGACGCCTCCGGCACCGCCCTCATGAACATCCGCACCCGCCAGTGGTCGCGCGACGCCATCCACGCCATCGACAAAAACCTCCTCGATTGGCTCCCCCCCCTCAGCGACTCCAGTGCCATCGTTGGCACCCTCCGCCCTGCCCTAGCCAAACACCTCGGCCTCTCTCCCGACACCATCGTCTCAGCTGGCGGCGGCGACAACATGATGGGCGCCATCGGCACAGGCAACGTCACCCCCGGCGTTGTCACTGCGAGCTTCGGCACCAGCGGAACCATCTACGCCTGCGCCCCCAAACCCGTCATCGACCCCGAAGGCGAAATCGCCGCCTTCTGTTCCTCCAGCGGCGCCTGGCTCCCCCTCCTCTGCACAATGAACGTGACCACCGTCACCGAACAAGTGCGCGCCCTCTTTGGTTACGACCACGCCGCCCTCGACGCCGCCATTGCCGACGCCCCCGCCGGAGCGGGCGGACTCCTCCTGCTCCCCTATCTGGCCGGCGAACGCACGCCCAACGTTCCCGCCGGATCGGGCACCTTCCTCGGCCTGAACAACAAAACCTTTAACGCCCCCCACCTCGCCCGCGCCTCGATGGAAGGCGTTACGATGGGCATGAATTACGGCCTGCTCCGTCTCGCCAAACTCGGCGTAAAAGCGAAGGAAATCCGAGTAACAGGCGGCGGCGGCAAATCCCCCATCTGGCGCCAGATCATGGCCGACATCTTTGGCGTTCCCGTCGTTGGCATGGTCGAAGACGAAGGCGCAGCACTCGGCGGCGCGCTGCAAGCCGCGTGGGCGCTGGATTTGCGCGAAGGTCGCAACAAAACCACGCTTGCCGAACTCACCGGCGCGGTGGTGGCCGTGAACGAGGCCACCCGTTGCGAACCCAACGCCCAAAACCTCGGACGCTATCGCAAGCTGCAAAACCTGCACCACCAACTCAGCCTCACGCTCCGCGATGTTTTCGAGGCACAACGCCAGTTGGCCTGAGCAGGCAGGACGAAGCGCACGACCTCCTTCCAGAAAAATAACTGATGTTACGCGGAGCGTCGTGGCGCGGGCGTCTCGTCCGCAACTTTACGGCCCAAAGCGAAAACATCACCCTCGCAAAGTCCCCAGCGTCTTTCCCTCTCGCCACGCCCCCGGCAATAGATGCACCCGCCGGTCCGGCGGCATCCCCCGCTCATTGTTGCGTATTCGCCCAACCAATACATCCACTGCAAACCGTGCCAGTTCCCCCACCGGCTCGTAAATCCCCGAAAAATGCATGTAAGGCGGCTCGTGCTCCGGCACCATCAGCAACGCCACGCCCACCTCCTCCGGAAACCTCAGCCCCAACTTCCGCATCACCGGCACGCACCCCAGCCGCCACGCCATCGTCATGATCGCATCCGGCTTCCAACGCCGCCACCACGCCTCGAACCTCGCCGCCGCCTTCTCCTGATCCTCCTCGATCAACAACACCGGCAACCGCACCAACCCCGCGTCCGCCCCCCTGGCCTGCCGCCCCAAAAACGACGACGTCCACACCCCAGCCACCCGCTCGCTAAAACCCTCCGACAACACCAGTCCGATCCGCCGAAACCCGCGCTCCCGCACCGCATCATAACACGTTTCCATCGTCTGGAAATGATCCACCGACACCCGATCCACCGGCGGCCAGTCCACGCTTCGCCCCAGCATCACCGCCGCCACCTCATCGATCTTCAAACCGATCCTCACGTGCGGCTGCGAACGCGGCCCGAACACCACACCCGCAATCCCGCGCGCCCGGAAAATCTGCTCGTAACGCGCCACTGAAAACCCCGGCTCATTTTCCCAAAAATATTCCATTCCATACCCCAGTTCCTCTGCCCGCGCCCGCGCAGCCCGAAACAACAACGGCTCATAACCGATCTCTCCCGGAGCCATTGCGCCAAACCACGCCAGCGACTGCCCCCGCGTGATCGGACGCTGCGTGCGCCGATACGCATTCAAACTCGAAAGCACCGGATCAGGCCGGTACCCCAACCGTTCCGCCTCCCGCAAAATCCGCTCGCGCAACTCCCCCGACAAACGCCCTCCCTTTGACAACGCCCGCGACACCGTTGCCTGATTAACCCCCAACTTCTCCGCCAACTCCCGCTGCGTGATCCGTTGCCCGCCATTACCCTGAGTAGTCACTGATTCCATACCCCAGAGCGCATCACTGCGCATCAGTATGCTCAACAAAGAAATCGCGCCATTCATCCACATCGACATCCTCCATCCTACCATGAAGAAACTCCAAACTCTCAACTCACTCCTCCTCGTCGGCATGCTGGCTCTTGCCGCCGCCACTCAAGCCTCCGGCCAAGCCGTCACCCTTGCCGAATTCGACATGGGAGGCACCACCACCACCGCCATCCTTTCGCCCTCTAAACAGGGCGCCTCCGTCACCGTCACCAACCTTGCCGCCAACAAAGTCACCTTTGGCAACGTCAACAGCCCCAATCCACTCCGCCTCGCTGCAGCACCCACCGTAGGACACGGCGATGCAGCCCCCTCCGCTGCCGCCGCCATCACCGAGGACACCTATTTCTCCTTCACCATCACCCCCCAAGCCGGCCAGCAAATCACCCTCTCTCAAATCACCCTGCGCGCAGGCGTCGGCAACGACACCACAACCCGCTCCTTCTTTATCTTCTCCAGCGTTGAAGGCACCGCCGCAGACAAAACCCTCCTGACTGGCTCCACCACCACCGGCCTGAAAAAATGGGACACAGGCGGACTCACCGACTACACCCACTCCTTCAGTGGCTCCCAATACAAAGACATCACCACACCCATCACCTTCTACATTTACGTCCAGGCAAAGGACGCCACCCAGACCCTCATCTTTGATGACATCCGCGTCACTGGCACTGTCACCTCTGCCGCCCCCATTCCCGAACCCTCCACCCTTGCCCTCCTTGCTGGCCTTGCCACCCTCGCCGCCGCACTTGTCATCCGCCACACCCACCGCTAACGTATTCAAACGTTGCCCATTCCCCATGAAAACAACCCAACGCGCCCAAGCCTTCACGCTCATCGAACTGCTCACCGTGATTGCCATCATTGGCATCCTTGCCTCGGTCCTGATCCCCACGGTTGGTGCCGTGCGCCAGTCCGCTCGCAACACCACCTGTCTGAGCAATCAACGCCAGATCGCCCTCGCCATCAACCTCGCCGCCGCCGACAACCGCGACATTTACCCACCAGCAACCGATAACGGCACACTCTGGCCCTCCTCTCTGCGCAACTACTTCGGCGGCAAATCCGACAACACAAATAATAATTCCCTCAACTCAACCCTCGTTGTTTGTCCCTCCCGCCTGCTCATTCCAACCGCCCCCACCGAGATCAACCGTTCCACTTATTCCCTCAACCCTGTCATCATGGTTGATCCCATTAACGAACCCTCCCGTCCCACCAAGATCAACGTATCCAAAATCACAAGACCCTCCGAAATCGTCCTCATTGCCGACGGTGTCCAACAAGACCACGGAGGAGCTGCGGCTCGTTTTTATAAAATCGGTGGCGATGGCTGGAAAACCGCCAACGTAAGCAATGCCGATACGATCATCGACGATGGCCCCGACATGGATGGCTCTGGAAACGCCGGCAGTCTCCGCTTCCGCCATAAAGGCAAAGTCAACGTCGCCTACATTGACGGCCACGCTGCCACCCTTGCCAAAGGCACCCTCCGCTGGC
>NZ_ABEA03000180.1 GCF_000171235.2 Geminisphaera colitermitum TAV2 | reverse complement strand
CAACCTGAACCGCAGCCGGAATCCCCAACGTTCCCGGCCCCAACCCACACGCCCACCGCCAGCGAAGACCAGCCCCCCCCCCCCCCCCCCTCCGCCTCTGCTCCCGCGTCACCGGCTACCGAAGCCTCATCCGCTGACACTTCCGCCCAAACCCCGCACGACGCCGACGCCTCCGAATCGCCCTCCTCCCCCCCCCCCCCTGCGACCGACGCAGACACCACCAGCACCGACTCCAATACCAGCGACAACGCCAACATCAGCGAAGCCGAACGAAGAGAAAAAGAGGAACGCAAGCCCTGGTGGGAACGTAAGAAAGAAAAGAAAAAACAAAAGTGGCTCGAAAAACAGGCCGCTCGCGCCAACGGCGGCGGCGGTAATGGAGGAGGCAATGGAGGCGGCGACCGTGGAGACCGTCCCGACCGCGGCGATCGCCCCGGCAAAGCCCCCGCGCAACCCCCGCCCCCCAAGCTCCAACCCGTTTACGGCGACCTGCCCGCAGCCAGCCAGTTCGCCGATCTGGCCGCCCTCGATGCCACCGCCGCCGAGATTGCCGCCGCGGCCGCCGCACCCGGCGCCACCCCGGTGAAACTCGACCAACTCTTTGCCCTCAACCTCGGCGAACTCACCGCCCGCGCCCGCGCCCTCGGAGCCACCTTCGACGCCCCGCCCAACCGCAAACAAGCCCTCGAAGCCATCTTCAAGACCGCCTTCGAACAAAAACTCCCCATCACCGACCGCGGCTGGCTCGACCTCACCGACAAAGGCCACGGCTTCATCGTTCACGAGCACGTCAACTACCGCCTGTATCCGGAAAACACCTACGTTCCTGAGTCCCTCATTCACCGCTACGGACTCAAGCGCGGCCACCTCATCGACACCTGGGTCACCGCGCCGCAAGCCAACGAACGCTGCGCTGCCGTCACCGGCATCCGCTCCGTCATGGGCGCGCCCCCCGAGGACGCCGCCAAGGTCGTCGCCTTCGAAGAACTCATCCCCTATTACCCGCTCAAGCGCATCCTCGTGGAAGCCACCGAAATCCACAAAGACATCTCCATGCGCGCCGTGGACCTGCTGACGCCCATCGGTTTCGGCCAGCGCGGCCTCATCGTCGCCCCCCCCCGCACCGGCAAGACCGTCCTCCTCCACAACATCGCCAACTCCGTCTCCAACAACTACCCCGAGGCCAAGCTCATCATCCTCCTCGTGGACGAACGCCCCGAAGAAGTCACCGACTTCAAACGCCACTGCAAAGGCGAAGTCGTCTCCTCGACCTTTGACGAAGGCCCCGAAAGCCACGTCCACGCCGCCGAGATGGTCATCGAAAAAGCCCGCCGCCTCGTCGAAAAAGGCGGCCACGTCGTCATCCTCCTCGACTCCATCACCCGCCTCGCCCGCGCCTACAACGCCCTTGCCAGCAACTCCGGCAAAATCATGTCCGGCGGCGTCGAAGCCACCGCGTTGCAAAAGCCCAAGCGCTTCTTCGGCTCCGCCCGCAACATCGAAGGCGGCGGCTCGCTCACCATCCTCGGCACCGCCCTCATCGACACCAACTCGCGCATGGACGAAGTCATTTTCGAAGAATTCAAGGGCACCGGCAACATGGAGCTCCACCTCGACCGCGGCCTCTCCGACAAACGCATCTTCCCCGCCATCAACATCGACCGCTCCGGCACCCGCAAGGAAGAGCTCATTTACCACCCCGACGAGATGGTCCGCGTTTACGGCCTCCGCCGCGCCATGCAGGGCATCCCCCCCGTCGAAGCCATGGAAATGTTCATCCAGCGCCTGAAGAAAACCCGCACTAACGCTGAATTTTTGTTGAACCTGAGCCGATAGGAGCCTGCCCTCCCTCTCTTCACGCCCTTCTCCAGACCCTACCAATCATCAAAGTGAACCACAAAGACACAGAGGCCCAAAAAATCGACCCGAAGAAAAACAGACTACCCCTTCACGTGATGGAACCTCGTGGGTTTGCCTCGGTGTCTTCGTGTCTCTGTGGTTAACACCTTTGAACCAAAAGTAGCCAAAAACTCCCCGTGACCAACGCCGATGATTTCGTCCTCCAGCTCGCCCTTGAAAAAGGCCTGCTGACCCAAGAGCAAATCGACACTGCCCGCGCCATCGTCGCCGAGCACACCGACCTCACCCAAGCCCCGCCCAAGCCCCTCGAAGTCCTCATCCGCGAGCACCAAATCACCCCCCAGATCATCTCCAAGATGCTCGCCGACGAGTTCGGCATGCCCACCGTGGACCTCCACACCGTGCGGCCCGCGCCCGAACTCCTCAAAACCCTCAACCGCACCCTCGCCAACCGCTTCAAAGTTTTCCCCATCGAGCAGCAAGGCCAGACCCTCAAGGTCGCCATCAGCGACCCCCTCGACGTCGATACCATCGACAACCTCACCCACCTCCTCCAACTCACCGTTGACCCCGCCGTCGCCCCCCTCGCCGACATCGAGCAATGCATCGAACGCTACTACGGCAAGGAAGCCGAGTCGCTCGACGCCCTCCTCCAAGACTTTTCCGCCACCGACGAGTCGCAAATCTCGCTCACCACCCCCGCAGCCGGCACCGCCGCTGGCGAAGACGTGGACGCGCCGATCATCAAACTCGTTTACCAGACCATCCTCGAAGCCATCCAGCGCCGCGCGTCCGACATCCACCTCGAACCGATGGAAAAGCGCTTCCGCGTCCGCTACCGCATCGACGGCGTGCTCATCGAAGTGGACGGCCCTCCCAAGCGCCTGCAACTCGCCGTCATCTCCCGCGTGAAGATCATGGCGAACATCTCTATCGCCGAGAAACGCATCCCGCAGGACGGCCGCATCCAGATCAATTTTTCCGGCAAACAGATCGACCTTCGTGTCTCCTCTCTCCCCACCGCGCACGGCGAATCCATCGTCATGCGTATCCTTGACAAGGAAGGCCTCCAACTCGGCCTCCCCCAACTCGGCTTCATGAGCGACGACCAGGCCACCATGGAGAAAATCATCTCCATGCCCGACGGCATCTTCCTCGTCACCGGCCCCACCGGCTCCGGCAAGACCACCACCCTCTACTCCTGCCTCCACTTCATCAACAAACCCGACCGCAAACTCATCACGGTCGAAGACCCCGTCGAATACCAACTCTCCGGCATCAACCAAGTCCCTGTCCGCCACGAAGTCGGCATGACCTTTGCCTCCGCCCTGCGCGCCATGCTCCGCCAGGCGCCCAACATCGTGATGGTCGGTGAAATTCGTGACTTGGAAACCGCCGAAATCGCCATCAACGCCTCCCTCACCGGTCACATGGTCTTCTCGACCCTGCACACCAACGACGCCCCCGGCGCCGTCACCCGTCTCATCGACATCGGCGTCAAACCCTTCCTGGTATCGACCTCCCTGCGCGCCGTCATGGCCCAGCGCCTCGTCCGCAGCATCTGCAAAAAGTGCATCAAGCCCTACACCCCTGACGCCCGCGAACTCCGCTCCCTCAACATCACCCCCCAGCAAGCCGCCGGCGCCACCTTCATGAAAGGCACCGGCTGCACCGAGTGTCACAACACCGGCTGCCGCGGACGCAAAGGCATCTTCGAAATCTTCATCGTGAACGACGAACTCCAGCGCATGATTTACGACAATAGCGGCTCCTCGCGCCTCCGCGAAAAAGCCCGCTCCCTCGGCATGAGAACCATGCGCGAAGACGGCATCCGCAAAGTCCTCGCCGGCATCACCACCATCGAGGAAGTCGTCTCCATCACCGTCGGTGACAGCAGCTAAAAACCTGGAAAAACAAAAGCCTGAAGGCTGGGGAAAGCCTTCAACGCGTATCCGACTCATCACTACATTTAAAATTTCAGCCTTTATTTCTCATGAGCTACGAAATGAACGATCTCCTTGAACTGGTCGTTGCGCAGAACGCCTCCGATCTTCACTGTCAGGTAGGCCAGCCCCCGACCCTTCGACTCAGTGGCAACATGATGCCCATCGACGGCCCCCCGCTCACGCCCGCCGACACCGAACACCTCATCCTCGCCATCACCCCCGAGCACCACCAGCAAGCCCTCAAAATGAATGGCGGCTCCGACTTCGGTTTTGCCTACCTCGACCGTGCCCGCTTCCGCGTCTCCGTCCTCAAAGCCAAAGGCAACTACGGCCTCGTTCTCCGTCAGATCCCCTACAAAATGTTCGGTCTGCGCGAAATCGGCCTCCCCGACAAAGTCCGCGAAATCCTTTATCGACCCCGCGGCCTCGTCCTCGTCACCGGCCCCACCGGTTCCGGCAAGACCACGACCCTCGCCTCGATGATTAACTACATCAACGAAAACCGCGAAGGCCACATCATCACCGTTGAGGACCCCATCGAGTATTACCACCCGCACAAAAACTGCATCGTCACCCAGCGTGAGATAGGACAGGACGTGCCCACCTTTGCCGAAGCCATCAAGCGCGCCCTCCGTCAGGACCCCGACGTCATCCTCGTTGGTGAAATGCGCGACCTTGAGACCATCGAAGCCGCCATCTCCGCCGCCGAGACGGGCCACTTGGTCTTTGGCACCCTGCACACCAACTCCGCCGCCCGAACCGTGGACCGCATCGTGGACGTCTTCCCTTCCAACACGAAGGACATGATCCGCACCCAGCTCGCCGCCTCCATCGTGGCCGTCATTTCCCAAGCCCTCTGCAAAAAAATCGGCGGAGGCCGCATTGCTGCCTACGAAATCATGGTCATGACGACCTCCATCGCGGCCAAGATCCGCGACAACAAAACCTTCGGCATCAACTCCGACATCCAGACCGGATCGAGCCTCGGCATGATTACTCTCGACACCCATCTCCTCAGCCTCGTCAACCGCAAGCTCATCACCGCCGACGAAGCCATGGAAAAAGCGATGGAACCCATCGTCATGCGCGAAAAACTCCTCGCCATGGGCGAAACTCTCAAATCGATCTGACCCCCCCCCCCCCCCATGTTCGACGCTCACAGCCAGGCCATATTGGAACTCTGCCGCGACCAGCACCTCATCGAAGGCCCCGCGCTGCACGATCTCAACGAAGAGCACAAAGCCACCGGCAAACCCCTCGCCGCGCTCATCATCGAGCTTAACCTCGTCGAAAAAGACACCCTCCTCTCCAAGATCGCCGAAAGCCTCGGCTACGAATACATGCCCGAGCCCCCCGGCGCCCTCACCCAGGAACTCGTTGACGCCATCCAAGGCAGCCTCGCCCGCATGTATGGCGTCGTTCCCGTTCGCGCGGACAACCTCTCCGTCGATCTCCTCTGCACCGACCCCTTCAACAACCAGATCATCGACGACCTCACCTTTGCCCTCGGCAAAGACGTGCGCCTCGTCGTCACCGACCCGGAAAAAGTCGAGGAACTCCTCCGCCTCCACTACGGCGACGACGGCACCGGCCTCGACGACCTCCTCCGCGAACTCAGCGGCGACACCGGCCTCGCCACCGAAAAAACCGAGGAGGCTCTCAGCGAAGGCGACCTCGAAGCCCAGGCCAACGCCACCCCCATCATCCGCTTCGTCAACCTTGTCCTCGGCCAGGCCATCAAGGACAAAGCCTCCGACATCCATTTCGAACCCTTCGAGCACGAATTCAAAATCCGTTACCGCATTGACGGCGCGCTCTACGAAATGTCCCCCCCCCCCAAGCACCTTGCGACCGCGATCACCTCGCGCATCAAAGTGCTCTCCAACCTCAACATCGCCGAACGCCGCATCCCGCAGGACGGACGCATCAAACTCACGATCACCGGCAAACCCGTTGACCTTCGTGTATCCACCCTGCCCACACAATTTGGCGAATCCGTCGTGCTTCGCGTGCTCGACCAAAGCGCCGTGCAACTCGAAATCGGCCAGCTCGGAATGCCCGAGGACGTTTTCGAAGGCATTCAGGAAATCGTCCGCCGCCCCAACGGCATCTTTATCGTCACCGGCCCCACCGGCTCCGGCAAAACGACCACCCTCTACTCCGCCCTGCGCATCATCAACACCGTTGACCTCAAACTCCTCACCGCCGAAGACCCCGTCGAATACGAGATTGAAGGCATCATGCAGGTGCCGGTGAACCACGCCGTCGGCCTCACCTTTGCCGCCGCCCTCCGCTCCTTCCTTCGTCAAGACCCAGACGTCATCATGGTCGGTGAAATCCGCGACCTTGAGACCGCCCAAATTTCCATCCAGGCCTCGCTCACTGGTCACTTGGTGCTCTCGACCCTCCACACCAACGACGCTGCCGGCGCCGTCACCCGCCTTGTGGACATGGGCGTCGAACCCTTCCTCATTTCGTCCTCGCTCGAAGCCGTCCTTGCGCAACGCCTCGTGCGCCGCATCTGCACCAAATGCCGCACCGCCTACGAACCCCCGGCGGCGCTCCTGCAACAACTCGGCATCGACCCCATCGACATCGGCGACCGCGAATTTTTTTACGGACGGGGCTGCGAACACTGCAACGACACCGGCTACCGCGGGCGAATGGGCATTTACGAATGGCTGCGCATGAGCGAAGCCATCCGAGACCTCGTCGTGCAACGCGCCCCCACGCTCGTCATCAAGCAGAAGGCGCTCGAACAAGGCATGCGCACCCTGCGCGACGACGGCCTCCGCGCCATCTTCGACGGTGCCACCTCCATCGAAGAAGTCGTCAAATACACCTGACCTTGGAGGGCGGGTCTCCCGACCCGCCAGACGCGGCATAGCCGCGCCTTCCGGAATTGCGGCGTTTCACGCCGTCGGCGGGTCAGGAGACCCGCCCTCCTTATGGGGGGACGACTCATTCGATGTTGGACGTCGGAGACTCGATGTTGGATGTTCACGGCGTGCCTTATTTTGACCACAACGCCACCACGCCGCTCTCGCCCGCCGCCCGTGACGCCTGGTTGCGCATGAGCGATGAGCACTGGCACAACCCCTCCAGCCCCTATCGTGCCGCCGCGCGTGCCCGCATCCGGCTCGACTCCGCACGGGAATCACTCGCCACGCTCCTTGGCGGCGAACCGGCTCATTACGTTTTCACCTCCGGCGCAACAGAGGGCGCACATGCCGTCCTGGCTTACTGGGCCAGTATCCTGCCGACGGATACCCGCATCGCCGTCAACCCCACCGAACACCCCTGCGTCATTGAGTCCGCCCGCAAATTTTTTGATGGCCGCATCCATTGGCTGCCCGTCACGCCCGATGGCGTGGTCCGTCCCGAAGCGGTTGCCGCCGCCCTTGGTGGCGCGGGCGTCTCGCCCGCATCTGAAGAAGTTGGCGCGGTCGTCGTCATGGCCGCCAACAACGAAACCGGTGTCATCCAGCCCTGGCGGGAAATCGCCCGCGTATGCTCCACCGCCAGACATGCGAACGGCGGGGCCGGCGTGCCCTGCCTGTGCGACGTGACGCAATGGCTCGGCAAACTCCCCGGCGGCGGCCTGGGCGAGACGCATGACGCCGATTCGCCCGGCCTCACGCTTATCGCCTCCGCACACAAATTCGGCGGACCCAAAGGCGTCGGTTTCATAAAACTCCCGGGCGAAAGTGGCGCGTCCGGTTTTCATGCGCTGCCGGGCGGGGCGCAGGAGAACAATCATCGAGGCGGCACCGAAAACCTGCCCGCCATCGCCGCAATGGTCGCCGCGCTCGCCGACGCCGAGCAGCACCACGTGTTTCTCGAAACCAGCCGACTCCGGCTCCGCGAGCAGTCCGAACGCGACCTGCTCTCCGCGCTGCCCGGCGCACGCATCATTGGAGCCGGGGCCGACCGGCTCTGGAACACGATTTCGCTGCTGCTCCCCTGCCCTCCTGACGATCCGCTCGCCGCGCCCGACAACACGCGCTGGGTGACGCTCCTGGACAAGCGCGATGTGCAAGTCTCCACCGGTTCCGCCTGTGCCACCGGCAAGACTGCGGCGGGGGGGGGGGGGGGGTCGCATGTTCTCGCCGCCCTCGGCCTCTCCGCGGACGAAGCCCGCCGCGTGCTGCGCATCAGTAGTGGCTGGTCCACTACCGAGGACGACTGGCGCGCGCTGGTCGCCGCGATGAAGCAAATCAAGAATAGCGCCTGAAAAACTTTGTGCCCGTAGGGGCTTCGCTTGCGAAGCCCGCGTCTGCCGGACGGAGCACACTTATCCATTCGCGGGCGTCGCAAGCGACGCCCCTGCATGCTGAGAGGCAATGTGTGCGGGCGGGACGCCCGCGCCACTTGCCACTTGGATACGTCGGATTACAGCACCTGCAATGTCTTGCGGTAGAATTTCACGACTTCGTCGGGATCGTCGGTGAAGATGGCGTAGTCGGCCATCCATTCCGGGGCGCGCTTGGTGGCGATCATTGTTTTGAGCTGCCGGCGCAGGTCGCGGAAATAGTGTGTATCGAAAAATACATACGGCACGCGCGGTCGGATGCCGAGTTTGAGGTTGCACATCTCGATGCCGATTTCCTCCAGCGTGCCGACGCCGCCGACGTTGAAGATGCAAAAATCCGCAGCTTCGAACCATTTTTGACGGAAGTGCCGGGAGGTTTCCTGAAATGTATTGAAAAAATCCACACCGATCTCGGGCGGTTGCGCTTCGAGTTCCAGAAAACACGCGCCAGTCAGCGCGCCGTGTTCGCGGGCTTGTTCAGTGGCGAGGCGCATGACTCCCCCCCCCCCCCCGGTGAGCACGCCCACATTGGTGCCAATGAAGGACGAAAGTTTGTCGAAGAGGGTCGAGATGCGCTGCGTCTGGCGCTGGTCGAGTCCGTTGTTGCTGCCGTAAAAGGCAAATATCGTGGCCTCTTGAAAACGACGGACGAGTTCTTCGCGGATAAAGAACATGTGGCCTTTTTTCTCGGTGAGCAGGTAGAGGTCGCCGAGGCTCTCGTTGAACCAGTAAACTTGCAGGCCAAGCACGAGCCACGCGTCAAAGCGGCTGTGCGCGTTGCTGGAAATAAAAAATCCGTGCGTGCGCGAGGGCTGGCGAAAGATGATGCGGCGCAGCTTGAGTTTGTGGATGCGACTGAGGATTTCGATGTGCTCGGGAAAATTGGGGAAATAGTCCACGACAAGTGTGTCGGCGTCAGGCGGCGCGGCGTCGAGCGCCTGCACGATGGTCGGGTAACCGCAACGTCCGCCAATGCTGCCAGCCAGCGGAGAGCGGTTGCCGCGGGAGAGGCGGGAGGGGGGGGGACCGGAGCGTAGTTGCGTGAATTCGGCCTCGTTGATGAGGAGGCTGGAGTTGGGCATTGCGGCATTCTGACCGTTGACGGTGATCTGCGTTCTGAATTGCGGGGGCGCAATGGGGTCAGACTTGGCGGGAAGTCGGTCGAGGCACTTGTAGAGGGCGCTGGCGGTTTTGATAAGCCGGGTGCGGCGGCGGGCGCGCGTCTCGTAGCGGGGATCGGCTTCGACGGGAGGGGCGCGAAAGATGTCAACGGACACGACGGGATTTACCACGGGTTGGTCGCTGTTGTTGTAGATTTCCAACATGATGTTGGTGCCGAAGGTTTTTATGGGGTCGAGCAGAATGGCGCTGGTATGGATGCCGAAGTCGCCCTGGCCCTGATTCAGCACGACGTAGTGCTCTTTTAGATACATGGAGCAGCTTGTGAGCAGTCCGGCCTGCGGGGCGATGTCGATGGGGGTGGCGGAGTGGCGGATCTGGACTTTGTCGAGGTAGGCGCGTCCTGCCTGACCGGATACAAGGCGCGCAAAGCTCTCGCGCGGGAGATCGGGTTTGAGCGTGTAGCGAACGGCGTGCGGGGTGAGAAAAACGCGTCCCTTGCGGTCGATGCTGATGGATTGGGGAAGTTTGAGCCGGTTGGTGCGGACTGCCTCCCAGACTTCGGAGGCGGTGAGTTTGGCGGAGGGGGGGGCGCGGAAGAGGCGACCCACGGGGACACCGGGTTGAAGGAGTTCGCGCCAGTAGGGGGCGTTGGGAAAGCTGCCGTCGAAGAGGAAGGCGTCTGCGTCGAGGAACACGGCGTCGTTTTCGAAGCGGGGTTTGCCGCGCGACATCATTTCGATGCCGATGCGGGCGAGGGTGCTGCGCTCGGTAAACTGGAGGTCGGCGAGTTGGGCGCGCATGAAATCGCGCTCGGTGGCGTGGCGCGGAGTGAAGCGCAAGACAAGCGAGACGCGGGTGTCGTCCTTGGGATTGCGGGCGAGGGTGTGGATTTGACCGTCGTTGCTGGTCCAAAAGTATTCGAGCTTCATGAAGGGTGAGAGGTTTGGGAAGGATTTGGGAGGATTATGAGATTTGCGTGATGCGGGCGGGAGCGGTTTTGCCGCGGCGGCCGGGGAGCGAGATTTCGTCACCGAGGGTGTGGCCGAGGAGTTGGCGTCCGAGCGGGGCGGCGGGCGTGAGGACGGTTATTTCCACGCTGCGACCGTCGCGGGCGGCAACGGTGAGGGTGAGGCCGCCGCGTTGCGGGCCGATGAAATAGTGGATGGGGCGGCGGGTGGCGGTGTCTTCGAGGCGGACGAGAGAGCCGGTTTCAACATGCGTGGCGCTGGTGGCTAGGGAGAGTGCGCGGTAGCTTTCGATGGCGCGGGCAATCTCGCCGGCAAGGCGGGCCTGTCCTTCGGCGAGGTAGGCGGCTTCCTGCGAGTGCATGTCGTATTTGTTCTCGGGTTTGCTCTCCTCGCTGGTGGCCTCGTCGTGGGCGTCGAGGGCGGCACGAGTCTGGGTGGCGAGTTCGGCTTCGAGCTCGGCAATGATGGCGGCGCGCAGGTGTTCTTTGTCCATGCGGAGGGAGGGGGGGGGGGGGGAGGGGGAAATTAACCATAGAGGCACAGAGACACGGAGTTCAAACCGGAGAACCAGGGGCATATCCAGTTCGGAGCCGTTTCTGGATTGGCCTCTGTGTTTTGTGTCTCTGTGGTTAATTTTTCATTACAATTTTTCGATGATCTTGTCGGCGAGACCGTAGGCGATGGCTTCTTGGGCGTTGAGGTAGAAATCGCGGTCGGTGTCCTTGTTAATGCGCTCGATGGGCTGGCCGGAGGCGTTGGCAAGGATCTGGTTAAGTTCGGCGCGGAGTTTTTCCATTTCCTGCGCCTGGATGTTGATGTCGGTCGCGGGGCCGATGAACCGGCCTGAGATGAGCGGTTGATGGATGAGGACGCGCGAATGCGGGTAAAGGAAACGGCGTCCCTTGGGCGCGCCGGAGAGAAGAATGGAGCCCATGGAGGCGGCCATGCCGGTGACGACGACGGTGATGGGCGAACTGATGAGCTGCATGGTGTCGTAGATCGCCATGCCCGCCGTGATCGAGCCGCCGGGGGAGTTGATGTAAAAGGTGATGTCTTTGCCGGGGGCAATGGCCTCAAGATAGAGAAGGCGTTCGGTGATGTCCTTGGCGGACTCGTCGGTCACGGCGCCCCAGAGGAAGATTTTGCGCTGTTCCAGGAATTTTTTCTGGATGAGCGCGGCAACGGGGGTGGCGTTCTTTTTGACGGCATGGTCGCACTGTTCGTCGTCGTCATCATCGTCATCGTCGAGACGGGGGAGCGGTGCGGAGAGTCCGGGCTGGAGGTTGGCAAAATGCATAAGCGGGCAACGTGGCGGGCTCGCGGCGCTTTGGCAAGTCATGGAGGGCGGATGCTCTATGAAGTGGCGCGGGCGTCCCGCCCGTGTCATAGCGTAGCGCAGGCATCTTGCCTGCAAGTCAGTCTATTGCGCGAAGCGCCGCCTTCCCAAATAACAGAATCAGCAAAAAGCAGAAGAGAGCACCGCGCTTCGCGCAACCTATGGATTGCAGGCGAGACGCCTGCGCTACGGGATGCACGTTGCGGGCGAGACGCCCGCGCCACTGCTTCCTGCTTGAAGAGGGGACGGCGGGTGGCGCAGAGTGCGCGGCGTGTCGCCTGGCTTCGCACGCTTTGTTTTCCTGATTACTGCGGCGTTTTTCGCCGCGTTTTTCGTCTGGCCGATTTTCCAGATATTGAAAGGCGGCTTCATCAATGCCGATGGCGCATTCACCCTCGCCTACGTCGCGGCGGTGCTGCGCGACCCGGTGTATTTGCAAGGGTTCGTCAACGCCTTCTCGCTGGCGTGCGCAACAACGGTGGCGGCGTTTTTGATCGGTGTGCCGCTGGCGTTTTTGTCCGACCGCTTTGTGTTCCCGGGTCGCAAACTGCTCGGCGCCGTGGTGCTTATCCCGATGATCCTGCCACCCTTCGTCGGGGCCATCGGCATCAAGCAAATTTTTGGACAATACGGCGCGCTCAACGCTCTGCTCATTCAACTGGGCCTGCGGCCCGAGGGGTGGACGTTCGACTGGTTCGCCGCCAACCAGTTTTGGGGCATCGTGGCCGTCAACGCCCTGTCGCTCTACCCGATTGTTTATCTCAACGCGGCGGCGGCGCTCGCCAACGTGGACCCGGCGATGGAAGAGGCGGCGGAAAATCTCGGCTGCACGGGGCTGCGCCGCTTTCGGCGCGTGACGCTGCCGCTGATCCGTCCGGGGCTGTTTGCGGGCGGCACGATTGTGTTCATCTGGTCGTTCACGGAGCTGGGTGTGCCATTGATTTTTGACTACACGCAGGTGACGTCGGTGCAGATTTTTGACGGTCTGAAAAACATCGGAGGCAACCCGTTCCCCTACGCGCTGGTGAGCGTGCTGCTGGTGGCGAGCACGCTAATCTACGCGGTGGGCAAGGGCGTGTTCGGACGCAGCGGACACGCCATGATGGCCAAGGCCACGAGCAGCGGCGGCGCGCGTCGCCTGCCAGTGGCGGGGGCGCTGGCGTGCACGGTGGCGTTTGGCGGGGTGACGCTGCTGGCCGTGCTGCCGCACGCGGGTGTGGTGCTGGTGGCGTTCGCGCAGGATTGGTTCGCCACCGTACTGCCGGAGCACTACACGCTGGATAACTTTCGCCTCGCCCTCGGCCACGACCTGACCGTGCCGGCCATCGCCAACAGCCTGAAATTCGCCAGCATGGCGACCGTGGTGGATTTGGTGCTGGGCGTGACAATCGCGTGCGTGGTGGTGCGCTCGCGCATTGCGGGCCGGCAGGTGCTCGACCTGCTCGCCATGCTTCCGCTCGCCGTGCCGGGACTGGTGCTGGCCTTTGGTTATCTGGCGATGAGCCAGGAGGGACGTTTTTTTGCGTTTCTCAATCCGGTGGAGAACCCGACCGTGCTCCTCGTCATTGCCTACGCCGTCCGCCGTCTGCCCTACGTCGTGAGATCGGCGGTGGCGGGCTTCCAGCAGACGAGCGAGACACTGGAGGAGGCGGCGCAAAACCTCGGCTGCCCGCCGCTCAAGTCGGTGGTGCGCGTCACGCTCCCGCTCATCATGGCCAACCTGATCGCGGGCGGGTTGCTGGCGTTCGCGTTCGCCATGCTGGAGGTATCCGATTCGCTGATACTGGCGCAAAAACAGGCGTTTTATCCGATAACAAAATCCATCCTCGAATTGTTCCAATTGCTCGGCGACGGGCAGTTCATTGCGAGTGCGCTGGGCGTGTGGGCCATGGCGTTTCTTGCCGCGGTGATCGTCGGCATGAGCCTGCTGTTGGGCAAAAAACTGGGGGCGATTTTCCGCGTGTGACGCGCTTGCATTCTCGATGATCTACCTGCTCCTCGTTTCCCTCATTTGGGCGTTTTCCTTCGGACTGATAAAAGGCCAGCTCGCCGGACTCGATCCCGACGCCGTGTCCGTTGCCCGACTCGGACTCGCGTTGCTCGTGTTCCTCCCCTTCTGGCGTCCGCGCGCGGTTGCATGGAGCACCGGCGCGTGGCTGGCCGTGATCGGCGCGGTGGAATTTGGCGCGATGTATGTCCTCTACCTGCGCGCCTTCGCTTACATCGACGCCTACCAGGTGGCGCTCTTTACGATCCTCACCCCCATCTTCGTCACGCTGCTCGACGCCGCGCTCGACGACAAATTCCACTCCCGCCACCTGCTCGCCGCCGCCGTCTCTGTCGCGGGCGCAGGCGTGGCGGTGTGGACGCGCGAAGGCGGTCCCAACCTCATGATCGGGTTTGCTCTCGTGCAGGGCTCCAACCTCTGTTTCGCCGCCGGGCAGGTCGCCTACAAACGCACCCGTCCCGCGCTCCCGGCGGATGTGTCCAACGCCTCGCTCTTTGGCTGGCTCTACCTCGGCGCGGTTGCCGCCGCGCTGGTGGCGTCGTTTGTATTCGGAAACTGGAGCCACTTTCATCCCACGCCCCGGCAATGGGGCGTGCTCGCCTACCTCGGCGCGCTGGCCTCGGGCGTGTGTTTCTTTTGGTGGAACCTCGGTGCGTTGCGCGCCAACACCGGCACCCTCGCCGTGTTTAACAACGCCAAAATCCCCCTCGGCATCGCTTGCTCGCTCCTCTTCTTCGGCGAACACGCCAGCCTCTGGCGGCTCGGCGCCAGCCTCGCGCTCCTCGCCGCTGGCGTCGCCATTGCCGAGTGGCGGGGCGGAACAGGGCCGAAACGCTGAAAGGCTAAAAACTTCTACCGGCTGAATGCGCGAAGGTTTGAATTTCAGCGTTCAGCGTTTCAGTTTTCAGCTTTTCCCATGACCGCATCCGCAACTTTCCCGCTCTGGACCGACACCGCGCCCGGCGCGCTTGGCTCGAAGCCGCACGATATTCCGACGCTCACGCGTTACCCCGCCGCCAAGCCCAACGGCGCGACCATCCTCATTCTGCCCGGCGGCGGTTATGGCAACCTCGCTGCGCACGAAGGCGAAGGTTTTGCAGGCTGGTTCAACGAACGCGGCATCACCGCCTACGTCCTCGCCTACCGGCTCGGCAGCAACGGCTATCGCCACCCCGCCATGCTCAACGACGCCGCGCGCGCCCTGCGCTGGGTGCGCCATCTCGCCCGCACCGAAGGCCGCGACCCATCGCGCATCGCCATCATCGGCTGCTCCGCCGGCGGACACCTCACATCCACGCTCCTCACGCACTTCGATGCCGGCCAGCCCGCCTACGCCGATGCCGTGGAACGCGAAAGCTCCCGCCCCGACCTTGGCATTCTATGTTATCCCGTCATCTCGTTCGGCACCTACGCCGCGCACAGCGGATCAATAAAAAACCTCCTCGGCGAAAATCCCCCCGCCGACCTCGTCTGGTCGCTTTCCAACGAAGTCCAAGTCACGCCGCAGACCCCGCCAACCTTCCTCTGGCATACGGCCAACGACCCCGTTGTCCCCGTGGAGAACTCGATCATGTTCGCCAGCGCCCTGCGTCGCGCCGGAGTGCCATTTTCACTCCACATTTTCGAAAACGGCCCCCACGGCCTCGGCATGAGACCCGAAGCTCCACCCTGGACCGTCGCTCTCGAACACTGGCTGCGCGGACGGAAGTTCATCTGATTCACGGATGGCGTCACGCCGCGCCACGCGCCCACCCATGCCTGTCACACAGTGTGCCAAAGTGTGCCACATTCGCCATCCCCGCCCCTCCCCTGCCCTGCCGTCCAAGTGCGCCTAAAAATTATTACCAGCTCTACAACATAGATTAATAAAACTGGAACACCCGCTGGCCTGCGTATTGCTAGTTACCTGCTCATACTTTTATGAGCAAAATCCTCGGCATCGATCTTGGCACAACGAACTCTTGCATGGCCGTAATGGAAGGCGGCGAGCCCGTCGTCATCCCTAATGCGGAAGGCGCACGCACCACGCCCTCCATCGTTGCCTTCACCAAAACCGGCGAACGCCTCGTAGGCCAAGCCGCCAAACGGCAAGCCGTCACCAACCCGCAGAACACCATCTTCTCGGCCAAACGCCTCATCGGACGCAAATTCTCCGAAATCGCCAAAGAAGCCAAAAACCTCCCCTTCAAAGTCGTCGAAGGCAAAAACGGTGACGCCTACATCGAAGCCAAAGTCGGCGATAAAGTAGAACAATTCGCCCCGCAACAAATCTCCGCCTTCGTCCTCGGCAAACTCAAGGCCGACGCCGAAGCCTACCTCGGCGAAAAAATCACCCAAGCCGTCATCACCGTCCCCGCCTACTTCAACGATGCCCAGCGTCAGGCCACCAAGGACGCCGGCCAGATTGCCGGCCTCGAAGTCAAACGCATCATCAACGAACCCACCGCGGCCTCCCTCGCCTACGGACTCGACAAAAAGAAAGACGAAAAAATCGCCGTCTTCGACCTCGGCGGCGGCACCTTTGACGTCTCCGTCCTCGAAATCGGCGACGGCGTTTTTGAAGTCAAAGCCACCAATGGTGACACCCAGCTCGGCGGCGACAACTGGGACGAACAACTCATCAACTGGCTCGTCGAAACCTTCCAAAAAGAAAACGGCATCAACCTCCGCAACGACCCCATGGCGCTCCAGCGCCTCAAGGAAGAAGCCGAAAAAGCCAAAATCGCCCTCTCTTCCACGCAGAGCTACGACATCAACCTTCCCTTCATCACCGCTGATGCCTCCGGCCCGAAGCACCTCAACATCAGCCTCAGCCGCGCCAAGATGGAGCAAATCTGCGACTCCCTCTTCGAACGCTGCTTCGCCCCCTTCAAAAACTGCGTCCGCGACGCCGGCCTCTCCACCGACAAAATCGATGAACTCGTTCTCGTTGGCGGCATGACCCGCATGCCCAAAGTCGTTGACATTGCCCGCCAACTCGCCGGCAAGACCCCCCACCAAGGCGTCAACCCCGACGAAGTCGTTGCCATCGGCGCAGCCGTCCAAGGCGGCGTCCTCAAAGGCGACGTGCGCGACGTCCTCCTCCTCGACGTCACCCCCCTCACCCTCGCCATCGAAACCATGGGCGGTGTTGCCACCCCCATGATCGCTCGCAACACCACCATCCCGCACAAAAAGACCGAGCGTTTTTCCACCGCCGCCGACAATCAACCTTCCGTTGAAATCGTCATCACCCAAGGCGAGCGCCCCATGTCGCGCGACAACAAGGTGCTCGGCACCTTCAAACTCGACGGCATCCCGCCCGCCCCCCGCGGCACTCCGCAGATCGAAGTCACCTTTGACATCGACGCCAACGGCATCCTCCACGTCACCGCCAAGGACACCGGCACGGGCAAGGAACAAAAAATCACCATCCAAGGCTCCTCCGGTCTCTCCAAGGACGAAGTCGAGCGCATGACCAAGGAAGCCGAGTCGCACGCCGCCGAGGACAAGGCTCGCGCCGAGACCGTCAAAAACCGCAACGAACTCGACGGCGCAGTCTTCTCGCTTGAAAAAGCCGTCAAGGAAGGCGGCGACAAACTCCCCGCCGAAGTGAAGACCAAAGTCGAAGGCGGGCTCGCTGACGCCAAGAAAGCCCTTGAGTCGAACGACGACGCGCAAATCAAGAGCGCTTTGGAAAACCTCCAAAAGATCGGAGCCGAATTCTACGCCCAAGCCAACGCCGCCGCGCAAGCCGCCGGTGGTGCGGGTGCGCCCGGCGGATTCCCGGGCGGATTCCCCGGAGCCGACGGCAACGCCAGCGGCAACGACGCCCCCCCCCCCCCCCCCGGCAAAACCGAGAAAAAAGCCGACGTTGTCGATGCCGACTTCGAAGTCGTGGACGACAAAAAAGACGGCAAAAAATAAGCTGCAAAAACCTTTCGCCGGCCGCCCGCTTGGAGTCACATCCCGTCGAGTGGCTGGTGTCGTTGAAAAACGAATACACCAACACACAAACTCCGTTAGAGTAATCCAAAACAAAAACCAACATGGCCAAAGTCAAAATCAAGCCCATCGGTGATCGCGTCCTCGTGAAGCACATCGAAGAGAAAGAACAAGTCCGCGGTGGCATTATCATCCCGGATTCCGCCAAGGAAAAACCGCAGGAAGCCGAAGTCATCGCCATCGGCACCGGCAAGAAAGACGAGAACGGCAAAGCCGTGGCCTTCGAAGTGAAGGTCGGCGACAAAGTTCTCATCAGCAAATACGGCGGCACCGAAGTGAAGATCGAAAACGAGAAATTCACCATCGTCCGCGAAGACGACATCCTCGGCGTCATCGCCTGATGTTCGTAACAGGAAAACAACTACCAACGAAACACCAACGTTTCATAACTCTTAATTCCTAAATCCTAATTCCAATCACATGGCCGCCAAACAACTCATCTTCGAAGAAGCCGCCCGTCAGAAAATCCTCCGCGGTGTCGAAATCCTCGCCCGCGCCGTTAAAGTCACCCTTGGTCCCAAGGGTCGCAACGTCGTCCTCGACAAGAAATTCGGCTCCCCGACCGTCACCAAGGACGGCGTGACCGTCGCCAAGGAAGTCGAACTTCCCGATGCCTACGAAAACATCGGAGCCCAACTCGTGAAGGAAGTCGCTTCCAAGACCAACGACTCCGCCGGCGACGGTACCACCACCGCCACCGTTCTGGCCGAAGCCGTTTACAAGGAAGGCCTCAAGCACGTCACCGCCGGCGCCAACCCGATCTATCTCAAGCGCGGCATCGACAAGGCCGTTGAGGCCGCCGTCGCCGACCTCGCCAAGGCCTCCAAGAAGGTCAACAACCGCGAAGAAATCCGTCAGGTTGCCACCGTTTCCGCCAACTGGGACACCACCATCGGCGAAATCATCGCCGACGCCATGGACAAGGTCGGCAAGGACGGCACCATCACCGTCGAAGAAGCCAAGTCCATCGAAACCACCCTCGACGTCGTCGAAGGCATGCAGTTCGACAAAGGCTATCTCTCGCCCTACTTCGCCACCAACCAGGAGAGCCTCGAAGCCGTCCTCGAAGACGCCTACGTCCTCATCCACGAGAAGAAGATCAGCTCGCTCAACGAACTGCTCCCCCTCCTCCAAGCCGTTTCCAAGACCGGCAAGCCCCTCCTCATCATCGCCGAAGACGTCGAAGGTGAAGCCCTCGCCGCCCTCGTGGTGAACAAGATCCGCGGCGTCCTCAACGTGTGCGCCGTCAAGGCCCCCGGCTTTGGCGACCGCCGCAAGGCCATGCTCGAAGACATCGCCGTCCTCACCGGTGGCAAACTCCTCACCGAAGACCTCGGCATCAAGCTTGAGAACGTCACTGTTGCCGATCTCGGCAAGGTCAAGCGCGTCGTCATCGACAAGGAAAACACCACCATTGTTGAAGGCTCCGGCAAGTCGTCCGACATTCAGGGCCGCGTGAAGCAAATCCGCCGCCAGATCGACGAAACCACCAGCGACTACGACCGCGAGAAGCTCCAAGAGCGCCTTGCCAAGCTCGCTGGCGGCGTGGCCGTCATCAACGTCGGTGCCGCCACCGAGTCCGAGATGAAGGAAAAGAAGCAGCGCGTCGAAGACGCCCTCCACGCGACCCGCGCGGCCGTCGAGGAAGGCATCGTCTCCGGCGGTGGTGTCGCCCTCCTGCGCACTGCCAAGGCCATCGACGCCGCCATCGCCACCCTCGAAGGTGACGAGAAACTCGGCGCCAGCATCATCCGCCGCGCTGTTGAGGCTCCCCTCAAGCAGCTCGTTGCCAACGCTGGCATCGAAGGCGCGGTCGTTGTGCAGCAAGTGCTCTCCAGCAAGGGCGCCAACGGTTACAACGTTGCCACCGGCCAGTACGAAGACCTCGTCAAGGCAGGTGTGGTTGACCCGACCAAGGTCACCCGCATTGCCCTCCAGAACGCCGCGTCCATCGCAGGTCTCCTCCTCACCACCGAAGCCATCATCACCGATGCTCCGGAGGACAAGAAGGCCCCCGCAGCCCCCGCTCCCGGCGGCGGCATGGACTACTAAAGCACCTTCTCTAAAACGGTAGCTCACACCTTAACGGTAGGGAGGCCTCTCCGAGGCCTCCGCCTCCCGCCCTCCCGCCTCCGAAGCCACGCTCCAATCACCTATGAATTTCGCATCTTCAGGCCACGCACCGCGGAGGTCTCGGAGAGACCTCCCTACCAGTTAGGCAATAGCTACAGATTTTTTGACCAAGCCGACGCTCCCCAAAAGAGCGTCGGCTTTTTTCGTATTCATTCGCGCCCATTAGCGGACATTCGCGGTTGGTCTTAAAGATCGGGATTGAGTCGGGCCGGAGGGGGGGGGGGGGGGAGCAATCCACCGAAAACGTCGCAGCACCAAAACGTTTGTCTCTTTGGTATCAGGATGTGAGAAAATAAATCCATGCCGACCCAAACCTTTAACAAACCCGCTCCCAAAAATTACAAAAACACGAAAATAATCGGTTTTTGCACAACGACCCTCTGCTTACTTTTCGCCGCGATTCTGCTGATGAGCATGACTCCCTCACGCGCAGCCGAAAATCGCTTCGAATCGACAATCAAAAAATTCGAAAGGCAGGACAAAACACGACCCCTCACGAAAAACCTCATCCTGTTTACTGGCAGTTCCTCCATCAAACTCTGGCAAACGCTGGAGGAGGATTTTGCTGGCTACAATGTTCTCAACCGAGGATTTGGCGGCTCGGAATTCAGCGACCTCCTTTATTTTTTCGATCGCATCATCACCCCTTACCACCCCGACGTCATCGTGATCTATGCGGGAAGCCACGACCTCCATCGGAAAAACGGCGGTCCCGGAGAAGTCTTGAATAAACTCAAAACCTTTCAGGAACGCGTTCGTAGTGAACTTCCGAATACGAAGATTTTTTATATTTCGATGAAGCCGAGCATCAAGAAATGGAAGACGATCGAACTCGACCAAGAGGCCAACCGTCTGATCAAAGCTTGGGCCACCGAAACGCCGAATGTGGAGTTCATCGACATTTGGACTCCGATGGTGGCGGAAAGCTCACCCCCGCCGGAAAAGTATTTTGTGGCCGACCTCAACCACCTCAGTCGTGAAGGTTATCAGCTGTGGGCATCAGTTATCCGCGCTCATCTGGAAAAACACGTTCCTAAAAAGTAAAATTCAGATCAGGCCCCGCACGCGTCCCCCCTCCCCCCCCCTGCTTGTGTTGCATCGCTGCCAGAGCACACCGTCGTTCTGCCGCGTTTTCAAATAGCGCACAGAGCAAACGCCAAGCGAGGGGCGGCAGTCGAATGGTTGAGACCACTTCTTTCGTCCCTCTCACATGAGGATTGCGCACTGCGGCGGGGGGGGGGGGGAGGAAAGAAAAAAACGATATCAACTCTTTTTGAAGATCGTGCGCGGGGCGGCATCAAGTTGGCCGCGGGTCACACCGAGTTGGTTGATGAGGCGCAATTCGCGCCAAAGTTCGTCACCGGTAATTTCACCGCGCAAGAGCTGACGGTAACGGGCGAGCGTGCGCGTGATTTCGTCAGCGGACTCGTTCATGAACTCGATACGAAAATGACGCGCGCCGAGGTCCATCATGCGGCGGGCAAACTCGGCCCCGGTCTGGGCCCGGTTGTTGTAAACAGTGTTGCGACATCCGGCGTCGGCACGCAGCGGGAACTCGGCGCCCACGCGGTCGCGCAGGTGGACACGGTGTTTTTCGCAGGGACGCCCGCAGTCGCGGTAATCGCGCCCGCTGGTGAGGAAGGCGCAAAAGACGCAATGCTCCATGTGAAACATGGGCATGTGCTGGTGCAGCGTGATGTCAAACCAGGCGCCAGGCGCGGCGGCGAGGAGGGCTTCGAGTTGCTGGACGTTGAGATCGTAACTGGCGGTGACGCGCTCCAAGTTGTAGTCGGTAATCAGATACTCGGCAGTGAGCGGGTTGGCGACGTTGAGCGAAAAATCGCCGCGTTTGCGGTCGGCGGCGAAAAAACGCAGGTGCTCATGATTGCGCACGAGGTAGCCGTCGGCCTCGCTGGAGCGCACTTGTTTGAGTATCCATTCCTCACCGGGTTTGTGAATGCGGGGAGGCGCAACCCAGATTTCGATTCCCGATTGCGCGCTCCGCACTCGCTGGACGGCGTCGCGGTAATATTTGGGATTCTCGAACTCGCAATAGATGGTACGCACGCCTTCACAGCGGAGCACGGTATCCAGTTGTCCGATACTTCGAACGACGGGAATGATCTCGGGAGCGGCGACTTTTTCCGCCGTCCCGGCTGGCGGCGATTCGGTTGAAAAAACCGCCATTCCGTCGCAAGCGTCCGCGAGCAGCGTCCAGCGCTTGGGCGCGGCGCGGAGAGCGTCGAGTTGCGCGATGGCGTCGCGGCGCAGGCGGTTGAGTTCGCTGACAGGGAGGATGACGGCTCCTTCGAGTTGCACGTCGAGCGCGTCGAGACGGAAAGGCGTGCCGCCGAGGCGTCCGAGTTGATCGCGGAGGCGGACGGCGTCGAAGGGTTGTTTGTCGGCGGGGTTGAGCGGGATTTGCGAGGCGATCTGCACGACGTGGCCCTCGCCGTCATTGACGATCAATGTGAGAGGCTGCCCGGCGCGTCCATGCACTTCCATCGAGATGGGCCGTTGGAAACGGATTTTGTCTCCTTGGAAAGTGGTGCGAAGTTCGCGGTCGAGCGCGGGGTCATTGGTCTTCCACACGCGATGTCCGGGCCTCACGCGGCGAAAATCGATGTCGTCGCGTCCAAAGCGCAGGAGCGTGCCGCCGCCGGCGCGTTGTGGTTCGACTTGATAAACACGACCGCCTTCCTCGCCTGCCTCGGGCGTGCCCGCGTCGAACACTACGCCATCACCCGGCTTGAGCGGGGCGGCCAGATTAACCAGTGCTCCATCCGGCGCGGCGAGGCGCTGGACTTCGCCCAAAAACACACCGCGCTTGGTGCCGAAGCGACCGTGGGCCAGTTCCTGATTATGGATACCGCGAAACCAACCGGTGTAGAGCCCGCGGGAAAACGCCATCTGCAACTCGTAACGGGCTCGCATCTCGTCGAGGTCCTCATGCGCGATGGCTGGCGAAGCAGCGCCCGCCAGTTGCGCGCCTTCGCCCAGCACCTTGTCCAGCGCCTGCCGGTACACGCGGGTGATGCTGGCCACGTATTCGGGACTCTTGAGGCGACCCTCGATCTTGAGCGACGCAACGCCGGCCCGCACAAGTTCGGGAAGCACATCGAGACCGGAGAGGTCTTGCGGACTGAGCAGGTATTTACGGTCGCCGAGATCGACCTTTTCACCGTCGGAAAACAACTCGTAAGGCAACCGACAAGCCTGCGCGCACTCCCCGCGGTTGGCCGAACGCCCGCCGAGCGATTCGCTCGTGAGACACTGCCCTGAATACGCCACGCACAACGCGCCGTGCACGAACACCTCCAGCGGGAGCGGACTCCCCTGCCCCGCCGCCTCCGTCGCGCGCTGCGCGGCCTGAATCTGCTCGATCTCCTTGAGCGAATTTTCCCGCGCCAGCACCACGAGACTCGCACCGAGCCGGCGGACAAACTCCACGCCTGCATCGTTCGTCACGGTCATTTGCGTAGAGGCATGGATCGGAAAATCCGGCGAGAGCCGGCGGATGAGCCGGCACGCACCCACGTCCTGCACGATGGCGGCATCGACACCGGCGGCAATGATGGTGCGCAGGTAATCGACGGCATCGGCGAGTTCGTGCGTAAAAACCAACGTATTGAACGTCACGTATCCGCGCACGCCGCGCCGGTGCAGAAATTCCATCAACGCGGGCAAGTCGGCTTGCGTGAAATTTTTTGCACGCATTCGCGCATTAAATCGCTCAAGACCGAAATAAATGGCGTCCGCCCCGTTCTCGACCGCCGCGCGCGCGCACTCCCAGTCGCCGGCGGGCGCCAGCAATTCCGGACGACGAAGCCCTCCCGCGATGGTGGCGGATTCACCAGTTGGTTCGGCGGCGGGCTCGCCAGCGGCGGATGGCGTTGCGATGGTTGCAGGCGGCATGCGTGAAGCCGCCACCATGCGCGCCCCCCGGCACGGCGCAAGCCTCCGACCTCCGAAATACAGGTCCCTGAAATGACGCTTGCGCTCCCCTGCCCCGTCCCTCTCCCTCGCGCCTTTATACTACATGAAGTTAACAGACCTTAATCGCCAGGGCGGCATTGGTGCCAATTGCACGCTGCTTCAAATCGGCGACATCAATCTCGTCATCGACAGTGGACTGCACCCCAAGATCGCCGGCCGCCAGGCCGTGCCCGACTTTGCGAAGTTGCGCAACCTTGAGATCGACCTGATCCTCGTCACCCACTGCCACCTCGATCACATCGGCAGCCTGCCCGTGCTCATGCGCGAACACCCGCGCCCCCCCGTCATGATGAGCACCGCCAGCCAGATGCTCGTCGAACGCATGCTGCACAACTCGGCCAACGTGATGAAGCGCCAGAAAGAGGAGGACAACATCCCCGAGTATCCACTTTTCACACACGAGGATATCGACCGCCTCGCCCCGCGCTTCACCGGCATCCCGTTCGGACATCCGAAAAAATTCCGTCCGCACAAGGACGAGATTGAGATCACCCTCCACCACGCCGGCCACGTCGCCGGGGCCGCCGGCATCGAAATCCGCCACAAACACCGCCACATCTTCATCACGGGCGACGTGCTCTTTGACGACCAGCGCACGCTCAAAGGCGCGCACTTCCCGGCGGGCCACTTCGACACTGTCATCATGGAGACCACGCGCGGCAGCACCGAGCGCGCCCCCGGCAAAGAGCGCGTTCACGAAGTCGCCCGGCTCGTGGATTGCATCAACGACACGATCCAGCGCGGCGGCTCGTTCCTCATTCCCGCCTTCGCGCTCGGACGCATGCAGGAGATCCTCTCCATCCTGTGCGACGCACGGAAGTTCGGCCGCCTCGTCGAGTGCCCCATCTTCGCCTCCGGCCTCGGCCTGGACCTTGCGGACTACTTCGACCAGATCACGCGCAAGACCAAGGCGCTCAACTTCAACCGCTCCGTCCTCAAGGACCTCAAACTCAAGCCCGCCCCCCGCAACCTCAAGCCCGGCGAAGACCCGCAGCAAAAGGCCATCTACGTGCTCGGCTCCGGCATGCTCGTGGAGAACACCCCCAGCTACACGCTCGCCTCCGGCATGGTCGGCCATGCGCGCAACACCGTGGCTTTTGTGGGATTTTGCGACCCCGACACGCCCGGCGGCCAGTTGCTCAAGAGCGCGCCCGGCGATTCATTCCTCTTCAAAACCGCGCACGTGAAGGCCAAAATCAAGGCGCGTATCGAAAGATTCGAGCTCAGCGGCCACGCCGACCGTGATGAGTTGTTGCAGTTCGCCGTGCAAACCAGTGCCCGCAGTCTCGTGCTCACCCACGGAGACCCGGAAGCCCGCGCATGGTTCAAGCAACAACTCGCCGAGAAACTGCCTAAAACCAAGGTTCTCGATCCCGTCCCCGGCCAAGAATACCAAGTGTAGAAAAAAAAGTGGCCAGGCAATCCACGGCACTAGGAGAACATCACTACCGTTGCTACCTTCCGGTCCTGGCGGGATTCGCGTGTCTGCCCATGCATGGCACCTGGCCACCGCGGACACTGGGAGGCATCAATCCCTGATCAACCTAAATTTTCGTGTCCGCCGCATTTCGGGTACAATTCAAAGTGACGTCAGCGGACAGTGGGACAGTGCTATTGGCGGAGGGCGGGTGCCGACGAGGCTCGCGTCAGCGAGCCTCGCCCATCCGGAAGGCGCGGCTGCGCCGCGTCTGGCGGGTCAGGAGACCCGCCCTCCCCTCCAAACATTACTTCTTCGCTTCGATGCGGATCGTCTTGATCTCGACGCGGCCCGTCGGAGTGCTGCGCTCCGGTCCGCTCGTCGGCACCGAGGCAATCGATTCCAGCACATCGTCGCCCGCGATCAATTCGCCAAAGGCCGTGTACTGACGGTCCAGAAACTTGGCATCGCCGTGGCAGATGAAAAACTGGCTTCCCGCCGAGTCCGGATGCTGGCTGCGCGCCATCGAGATCACGCCGCGCACATGCGACTTGGTGTTGAACTCGGCCTTGATCTTGTAGCCAGGGTCCCCCGTGCCGGGCATCCCACGCGCGCCAGCCTTGGTGTTGGGACAACCGCCCTGGATCATGAAGCCCTTGATGATACGGTGAAACGCCGTGCCATCATAAAAACCCTCGCGGGCCAGTTTCTTGAAGTTCTCGACCGTTTTCGGGGCCACATCGGGCCAGAAAACGATGGTGATATCGCCGGAGGAAGTGGAAATCACGGCGACCTCTTGTTCGGTGGTATTGCTCATGGTGAAACCGAGCAAAGAGGCGCGCCCCCGCCTCCGCCGCAAGCCAAACCCACATCCTGTCGAAGAAAGTTGAAATCAGCGCCAAACCCAAGAATCTCGTCTCCCAATGCCCGGCCACGCATTCGCATACACATACTTTTTCGCCCAAGCCATGCCGCCCTACGGGTCTTTCGCGATCGTGCTCCTGCTGGGCGCCGCCGCCGGCTTCATCGTCGTCTGGGCCTTTCTCCGCCAGACGCGCCGCATGGCCGAGGAGCAGGCCCAGGAGCTCATCGACGTGGCCCGCCGCGAAGGCTCTGTAGCGGCCAATGAACTACGCCAGAAAGCCGAGGAGGAAATCTCCGCCAAACGCGCCGAACTCAACCGCGAGCTCGACCGCCGCGACATCGAAGCCGACATCAAACTCCGCGAAATCCGCTCCCACGAAGAATCCCTCGCCCTCCTCGACCACCAACTCGAACAACGCGCCGAACGCCTCTCCCGCGAAAACGCCGCCATCCAGCAGGCGCGCGACTCCATCCGCAGCCTCTCCAAATCCATCCGCAAACGCCTCGAAGGCATGTCGCAGATGGACGCCGAGGAAATCAAGCAAGCCCTCCGCGACGAAGTCATGCTCGAATGCCAGGACGAACTCCGCGCCATGCGCCGCGAGTTCATGGACCGCTCCGAACGCGACCTCGAAAACGAAGCCCGCCGCATCCTTGTCACCGCCATGCAGCGGCTCTCCTCCCGCCCCAACGCCGACCTCACCGCCACCATTGTCCAACTCCCCTCCGAGGACATGAAAGGCCGCATCATCGGACGCGAAGGCCGCAACATCAAATCCTTCGAAGCCACCACCGGCGTCACCCTCCTCATCGACGAGACCCCGCAGATGGTGCTCATTTCCTCCTTCGATCCCGTGCGCCGCGAAGTCGCCCGCCTCACCCTTGAAAACCTCATCAAGGACGGACGCATCCACCCCGCCACCATCGAGGAATTTTACCAACGCGCCCGCGAGGAAGTGGACGTCAACGTGCAGCAAGCCGGCGAGGACGCCGTGCAACGCCTCGGTGTCAACGGACTGCGCCCCGAAATCATCACCCTGCTCGGCAAACTCAAATACCGTTTCTCCTACAACCAAAACGTCCTCGAGCACTCCATCGAAGTCGGCTTCCTCTGTTCCATGCTCGCCAGCGAGCTCAGGCTCGACCCCAACGTCGCCAAACGCGCCGGCCTCCTGCATGACATCGGCAAGGCCATTGACGGCGACTACGAAGGCAGCCACGCCACCATCGGCGCCGACTTTGTGAAGCGCTACGGCGAGACCTCCATCGTCACCAACGCCGTGGCCGCCCACCACGAGGAAGTGCGTCCCGAGACGGTTTATGCCGGCCTTGTCATCCTGGCCGACACCATTTCCGCCGCCCGTCCCGGTGCCCGCGCCGAGGCCATGGCCAGCTATCTGCAACGCCTCGAACGCCTCGAAAAACTCGCCATGTCGATCGACGGCGTGCAGCAAGCCTACGCCATCCAGGCCGGCCGCGAAGTCCGTGTAGTGGTAAACCCATCACACGTGACCGACGACCAGGCACGCGACATCGCCAAAAAGCTCCGCCACCGCGTCGAAGAGGAACTCCAATACCCCAGCACGATAAAAATTACCGTCATCCGCGAAAGCCGCTTCAACGAAACCGCGACGTAACCACGCGGCGACTACCAGACCAGCATCCCCCCGTTACTTAGGAGGGCGGGTCTCCCGACCCGCCAGACGCGGCGCAGCCGCGCCCATCCGAAAAAAAACGGAATGGTGGTGCTTCGCACCGTCGGCGGGTCAGGAGACCCGCCCTCCTTAATATTTAGCTACTGCATCTTCGCAGCGGACCGGTAGGCAGGCACATCCTTGGCGGGGATGAATTTCAGCGCCGCCGAGTTCATGCAATACCGCAGGCCCGTGGGTGGCGGACCATCTGGAAAAACGTGTCCGAGATGACTGCCGCAGCGCGGACAGGTGTTCTCGGTGCGGATCATCCCGTGGCTTGTGTCGCGGGAATTGCGCACGCTGCCCTCCGCAATGGGGCGGTAAAAACTCGGCCAGCCGCAATGCGAGTCGAATTTCGTTTCCGACGAAAACAGCTCCAGCCCGCACGCCGCGCATACATAGATGCCGGCTTCGTTGTTGTTGAGATATTCACCGGTGCCGGGGCGTTCGGTACCCTTTTCGCGGAGCACATGATACTGGATTGGAGTGAGCGCAGCGCGCCATTCGGCGTCGGTTTTATGGATTTTTTCGATCATGGGCGGATTGGAAGAAGCGGGTTGAGCGGGTGGGGAAGGCGGCGGAACCGAACACACGGAACCTCGACCGCCACCGCACGCCGGCAGACTCGCCACAAGGGCAATGGCGAGGACCGGACTCAGGCGGCGGCGGGCGGTGGAGGCGGCGTTCATCGGCGGGTGACTTTGCGATTGCAACGCCCCGGTTGACTTGCGGTGCGGTGCGACTAGCACCATCGCCACCGTGAGCGAATCAGCAACAAGCAGTCTTCCTTTTTCAATGGTCCGATGGCTGGCGTCCCATGCCGGGTTTCCCGGTGCGCGCCTGCCGGAGCGGGCCGAACTCCTGCTCTGCTTCGCCACCGCCGCCGTGCTCGACGAGGCCGGGAACGGCGCGACGGGGGCATCCCATCATCACAAGATCGAGCGCCGCAACAGCGCCCTCGACGTCTCCCAACGCGCCCTCGCCCTGCGTCGTTCGCGCGTCCACTTCAAGTGCGACAACAGCGCCAAGGTGTAGGCACCAAGGAGCGGCTTGATTTCACTGCGCGCTTGCCAGCGGGGCGCAAACACGGCCCCGTTGCGCGCATGGCCAGCGCCGAACTTAAACTTTGCGGACTCCCGGCGGTAAAAGCGCGTTTTCAACGCGACGCCGCCAGCTTCCGCCGTCTATACTTCGACTACGAAACAGGTCGCAAACTCGGCATTATTTGCAAGGCCCTCGCCCTCGCCAAAAAAGTCTATCGCTGCGTTGAGCCCGCCGAACTCGCCAAGATCGCCGGCACCCTGCACCACGGCGGCGTCGTTGCCGTGGTGGACGAGCCCGCGCTCCGCGCCCCGCTGCCGCGCGAGATGCGGGCGTGGGCGAAGGCGGGCACGCCGCTGCTGCTGCTCGATCGCATCGGCAACGCGCACAACGTCGGGGCCATCGCGCGCACCGCGGCGTTTTTCGGTGTCGCGCACATCATCATCCCGGCTCACGCGTCTGCCGCGTTGCCGGGCGAATCCGCGCATCGCATCGCCGAGGGCGGACTCGAACACCTCACGCTCTGGCGTGTGCCGACGCTGGCCCGGTTCTGCGCCGAGTTGCGCGAGGCCGGTTACGAAGTCGTCGGAGCGGCCACCCGCGGCGGAGCGTTGACTTTGCCCGCGTTGACGGGGGGGGGGGGGGGGGGAGGGCCGCGCGCGCTTGTGCTTGGCAACGAGGAGCACGGCCTGGCTGCTGAGGTCGCCGATGCTTGCACGCGCCTTGTTACAATCCCCGGCAGCGGAAAAATCGAATCGCTCAACGTTTCCGCCGCCGCCGCGATTCTCATGTTCGCACTGCTGAAACCAGTAGTCAGTAAACAGTAGCCAGAAATCAGAGATCAGCGTCTGACTACTAATTTCTGCCCGCTGCGCTACCGCACCGGTTGCGGCAGGCGGCGTCCGAGTCCCCAGGCGATGGCGGCCAGCGCGGCGGCTAGAACGTAAAGCGTGTGGCTGTGGCCGGGCACGGCATAATAGATCACGCCCGCGAACAACGGCGTGATGGCGCGGGCGAGCGCGCCGAGCGCACGATAGATGCCGAGCACGCGGCCTTGTTCGTCCACGCTGGAATAGAGTGAGATGAGGCCGGTGGTGGACGGGTTGACAAGGCCGCTGCCGGTCGCAAGCAGGGCCGCCCCGAGGTAGAGGAAAACTGGATACGGCGCGAAGCCAGTGCAGAGCAGGCCCAGCGTGGTGAGAATAAGGCCGCCGGAGAGAATGCGCGTCTCGCTCACGCGGTTGAGCAGTTTGCGGACAATGTAGCCTTGAGTGACGATCGAGCACAGGCCCAGAAAACCCATGACCATGCCGTTCTGGCGCGCGGTGTAGCCGAAACGTTCGGAGCCGAGGAACACCAGCGACGTCTCCATTGCAACAAACGCCAGCGCGTAGATGAACGCCACAAGGTTGACGCCACGCACGGCGGGATTGGCAAGGCCGAGGATTGCGCGGATGGGATTGCGCGTGCGCGGCTCGACGGAGTGGTCACGTGCGTCGGGCGTAAGTGTCTCGTGAAACCGCGCCCCGATCCACAGCAGGTTGACCACGCTGAGTCCCAGCGCGATGAGCGCCGGCATGGTGAAAGGGTTGACGCCCCACTCCGCCAGCGACGGATGGCGGGCGAGCAGATTGAATTGGGCCGCGCCTGCGCCGACGAGCGGACCGGTGACGAGGCCGAGCCCGAACGCCGCGCCCACGATGCCCATCGCCTTGGCGCGTTCCTTGCGAGTGGTTACGTCGGCCACGGCCGCGGTGGCCACGGAGAGATTGCCGCCAAATGCGCCCCCCAGCAGACGCGCGACAAGGAACACCCAGAACGAGCCGCTCAAGGCCCACAGCAGGTAACTGCCTGCGGTGCCGGTCACGGTGAACAGGAGCACACCGCGCCGTCCGCGCCGATCGGAGAGGCCGCCCCAGAAGGGGGCGAAAACAAATTGCAGGAGCGAGAACAGCGAACTCACCACGCCGCCAAACAACACCTCCGGCAGATGGTTTTGTTGACTGCTGCCAAGACTGCCGCCGAGCACGGTGGCGGCGCTCTCAAGGTGGGTGAGCAGCCAGCCGAGGACTCCTTGCGTGCCGTCGGTGGCGAGGTAGTGGCGCATCAAGTCGGGCGCGAGGGGGAAGATGATCGAGAACCCGATGAGGTCGATGTAGAGCGTGAGAAAAATGACTCCAAGCGAGAGGCGGCGAGGTGGTGACAGGTTGGCGTTGGTGGACACGGAGGCGAAACCAGTTAGCGAGGATTGCACGCGGCGCAAGCGAGCGCGTCAGGCGATGCGAAGTGTGTCGAGGGACGGGGGGGGGGGGGGGGGAGGGGGGAAGAAAAATCTTCCAGCGCGAATATCCGGGGGTAAGTTGTCGGGCATGAAATCAGCGCTCCTTCGGAAAACGAAATCTTCACCAACTTCTGTTGCCGGTGCCAAGGGAGCCGGGAATAGGAGCCGAAGGCGGCTGGCTGGACGCAATGCGGTGCGTCCGGTCTTTCGTTTTGCCGCCGATGCCGCCGGCATGATGGATGGGGCCGCCGATCTGTCCACGCGGGAGGGACTGGCGGGAAAATGAAATCTCCCCGCTACATTCTCGATACAGGGCCGCTGGTCGCCTTTCTCAATCGCAGGGACAAACATCATGCGTGGGCAATGCAGGTGCTGGCCGTTCTCGGCGAGGCTCCGATCACATGCGAAGCTGTGCTTGCGGAGGTTTGCTGGCATGTTCGCACCAGTCCGGAAACGGTGACGCGTGTGCTTGAGATGCCGTCACGCGGTGATCTCCATGTTCTCCCTTTGATTGAGGATGAAGGCGTGAATCTCGCGGGGAAAATCCGGAAGTATGGGGACAAAATGGATGTGGCCGATGCCTGTGTGCTGCGTCTTTCGGAAATGTTTCCGCAGGCAAAGGTCATCACGACCGACATCACGGATTTTCAGATTTATCGCCGCAACCGGGGAGAGTCCGTGCCTGTGATTCATCCCTGAATGAGCCATCATTAATTCGCTTATCCAGCCATGCCGGACATCCCAGCCCCCTCACCGCCTGTCATCTCTGCCGCGTTTGTCACCGCCGCCGCTTCCGCCGTAAATCTTACGACCGCCGACTTTGCCCGCTACTCCCGGCAGCTTTCGCTCGCGGGGTTTGGTCCCGGCGCGCAACTCGCGCTCAAGCGGGCACGTGTTCTCGTGATCGGCGCGGGCGGGCTTGGCTGTCCGGCGCTTCTCTACCTCACCGCCGCAGGCGTGGGGCACATCACGCTGCTTGACCCGGACCGCGTCGATACGTCGAACCTCCAGCGTCAGGTGATTTTCACTACAGACGACACCGGCCAACCCAAGGCGGAGGTCGCGGCGCGACGGCTGCGCGCGCTCAATCCTCTCGTCACCATTGAGCCGCACACCGAACGCTTCACGCGCGACAACGCCCTCGCCCTCGTCGCCGCGCACGACGTGGTCATTGATGGTTCCGACAACTTCGCCACGCGCTACCTCGTCAATGATGCGTGCGTCATCGGGCGGCGTCCGTTCGTGTATGGGGCGATTCAGGGATTTGGCGGACAGGTCAGCGTGTTCAATTTTCCTCCCCCCCCCCCCCCCCCCCCTGCCTCGTCAACATCGCCAGCAACGTCGCCGACCTACCGTTGCCTCTTTCCCGAACCGCCCGCGCCGGGGGACGCGCCATCGTGCGCGGAGGCGGGCGTGCTCGGTGTGCTGCCGGGAATCGTCGGCACGCTCCAGGCGACGGAAACGTTAAAAATCCTCACCGGCATCGGGCATCCGCTGGCGGGGCGGTTGCTGTTGGTCGATGCGCTGACGATGGAGATGCGCACGCTGGCCATCACCGCCGATCCGCAAAATCAGAGGCTCCGCGAGTTGCCAGCAGAGGATTTCGGGCAAACGTGCGCGACCATGACTCAAATCACCGCAGCCAATGGCACCGATGCCGCCAGTCCCGACGAGATTACAATTGATGAATTGCGCGCCCTTCGCGCCGGTGGCGTGCATCGCCAGCTTATCGATGTGCGCGAAGACTGGGAGCGCGCCCTGGCGGCCATCGAACCGTCCGTGCATGTGCCACTCGACCAGCTTGGAACCCCGGCGGCGGAAGCCGCGCTGGCGGCGCTCGACCCTTTGCAGCCAACGATTGTTTATTGCGCCCGTGGTCGCCGCAGTCTGAAGGCCCTTCCGGCGCTGCGCGGGCATCATGGCTTTGCCAACATCCTCAGTCTGCAAGGCGGGATCACGGCATGGGGACAGAACTGATGCTTGGATCAGCTCTCCGGCGCATTGGGTGATCTCTCTCTCAGATTTTGTAGGGCGGCGATGAATCGCCGCACTTCAACAAAACGAGCAACGGACCTGCATTTTGGGCCGAAATAATTTTTCTGATTATTCGGCGTTAGGGACTTGTCCCCGGTGTGATTAGAATCAATGTGACGGTGTTATGAAAACCCTACTTGTCCCCGTTGATTTCTCGGGTGCCACGCGCGCCCTTTTGTCCACCGTTGAGAAACTCGCCACGCCGGGCGCCAAGGTCTTCTTCCTGCACAGTCTAACGCCCCCTCTCGTCACCACGGATTACGGCGTGGGGGTCGAGATGTTACACGAGACGATTGCCCTGGCCCGCAAGACTGCCGAGCAACAGTTGATGCATCTGGTCAAGACGGTTGAGGCTCGTGGTTTCAAGGCCCAAGGCATCTTGGAAAATGGACCGGCGGCACCGGCCATCATAGAGGTGGCCCGCAAACGCAAGGTCGATGCGATCGTCCTCGGCGCACATGGTCATACGGCGCTCTATAATCTGATCATCGGCAGCACGACGCAGGCGGTCTTGAAAAAGGCGACCTGCCCGGTGGTCGTGGTGCCGCCAGCAGCGACAAAAGCAAAGGCTACGGCTAAGAAATAAGCCAAACTAAGGAGGGCGGGTCTCCCGACCCGCCAGACGCGGCGCAGCCGCGCCTTCCGGATGGGCGGCGCTTCGCGCCGTCGGCGGGTCTCCCGACCTATAAGCGCTAACATGTTAAGATTTGATGAGGATACGGTGGGGGATGCGCTTGCGAGGAGGGTAGCCGAGGGAACCGCGTAGGCGATGGCCGCAGAGAAGGAAGAGGCTTAGGGAGAGAGGGATGGCCAGACAAGAGAGGAGACAATCGCGAGCGAAGACAAACTCAGTCCATCTGGAGTTAGTCAGGGAGGATGAATCCCCAGGGGGAAAAAACCTCTGATTGGAGGAGGGATTTTTCGATGAGCAAGCAGGTGAGTAATTTGGCTTGGAGCCATGAGCGGGAGCTGAGGGGGTCTTTTTTTGGGACGTGGCCAGTGTTCAGGAGTGATTTGAGGCGTTTGAAAGCCAGTTCGATCTGCCAGCGCAGGCGGTAGAGTTGGAGGATGCCGCGGGAGTCCAGGCAAGAGGAGGGCAGGGAAGTGACAACGACAATGTAATCAGCCATGCACAGGCACTGGCAGGAGGGTTTGCGGCCGTTTTTTTTGGCGCTGAGCCTGATTTTGGCTCGTTCGCGTTGGGCGGCCTGTGGGCTGACGCGAAGGGCGCACAGGCGCAAGGCGGTGCCGTCCTTGAGGAAGACGGGCAGTCCGGAGCACTGACGGGAACGCAACTGGGCCAGCCATGCGGGAACGTCCAGCGCATGCCCCTGCTGGTCAAACAAGGGCAGACTGGTGCTGTGCCAGCGTAACAGGACCGCCCCCTGATGATCCATCACATGCCTGATCTGCGGGGCTCGGCAAAAATTCCGGTCGCCCAAAAACAAATCCCCCTTGCGCACCTTGTAACGGCACAGACTTTCGCCCCCCTTGTTGTCGGTCAGTTCGGCCTGTTCGCAAAACAGGCTGGGCAGTCCGATCGCATAATGCAGTCTCCAGTCCGTTCCGCTTGCTCCGGATTCCTCTATGGTCGTGCTGTCCACCGCCACCGCCGTCCACCCTTCCGGCAATCTCGACCACCTCGGCTGTCCGGCCTGCTGCTCAAGCAACCTTACGCTCATCCACCTCAGCCAACCCTCCGCGTTCCTCAGCCTCTTGAGCAACGCCACATCCGAGACCTCCGGCAACCCTGCCGCCGCCCCCCTCGCCACCGCATGCCTCAACGACAGCCCGCTCCCAGCGTGCATCAATATCAGCCTGAGCAACTCCTCCGCCGTTCTTATCCCCTTGGCCTGCTTGAACGCTCCTTGCTCCCTGGCCGCCACCTCCCACCCTTCCGGCAGCAGCCCCTTCACCAGCCCCCACTCTTCCGTCATCCATGTCTTTTTCATCCCACCTATCTACCCGTTTCCTCCTCCCATGTAAAGACAACATGTTAGCGCGTATAGGTCTCCCGACCCGCCCTCCTTGTTACGGTGTCGCGCTCGTGCCGGCTTCGGCTTCGCTGGAGGACTCGGCGGACTTCGTCTGCTCGAAACCGAGCGAGTCCTTGTCCTTGCGAATCACGCGAACGGGCGCGCCGTCCTTGATCTCGCCACGAAGCAGGGCCTCGGCCAGCGGGTCTTCGAGGTAGTGTTCGATGGCGCGACGCAGGGGACGCGCCCCCATCTTTTCGTCGTAGCCTTTCTCAATGAGCAGGAGCTTCGCCTCGTCGGTAAACTCGATGCTGATTTTGCGCTCGTTAAGGCGCTTGGCGAATTTCACGACTTCGATGTCCACGATCTTGATGAGGTCGGTCTTCGCAAGCGGACGGAAGAAGATGATGTCCGAAATGCGGTTCAGAAATTCGGGGCGGAACACGCGCTTGGCCTCCTCCATGACCTTCTCGCGCATCAGTTCGTGGTCGGAGAAACTGCCTCCGCCAGCCGCCGCAGTGAAGCCCATCGTGGTCTGACGCTGGAGGAGTTGCGCGCCCACATTCGAGGTCATGATGATGACGGTGTTGCGGAAATCCACGGTGCGTCCGAGCGAATCGGTGAGGCGTCCGTCTTCGAGGATTTGCAAGAGGAGTTGCAGCACGTCGGGGTGCGCTTTCTCGATTTCGTCGAAGAGAATCACGGAGTAAGGACGGCGGCGAACGGCTTCGGTCAACTGGCCGCCTTCTTCGTAGCCAACGTAGCCGGGAGGCGAGCCGACGAGGCGCGAGACGGCGAATTTTTCCATGTATTCGCTCATGTCGATTTGGATGAGCGACTCCTGGTTGCCGAACATTTGCACGGCGAGCTGTTTGGCGGTCTCGGTTTTGCCGACGCCGGTGGGGCCGACAAAGAGGAAGGAGCCAATGGGGCGGCGCGGGTCCTTGAGATCGGCGCGCGAGCGGCGGAGGGCGCGGGCAATGGCAATGGACGCGACGTCCTGGCCGATGACGACTTTCTGGATCTCGGCTTCGATACCGAGGAGTTTTTCGCTGTCCTTCTTTTCCATGCGCGAGAGGGGAATGCCGGTCCAGTCGGCGACGACCTGCAACATGAGGTCTTCGTCGATGGTCATGCGCTTTTCATCGCGGTTTTTCTTCCAGGCTTCGGTCACCTGCTCCTGCTTGGCGCGGAGTTGTTTTTCGGCGTCGCGGTACTTGGCGGCTTCCTCGAAGTGCTGGCCGGCGATGGCGGCTTCTTTCTTGGCGCACACGCCTTCGATTTCTTTGACGATTTCCTCAATTTCCGGCGGGCGGTTGAGGGTCGTTATGCGGGCGCGGGAACCGGCTTCGTCCATGACGTCAATGGCTTTGTCGGGGAGGAAGCGTCCGGTGATGTAGCGGTCGGAAAGTTTGGCGGCGGCTTCGATGGCCTTGTCGGTGAAGACGGCCTTGTGGTGGTCTTCGTATTTGCCGCGGATGCCCTTGAGGATGGTGATGGTGTCCTCAATGGAGGGCGGCTCGACTTTTACGGACTGGAAGCGGCGGTCGAGGGCGCTGTCCTTTTCGATGTACTTGCGGTATTCGTTGAGGGTGGTGGCGCCGAGGCACTGGAGTTCGCCGCGCGAGAGGGCGGGCTTGAAGATATTGGAGGCATCCATCGCGCCTTCGGCAGCACCGGCGCCGACGATGGTGTGCATCTCGTCGATGAAGAGGATGATGTTCTTGGACTTTCTGATTTCGTCCATCACGGCCTTGATGCGTTCCTCGAACTGGCCGCGGTACTTGGTGCCGGCGACCATGAGGGCAAGGTCGAGAGTGATGACTTTTTTATCCATCAGGATTTCGGGCACGGCACCGGAGACAATTTCCTGCGCGAGGCCTTCGACGATGGCGGTCTTGCCGACGCCGGCTTCACCGATGAGCACGGGGTTGTTCTTGGTGCGGCGGCAGAGGATCTGGACGACGCGGCGGATTTCGTTTTTGCGCCCGACGACGGGGTCGAGTTCGCCTTTGCGGGCGAGTTCGGTGAGGTCGCGGCCAAAGGCTTTGAGGGCGGGGGTCTTGATTTCTTTTTTGCCGTCGGCGGAGGGGCCGGAGCCTGCGGCGGCGGGCTGCTCGCCTTCGCTGGATGCGCCGCCTGCCTCGCCGGAGCCGTCGCCGGAGAACTGGGGATCGAGTTCGCGGAGGATTTCCTGGCGAACGCGTTCGATGTCCACTTCGAGGGCTTTGAGGACGCGGGCCGCGACGCCTTCGCCTTCGCGGAGGAGGCCGAGAAGGATGTGTTCGGTGCCGACGTAGGAGTGGTTGAGCGCCTTGGCTTCCTTGCCGGCGAGGGCGAGAACTTTTTTGACGCGGGGGGTGTAGGGGATGCTGCCCTGGCTTTTGGTTTCCTGGCCGGTGCCGACTTGTTTTTCGACGGCGGCGCGAACGGTTTCGAGGTCGAGGCCCATCTTCTGGAGGACGCTGACGGCAACGCCTTGGCCGAGTTTGATAAGGCCGAGGAGGATGTGCTCGGTGCCGACGTAGTTGTGGCGGAAGCGATCAGCTTCCTTGCGGGCGAGGGCGAGGACCTGCTGGGCGCGTGGTGTAAAATTGTTCATCGGTTCCATGGCGTGTGTGTGTGTTGATGGTTGTGTCGTGGGCGGGGTGCTTAACTTTCCGGATCTTCTTCGGTGCCGGTTTCTGTTGTCGGTTGTGTGGTCGGTTTTACGAAAGTGGGCTTGGCGAAGGCCGCAAACTCGGCGCGCAGTTTGTCGGCGCGGAGCATGTCGCGGTGGTTGGTGTCGAGGTCGGTGGGCGCGGCGTTTTGGATGTGACCGGGCTGGGTCTCGATGAGGAGGCGGTCGATCACGGAGCGGGTCTCGGCGGGGAAGATGCCAATGTCGATGCCGAGGCGCTGGAGGGAGAGGAGGTTCATGGCCTCGCTGGAGGTGAGGAGGTGGCAGTTTTGCAGGATGCCGTAGGCGCGGCCAATCTTGTCGAAGAGCTTGGCGCCGTCGTTTTCCAGAAGTTTGCCGCGGGCGTTTTCCTCGTGCTCGATGATGGAGTGGAGGACGGTGTTGAGGCGTTTGATGATGGCGTCTTCGGATTCGCCGAGGGTGGTCTGGTTGGAGATTTGGAAGATGCTGCCGGAGGCGTCGGAGCCTTCACCAAAGAGGCCGCGAACGACCATGCCGAGTTGGTTGACGGCGCGGACTACTTTTTCCATCTGGCCGGAAATGACGAGCGCGGGCAGGTGCATCATGGCGGAGGCTCTCATGCCGGTGCCGAGGTTGGTGGGGCAGGCGGTGAGGTAGCCGAGGGCGGGGTCAAAGGCGTAGTCGAGTTTACCTTCGAGTTCGGTGTCGAGGGCGTCGATGGCGGCCCAGGCTTTTTTGAGTTGGAAGCCGGAGCGGAGGATTTGGATGCGCAGGTGGTCTTCTTCGTTGATCATAACGGAGAAGGTCTGGTCTTTGTTGATGACGACGCCGGAGGGGCCTTTGGTGCCGCTGAGTTCGCGGGAGATGAGGTGGCGTTCAACGAGCATTTGTTTTTGCTGTTCGCTGAGGTCGCCGATGGCGGCCTGCATGGAGCGTTTCATGGGGGCGCTGGAGGAAACGGCTTCGCGGCAGCGGGCGAGGACGTCGGCCCGGTCGGTCTCGCGGGCCCAGCCGGGGAAGGAGTGCCGGGCAAGGTTGCGGGCGAGGCGGATGCGGGTCATGAGCACGACAGCGCACTTCGAACCGGTACCGGCGGGATCGGTCAGTTCTGAGGGGGTGGCGAGGAGGGTGTCGATGGTCATGGTGTTGCAGGCGGCGGGCACGGTGGATGTGGGCTTGTGTGTGTTGCGATGTGTAGTGGTGCGGGGGGGGGGGGGGGGAATCAGGAGGCAGGAGGGTTGGATTGGGAGGTCTTGCCGATGGTGCCGCTTTTTCTGGATTTGGTTCCGGATTCGGTAAGGTCGAGCGCGAGTTCGGGCTCGGCGGCGGCCTGCTGCGTGGATTTGAGTTGGATGATTTCGTCGCGGAAGCGGGCGGCGTCTTCGTAGCGCTCGGTCTTCACGGCTTCGCTGAGGTTGGTTTCGAGTTCGGTGAGGCGTTCGTAGAGCGATTTGCGCGTGAGGGCGCGAACAGGAACCTTGCCCGTGTGGGTGGTGCCTTTGTGCATGTTGTCCAGCATGGGGGTGACAATGTCCTTGAAGGTGGCGTAGCACTGCGGGCAGCCAAAGCGTCCGTGCTTTTTGAAATCGGCCTCGGAGAAACCGCAGGCTTTGCAACGGAGCGCAGAGGAGGCGGCGGCGGAGGCGACTTCGGGCAGGAGGGCGGCTTTGCTGAGGAGATCGGAAAGGGAGAAGCCACTGGGGTCGGTGACGCCCTTGGCCTGTGCGCAAGCCTCGCAAAGATCCACCTTGTGCACCTTGTTGTTAAGAATCTGGGTGAGATGCACGGTGGCGGGCTTGCCGCAGAGGTCGCACTGAATGTTGGAGGCCATGGTTTGGATTGAGAGTTTTGACTTTGAAAATAAAACTAGCGGTTTTTTAGAGGGTTTCGACCGATTTGTGAAAATTGTTAGATTGGGTCTGCGGTTGTCCGGCTGTCGTGTCTGTTTATGATGCGAATGAGAAAAACGCTTTCGGCGAGCGCAATCTGTGAATCTGCAAGGTCCATGCCAGCGCACGCGCCCGGCTAGGGGCATGTTCGGGACGGCAAATCGTCCGCAAATGAGACAGGCGATGTTCTGAAGACGCGCCGTTTTGTCACATCCCCTCCCCCCTCCCCCCCCCTGCCCTGCCCCATGCTTTGGCATCGCTTGTGTTCCGGCATCGCGCGGCTTGCCTGCGGTCGAGTTTCCGTCACGTTTGCCCGCACGCCTTCATGGATGCCTCATTCCCGCCTACGATTTATCTGGCTCCGCTGTTCATCGCTTTCGAAGCGGTGCAACTCGTCGTGGCTGAGCGTTACCTGGGAGCGCAGCAGGTGGAAAGCGGAGTCGATCCGCGTGAGATGCCCATGTCGGAATTCACGGCGTTCACTTGGAGCGTGGGGATCATCCTCACCTGGCTCTGGATGCTTATTTCGCTGCTCTTCGACATGGGACGCATTCAGGTGGTTGCCATGCTGCTGGCCTCGATGGTGGGTTATTCGCTGCGCCGCAACTGCGCGCGCAAATGGGTGCTCCCCATCATGACCGGCGAAGCCACCGTCCGCATCGGCATGCTCATGTCTCTGATTACCGTGGCTTGGCGCAACATCTGAGCACACCGCGCCGCATCCGAACGCCGCCAGCCGTGCAATTCTCCGAGACGCCGTATCCATCGCCCAACTACACCGCGCCGCCCGCGCATCCGCCGCACGAACAACTCGGCGTGTGTTTTCACCATAGCTGCATGTCGTGGGCCGACACCATCGCGCACATGCTTCGGCCCGAGTCGCAAGTCAGCTACCACGTGCTCATTGCGACCGATGGCGTGCGTGCCCGCCTCGTGGCCGACGAACACATCGCCTGGCACGCCGGCGCGTCGAATTTTTTGGGGCGCACACGTTGCAACGATTTTCTCCTCGGCGTTTCTTTCGCCGGCAACACCCGGCTGACTCCGCTCACCGAAGCCCAGATCGCCAGCGCACTCGACTGGCTTGCTCCGCGCTGGTTCGCGCGAGGCTGGACCCCCGCCGTCATGACCGATCACCGGCAAATCGCACCCGGCCGCAAGGACGACCTCTTCCCTGCCGAATGGATGCGCCTCCTCGCTGCCATCCGGGCGCGTTTCGGATACGAATCCCCCCCCTCCCCCCCCGCAACGACGACACAATAAACGGGCGCAACAAATGAACGCTAAAGATACTGAAATTCGGACCGATCACATACACAGCGTCATAAATAAATGCCGACTAAACGACCAACGATCACCCCCCGGCATCACCGTCAACTCCCAGTTGCCGGAATAATCGCTGACACTGCCGCACCTTCAATTCCACCCCCAGTTCGCGCTTTAGGAACAACGACAACGTCGGCCCATCCCAGCACTCTGCGGGCAGGCCAAACTCCACCGGCTTGCGCTGCAACGCGGTCCGCATTCGAGCCAGTTCGCCAGCTCCCATCCGCCCGGGCCGTCCCGGACGCTCATCCTCCTTCAACCCCGCCAACCCGCGCTTCTCGAAGCGCCGCACCCAGTTCAGCACCGCGCGCGGTGAATCTCCCAGCAACTGCGCCACCTGCGAGCAAGTCATCCCCCGGGCCACCAACAACACTCCATGCAACCGATGATCGTAACGGGCGGCCCCGTTGCGGCGAATCTCGCCCTGCAAGGCCATGATGATGTTCTCACGATCAGGAATAGTCAGTGCTTTCATAAGATAGGGGAATAACTCTTCTCGAACAGTCAGCCCATTCATAGCGAAGGAGACGACACACCCCATTTTCGATAGGCACAGAATTAAGACGCCACAAATCCCCTGCCCGTCCATTTCTCCCTGCTCATTAACCCTCACCCACCTAACCCATCCTCCCCTCTCTCCCATGAAGAAAACCCGCAAACTCAGCATCCGGCTCATTTTCGCCTTTGGCAGCCTCCTTCTCATCATGCTCGCCCTCGGAGGTATCGCCGCGTGGCACATGCATCACAACGCGCGCGACGCGCAACACACCTCCGACGAAGTGGTTCCCACGATCAACGTCGCCTCCCTCATCGAACGCCACGTCATCTTCATGCGCTACGAACTCCGGGGCTACATCATGAAAACCACCCCCGAATACCTCGCCCTCGGCACCCAACACCTCACCGCCATCCGCGAGCAAATCGCCGCCGCCCGTCAACTCGCCACCGCCAACCCCCGCCTCGTCCAGCTCCTCACCCTCGCCAACCGCATCTCTCCGCTTGTCGCCAGCTACGACGACACCCTCCGCCAGATCGTCCAAAAAAACGCCGACAGCGACGCCCAGTTCCAACAACTCAGCAACCTCGCCGCCCTCTTCACCACCGAGTCCGAATCCCTGCGCGCCGCCCACCAGCGCGCCTTCGACGCCACACTATCTATATCCGCCGCCACTCCGGCCACCGGCACCGCTCCCCCTGACGCCACCCACTACCGTCGCGCGCAATCCATGACGGACATCGACCAGGCCATCGCCGCCCTCCGCCTCGCCTTCTGGCGTGCCAAAGCCGAGCAAAACTCCACCGCCCTCATCAATACCGACGCCCACTTCACCACCATCACCGGCAAGCTCACCGAACTGCGCTCCCTCACCCGCGACCCCGTTGAAACCAGGCAAATCGCCGCCATCCAAAAAGCCGCCGACAACTACAAACAAAGCATGCACGCCATGGCCGCCGACTGGGACGCACGCACGCAACTCGTCACCCGCCTCGTTGAGACCGCCGAGACCATCAGCACCGAAGTCCAGACCCTCACCGAGCAAGGGATGCGCGACGTCCTTGCCAGTTCCCGCCAGACCAGTGGACAGCTCGAAACCGCCACCCTCACGACCTATGCCGGCCTCGGCATCGCCCTCCTCATCGGAGCCTCCCTCACCTTCGGCCTGACGCGCTCGATCACGCGTCCGATAAAAACCATTGCCGACACCCTCAACCAAGGTGCCAGCCAGACCGCCGCCGCCGCCGGCCAAGTCTCCTCCGCCAGCCAGACCCTCGCGCAAGGTGCCAGCGAACAAGCCGCCGCCCTCGAAGAAACCAGTTCCTCACTCGAAGAACTCTCCAGCATGACCCGCCGCAACACCGACAACGCGCAACAAGTCAACTCCCTCGCCCAACAAGCCCGCGCCGCCGCTGAAACCGGTTCCTCCGACATGTCTGCCATGGCCCACGCCATGCAAGACATCCAAAAAAGCAGCTCCGACGTCGCCAAAATCATCAAGACCATCGACGAAATCGCCTTCCAAACCAACATCCTCGCCCTCAACGCCGCCGTCGAAGCCGCCCGCGCCGGCGAGGCCGGGGCCGGCTTTGCCGTCGTCGCCGAAGAAGTCCGCAACCTCGCCCAACGCAGCGCCCAGTCCGCACGCGAAACCGCCTCCAACATCGAAAACGCCGTCACCAAAACCGCCCAAGGCGTTCAACTCACAGAAAAAGTCACACGCAGCCTCGACGAAATCCTCCAAAAATTCCGTCAAGTTGACCAACTCGCCGCCGAAGTCGCCACCGCCTCCAAGGAACAGTCTCAAGGTATCGACCAAGTCAATACAGCCGTCAGCCAGATGGACAAAGTCACCCAGTCCAACGCCGCCGGCGCAGAAGAAAGCGCCTCCGCTGCGGAAGAACTCAACGCCCAGGCCGTCTCCCTCAAAGACGCCGCCCAATCCCTCCTCGCTCTCGTTGACGGCTCCACCGTCACCATCAAATGACGGAGCGGCGGTTTCCAACCGCCGGACGAGGCGCAACGCGCATCGTCTCCCTGCCCCCGCCCCCCCCCCCCCC
>NZ_ABEA03000181.1 GCF_000171235.2 Geminisphaera colitermitum TAV2 | reverse complement strand
GGTCAGAACCCGGTCCACCAAAGCCACCGCAAAAAAGCGCCGACACCAAACTCGATTCGTACCCGGAGCTTCCGCTGGACGACACGCCCACCGCTCCCCGCGCCGTTTTCCGCCCCACAGCGTCAGCCGAAACCGCGCCCGCCCCTATTCCGCCCTCCGCTCCGGTCGTTGCCGCTCCC
>NZ_ABEA03000182.1 GCF_000171235.2 Geminisphaera colitermitum TAV2 | reverse complement strand
CCCCGTCCACACTTTCATAGCACCCATGAGGCCCAGCCGCCTCATGAGTCTATCGTCTGCCACACACACACAACCGCACTGCCACACAACTACACACACACGATTCAGTCATGCACCACACACTACCACGTATCCACCGCGCCCTTACCGCGCTCATTCCCGCGGCAATCCTCGCCGTCCTTGCCGCCGTGCCCGCCACTACGCACGCCCAGCAACAGGACATCCTCAACACCTCCTACGACATCTCACGCGAACTCTTCGCCGACGTGAACAAGCAATTCGTTCCCTACTGGAAGCAAAAAACCGGCCAGGACGTCACCGTGAAACAATCCCACGCCGGCTCCTCCAAACAAGCCCGCGCCATCCTCGAAGGCCTGCAAGCCGACGTCGTCACCTTCAACACCTTCACCGACGTCCAGCTCCTCGCCGACCAAAACTACGTCTCCAAAGACTGGGCCTCTCGTTTCCCCCACAACGCCTCGCCCTTCTACTCCGTCCACTCCATCCTCGTTCGCAAAGGCAACCCGCAACGCATCCGCGACTGGAACGACCTCGCCCGTCCCGGCGTGAGCATTGTGCAAGTCAACCCCAAGCTCGGTGGCAATGGCCGCTATGCCGTCCTCGCCTACTACGCCTACGGACTCCATGCCAACGGCAACGACCACGCCAAGGCCCGCGCCTTCCTCAAGGCCGTCCTCGCCAACGTCGTTGTATTCGAATCCGGGGGACGCTCCGCCACCACCACCTTCACCGAACGCGAGATCGGCGACGTCCTCGTCAACTTTGAATCCGAAACCCTCGCCCTCTCCGCCAAGGACGCCGCCAAATTTGAAGCCATCACGCCCAGCGTGAGCGTCCTCTCCGAATTCCCCGTCGCCATCGTGGACAAAGTCGCCGGCAAACGCGGCACCACCGCCCTCGCCCAAGGGTATCTCGAATTTCTCTACACTCCGCAGGCGCAGGAAGTCATTGCGCGCAACTTCTACCGCCCGCGTGACGAAACCGTGGCCGCCCGCCACGTCGCCCAGCTTCAACCTGTCAAGGCCCTTGAAGTTGACGCCGTCTTCGGCGGCTGGCCCAAGGCCACCGCCGACTTCTTCGCTAACAACGCCCTCGTGGACACTCTTCTCAAGGAAATCGCCACCGGGAAAAAATAACGTGGATGGAAGTGGCGCGGGCGTCCCGCCCGCATTCTGTTCCGAAGCGGGTGTGACGCCCGCCCCACCCTCTCAATGCAGGCAAGATGTCTGCGCTACGCGCCGCCTCCCCCCCCCCCCCCCCTCTCCGTGACAAACCACGATCAACAATCCGAAATCAACAATCCTCCCGCGCACCGTCCCCGGCACATCATTCCCGGCTTTGGCCTCACCCTGGGAAGCACGCTCCTCTTCGTTTCCCTCGCCATCCTGCTCCCCCTTGGCGCCCTCTTCCTCAAAGCCGCCAGCCTCTCCTGGACCGACTACTGGACGCACATCACCGACGCCCGCGCCCTCGCCACCTATCGCATCACCCTCACCTCCGCGCTCCTTGCCACCGTCATCAATGTCACCCTCGGCGTATTGATCGCCTGGATACTCGTCCGCTACGACTTTCCCGGACGCCGCCTCCTCGACGCCGCCATCGACCTTCCCTTTGCCCTGCCCACGGCTGTCGCCGGACTCAGCCTCGCCACCCTCCTTGCCCCCAACGGACTCATCGGCCAGTTTTTCGCCCCCCTCGACATCAAGCTCGCCTACGCCCTCCCCGGCATGGTCCTTGCGATGGCCTTCACCAGTTTCCCCTTTGTCACGCGCACCGTGCAACCCGTCCTCGCCGACCTCGATCCGCAACTCGAAGAAGCCGCCACGGTTCTTGGTGCCGGCCCTCTCACGACCTTTTGGCGTGTCATTTTTCCGGCGATACTGCCCGCCACGCTTGCCGGAGGCACGCTGGCCCTCGTTCGCAGCCTCGGAGAGTTTGGCGCGGTGGTTTTTATTGCCGGCAACCTCCCCTTCCGCACCGAGATCACCTCGCTGCTCATCTACACCCGTGTATCCGAACACGAATACGAAGCCGCCGCCGCTCTTGCCACCATCGTCCTCGCCTCCGCCCTGCTCCTCCTCATCGGCATGAACACCCTCCAGCACCGCCTCTTGAAAAGAACTGAAAACTGAAAAGCTGAAATTCTCTGCCCAACCGATCCACAACCACCAAACACCACATCCTCCCCTTTTAGTTTTCAGCTTTTAGCTTTTTTCAAAAAATGTCTTCCCGCGCTTCCATTTGGACTCATCCCCGCCGCCTCGCCCTTGTCCTCACCGGCGCCGGGTCCGCCACGCTCCTTATCCTTCTGCCGCTCTTTGCCGTATTCTATTACGCACTACGCGACGGCTGGGCCGCCTACGTCGGTTGCCTCCTCGATGCCGCCACCCGCCACTCAATCCTCCTCACCCTCCTTGCCGCCCTTGTCGCCGTGCCTGTCAACACCGCCTTTGGCATCACGGCGGCCTGGGCCGTGGCCAAGTTTGAGTTCCCCGGACGCCGCCTCCTCATCAGCCTCATTGAACTCCCCCTCTCCATCTCTCCCATCGTCATCGGCGTCGCCTACCTCTTCGTTTTCGGCATGCAAGGCCTTTTCGGCCCTTGGCTCATGGAGCACGGCATCCGCCTCGTGTTTTCCATTCCCGCCATCCTCATCGTCACCACCATCGTCACCTGTCCCTTTGTCTTTCGGGAAATCCTGCCCCTCATGCAAAGTCAGGGCACGCAGGAGGAGCAGGCCGCGATCATCCTTGGCGCCAGTGGCTGGCAAACTTTTTTTCGCGTCACACTGCCCAACATAAAATGGGCGCTCATTTACGGCGTATCGCTTGCCCTCGCGCGCAGCCTGGGAGAATTTGGCTCCGTCGCCGTCGTTTCCGGAGCCGTGCGCGGCGAAACCAACACCATGACCCTGCAAATCCAACTCCTTTTCGACGACCGCGTGCAAACCGGAGCCTTTGCCGTTGCCTCCATCCTCACCACCCTCGCCCTCGCCACGCTCATCCTCAAAACCTGGGTCGAACACCGCGACGGGCGGAAACTAAAACACTAAACTCATTTCACCCATGTCCGCACCACGCATCGCCATCATCGGCGGCGGCCTTTCCGGGACGCTCGTCGCAGTGCAGCTCATGCGCCAGGCTCCGGCCGGCACACGCATCACGCTGATCGAGCGACACCCTCCCGTGGGTCGCGGCGTGGCCTACGGCTCCAACTATTGTTGTCACCGCCTCAACGTCCCCGCCGCCCGCATGAGCGCCTTCCCCGACGCTCCCGATCATTTCATCAACTGGGCCCGCGAACGCGCCGGCCGCGTCGGCTATCCCGAACACGTCAGCCCCGACGACTTTCTCCCCCGCCGCCTCTACGGCGATTATGTCGGCTGGCTCTTTGCCGAAGCCCGCCAGCGATTCAAAGACCACGGCATCCTCCAAAACATCGCCGGCGAAGCGATCGACGTCGAAGAACTCTCCGCCAGCCCCTCCCCCCCCCCCCCTGCCAGTCCTGCCGTTGCCGATCCCCGTCCGCCCCGCGCCCGCGTTTATCTTGAAGACGGACGCACCATCGACGCCGACCGCGTTGTCCTCGCCATCGGCAACCTCCCCGGCGAATACCCCGTGCGCCGCTCGCAAAAATTTCTCCACGGCCGCCGCTACGTTCACATCCCCTGGACCGAAGGCGTGCTCGAAGGCATCGACCGCGACGACGACGTTCTCCTTGTCGGCGCGGGACTCACCGCCGATGACATCATCCTTCAACTCGCCGAACTCGGACACCGCGGCGTCATCCACGCCCTCTCCCGCCGTGGCCTCCGCCCCCTCGCCCACCGTCCCCCCCCCCCCCCCGGAGCGCGAAACGCAGACTCAACGTTCGACACTCAACCTTCCGACCTTCGACAGCGGCGCGGCTGCTTTCTCCACCGTCCGTGCCGCCGTCCGCCACATCCGTGCCGAAGTCGCCCGCGTCACTGCTGCCGGCGGCGACTGGCGCGGCGTGATCGACGCCCTCCGCCCGCACACCCAGGCCCTCTGGCAATCCTGGAACTGGGAAGAGCGTGGACGCTTCCTCCGCCACGTCCGCCCCTTTTGGGAGGCGCACCGCCACCGCATCGCGCCGGCAGCAGCCGCCGAGATCGACCGCCTCGCCGCCATTGGACGCGTTCGTTTCTGGGCCGGACGCATCGAGTGTCTTGAAGAAACGGATACCGGAGCCAGCGTCGAATTTCGCCGCCGCGACACCGGCCACACCGTCAGCCTCAAGGTGGCGAAAGTCATCAACTGCACCGGACCCCGCACCGATTATTCCAAATACCAGCACCCCCTGCTCATCAACCTTCTCGCCCGCGGCCTCATCGACCACGACCCGCTCGCTCTCGGCCTCAACGCCTTGCCCACCGGCGAACTCTACCGATACCGATCTGGTCCCACCGGCTGGCTCTACACCCTCGGCGCTCCGCTCAAAGGCGTCCTATGGGAAAGCACTGCCGTCCCCGAAATCCGCGAACAAGCCCGCGCCCTCGCCGCCCGCCTCGGCAATTTGGAAACTTAGGCGCTGATCTGCCAAACGCAGCTCTTACTGCCGCAACGTCGTTCCCTCGTGCCACTCACTCCGAATGCAGACCACGGGCTGCGGCGACTCATAATGCGAATCGTGCCGTTCCAAGGCTGAAGCCAACTGGCTCACCGCCATGCGGCCCATGTCCTCGTAGTTGATTTTCAACCCGCTTTCGGGCCGACCCTCCACGCAGTCAATCCGGCACACGCCGATGTCCAACGGCACCCTCCAACCTGCGGCTTGCAGCCAGTCGAGCGGCTCGGGGCCATTGCCAATGATGACTTCGGGCCGCCTCTTTTTCGCCCATCGGTCCACACTCGCGGGCGAATAATCTTCGGTGTCCTCGAACAAACTCGTCACCCGCACCGCATCCCGGTGCTGCCGCTCAAACAGCAAACACGCCGCGAACACCGCCCAATGCCGCCGGTCCTCGTCCGCGCCCTGCATGGCCAGCCCGATGCGGCGATAACCGCGCGCGTAGAGTTCGTCCAGCAGTCGCTCCATGTCGTCGGCCAGCAGCCGGTCAATGCGCGGGAAGGACGAAGTCTCCAGCGTGTGTTCAATTTCAATCGCGGCAAAACGCGTCCATTCGTCGGCCAGTTGACGCGAATCCGTCCATACCCGCGGGCCAAACACCACGCCGCGAATCCCGCGGGCCAGCAACTGCCGCGCCACAGTTCGCTGCGCCCGCAAGTCCTTGGGCAACTGGAAACGTTCGACCTGATAACCCAGTTCAGCCGCCCGCTCCATGACCCCCCGCCAAAACCCCGCCATCCATGGCCGGGGCTCCGCATCGCGTGGCGGACGCACAGCCAGAAACGCGAGCGTTTCCCGGTAAACCGGTTTGTCCGGTTTGCGCGCGAAGGTGAGTGCGCTGGCCAGCAAAGGATCACGCACGTAGCCGAGCCGGGCGGCCACCGTTTTCACATGCTGGCGCGTCTCCTCGCTCATCCCTCCCAATCCGCGCAACGCTCTGGAAACCGTCGCCACACTCACCCCCGACTCGCTCGCCAGTGTCTTGATGTTCACACGCATGTTAACTGTTACGTAGCGTTCTGGTTGCCTCGCCGTAAAGCCCCGAATTGGATCATCGCCGATCCTGCTACTCCAGGCCGCCTCACCTTCTTTCCCGATGACCGCCACACCTCCTCCTTCCTCGCCAACCCGCGCCGCTGGTACCGCGCCCGCAACCGCCTCACGCAACGGTCATGTTCCCGTTGACTGTCGCTCTGCCGCCTCAAAACGCATTTTTCAAAAACACCCGCTGAATCCGCTCATCACGCCTGCCGATTTTCCCGGCAACCGCGTCATGTATGCCTTCAATCCCGGCGCCATCAAAGTCCGCAACGCCGATGGGGTCGACGAATACCTCATGATTGTCGATGCCGCCACACTCGCGCAGCCCGTTGTGTTCTGGCTCGCCCGCAGCCGCGACGGCGTCAAGTGGACCCTTGACCCCCAACCACTCGACTGGCCTGCCGCCGATCACACGCACGCGGAAGATTGCATTTACGACCCACGCATCACGCCCGAGCCAGGCAATCCCGGCAGTTACATTTTGATGTATGCCAGCAGCAGCGAGACCGACGGCTGCCGCCTCGGCATCGTCCGCACGCGCGATTTCAAAACCTTCGAGCGAATTGGCATCGTCAGCGAACAGGGCAACCGCAACGGCGCGCTCTTCCCGGAAAAGATCAACGGCCTCTACGCCCGCCTCGACCGCCCCTTCGGCGACCCCAACGACACCTGCGGCATGTGGCTCAGCTACTCCCCGGACCTCATCTACTGGGGTCGCGCCGAACCTGTCATGAGTGCGCGCCCCGGCCTTTGGGACAGCCTCAAAGTTGGCGCTGGTTGCGTCCCCATTCGCACCGACAAAGGCTGGCTCGAAATCTACCACGGCGTAACGAACACCGGCGCCGGCCTCATCTACCGCCTCGGCGTTTGCCTGCTCGATTTGCAAAATCCCGCCAAAGTCATTGCTCGCGGCGAGGACGCCGTTCTCTGGCCCGAACACGACTACGAACTCACCGGCCGCGTCGGCAACGTCACCTTCACCTGCAACGCCATCGTCGAACCCGACGACACCGTAAAAATCTACTACGGCGCTGCCGACACCTGCATCGGCCTTGCCGAAGCCAAACTCGCCGACCTCATCGAGGCCTGCTTCTCCTCGAACCCAATCCGCCTGAAACCATAAAAAGAACCCAAAAACCGCGCCCCCATGTCTCGCCAAAACCTCCGAACGACCAAACCTGACGCGGCGTCACAACAGACTCACAGACCTCATCGAGGCCTGTTTTTATCCGTAAGTCCAATATGCCTCTCGATATAACCTCATACACACACATATCATGAAAACATCGAACAAAACCTCCATCGGTGCCATCTCGGCAACGATTGTTACAACCATCGCCCTGTTCCTGTCGCCAGTCGCAAAAGCTGCCGATCCTCTCCCTCTCTATTCGGAAAACTTCGAGCGTGCTTCTGGTGGCGGCAACCTGCCGGTATCGGATTTCGGTTGGCAAGCGTTCAGCGGAAGCACTGCAGTCAACATCTCGACTGCGGGTGCACCTGCAAACTCCGACATTGTTGCAATCACTCCAGTGGCGGGCAATCCAGGCGGTCTGGGTGCGCTCTATTCTGTTAATGCAGCAACCGCAGGCCAGACCTTCGCCGCTGTTGAAACCTTTGCCACCGGCATCACGATTCCTGAAACGAGCACCATCTCATGGACAATGGCCAATGCCAGCATGGATTCAAAGGTGCGTGTGCTTGTCCAGATTGGCGGGAATGGCACCGCAGGCACCGGCACTTGGTATGCCTCCGATGAGGCATTCGCCAGTGCGAAAGCCTACGGCGGATTTGGAAATTTTAGCAGCGCTCCCACGTCCGAGGTCACATTCAATCTCAATTTTACCGCCGACAAATCCACATGGCGCGAATTCACTCTCACCCCCGGAACCAGCATGAGTGTCGCCGGCTCGTCCCTCTCCAGCAACTTGGCATCCAACACCATTACTGGCGTCGGATTCTATATCGTCTCCGCTAACACAACAAGCAGTGCGGTCCGCCTGGATTCACTCACCATCACAGCCGCCATTCCCGAACCCACCTCGGTGGCCGGAGTGCTGGGGACGCTCGTCATCGTTGCTGTTTGGACTCTTCGTCGACGCAAGGCCACGATTGTTCGCTGAGCGATTTTCCTCTCAGGTTATTAAAAACTCCAGGCCACCCATGCCGTTCCGAAACCCGATGAAATTCCTCCACTATTTCCCCCTTCATCGCCTGCTCATCCTGCTGGCTATCACCCTGCCTGATCTTACTACGACTACGGCAGCGACTGCCTCCAGCGACACAGGCACCCGTCTCCCGGAAAACGTCTCCAGCCTCATCGACCAAGCTCATCGTGAGATCTGGCGACGCTTCATCACCCCTGACGGCACGCTTCTGGACTACACCGGACTCGATGGACAGACTATCCTCCCGACAGCCGAACAATGCCGCGAAAATCAACCCAATGGATTTGGCTGGTGGACTCCCATTGAAAACGGAGCTTTTTTCAACGGCCTTTACATGGACGCCCTCGTCTCCCGCTGGGAAATCACGCGAGAGGCCGACATCGCCGCCAAAGCGCGGAAACTGGCCGCCGGATTGGAAAAACTCGCCACCGTAAGCGGCACCCCCGGCTTTATCGCCCGCGGTTTCGCCGACGATGGCAAAACCGTTTATCCCCTCAGCTCCGAAGACCAAGTGTATCCGTGGTATTACGGGATGTGGCGCTACCTCAAAAGCGCCATCCCAAGTCAGGCCGAGAAAACCCGGCTCACCCAACTTGTCGAAACCACCACCGCCGGCCTTGAAGCCGTCCGATGGAAAATCCCTCCCGCCCGCGAAGGCTTTGGTTTCAACGGCGATCTCACCGCTCCACACTTTGACCCCAGTGTCCGGCTGCTCTTCATCCTTCGCGCCACTCATGACTTGGGCGGCAACACAAAATGGGCGACCATCTACAAGCAGAAAGCCCTCGAAATACCTCGTACCCAGAAACCGGCGCGAATCGACATCTGCGCCGCCGGTTCCGACTACATTGCACCTGGCATAAGCCCCAAATATCCTGACCATCCTCCCATCTGGACATCCGCCTCCTCGCAAGTCGGCCTGCGTGCCCTTCGAGACATGGAAAAGGATGATGCCATTGCGCAGAAATATCAGTCCGGTCTTGCTCAAAGCGCCCGCAACGCCCTCGCCAATCTCAAACGCTGGCGCGAATTCAACGAAACAACGGCTGCGTCCATGCAGTTCGACATTGATTGGAGACCTCTTAATCAAACGTCCTCCGGTTGGGTGCCTCAAGAATCCCAAGGTGCTGCATTCAAACTCGGGCTGCATCAATATGGTCAGTGGAGACGCATCTCCCCGCGCCGTATCTACGAGAACGATTTCATGCGCGATCCTCTGTTTGCCGCCTGGGTCGTATTTTTGTCCGACGATGCTGAATCCCTCGCCATTGCACGTCAGGAGTTTCCTCAAGCGCTTTCAAAATATCGCTGGGATCAACTTTACACTGCCTGCTTCTTTATGGCCGAAAACGCCTGCTGGCGCATGGCACAACATACACCCTGATCAACTCCCCCCCCCCCCCCCTCCCCCATGAAGACTCAAACCTCGCCACGACGCACGATTGCGCCATCGGCCTGCAACGCCTTCACGCTCATCGAGCTGCTTACCGTCATTGCTATCATCGGCATACTTGCGGCCATTATCATCCCCACCGTTGGCAAAATCCGCCAGACAGCCCGGGCTGCGCAATGTGCCTCAAACATGCGACAGATCGCCATGGCTCTCAACCTCTACGCCGACGAACACAACGACCTGTTTCCAAAAGCATACAAAAACACCGGCGACCTAACCTGGATGCAAAAAATCGCCTCTTACGTTGGACTTAATAAAGAAGCGCTCGGTGAGCATAGAGCAGCGGGCATACTTATATGTCCATCATTTAAACCCGTTGCCGCTCGTGCCGTTTCCTATTTGCTCAACGGCACAATGAACCCCGACGTAGAGGTCGGATGTCAATGGAACTATCGCCGCTCATTTGTTGTAAGCCCTTCAACGACCATTCTGCTCGTTGAAGGCAATGTGAACTCCGAGTGTCATGGCCCTTATGGTCCGACCAATCCTATCGAACGCCGACACTCCGAAGCCGCCAACTATGCCTTTGTCGATAGTCACATAGAACGCATCAAGGAAATCATCACGTATAACGATCCTCGTTGGGGGAAAGAATAATCCCCCCCCCCCCCCCCCCGGAGTCTCCTTTCAATCCCTCACCAGCATCTATTTTGTAATGAAGAAAGTTTTTATTCACACCATCGCTTCTCTCGTATTACTTGCGATTGTCAGTTTCCCGATTTGCACAACCATCGCTGGCAATGCCAACGGAACACCTGCTAAAAAAGGGGAACTCGCTTATACTTGGGCAGTTGCTGGAGAGGAGCCGGACGGTTTCCTTGATGGCTGGCAAAAACCGAATGATCTCAAAGCAGGCAAAATAGTCGCGGACAGACAAGGGGTGTCATTTGAATTACCTGCCCCAGCCTCGTCTGGTGACAGCAACAGCGACCTCATGATCAGGCGCGAATTATCTTTGGAGAAGCTAAAGGGCACCGTTGCTTATATAAGCGCTGAAGTCCAAACAGAAGATATTCCAAGCTCCAAACCACAACCGTGGAATGGTGCGATTATACGCATGCAAGTGATTTCGGAATCCGGCACAACCAACTCGGGAGGTGGGATGGCAAATGCTGGAGACACCAATTACAGCCAGGCCAAAATCGAAGAAAACAATAGCACTTGGACCAAGGTCGGATTTCTAACAAGCATTCCAGCGAACAGCAAATCGGCGGCACTGCATATAGGACTTGAAAAAGTTCCCGGAAAAATGCGCATTCGCAACCTGTCCATAAAAATTGTTCGCACGGATGAACAGGAGCCCATCGCCAAAACCCCGGGGCCTCCTTATTACAAAGGACACTCATTGCCCGCCCTCAGAGGCGTTGAAGTCACCTATTCAATCTCAGAGGAAGATGTGCGGGTTTTATCCCAGGAATGGAATGTGAATGCGATTCGCTGGCAGTTGGGAGAAAGCACGTTTGCCGAGGGTTTGGAGACACGCCATTACGATCAAATACTCGAACGTGAACTGCTGCAATTTGACCGTGCCTTGCGCCTTTTCCGCAAATATGACATCGGGGTTATTCTCAATCTCCAGTCACTTTCCAAAAAACTCTTCAACAGCAAGGTAAACCAGGAAAGACTCGTCAATGTATGGCGGATGCTTGCGGCGAAGTATAAAAACGAGCCAGTCGTCATCGCTTACGATTTCGCCAATGAACCCATTCAGACGGAATGGCAGGAGGGAGCCTTGCTATGGAACGAACTGGCGCAATACGTGGCCGAAGAAATCCGGAAGGTTGATCCCGCGAAACCGATCATTGTTGAGGCCGAGATCATGAGTTTACCGGATGGATTTCGCACGCTAAAGCCGGTAAGCGTTTCCAATGTTGTTTATTCCGTTCATGTTTACAGCCCGGGTTACCTTACGCACAATCAAGTTTGGGATAAAAATCAGAAACCTGTTAAATATCCGGGCATGATCGAAAATGATTACTGGGACAAAAAACGGATCGAACAAGATTTAGCCCCTGTTCGTAAATTTCAGGAAACCTATGGCGGGCATATTCTGGTGGGCGAATTCGGAGCCGTTCGCTGGTCGCCTGGCTCGGATGAATACATCAAGGATATGATAGAACTTTTCGAGGAATATGGTTGGGACTGGATATATCATTCCTACCGCGAATGGCATGGATGGAGCGCGGAGCATGACGACAATATCAAGAATACCAAGCCGGCGGCCTTTCAAACTGAACGTGAAAAACTCTTAAGGAGTTGGTTCGCCAAGAACCAACGATTCGATTTTCCCAAAGAATAATCCAACTCCAAGCGACTCGAAAACTGCCCATGAGACACTACCTTGCAATCGTTGCCACCCTTTTCCTGCTGGCGACCAATCTTACCGCTACTGTGGACGCTTCAACTAAAGGAAACTCAAACATCTTGCTGAAAGAGGTGTTCACACACGGAAGCCAGGAGCAACTATTACAAAACTGGAAGGTCGAGTCTGGCGATCCGGCTTTGTATTCATTGGATGCCGAAGGCATTGTTTTCAATATTCCCGAAAAAAACAAAAACACACAGATTTCCCTGCGCCGCTCGTTTCCAATTGAAGCATTGCGAGGATATACCGTTTATGCCTCAGCCCATATCCGGGCGGAGAATATCACGCAAAAACAACAGCCGTGGAATGGTGCGGTCTTTCGGGCAACCTTGGAAGGCAGGAGCGGCGTGATGAATTCCGGGGGGGGGATGGCCAATGTCGAAGATCTTAGCTATCCACAGGCAAATATTGCAGTCGGTTCATTTCCATGGACCAAGGTTGGTTTCGTTTTTTCCATCCCGAAAGACACAACAGCGGCCTGGCTGGAGATGGGGATGGAAAATGTCACCGGCAAGGTGTGGTTCAGGGATATTCAGGTAACCGTCGTGAAGACTGCTGAAGAGGACTCGATCGTGGGAACGGTCAGGCCTCCGTTTTTTAAAGGACATTCCCTCCCACGACTTCGGGGAGTGGAAGTCAGTTATGCGATTTCAGAGGAAGACATTCGGGTGCTGGCAAACGAATGGAATGCCAACGTCATCCGCTGGCAATTGGGAGAAAGCACGTTCGCCGATGGCCTTGAAACCCGGCATTATCACGACATCCTTGAACGGGAGTTGCAGCAATTTGACCGGGTGCTTCCCCTATGCCGGAAATATGGCCTCTATGTTGTCCTGAATCTTCAGTCCCTCTCCAAGCGGCTTTTTGTCAGCAGGGAAAATCAGGACCGGCTTGTTGGAGTGTGGCAGATGCTCGCCAAAAGATACAAAGGGGAATCCGTCATCCTGGCATACGATATCGCCAACGAACCTCTCCAATCAACATGGCAGGAGGGCGCGATGTTATGGAACGATCTCGCTCAACGGGTCGCCTCTGAAATCCGTAAAATCGATACGGAGAAGCCCATCATGATCGAATCCGAACTCATGAGCCTGCCCGACGGCTATCTCACTCTCAAGCCCGTGGACGTTCCCAATGTGATTTACAGTGCGCATGTTTATAGTCCGGGCGACCTCACTCATAATCGTGTTTGGGACGAAAACCAAAAGCCCGTCACCTACCCCGGTGTGATTGAGAAGGAACTCTGGAACAAGGATCGCATCCGTCAGGATCTCGCCCCGGTGGTCGCCTTTCAAAAGGCCCATAAATGCCACATCTTCGTTGGCGAATTTGGCGCCGTCCGCTGGTCGCCTGGATCGGATGAGTATATCAAGGACATGATAGACTTATTCGAAGAATATGGATGGGACTGGACTTATCATGCCTACAGGGAGTGGCATGGATGGAGCGCAGAACACGGACCTGACATAAAAAACGAGTCCCCCAGTCCTGAACCAACGCCGAGAGAAAAACTCCTGCGCTCTTGGTTTTCGAAAAACACAAAACCCAGTTTCACATCTGGCAGGTAATAAAATCGTTTAATAAATATTATCATAGCATACCGCAGACTAATGTCATGACTGAACAACGTCCCCTCATCCTTTTTGATCCGCATCCGCGTCCGGTGGATTTGATTTTCGATGCCGCGACCAAGGCACGCCTCGAATCGCTCGGCAAAGTCGTTTGGCATGACGGCGACTCGCCCGCGCCTGCGGAACACATCGACCGCCACCTGCCGGAAACGACAATCCTGATCGGCCAGTCCCCGCTGCCCAAGGAGAGGCTGGACCAAGCGCCCAAGCTGAAAGCAGTCTTCAACGTCGAGAGCAATTTTTTGCCCAATATCGACTACGCCGAATGCCACCGTCGCGGCATCCCTGTTTTGTCCACCGGGCCTGTATTCGCCAAACCGGTTGCCGAGATGGCGCTTGGCATGGCCCTCTCCCTCGCCCGCCGTATCCATCAGGCGGATGCAGCCATCCGCACCGGAACTGAAACGCTCTATGGCGAAGGCGACAACCACGACTCCATTCTCCTGTCCGGTCGCAAGCTGGCCGTGGTCGGCTGCGGCAATGTGGGCCGCGCCTTGCTGCCTCTGCTGCGGGGTTTCGGCGGCGAAATCCTCGCGCACGATCCGTGGATACCCCCAGGCATCCTGCGCGAACAACTCGGCGTGACGCCCGCCACGTTGGACGAATGTTTCGAGAAAGCCGCCGTCGTGTTTTTGATGGGCGCGGTCACGACGGAAAATGCCGGTGGCATCGGTCGCCGCTATTTTGAAAAGATGTCCAAAGGCGGCATTGTGCTGCTCCTCAGCCGCGCCGGTCTGGTCAATTTCGACGAACTTCTCGACGCCGCCGAAACGGGACACTTGCGCGTGGGCATCGACGTGTGGCCCGACGAACCGATCCCCGCCAACCATCGCGCACGGCGCACGCCCAACACCCTGTTGCAAGCGCACCGTGCCGGCAACATCGCCGAAATCTGGCCGTGGATGGGGCAGCTTGTGGTGGACGACATCGAGCAAATCCTCAAAGGGCTGCCTCCCCAACGATGCCAGCGCGCCCAATTCGAAACTGTCTCCAAACTGCGCAGCAAACCGGTGGAATGAAACAAGAGATTTCGTATTCATGACCATGATACCACTTGAATCAAAAATTCACGGTTGCTGGATGGGCAAATCCATCGGCGGCACCTTGGGCCTGCCGGTCGAAGGGCAACTCGGGCCGCTTGCATTGACCTTCTATGATCCGGTGCCGACCATCGCGCCGCCCAACGACGACCTGGAGTTGCAGCTTGTCTGGCTGCACCTTGTCGAGAAAAGCAGCGGAACGCTCACGGCGGATGATTTTGGCAAGGCGTGGCTGCGCCACATCCACTACATGTGGGACGAGTATGGACGCTGCCGCTGGAATCTGCGCCGAGGCGTCCCGGCCACGGCGGCGGGCGCGTTTGAGAACGGGTTTGCTTCGGGCATGGGTTCTCCGATCCGGTCCGAAATCTGGGCCTGCCTGTTCCCGGATGATCCGGAAAGCGCGGGTTATTACGCCGGGCTGGATGCCTCGCTCGATCATGGTGTCGAGGGGATCGCCGGGGAGGTCTTCCTGGCCGTCATGCAAAGCCGCGTGGCGGCGGGCGCGCCTGCGTATTCAGCAATCAATGACGCACTGAAGACCATTCCAGCCTCCAGCGAGACGGCCCGGGCGCTGGCGCTTGTCATCGACGATTATCAGCAGAAGACGGAGCCTTGGGAAAGCCGGCGCAGGCTGTTGCAGTCGCACGATCACGAAAACTTCACCCATGCGCCGATCAATGTCGGGCTGGCGGTTTGGGCTCTGCTGCATGGGGCGGGGAATTTCGAAAAGAGCATCCTGCTTTCAACGAATGCGGGCTACGACACCGACAGCACCACCGCCACGGTCGGAGCAACCTTGGGATTAGCCGTTGGGCTGGAAAATATCCCCGCTCGATGGCGGGAACCGATTGGCGACGGCGTTTATCTCGGCCCGGGCATCCGCGATCTTCCCGACGCCCCCGCCACGCTGGCGGAACTGACCCGCCGCGTCTCCGCCATGATCGGAAAACTGGAGCGGAAAACGCTGGCTGGGATTCCTTGGACGCCCCAAGCGGTGCCCGCATTGACCGGGTTGCCGGGGACGATCTCGGTTACGCCAGCAAACGGAACCGCGTCCATTCCTTGGGCCAACGGTGAATTACCGGCTGAAATCAAACAGGCGGGAGGCGGAACGTGGAACTGGTGCCACCCTGCCGACGAACCGCGCGCGATCATCTGTCTGGCACGGAGTAGGGCGCGCTTGTTTATCGACGGCAAACAGGTCCTTCACCTTCCGGATAATCTGCCCTACGTCCCCGCCACGCATCGCAGTGCGGCGGGTTCCCGCATCACTCTGAATCCGGGAACGGGAGTGCATGAGGTCCGCGTTGAGCTGACCAGTTCCGATCCCGGGCAGGACGCGTCCGTCATCCTCGCTTATCCCGATCTGCACATCTGCCCGTGGACGAAAGAGGAACTCCCCCACGCGGCCATCCTGCCATCACCATGAACCCATCGTCCGTCCCTAAAACGTCCGCGCCTACACACACGCCAACTGCTTCGACACCCCCAACAGCCTCGGTGCGGCCGGACGACAAAATCCCGCTGCCGCAAAAACTGGCATTCAGTTTTGGCGCCAGTACCGACTATATCGCAGCCGGGATGACCATCGGCGTTTTATGGATTCCCTACTTCAACATCGGAATGGGAATCAGTCCGGGCACGCTCGGGGTGATCTTGATGATCCTTCAGGCATGGAATGCCATCATCGATCCGGTCATGGGCAATCTTTCCGACAACGCCCGTACCCGCTGGGGACGTCGCCGCCCCTTTCTTGTCGTTGGCAGCGTGCTGACCGCCTCGCTCTTTATGTTCCTGTGGCGCGTTCCCGAGTCGCTCGGCGAAACCGGAAAGATCATCTACCTCGTTGTATTCGGAATTCTGTTTTTCACCGCCTTCTCCAGTTGGGCGATGCCGTATTATGGAATGCAGCTTGAACTGACGCCAAGCTATGACGAGCGCACCCGTCTGAACGCGTGGACCACGTTTTTCGGCAAGGTTACCAGTCTGGTCAGCGGCTGGGTGATGGCGGTTATCACCGGCCCTTGGTTTGCCGATCCGGTTACGGGAAAGGCGGACATCGTGCGCGGCATGAAAACGTGCAGTTGGTTCATTGCCGGGGGAATTTTGATGTGCGGGTTGTTGCCCGGCGTGTTCGTCAAGGAACGTTATTATGCCAAAGAGACGAGCCGCCAGGCGCGTGATCCTTTCTGGCAGAGCATTCGTGAATCGGCCCAATGCCCGCCGCTCTGGATGTTGATCGGAGTCACCTTCTTTCTGGTGCTCGGAAGTTCATCCGTGGCCAGCCTCAATCAGTATCTGAATATCTACTACGTGATGCACGGCGATCTGGCCGGGGCCTCGGTGATCGCCGGATGGAAGGCCAGCGTGCTCGTCGTTACCGGGATCGTCTGCATCCCGCTCTGGACCTGGCTCGGTGAGAAGTTCGACAAAAAAACCATCGTGGGCTCGATGCTGGCCGTCAGCATATTCGGGCACCTGCTCAATTACTGGCTACTGACGCCTGCGCATCCGTATTGGCAACTGATCTCGTCGGTCTTCGAGTCGGGGGCGATTTCCGCTGTCTGGTTGTTCATTCCCTCGATGAAAGCCGATGTCGCCGACCACGACGAACTGCACACGACGCGACGCCGGGAGGGGTCGTTGAACGCCTTCTACTCGTGGTTTTTCAAAGCATCCATGACCTGCGCCATGGGCTTGAGCGGCTTCCTTTTGGAGCTTTGCCTGTTCGACGTTAAGCTGGCGGAGCAATCACCGGAGACTCTGCAAAAGATGTTCTGGATTTACCTGATTCTCCCTCTGGTTCTATGGGGAGCCGCCATTGTTTTTATTGTTCGCTACCCTCTGACTCGCCAGCGGATGTCCGAAATTCGCACCGCATTGGAGTCACGACGTGGAGTTCTCTAACGGGGTGATCCGTTGCGGGATGTCTTGTTTCCCAGAGTCATCGCTCTTGTTTGGTTGATATTCTCATATTTTCAGTATTTCCTGAAAATATGAGCAAACAACTTATCGAGGTCAAAGAAACATTCGTCGCCCACTGGGGGGCTATGGGCGGTGCTTGGGGAATCAACCGTACCATGGCGCAGATACACGCCCTGCTCATGGTGTCGAACCGCCCCCTGCACACGGACGAAATCATGGAATCGCTCTCCATCAGCCGCGGCAACGCCAACACCAATCTCCGCGAACTCGTCAACTGGGGTGTTGTCCGCTCAGTCATGCAAAAAGGCGAACGCAAGGAATACTTCGAATCCGAGCGCGACGTCTGGAAGATGTTTTGCGCCATTTCCCGCGAACGCAAACGCCGCGAGATCGAACCCGTCATGCAGGCCCTGCAAGCCTGCCGCGACAAAACTGACGGTCTCAAAAGCAGCGAAGCCGTCCAGTTCAACAAAACCGTCAGCGAACTCCTCGACTTCGTCGCCATCGTCAACAGCGCCCTCGACCGTATCGGCCGCAGCGACCAGAGCACCGTGCTCCCCATGCTGCTCAAGCTTCTCGCATAATCAGTTTATCCATTCCGCTTGTCGGTCATCTTATTTTTCAATTTTTACTGAAAATAATGAATCATTTTCCCAGCACCCACATGATTACCGGGGCTTTCGGCCTCACCGGACGCCACATCGCTCACCGTCTCCTCGCGCACGGTTGCCGCGTTAAAACACTCACCAACACTCGCGCGCCCGCCGATGCCGATCCATTCAATGGCCGCGTGCAGGCACATCCGCTGGACTTCCGCGATCCCGACGCCCTCGCCCGGCATTTCGAAAACGTGGACGTGCTGCACAACACGTATTGGGTGCGTTTCGACCACGCACGTTTCACGCACGAGCAAGCCGTCGCCAACACCCGCATCCTGTTCGACGCCGCCCGGCGCGCCGGAGTCCGGCGCATCGTGCATGTAAGCATCACGAATCCCGACATCCAGTCCCCCCTCCCCTATTTCCGAGGCAAAGCGCAGGTGGAGCAGGCGCTGGCTGAGAGCGGAATCCCACACACGATCCTTCGCCCGGCGGTCCTGTTTGGCGACACCGCCATTTTGCTCAACAACATCGCCTGGATGCTGCGCCGTTTCCCGCTCTTTGGCGTGTTTGGCGACGGTCACTACAAACTCCAGCCCATCCACGTCGAGGACCTCGCGGACCTGGCGGTGCATGCCGCCTTCGCCACGGACAACCACTGCCTCGACGCCACCGGTCCCGAGACATTCACCTACATCGAACTCGTTCGCGCGATTGGCCGCGCCATCGGCAAAAACCGTCCGATCATCCACCTGACACCCGCCATCGGCCTGGCCGTCGGACGCCTGACCGGACTGCTATTGCGCGACGTAGTCATCACGCCCGAGGAGATCCGCGGACTCATGGCCGGCCTGCTTGCCACCGACGCGCCCCCTGCCGGCCACACTCGCCTCACAGACTGGCTCGCCACCCACAGGACGACACTCGGGCTTCAGTATTTCAGCGAACTCGCCCGTCGCTAAAAACTGAAGCCCCCCCCTCTCCTCCACAGAATGACGTCAGCTCTGTCCAACCCGCGCCTGTCCCGTGCCCAGTCTGCGCGTCGCATACATGACGGCGGCCAGCATCACGAACAACGCGCCCGTGCCGGCGAGCAGTGAAAAGTCCTCCATGCGCAGGACGAAGTAGAGATACCCGAACACCCCGCCCAGCATTCCGCCGACCAGGCACGCGCGCCGTCCGCTCCGCAGGATGTGACGGCTGTAAAACGCGATGAGCAGAGTCGCCGCCCCCGCCGACAACGCATACGCCAGCCCAAAGGCCACGAACTCCGCCAGCGCCAGCGTACCCAAATAAAACATACACAGCGCCGCGCCCACCAACAGGTAGTTGAGCGCGCCGAGACGGAGGCTGCACACGACTTCAAACAGGAAAAACACCGTGAATACCAGCGTCACAAACAACACCCCGTATTTGATGGCGCGCTCCGTGGTTCGGTAAACGTTGACCGGTTGTAACAGGCCCACGCCAAACGAGGCGTCGTTCCAGTTTCCGAAATCATCCTTCCCTGTCAGCGTGCCGCTTTCAGGAAAATTGCGCCCGTAATACGACACCCGCCACTCCGCCTCGAATCCCTCTGCCCCCACCGTGCGCGTCGTCGGCAGCCATGCACCCGAGAAACTCGGATCGGGCCACGACGACGCCAGCTTGACGGACGTCTGCCGTCCCACCGGCACGAAGTCCAGGCTTCCGCTGCCGTTAAGTTGCACGTCGAGCGAGAATTCGCGCGCCTCCGCCGCAGCCACCACCGGCGCGTGAACCCCCGATCGCGCCCCCTCCACACCCGATCCCGGACGCAAGTGTATCGATTCCCCCATGACACCGCCCACGCCGCCCCACGACATCACGAGCGATGACTGCGTGCCGCGCAGGTCGCGGATCATGAAGCACACCCGCGCGTGCTGCCACTGAGGCTGCGCGTCCTTGTGCGTGACGAAACTGAAATCAGGCGCGGCAAACCGCCCCTTGATCCGCAGCTTCGTCGAATAAACCACCGCCGTGTAGATGCTGCGTTTGCGCAACGACGGATCGATCACGCCGTCCACCGACAAGTCTTCCGGCAGGAAATATGCCTCGGCCCCATGCACCTGCTCCGTCACCTCCTCGCGCCGCCGCCCGTCCACATAACGCACATCCTTGCTCACCGTTGTCCATGTGTAAGGGATTACCAAAACAGGTCCGACCACGGTCTGGTCGCCGCCCCAGGTCTGCGTGATTTCGTCCACCGCCTCGCGGTAGCGGTGATGGCGTTCCGAAAGCGTTGACCTCACCATCCCCAGAGGAATCAACAGCAACAGGCCAAGAATCGCCACACCCGCGATTTTGAAAAACAGCGAGCGTTGCTGAAACCACCCGCGCACGTCTGTCGCAAGAGAACGGGGCGCGGGAGCCGATGGTAAAGACGAGGGAGGAAAAGATGAGGAGGATGAAGAGTCCATGCCCGCGATTCTGCACGCGCATTGTGAACTGCGCATGAACTCACGATGAAATCGTCGTGAAACGTGCGCAATGCGTCTTGCGCGTGTGTGGAGTGCGGCGATTCATCGCCGCTTTGGACGGCGCGATTTATCGCGACGCCCTGCGACGGGGGGGGGGGGGGGGAGGAGGAGCGGGCCGTTAAAACGGCCCGTCAAAGCGGCGATGAATCGCCGCACTCCAAGCCGTTCAGTCCGCATTCAAGCCTGCGATCACTTCAGCGTGCAAACCCGGACCGGCGGCCACAATCGACCCGCCCTTCACCGGATCGCCCCCCCGCCAATCTGTGATGATGCCGCCAGCGCCACGCACCACGGGAATCAACGCCTGGATGTCCCACGGATTCATGACCGGGTCCACCATCACATCCGCGAAACCCGACGCCAACAGCAGGTAACCGTAGGCGTCGCCCCACGTCCGTGCCAGTCGCGCCCGCCGTTGCAGCGCATCGTACGCCGCGCCGTCCTGATAACGCGCCGGGTTGACCGGATCGCTCGTCAACCACGTCGCGTCCTCCAGTCGCGCGCAAGGCCGCACGCGGACCGGTCGCCCGTTGAGCATCGTGTCACGCCCGTCACCGATCATGAGTTGCCGCAGGATCGGCTGGTGAATGCAGCCCAGCACCGGCTGCCCCTGATGCATGAGCGCGATCAGCGTCCCAAAAAGCGGCACGGCGGAGATAAACGACTTGGTGCCATCGATCGGATCGAGCACCCACACCCATTCCGCGTCGGCGCGATCATTACCCAGTTCCTCACCGACCACGCCGTGATCGGGAAATTTTTTAGCGATCAACCCGCGCATCAATTCCTCTGCACCGCGGTCGGCGCGCGTCACTGGCGACTCATCGCCCTTGAATTCCACGGCCAACCCCGGACTGGCAAAAAGCGGACGAATAAAATCGCCGCTTTTCTCGGCAAGCTCGATCAGGAAGGCACGGTAAGGTTCGAGAATCATGGCAAAAGGAAAGGCATGGATCTCAGTCGAATCGCACGCAAGTGCCGACATCAAGGGCGCGACATCATTGCACAAGCCAGAAGGTTCCAGGAAATAAACCCTTTGTTCATGATGGGGCGTCCGGTATCAGGATCGTAATACTCGTGCGTCGCACCATGCGTCTCGATGTCGGCAGCGAGGAGGCGCAATGTGCGCGTGGCGAGTTCGGCGGCTTCGACGGTAAAACCATAACGAAGCAGTCCCTGCCAGACGAGGTAGTTGCTCAAAATCCACACCGGTCCGTTCCAGTTGCTGGGGTTGCTGCTCACGGCGAGGCTGAACATCGGTTCGCGCCGCGAAAGCGAACGGATGCCGGCGTCCGCCGCGAATGTGCTGGTATCCGTTGCATGACGACAAAGCGCCGCCGCCTGCGCGGGCGTGGCGATGCCACGCCAGAGCGGGAGAAAACCGGTGAACATCTGGATGCGCATGGGCAGCGCGGACCAGGCGAGTGGCGCTCCTGGCTTGGCCCATGAGATGAGCGTGGCACGATGATCGGCGCACTGGGTGTCGAGCGTGTAAAAAAACTCGTCGCGTGCATCCCAGCAGTGCGAGCGGATGGCGTTGACGATCTCTCCTGCCCGCGCCCGCCAGCGGGCGGCGAGGGTGTTTTCGCCGATGCGTTCGGCAAGCGTGGCGGCGGCTTCGAGATCGGCGTGATAGAGACAGTTGAGCAAAAGATTGGCCGACGAAAACGGCGGACGCGCATAGGTGGTCGGATCGTTATCAACGCCAATGGCGACATCGCTGCCCCACACGAGCAGTCCGGTGCCGGCGTGACGGTAACGGGCATCCCAATACGCATAAAAACGGTCGAGCGCGGGGATGACGATGTTCGGGAGTGGCGCGGGCGTCCCGCCCGCTGGATTGAAAAGTGCGGGCGGGACGCCCGCGCCACGGTGCATGGCGTCTTCCAGCGCCAGCGCGAACTGACCGAAAACTGGTTTTGCCTGATTGCGTTCCGGCCCTTGTTTTTCGAGGCAACCGAAGACATCGGGATTATCCGCGCGCATCATGATGGGGATGGCGCCGGAGGGTGCCTGATGCTCAAAAAAATTGAGCAGGCTGCCTTGGCCGTGACGGATGGCTTCATCGCGGAGCGCGGTGTCGCTGGTAACGCGGGCGAGTTCGAGCAACCCGATCGTGGTCCAGTAAGCATCCCAGTCCCATAGCTCCGCGCCGTATTGCGCGCCTGGGACGATAAACGGATGCCGCAGGCAACCGGCTCGCTGACGAAAAAGGCCGGGCGCGGCTTGGTGAAAATGGGAAACAATACGGCTATAATTCATCAGAAGTGCAGAGAAACGTAATGACTGTGGATTACGAAAACAGGTGTTCAGCCAAGCCAAGCGGCCGCAGTGGACGAAGCCGCATCACGATCTCCCGTGGTAGGGGGCTCGTTGAGAGGAAGTTGCCCGATCTCTTCGATGAGCGCTTGGTCAGGAGACCCAAGCGTTTCCCCTATTTCAGCGCCTTGATGCTGGAGAAGTGTTTGGAGTTCCGGGACCGGCAATTGTCGAACATCCACACCATGACGGATCGCCAAAGCGGCGGCGGTTCCGGCAGCTTGGCCCTGTGCCATGCAGATGGGAATGACACGTGTTGAAGCCACCGCTTCGTGTGTGGCCGAAACGCACTTGCCGGCCATCATAAGACCCTCCACGTCGCGCGCGATGAGGCTGCGCAAGGGAATCGTGTAGGCTTTGACGTTGCGCGAGTCCACCCAGGTGCCGGAGGGACGGTGGATGTCGATGTGGTAGGCACCCATTGCAACGGCATCGGGAAAAATGCGACCATTGACGAGATCGTCTTCCGCGAGGATGTGGTCTCCCATGATACGACGACTCTCGCGAATGCCGAGCATGGGAGCGATTTCGAGAAGACGTGCGGAGGCGAAGCCGGGAACGTATTTTTGAAAAAAGGAAACGAGCTGAGGGATCTGGTCGTAAACCCGGGTGTAGGCCATGGTCACGCTGTTGACGTCAATCGGATCGAGGCCGAGAACGCGAGTCATGACGACGGTGAACTCGTCGGAGCGATGGGTTTTCACCCCAACGATTCGAGTCTGCGGAATGGTGAGATCCCCGGCGGTGCGGGCACGTTCAAGAAGAGGAGCGAAGCCGCCGCAGATGATGACTTGCATGCGATCAAGGCGCTCCAAGGTTTTCGCCCGCAGGTCCGGATACGGCGTAAGCCATTCACGATAGTTGAGGTCGTCGCGTTTGCATCCGGCGATAAAAGCGGAGCGATCTCCGCCACCGAGACGGAAAACGAGTGTGGGAGCCTGGACGAGACCATCGCCAGTGCGGCCTTTTTCCCAGGCGACGCCGCCGCGCGCAGCCACATCACCGTCGCCTGTGCAGTCGATTGTAGTTAAGGCGTGGATATATTGCTGACCGGACTTGTGGTGGACAACAACGCCAGTGACCCTGTCACCCTCTCTCAAGGTATCCAGCACATGCGTGTGCAGCATGAGTTTTACACCGGCTTCGGCGCAAAGTTGCATGGCGAGACATTTCCACCAGTGTGTGTCAATGCTGACAGCGGAGCCGCATTTGATGTCATACTCGTAAGGCGAGGCCGCTCCACTTTGCTGGAGGCAGTGGACAAACTCGGCGGCCATGCCTTTGACGACCTGACGATAATCGCGGTCATGGAAACCGAGCCAGGGAAGCGTGGCGGAAAGGCCGCCAAGAAATCCGGCGGACTCTACGAGGAGAGTGTTGGCCCCATTGCGGGCGGCAGCGAGTGCGGCGGTGAGGCCGGCTGCTCCTGCACCGACGACAAGAACATCGGTGGTGATGACGGGAAGTTTTGTGACGGGTTGTTTCATGCAATGTCGAGCTGGTCGCTTTTGGCGAGAAGAACGGTCGCGGTCGGGAGACCGGCGCTCTTTTTGAAATTATGCGTGTGCCGGTGTCCGGTGTAGAAACACCACCAGGCGTTGTCGTGATAAACAACGTTGTGACCCGGCAGAAGGCCGTGGATGTCGTGTTCGTCGTTAAAGCCCGCATCGATGCAGGGCTGCCGGTCGGGACGTTGCCAGGTCAGACCTCCGTCATCGGACAGGGCGCGTTCGATGGAGAGGATTTGTGTGTCGCAACGGTAGTGACCGATTTGTCCGTAACGGCGTCCGCCGGGAAGATGGGTGACAGCGAGGCCGTAAAACTGAAGGCCGGGCGGTTCGTCGGGGTCGGGTTCGAGAACACGGCGACGATCTTCAAAATGAAGTCCGTCGTGGCTGGTGAAGCGGTCGATGACACGGACAAAACCGGCGGCGTTGTCCTCGGCAATATAACGCGGACTACCCTTGGAAACCGGAATGATGCAGGCCGTGTAGAGTTCGTATCTGGCGGCGGCGGAGTTGGAGTCGGGAATGGCGTAAATATTGGTCGCGTCGTTCGTCACGAGCATCGGGTCGGCGGCAGGCTCGTGGGCAGGACGGGCATGATCGGTATTTCCCCAAAAGGTAAGTCCGTCGGCTGCGAGTGTGCTTTTTTCGACCGCCCGGTCGTGGTAGTGGTAGAGGATGGCCCGATACGGATCGACGACGATATAATGAAATCCGTCGTCGGAATCGGCGCAGAGATACCGAACGATGCCGGGAGCATGAGCCCAGAAGTAGAGACGATGCCTGCCACCGGGAAGAACCAGATGAACGGGTTGCACGGGGAGCCAGCCATCGGGGAAGTTTGACAGTGTGTAACGCTCATTTGGATACTCCCGGCGGGCGTCTCCAGAAGCACGGCGAAGTCGATATTTACGCGCAGACGGTGAACCGGGGAGTCCCTCGGCGATGCCAATCTCGCAGGAGCGGCGGTCGGCGGTGCGGGCGTAATACCAAAGCCGCCATTCATTGTTGCCGAGCGGTTCGGCCGGGCAGGTAAAGTTGCGAAGGCCGTCCTGTTCCCACGTCTCGGTGGGAACAATCGCGAGTCCGCACGGTTGCCAGTTGGAATTTGTGAAGGGGGGGGGGGGGAGAGGGATCATGAGCAAGTCAGCGGAGGGGAAAACATTTGAGGAGTTCGTCCGCATAGATGGCGTAACCGCGATCTTCGGGATGATTGATGCCGTTTTTGAGGAGAACGATATAGGGGAGACCTTCGCGCCAAAGATGTTCCCAGCGGGCGGAAACATCAGCGAGAGCGAGTCCGTTGGTCTCGGCAAAGGTTTTAAGGGCGAGGACATACGGACGGTTGTCAGGCGCACGAAGATCAGGCGTCCCCATCATTTCCGGCATGGTGAAATTGGGCGTGATAAAGAGCACGTCACAACCGGCGGCATGGAGGCGGTCGCGGATTTCTGAATACACTTCGTTGACGTGCCTGGCCGGCATCCATGTGTCGTTAAGAAACTCGACCGTGACGAGGTCGGGCTTGTTTTCGACAACGCGTTCAAACCGGCAGGCGAGAGGCGCGGTGGGGTGCGGAAATTTTTCGGGATGCAGCCATTGGCGGGATTGCGAACCTCCGACTGCAACAGGCGTCACTTCGATTTGTGCAGACGGAAAGCGTTCACGAAGAAGCGTGGCGAAAACAGCCGGGTAACGTTTATCGGGCGCGCTGGCATCGCCGCCGTGCGTGATGCTGTCGCCCCAGCAGACAATGCGAACGGGCTGCCCTTCGCGGAGTTTTTTGAGTGTGCGCTCAAGGCCGCGCGAAGCGGTGCGGGTGGGTGCTTCAGTGGCTGTTGCCGTTATCGGAAACCAGTCGGCCTCTTCGGGTTTTTGGAAAAAATCGAGGAAGTAATTGCCGACACAAATTTCACCGGGGAGGGGGGGGGGGGGGGCGGCAGTAGTAAGGTTTGGCGTTCCTTGGCGAAGAATCAGTTTCCCGTCGGGTTGCCGGATAACGGAGTCGAGGCGACGCCGTCCAACATCATAGGTGACTTTGACTGTATCGGTGGACGAGATGGAAGGAGCGGGGCCAAGGCTGAGCGTGCTGTAAATGCCGTTTACAATATAATCCGTACCGGGATTCAGGATACGTCCATCGGTGGAGCGGACTGTCAGCGTGCGGGTGTTGAGCGCGTGCGGCATGGGCAGGCCACGTCCGGGTGTGTCACCACTGCGGGCATAAGCGAGCGGAGTGCCGCCTGCCCATTTGTTGCCGGGTGTGGCTGCGAGTTTGACGGACTCGTTTTCAATGTGGAGGACCGGGCTTGGCTCTACAGGTCGCGGCAGGGGGCCGGCCATGGTCATGGCGGCGATGGTTAATGGAAACAGCGAGATCATCATAGTGGGCGCATGAATCGACAGTGCGGCGTCCGGATGAACGAGTTATTGCGCGTTGCGACTGAGATACTGGCGCAGAATTTTTCCCCGGTCATTCATGGAGTCGGCACGGCGGGCGTCGTGATAAGTTGAATACTCCTCGTTATGTTCAAAAGACCAGATGTGGCTTTCGCGGAAAGCGTGATAGGTCCAATCCCAGCCGAGTTCTTCGAAAAGCTCGATATTGTCGCGAAGATATTGGGCCGCATCCGGCGCCCAACGGGCGACACCAAATTCGCCAACATAAATCCGGGCCTTGTTTTTTCTGGCAAATTCAATGGCGGGCGCGAGTTCCTTGCGCAGACGGGCGGCATCCCAGACGCCGCCACCGCTGTCTCCAAACTGGCCCGGCCAGGGTTGTTTGATTTTTTCGTAGGCTTGTTTGAGATCGGTGCCTTCCAGATTCTTGACGCCTTGGTGAGTGTAGGCGTGGGGCTGGTAGTTGTGAACGCTATACACGATGTTGTCGCCTTGGAGCACGGGGAAGGTTGCAAATCCCCAACAGAGGCCGCCGGGGCCGACTTGAACGACGATGGGCACGTCGCTGATTTCGCGGACCGCGTTGATGAGTCGTTGAGCCCAGTCGGGCCAGTTTTGCGGGTAACTCGGAAAATCGTCCCAATCGAGTGGTTCGTTTTTCAATTCGAGCCAGACGTGTCCGGCAAAAGGTTTGATGAGGCGGGCCGTTTCGACGGCCTGTTTCTTCATGAGTTCGAGTTCACCCGGCTCGCGCCACAAATAATGAGCCCATGCATTTTTACCAGCCGCCCGGAGTTCACGGTAATTGCCCATTGGCGGGGAGAAGAGGGAAACGACAACGAAGATGCCATTCTCCCGCGCCGCTTCGAGTTGGGAGGGGAGGCGTTCGAGCATTTTTTGCCAGGCGCCAACGGGGTTGCTGGCATGAGTCGTGATGGGACTGAGCATGAGGCGAACACTGTTGGCTCCCAAGGCGCGGGCATCACGGAAGGTTTTTTCGTCGGCATCGAAACGCACGGTGAAACCGCGCAGGCGCGGGGTTGTAGCGACATCTCCATTACCGAAGGGCATCGAGATGGGCAGGGGGAAATCGGACTCCAGATTTATGGCGGAAACGGCAGTCGGGCCGATGTCGTTTTTTTTGCGAATAAGGAGGACGGGCGGCTTTCCAAGGCGGGCGCTACTGGAATCGTTCCGGGGATCGCGGTCAGTAAAACGAAGCGGAGCTCCTTGGCGTGCATCACTTGTGCGAGCGAGCATGAAGGCGAAACCGCCTGTGGACGGGTTTCCCTCACCCGAGAGTTGCGCACGGATGAGTCCGGTGACGTCGGTTTCCCAATAGCGACTGTCCTGCGAGCCATCGACCGTGAGCGTGGCGGAGGGGACGCCGGACAGAGGGGGGGGAGCGAAGCCGCGCCCGATGGAGGCGGCGGTTTCGGGGATGTCTTTCATGGCCTCGGCGGAAATGGCGCTGACGGTGATATCGCGGGGTTCCGGACAATTGTCCTTATGGTGGACGAGGTGCATTTTGAGTGTGGCCTGCTCGATGTCGGCGGCGGCAACGCCCGGTTCAAAAAGCAGGTAGGCGCGGTGTGTCGCGGAAACGAGGAGGCGGTTATCCACGGCGACAATGGCATTTTTGTCCGTGTAGAAATCAGAGATCGGGACGTATTCGGTGGCGGCGGCGAGGCCAAATGGCATTCCGAAAAAAAGGATCACGCCAATGGTGGCTGATGTAATGCGTGATTTGATACGAGACATGGTAATATGCATAGGGTGTGCGGTGTGTCCGGGGGGGGGGGGAGGACAACGCAAGGCTGCCTCCGTTCAATGCATGAACGGCGAGCGGAATGTTGTGTTGTTGTATTATTGTATGCGATACGATGGAGAATCGTCTCAACTATTCCTGCGATGGCGGGCTACCCAAAACACGGCGAGGGCAATACAGGCGGCGATGATGGCGGTCGCGGCGGGTTCAGGAACAGCAGTGGTGACAATGAGTTGGGGGGTGTATCCGTTTTTTGCAGGTGTGCTGTCATTGGCCGGATCACTGTCTGTGAAACGGAATACGGCCGCCGTTTGGCCGCTCATGGTCATGACAAAACTGATGGTTTTGTTCAGGGAGACGTTTTCTGGAACAAGCAGGCCGGTGACGTCCCAATTCCAATATTGACTGACCGCAGTGGCATCGACCGAAGCCGTCACGCTCCCCGTGCCAAGCGTATAGGTAAATGCACTGCCCTCCACGGGAGTGACAGCGGAGGTGTAGGTTTGCGCAACGATATCACGGGATGTCTGCGTGTTTTGAGGATCATAGACCAGATAAAGTTGAAGTGTGGCGGAGGTGACTGCGTTCAGGTCTATCGACGAAACATCAAATTCAAGAAACACTTTCTGGTTTATATTACTGAGGAGCCGGTTGGTAAGGCTAGCGACATTACCGGAACTATTCGTGTAAAAATCCACGGTTGGCGTGAGTGTCGCATCTGCCGCCAAGAGGGAAGGATGGGCTGCGGACATGGCGACGAACAGACCGATGGCAGACAGAGAAACCGCAAGGCGGCGACGGAGGATGAGGATTTGGTTCTTTTTCATGATTTATATAGTGACAAGGACAAGTGAGAAGGCGTTTGCGAAGATGACATTATTAGGGCATCCAGAACGGATAGTCGTTTGGATTGCCGCCGGAAGGGGGGAACCAGGGCGGGGCGGCGATACGGGAGATTGTCTTTATATTTTCAATATGTCCGTCCGCAAACACGACGTTTTGCGAACCGTCGTGATAATCGCCGTATTTTGGGGAGTCACCATTCATGATCACGGCAAGAGGCTGTGTCATGGTGGGGCTGGGCCATGTCGAGGGGTCAATGGGAGCCTCGGTGTAAAGCATGGTTTTTGACGGGGAACGAAACGCGCTCACGGGAAGGCGGGTCGGTGGAGAGACGCTGGTGTTGGGGCGTATATAAATGTTCATTGCGTAGTTTATGAGACTGGCGCGGTTTGGATACGAGGGGTTCAGCGTAGCGACCAGTTTCTGAACAACCGGACAGGTAGCACCCGTTGATCGAAAAACATTTTCGCCGCTTACAGGCGAAATGCTCATGTAGGGAAGGATGGCGCGCCGCCAGAAAAGGGCGTTCTGCTCTTCTTCGGTGGCAAGACCGGAGGTGCGAGCGAGCGGCATAAGATCTTTGTTCTCACTCGCATAAAGCATGGTGAAATTGTAAACATTACGGAGGTTGGCGATGCAGGTGGCGCGCTCGGCGGTCTTGCGCACTTTGCCGACTGTTGGGATAATAATTGCTGCCAGAATGCCGATAATCGCGATGACCGTGAGCAGTTCGATCAGCGTAAAGGCATAATGTCGGGAGGGGATGTTATGGTTTTTCATGTGGGGAAAAAAGGGAGACACGTGTGTGTGGGGGGGGGGGGGCGATTTCCAGGGCGCGATGGCGGAGACAATGCTAGTCGCTGGCGGCTAGTTGCACGGTGGTTTCAGTTTTCAGCTTTTCCTCATCACGCCGTGTCGCGGGCGATGATTTCTCCGCGGATGCGAGTGACGGGATTAACGGTATCGGGATTTTGGATTCGATTGGAAAGGAGTTCGAAAGCGCTCCGGCCGAGGTCCTCAAATGGGACGTGATACGTGGTGAGGCGCTGGCGGTTGGGGAGTGCCAGGCCGGAGTCGTCGATGCCAACGATTTTGAGGTGTTTCGGGATCGTCAGCCCGAGTTTTTCCGCGGCGAGTATCAGGCCGGCGGCGATGTGGTCGTTGACGCACACGACGGCCTGAAGGACGTCGATGCCCGGAGCTTTGTTCTTCGCCGGAACGGGCGGCGGCGGAGAGGCTTGTTCGAAATAGCGGATACCAAGCTCGGTCGGGTCTTTGAGCGGATCGTCGAAATCGGGACGCATCGTGGGATCAAGAAGGATGCGGCGCGGGTCGGGTGTAAGGCCGGCTTCTTCGAGCGCCCAAAGGTAGCCTTGATGGCGTTCGCCCACGGAGGGAGCCCAGGCGTGGTTGGCCAAAAATCCGATGCGCGTGAGGCCTTGCGCAAGGAGGTGGCGGGTGGCGGTGTAACCGGCGTGAAATCCATCGACCATCACGGAGGGACAGCCGAGACCGGGAAGGGCCAGATCAGCAAGGACGATAGGGAAGCGAGAATTGACGAGGATGTTGGAAAGCTGCACCTGCTCCTGCGGACTCTGTATCAGCGGATAGAATACAGCGCCGCGCACGGCGAATTCGGAAAGGCGGCTGAGGTATTCGGCTTCCTTGGCGTAGTCGGTGCCGGTTGAAAGCGTGACGACACGACGACTGGCTTTGTTGGCGGCGGCCTGAAAGCCTTTTACAGTGCGCCAGATGCCGTCGTGTTGATCGCTGGGATAAATGAAGGCAAAGGCGTCGAGATCCGTCGCCGGGCCGGAGGGAGAGGCGGGAACGGCGGCATTGGAGATAACACGGGTGCCGGCGCGCGGACGGCGTTCGACGAGTCCTTCGTGCGCGAGGAGTGCCATGGCCTTGGCAACGGTGCCAAGGCTGCAATCAAACTCGGCGGCGAGTTCGGTTTCGGTCGGGAGTTTTTCGTCGAGCTTCCAAATGCCGCCAAGCACGCGCTGGCGAAGCTCGGTATGGATGGCGCTGATTTTGGAGGGAATTCTCGAAATCATGTGCCGATGAAAAGGGATTAAATGGGGGATTACAAGTAAAAAGTCATTCAATCATTTTATTTTTCACGATCATCACTTCCGATCCGTGCCCATCTGTTCGTTGCACTGCCCGGACTTGACCTTCGCCCCCCGGACTGCCGACCTTCCCTACCCTCCTCTTCCTTTATCTATTATATGACCATCGGACTCACTGGCGGCATGGGTTGTGGCAAATCCACCGCCGCCCGCATGTTTGAAGAAGCCGGCCTGCATCGCATCGACTGCGACGAGATCGTGCGCAACGACGTGCTCACCGCGCCCGCAGTCATCGACGCCATCCGGCACCGCTGGGGCCCGGATGTCATCAACGCCGCCACCGGAACCGTGGATCGCCCTGCGCTCGCCGCCCGTGTTTTTGCTGCCGATTCCGACCCCGATGCCAACGCCCGCGCCGACCACGACCGACTCTGGCTCGAAAACCTCCTGCACCCCCGCGTGCGCGCAATCTGGAAAGCGCGCGTCGCCACCGCGCCCGCTGACCGCTGGATCGTCGAAGTTCCCCTCCTTTTTGAAAAACACCTCGAAAAAGAGTTTGATTTTACTGTGTGTGTCGCCGCATCGTCCGCCCTTCAACTTGAGCGGTTAAAAGAGCGCGGACTTCCCCTTGCGCTCGCCGAACAACGAATTTCGAAGCAACTGCCTTTGGCGCAAAAAATAGATTTGGCTGACTTCGTGCTGTTCAACGACGGCACGCCCGACTTTCTCCGAGAACAAGTTTTGTTGCTCGTGAAGCAGCAACTCGGTAACCACTCGTAAACCGACCTCCTCGACTAACCAAACACCCAATCTGCGGAGCCTTTCCGCGCAACCCTCCCCCTTTTCCAATGCCGTCTCCCGACGGCAAACTAATCTTTTTATCTTTCTATACTACATGGACGACACAGAGAATTCCTCCGCCGCCGCACCCGTTGCACCGGCCAAGAAAACCCGGAAAACCGCCACCAAAGCCGCCGCCGCCCCCAAGGCGCCCAAGGCCAAGGCGACCAAAGCCACCGTCA
>NZ_ABEA03000183.1 GCF_000171235.2 Geminisphaera colitermitum TAV2 | reverse complement strand
CCCCCCCCCCCCCCTCGCGCGAAAGAAAACTGCAATCACTAAACTGTATCGCCATGTCCACTACCATCACCGCCGTAGCAGCACCCGCCCATTCCGCCCCCCGCACCACGCCCCAATCCATAATTCACGCCCACCTCTCGCGCCTCTATCGCATTGCGCAACGCTCCGACTACGTTTTCGCCTCGCCACTTGGTCCCTTTTACCGCGGCGGACGCCACTATCCCCTTCCCCGCTTCGTTTACTTCGGCCCGCACACCTCCGACGCCTCCCTCCGCCTCGCCTTTTATGCCGGCTGGGACCACACCGAGCCCCGCACCACGCTCTCTCTCCTCCACTTCATCGAACACCTCGCCACCCAGCCCGACATCGGCCACGGCCTCAATCTCTCCTTCTTCCCCCTCGTTGACATCCTCGGCCTCATCCACGGTGACGACCGCGACCTCGCCACCGCCTCCTGGACACTCCCCGCCGCCGATCACGAAGAGATCGAACACCTCGCCCTCGACGTCCGCGGCACCCATTATCACGGCTTCGTCCGCCTCGAAACCACGCATGACGACGCCATCACCGTCACCCTCCGCGTGCCCGACAACGACACCGCCTACACCGGTGTTGAGTTGCTCAACTCCGAGGACTTCGGCGCCTGGCCCGTCCGCTGGGAGGGCGACGCCTCCGGCCACACCGCCGCCATCACCGGCCCACTCTCGCTCGCTGAAGACCTCCCGCGCCAGCCCTTCGAACTCACCCTCGCCATTCCTGCCGGCTGGACCGATGCCCAACATCACGAAGCCGTTGCCCACACCCTCCGCAACATCATCCTCCGCCAGCGCGCCTTCGAAGCCAACGCCTGGCACATCTAAACAATCGCCGCTATTCCAGATCGGTCGGCTCAATCCCATCGGCCCGATCCGACCGATCCACCTCTCACGCCCGATGCCACAACCCGCCACCGCCAACCTCGCCGCCCGCCTCGCCACGCTCCAAAAGCTGGCCGTGCGCACCCCGGCGCTAACCATTGGCGAAGCAGGCACCTTCA
>NZ_ABEA03000184.1 GCF_000171235.2 Geminisphaera colitermitum TAV2 | reverse complement strand
CCTACACCCTTCCCCGCATCACCTTTTCCGGTCCCCGCGCTCCACACGACACGCCCCTCCGCATCGGCCTGTTCGGCGGACTCCACGGCGACGAACCCGCCAGCGTTGACGCCCTGCTCGTCTTTGCCGAACGCCTCGCCACCGATCCCACGCTCGCCACGGGCTACGAACTCACCATCTACCCCGTCATCAACCCCACCGGTCTCGAAGACGGCACCCGCGTCAATCGCGCCGGGGTCGATCTCAACCGTGAATTTTGGCAATCCCCCCCCTCCCCCCACCCCGAAATCCGCATCCTCGAAAACGAACTCCGCACCCGCCGTTTCAACGGCCTCATCACCCTGCACGCTGACGACACCAGCGAAGGCGTTTACGGATACACCCACGGCCACATTCTCAACGAAGCCCTTCTTGAGCCCGCCCTCCGCGCCGCCTCTCTCGTGCTCCCGCGCGACCGCCGGGCCAAAATCGACGGCTTTGCCGCAGCCGACGGCAAAATCTCGCGCTGCTTCACCGGAATTCTAGCCTCGCCACCGGACCAACGACCCAAACCCTTTGACCTGATATTTGAAACGCCCGGCCTCGCCCCCCACGACCAGCAGGTCGAGGCCGCCGTCCTCGCACTTGAAACCATCCTCGACGAATACCGCGTATTCCTCGCCCACGCCCAGTATCTCTGATGTCACTCTTCCGCCGCTCCTCCCGTTCCGTCCTGCCCGGCTTCGGCCTCACCCTCGGATTCACCGTCCTCTACTTGAGCCTCATCGTGCTCGTGCCCCTCTCGGCGGCATTCATCCGAAGCTCCGGCATGACTTGGGACGCCTTTGTCAACGCCGTTACCTCCCCCCTTGTTGTTGCCTCCTACAAAATCAGTTTCGGCTGCTCCCTTGCCGCCGCCCTCGTCAACGCCGTCTTTGGCCTGATCGTCGCTTGGGTGCTCACCCGTTATACCTTTCCCGGCAAAAAAATCGCGGACGCCCTTGTCGATCTCCCCTTCGCGCTCCCGACCGCCGTTGCCGGCATCGCCCTCACCGCCATCTACTCCCAAAACGGCTGGGTGGGCCGCTGGCTTGAGCCGCACGGCATCAAAATCACCTACACACAAACCGGCGTCTTCATTGCCCTCACCTTCATCGGCCTCCCCTTTGTCGTCCGCACTCTCCAGCCCATCATCGAAGAACTGGAACCCGAACTTGAAGAAGCCTCCGCCACCCTTGGCGCCAACCGCTGGCAGACCCTGCGCAAAGTCATTTTCCCGCAACTCATCCCCGCGCTCATCACCGGCTTCGCCCTCGCCTTTGCCCGCGCCCTCGGAGAGTACGGCTCCGTTGTATTCATCGGTGCCAACCTCCCCATGCGCACCCAAATCACCCCGCATATCATCTACGAAAAACTCGAACAATACGACTACGCCGGTGCCACCGCCGTGGCCTCCGTCCTCCTCGTCGCCTCCTTCGTCCTCCTGCTTATTATCAATCTCCTCCAGAAATGGAGCCGCCGCCACCATACCGTCTGAAAAGAGCCTGAGCCCTTTCTCAACATGTCCTCCGTCGCCTCCTCGCTCACCACCGCCCCCAGCACCACCGTCCACGCCACCCGGCGCACGACGCAGGACGCCCCGTGGGTGCGTTGGACTCTCACCACCATCGCCCTTCTCTTTCTGGCCGGCTTCCTTGCCCTTCCGCTCGCCTCCGTTTTTGCGGAAGCCTTTCGCAAAGGTGCCGGCGCCTACTTTAAAGCTTTCCGCGACCCCGACGCCCTCGCCGCCCTCAAGCTCACCCTCATCACGACCGCCATCGCCGTCCCCGCCAACCTCCTCTTTGGCGTCGCCGCCGCCTGGGCCATCGCCAAATTCAACTTCCGCGGCAAAAGCATCCTCATCACCCTGATCGACCTCCCCTTTGCCGTCTCGCCCGTCATCGCCGGCCTCATCTACGTATTGGTATTCGGACTACAAGGCTGGTTCCCCCCTCCCGCGCAGGAAGCATTCTTCGCCCCCCTTGCCGGCGTCGTCCGCCACATCGCCGACACCCCTGGCCTCGGCTGGCTCTTTGGCGGCCTGGCCGACTGGCTTGCCTCGCCCAAAATCATCTTTGCCGTCCCCGGCATCGTCCTTGCCACCATCTTTGTGACATTCCCCTTCGTCGCCCGCGAACTCATCCCCCTCATGCAAGCCCAGGGCAACGACGAAGAATACGCCGCCATCACCCTCGGCGCCAACGGCTGGCAGACCTTCTGGCACGTCACCCGCCCCAACATCAAATGGGGACTCTTCTACGGCATCATCCTCTGCAACGCCCGCGCCATGGGCGAATTCGGCGCCGTATCCGTGGTTTCAGGACACATCCGCGGCGAGACCAACACCCTCCCCCTCCACGTCGAGATTCTCTACAACGAATATCAATTCGTCGGTGCCTTCGCCGTCGCCTCCCTCCTTGCCCTCCTCGCCATCGTCACGCTCGTCCTCAAGTCCATTGTCGAGTGGAAATTCAGCAACTCCACCCAAGCCGCCAGACACTGACCCCAACACCTTCCGTCCACCACCTTTCGCCTCTCCACTCATGAGCATCACTGCCACGAAAATCAAAAAAACCTTCGGCAACTACACCGCGCTCGAAGGTGTCGACCTTAAAGCACCCAGCGGCAAACTCATCGCCCTGCTCGGCCCCTCCGGCTCCGGCAAGACCACGCTCCTGCGCATCATCGCCGGACTCGAATACGCCGACTCCGACAGCGGGCGCATCCTCTTCCACGACCAGGACGTCACCGACGTGCCCGCCGGCGAACGCGGCGTCGGATTTGTTTTCCAGCACTACGCCCTCTTCCGCCACATGACCGTGGCCGAAAACGTCGCCTTCGGCCTCAAAGTCAAAAAACGCAAAGACCGCCCCACCCGTGACGAAATCCACACCCGCGTGCACGAACTCCTCACCCTCGTGCAACTCGGCGGCCTCGACCGCCGCTACCCCGCCCAACTCTCCGGCGGACAGCGCCAGCGCGTCGCCCTCGCCCGCGCCCTTGCCGTCAATCCCAAAGTCCTCCTCCTCGACGAACCCTTCGGCGCCCTCGATGCCAAAGTCCGCAAGGAACTCCGCCGCTGGCTCCGCCAGTTCCACGACGAAATCGGTCTCACCACCGTCTTCGTCACCCACGATCAAGAGGAGGCGCTCGAAATCGCCGATGAAGTCGTCGTCATGAACAACGCCCGTATCGAACAAGTCGGTACACCGCAGGAAGTCTATGACCATCCCAAGTCACCCTTCGTCTACCAATTCCTCGGCAACGTAAACCGCCTCCAACTCCCCTGGCGCGGACTCACTGCCTCCGGCACCATTGCGCCCTTCACCGACGACAAGGCCCGCGTCGCCTTCGTCCGCCCTCACGAACTGGAAATCCAACCCTTCAAGCACGGCCTCGAAGGCGAACCCGCCCGCGTCCGTGCCATCCAGTCCGCCGGCCCCTTTGCCCGCGTCACCCTCGTGCGCGGGGCCAACGAATACATCGACGTTGAACTCAGCCGCCAGCGTCTCGACGAACTCTCCCTCACGCCCGAGGACACCGTGCTCCTCCGCGTCCGTCGCAGCAAAACCTTCGCCCAGGACTACTCGATCTAGGGAGGGCGGGTCTCTCCCGACCCGCCGGGACGAGGCGC
>NZ_ABEA03000185.1 GCF_000171235.2 Geminisphaera colitermitum TAV2 | reverse complement strand
CCCCCCCCGGCGACAAACCGCATTCCTCCGACACCTTCATCACCCTCCCCGACGGGCTCGAACTCGCCTACGGCGACACCACCTTTGCAAGCAATCCCGCCACCGATCCCATCACCAATCCCCGCACTGCCGACTGGCGCCGCCTCGTTGCGCACATCCCCGGACGCGCCTGGATCGTCGTTGACCGCATCATAACCTTCAGCCCCGCCACGCTCACCACCCTCTGGCATTGGGCTCCCGACTGCACCATCGCCCCGATCTCCGACCAACCCAACTCCCGACTCGTCACCCACGCAACCGCCACCCTCCACCTCCAGCACATCACTAACAACTCTGCCCCCTCTCATTTCAGTCAACTCGCCGGCCAGACTTATCCCACGCCGCAAGGCTGGCACAGCCCCCGTTTCAACCAACTCGAACCCGCTCCGGTCACAATCCTTGAACAACCCCTTCGTGGTCCTGTCATCAACGTCTGGCTCTTTCGCCCCGTCCTCCCTGTCTCACCAAGCCCTGAACCCATTCCTGCCGCCGTTGTGACCATCGACTCTGCCCATCGCATAATCCTCCAACTGGACACGGCAACCCGCGTCACACTCAACCCCGCATCCCCCCGCGATTCAGCCATCCAAATCACGCCCCTACCGCAACCGGTTGGGCAATAAAAGGGAACCACCAGCCCGAACCATCCCCCCCCCCCTCTCAAAACAGGCTAGGCGTCTTTACGGCCCAAACTGGCCTCTCTGGACCAAAATACCAACCCGGTTCTCGCGTTGGTAATCTCAAGCAAAAGATAATACTCCACATGAGGATCGCTCAGCCGATCGTAACGTACCATGCGGTGAAATATCCTGCCGCCAACGCGCAATTCAGGAACACTCACCATGTCCTCCTCTATCAGAGTAGAAAAACTATTATTCTTGTAATCAAATGATAACAAATTTTTTCGTTTCTTTCCCCCCACATCCTGATCGTCAGCATCAATCACGATCACCTGCCCGCTTGCAGCGAGTGTCGACCTGATCCCTGACATAAGCCTGCCGGTATCGACCCCCTGCAAGGTGCCATCAAAAACAGTTCCGCACCTCACCGTATAACGGCCACCATCTCCACGCACAAAACGACCGGACCTGATTACCTCCTGAATCATCTCGGAGGCGGCACGTCCAAGATCATCATCATTCACACTGGTCCGAAGATATCCATCTCCACCACTGAGCCTGACCTTCGCCCCTCCTGCCGACTGACTCTCGCAAGCGACAAATGCGCACACACCAAACAACGACAAAAAAACAACGGAAAATTTTACCCTGATTTTAGAAAGAGTTGTCCGCATAACTAATTAATTATCATCGCATTCGTGGATCAGAATCCCTGCTGCCTGCCATCGCAGCCATTACGCACCGCAGCACGATCTCCTGATCCCCTATCTATCCTGAAAACAACTACCTATGAATAATCAGTCCTCCCTCATCGCAAGCTAAAATAATCTATCGAACAACACTCGTACAAATTAGCTAATAGTCAGGTATTCTCCCTCATGAAGTATCTCTCATCGTCATAAATTTAGCTTAAAAACAAGAATCCTCTCCTAAAAAAATCAACTCAACCATCTTTCATCCTGACAATTAAGAAACAAACAAACCATTTAACTAAAGATACTCAAAATTTGCTTGATTTTAAATCCCACCAATCCAATGTAGTTTCATTCAGACACAATGAAGCTCTCCAAAAAAGGCGAATACGCGCTCCGCGCCCTCATCGATCTCGGCATCGCCGCCGAGGTGGATCGGGATCTCGTGCAAGTGGCCGAACTCGCCGACAAAGAGCTCATCCCCATCAAATTCCTCGAGCAAATCATGCAGGAGTTGAAAACCTCCGGACTCGTCATCAGCCAGCGCGGCAAATTTGGCGGCTACCGCCTCTCCCGCCCTGCCTCCGAGATCAGCATTGGCAGCGTCATCCGCTTCATCGACGGCCCCCTGGCCCCCATCGGTTGCGTTAGCCAGACGGCTTACGAAAAATGCAGTTGCCCCGACGAGACGCACTGCGGACTGCGCATGCTCATGCTCGACGTCCGCAATGCCATCGCTGGCATCCTCGACCGCTACTCGCTCGCCGACGTCGTCGATGTCACCACCCGCAAGATGCGTCGCAACGACATCCCGCTCCCCTTTTCCGAAAGCCGGCATCCACCCTCTGGCGGTTCCCGCCGCCTCCCGCAACAAGCCATCGCCGCCCGCGCCACCGTGCCGCCCGACCAACGCCTCGCGCCCGTCGAAGGACTCCTCTCCAACCTCCTGCCCGACTACACCATTTAACGACCAGCACAGCACATCCTTAACCAAATCCTCCACCCATGAGCCTTCACACCGAAATCACCAAGACCACCGCCACGGCCACCGCCGTCCCACCCGACTGGCTCGGCATTGTCCGGGAAAAAGTCGAGGGGCTGCGCTACGGCGTCGTGCAAATCGTCGTCCACGACGGCAAAGTCACGCAGATCGAGCGCACCGAAAAAACCCGACTCGAAAGCAAAAACTGATCTCCGCGTCCTCACGCACCCTTTTCCTACCGGCCCTCCGGAGGATGTACCCAGCACAAACATACCAACGATAGAAACGAGCGTCCCTCACCCGACATCGGACCGGTCGCCTAAGCCAGCATACACACAACGACCATGCACACCTCGCACCACGTCAAGACACACACGCGCGCGACAGCCCTCCTGCTCGCCGCTCTTACTGCCGCCACCGGCCTCACGCCGCTCACGGCCCAAACCGCCGCCGGCAGCGATGACATCGCAGCCCTGCGCGAGCAGATCCGCCTGCTCGACCAGAAAATCCGCGTTCTTGAGCGCAATCAGGAACTGAAGGACGAAGCCGCCGAGGCCAAAGCCAAGGCCACCCCCGCCGGAGCCACCGTTACGCTCGACGGCAAAGGCTTTAACGTCGCCTCCGCCGACAAGAACTTTTCGTTCAAAATCGGCGCCCTCGTCCAAGCCGATTATCGCGCCTTCCTCGACGACTCCGCTCCCAACCGCGACGGTTTCCTCCTCCGCCGCGTCCGCACGCCCATCACCGGCACCGCCTACAAAATCTTCAACTTCAACATCACTCCCGAATACGCCACCGGCGACAGCAACAGCACGAGCAACAACAACAACACCCAGCTCATCGACGCCTGGCTTGATGCCCGAATCTCGCCCTACTTCGGCCTCAAGGCCGGCAAGTTTGCCTCGCCTGTCGTCCTCGAACCCGGCTCCAACCGTCACTTCAACGAATCGCCCTTCCCGAACAACTTCGCGCCCAACCGCGACATCGGACTGGAAGCGTTCGGTTCGCTCGCCGAAGGCATCGTTGACTACCGTCTTGGCATCTTCAACGGCGTGGAGAACAACGTCACCAACCGCACTGGCGGACTCACCGACGGCGATCTCACCACCGCCGGACGCCTCACGGTCACGCCCTTCAAAAAGGACGACGGCATCCTCTCCAAACTCGCCTTCAGCATTGGCGGCAGCTACGGCAACGAACGCGGCACCGCCGGCTCCAACACCAGCGGCCTGCGCAGCATCCTCAGCAACGGCCAGCAAACCGTCCTCAACTATGGCAACTCCCTCTTCGCCGACGGCCACCACGCTCGCGTGAGCCCCGGCATCGAGTGGTACACCGGCACGCCCTTCAGCGTTGCCGCCGAGTTCATCTGGGAACGTCAGGACATCAGCAACGGCACCACTTACAATGAAAGCATTGCCAACACCGGCTGGCGTGTCAGCGCCGGTTACGTGCTCACTGGCGAAGCCGCCACCAAGTCCGGCGTCAGCCCGAAGAATGCCTTCAACTGGGAAAACGGCACCTGGGGAGCCTTTGAAGTCGTGGCCCGCGTCAGCGGCGCCGACATCGACGGCAAGCTCTTCGATGGCAGCGGCCTCTCCGATACCACCAATATCACCGGAGCCTTTGCCTACGGCGCCGGTCTGAACTGGTATCTCAACAACAACATCCGCGCCCTGTTCAACGTCGAGAAGACCAACTTCAGCGGCGGCCACTCCGGCGCCAACACCAACGACAACGAGCTCTACTTCTTCACCCGCCTCCAGGTCAGCTTCTGATCCTGCCGGCGTTTTTCACTCGCGAGCGCCGGACCCGCACCACGCGTCCCGGCGCTCCCGAACACCCGACGCATCCCGACTCGTATCCAAACAAAAACTACACACGTATCATGAAACTCACCACACTCCTCCTCGCCGCCGCCACCCTCGGCGCCGCGTCCTTCGCCCACGCCAAGAACATCGAACTCCTCAACGTCTCCTACGACCCGACCCGCGAATTTTACGTCGAGTACAACGCCGCCTTCGCCAAATACTGGAAAGCCAAGACGGGCGACGACGTCCGCATCAAGCAATCCCACGGCGGCTCCGGCAAACAAGGCCGCGCCGTCGTTGACGGACTCCAGGCCGACGTCGTCACCCTCGCTCTCGCCAACGACGTCAGCGCACTCTACCGCAACGGCAAACTCGTGCCCGAGGACTGGCAGAAACGCCTGCCCAGCAACTCCGCCCCCTACACCAGCACCATCGTCTTCCTTGTGCGCGGCGGCAACCCGCTCAAAATCAAGGACTGGGACGACCTCGTAAAACCCGGCGTCTCCGTCATCACGCCCAACCCGAAGACCTCCGGCGGCGCGCAATGGAACTACCTTGCCGCCTGGGAATTCGCCCGCCGCAAACTCGGCAGTGACGAAGCCGCCAAGGACTTCGTGGCCAAACTCTACAAAAACGTGCCCGTCCTCGACTCCGGAGCCCGCGGATCGACGACCACCTTTGTCCAGCGCGGCGTCGGCGACGTCTTCCTCTCTTGGGAAAACGAAGCCTTCCTCGCCCTCAAGGAATTCGGCAAGGACAAGTTCGACATCATCGTGCCCTCGCTGAGCATCCTCGCCGAACCCACCGTCACCGTCGTGGACAAAGTCGTGGACAAAAAAGGCACCCGCGACGTCGCCACCGCCTATCTCGAATATCTCTACTCCGACGAAGGCCAGGACCTCGCCGGCAAGCACTTCTACCGCCCCTCCAACCCAAAGTTTGCCGCCAAGTATGCCAGCCAGTTCGTGCAGGTCGAACTCTTCACCATCGACGACAAATTCGGCGGCTGGGTCAAAGCCCACAAAACCCACTTCGCCGACGGCGGCACCTTCGACCAGATTTATCTGAAGAAGTAACTCCGTGACCGTAGGGGCGGCGCTTGCGACGCCCGCGCCCGCCTTTGATGCCACATCCTGCATACGCGGGCTTCGCAAGCGAAGCCTCTACGCAAAGGGCGGCGGTTTCTCACTCAAACC
>NZ_ABEA03000186.1 GCF_000171235.2 Geminisphaera colitermitum TAV2 | reverse complement strand
GGGGCGTTTGCCGGGGCGGTCGTCGCGGTCGCGGCGGTGGAGCACGGAGCCGGGAAAGATGGTCACGCGGCGGTCGTTGGTTGCCTTGTAGCCGCCGTTTTCGTCGTCGCGGCAGGCGATGTTGCCCAAGAGTCCGGCGAGGATGCTGCGGTGTATGGCCCGGTAGGCGGGGGTGCCGAAGGCGAGTGGGTCGGCGGAGGAGGCGGGTTGTTGCAGGCCGTCGTGGACAGAGGTGAGGCGGAAATCGCGGCGCTGCTCCAGCACGTCGAGGAGTTGCGCGTGGACGTCGCGCCATTCGCGCAGGCGCGTGTAGCTGAGGAAGTGTTCTTTGCAGAAGCGACGGAGGCGCGATTGCGAGAGGCGCTCAAATTCGTCGTGAAAGGCATCCCAAATGTTGAGCAGGGTGAGGAAATCGGAGTCGGGATGGGCAAAGCGGCGGTGGGCGGCGTCGGCTTTTTCGCGGGCGTCGAGCGGACGTTCGCGCGGGTCCTGAATGGAGAGCCCGGCGGCGATGACGAGCACTTCGCGCATGGATTTTTCGATACGCGCCTGAAGGATCATACGCCCGACGGTCGGGTCCACGGGCAGACGGGCGAGTTCGCGCCCGAGCGGAGTGAGCGTGGTGGTGGCGCCAGCGGGGGGGGGGGGGGAGGTGGTGGAGGGTTTTTCGAGCGCGCCGAGTTCGTCGAGCAGCGCGTATCCGGCGCGAATGGACTTGGCCGCCGGCATGTTGATGAAGGGGAAGCGCTCAATGTCGCCGAGACCAAACGCCTTCATGCGCAGGATCACGTCGGCGAGATTGGCGCGCTGGATCTCCGGCTGCGCGAAACGCGGACGCTCGTTGTAATCTTTTTCCGAATACAGGCGGATGCACACGCCTTCGGCCACGCGGCCTGCGCGGCCCTTGCGCTGGTCGGCGCTGGACTGGGCGACGGGTTCGATCGGAAGCCGCCGCGTGCGCGCCTGCGGCGAGTAGCGGCTGACGCGCGCGAGGCCGGTGTCGATTACGAAGCGGATGCCGGGCAGAGTCAGCGAGGTTTCGGCGATGTTGGTGGCAACGATGATCTTTCGCCGGAGCGAGGGGGCGAAGACGCGTTGCTGGTCGGCGTTGGAGAGCCGCCCGAAGAGCGGCACCACCTCGCAGTTGCGCAGTTTGCGGCCTTCGAGGAGTTCGCGTATTTCCCGGATATCGCGTTCGGCGGGCATGAACACGAGAATATCCCCCCCCTCCCCTGCCCTGCCGCCGTCGCTTGCGCGCACGATGCGTTCCACGGCCTCCACCGCGCCATCAATATAGTGCAGCGCCTCGGCGCGCGATTCCGGTTCGTCGCCCTCGGCCGAGTCGTCGCCCAAGCCATCAAGCGGCTCGTAAATAACCTCCACCGGCCAGGTGCGTCCGGAGACTTCAACGATGGGAGCGTCATCAAAGGCCCGGGAGAAGACCTGAGTATCGATCGTGGCCGACGTGATGATGATTTTGAGTTCAGGCCGCTTGAAACGAAGATTGCGCAGATGGCCCAGGAGAAAATCGATGTTGAGCGACCGCTCGTGCGCCTCGTCGAGGATGATCGTGTCGTAGGCACGCAGCATGGGGTCGCTCTGCACCTCGGCCAGCAACATGCCGTCGGTCATGAACTTGATGATTGTGTCGCGTGAGGTGCGGTCATCGAAACGGATCTTGCAGCCAACCTGCCTGCCCCACTCGACATTAAGCTCCTCAGCCACGCGCCGCGAAATCGAGAGCGCCGCCACGCGCCGCGGTTGCGTGCAAGCGATGAGTCCGGCTTGGCCACGCCCTGCGGCGAGGCACATTTTGGGGATTTGCGTCGTCTTTCCCGATCCCGTTTCCCCGGCAAGGATCAACACGGGGCGGCTCGCGATCAGATCGGTTATCTCACTGGCACGCGCGCTGATAGGAAGCTCTGGAGGAAACTCGATTCGAAACGCAGCCACGGGAAAACAGATAAAAATGCGGACATGACTGGCAAAAATCCCGGCATGCAATTAAATAGTGGCATAAAACAAGCACATGTACGACCAAACAAATCTGTGCGCATGAGCACTCCTGATTGCTTAATTGGAAAAATTGAATTTTATAAATAACTTCAGGCGTATGAAAAAATTAAAGTGAATTTTCTGCTTTTTTTTCTTTCCTGACCGCACAACCAAACCTCCGCTAACACCACCATGACTCCAATCATCGACAGCCGTAAGCTGCTCGCCTTTATCACGCTCACCCAAGTCGGAAGCTTCACCGCCGCCGCTCGTGAGCTCAACCTCACTCAATCTGCCATCAGCCATGCAATAGCAGGGTTGGAGCGCGATCTTGGCATCCGCCTGTTCAATCGTTTGGGCCGCACCGTGACCATCACCGAAGCAGGCACCAAGCTAAGGGAACACACTCTCCGTATCGTCGAGGAGATGGGCAGAGCGCGGGAAGCTCTGGCACTGCTCGCGCAGGCGCAAAAGAAATAAGGATGTTCGGACCGACGACGGCCCCCGAACGACAAAAGGGTTAACCCTCCATGCAGCCTGCCATGTGCAGGCTGCAATTTAGTTTGGCATCGTTGCTTTCCGCCCCGTCCCGCCAGATGGCAGAAATTAAAACTCAGGACTTGCCACGCCTCTCCAAGTTCTTTTCGTGAGCGACTCTTCCCACGCCCAGGTGGTGGAATTGGTAGACACGCAGGTCTCAGAAGCCTGTGCCTCACGGTGTGCGGGTTCGAGTCCCGCCTTGGGCACCAATTTGATTGGATCGGATTTGATCGAATCGAATTGGGAACACAAAAAGACCGCCGCAATTACCGGCGGTCTTTTTGTGTATTCCACCGGGATGCATTTTGTCTCATCCACAACCGCATCCTTTCATGAAGTCTTCCAAAACACACATCCACGACCTCATTGTGATCGGCGGTGGCTCGGCGGGATTTAATGCCGCCCGCGTCGCCAGCGGACTCGGCAAAAATGTCGCCATCGTCGATGGCGCGCCCGACCTCGGCGGGCTCTGCATCCTGCGCGGATGCATGCCCTCCAAAACTCTGCTCCACGCCGCCGACGTCCTCCATCACGCCCGGCACGGTGGCAAACTGGGCATCCGCGCCCCCGGTGCCTCCATCGACATGAGGGCGCTCCACCGCTGGAAGAAAAAGGTCATCGGTGAATTTTCCGACTATCGCGTGCAAGCCATGCAATCGGGCCGCTACACACTTCACCGCAGCCATGCCCGGTTCATCGACTCGCACACGCTGAAGCTCGACAACGGTGATTCCCTCCGTGGCCAAAAGATCCTCATCGCCACCGGCTCCCGCGTGAGCGTGCCGCCCATCCCCGGTCTGGACGACACACCGCACTGGACGAGCGACGACGTGCTCGACCTCGATTACGTGCCGGAGAGCGTCATCGTCCTCGGCGGCGGCATCGTGGCGTGCGAACTCGCACAGTTTCTCAATCGCATCGGCAGCAAGGTGACTCTTATTCAGCGCAGCCCCCACCTGCTCCGCGAGCACTCTCCCGAGGCGGCGGATGTCGTTGCCCAAGCCTTCCGCGACGAAGGCATCCGGTTGCATACCGGGACGCGCATTCTCTCCGTGAGCGGCGAGAACGGACGCCAGGTGCGCGTCGTATTTGAGCATCCCCACCTGAACAAAACCCACACCTGTCGCGCCCGCCATCTTTTCAACGCGCTGGGCCGCGAACCCGCCACCGATGGACTCAATCTTGATGCCGCTGGAGTCGCGCTCGACGAGCGGGGGCGCATCCGAGTCAACCGCTGGCAACAGACCACGCAGCCCCACATCTACGCCGGAGGCGACGTGTGCGGGCCACACGAGATCGTCCATCTAGCCGTCGCGCAGGGCGAACTCGCCGCCCGCCACGCCTTCGGTGCCCGTCTGCCAAGCGGCAAGCCGCTCAAACCGATCGACGAATCCCTGCTGCTGGGCGTTGTGTTCACCGACCCTGCGCTCGCCACCATCGGCTGGCAGGAACACCTCTTGCGGAAACGCGGACAGCCTTTTGTCGCGGCTTCGTATCCCTTTAACGACCACGGCAAATCCATCGTCATGGACGCCACTTACGGCCACGTAAAAGTCATTGCCGATCCCGTTCGCGGTCGCCTGCTGGGGGCGGAAATCGTTGGGCGCGACGCAGGCGAATTGATTCACGCCTTCAGCGGTCCGCTCGCCATGCGCGCGACGGTCCACGATCTGTTGCGCGCCCCGTGGTATCATCCCACGCTGGCTGAGATCATCACGTATCCGCTGGAGGAAATCGCGGACCAGCTCAAATCGTGACAGCAAGAGTAAGAAATGGCATCAGCCGTTGTCGCGGAAGCGCCGGGGTTCGATGGCGAGCGCTTTGACTCGCAGGCCCATGGTGCGCTCGGTGATGCCAAGCTGACGGGCGGCGCGGGCCATGACGCCGTGATTGGATTTGAGGGCTTCGACAATCATCTCCCGCTCAACCGAGGCGAGCGTGTCTTGCAGGGTTTGCGGCGAGGCGGTGCCGGATGACTCGGCGGTCTGCAACGTCGGCGGCAAGTGATACCCGTGGATCACGCCGTCCTGCGCGAGCAGCACGGCGCGCTCGATGATGTTCTCCAGTTCACGCACGTTGCCGGGCCAGTGATACGCCATGAGCATGTCGATGGCGGGCGTGCTGATGCGGACCACGCGCTTGCCGTTCTGTCGCGAGTATTTCTCCAAAAAATGATCGGACAACTCCAGCAGGTCGCTGCGACGCTCGCGGAGCGGGGGCACGTAGATGGGAAAGACGTTGATGCGGTAGTAGAGGTCGAGGCGGAATTTGCCCTGTTCGATCATCTCTTCGAGGTTGCGGTTGGTTGCGGTAATGACGCGCACGTTGACCGTGACCGGCTGCGTGCCGCCGACGCGTTCAAAAACGCCCTCCTGCAACACGCGCAGGAGCTTGGCTTGGGTGGCGAGGGAGATTTCGCCGATCTCGTCAAGGAACAGCGTGCCGGTGTGGGCGAGTTCGAAACGGCCTTTGCGCAAGGCGAGCGCGCCGGTGAAGGCACCTTTTTCGTGTCCGAAAAGTTCGCTCTCGATGATGCTCTCGGGGAGCGCGGCGCAGTTGACGCGGACGAAGGGTTTGTTTTTGCGCGCCCCGCCCTGCCAGATGGCTTGCGCGATGCGTTCCTTGCCGACGCCGGTCTCGCCGCGAATGAGGACGGTGGTCTTGCTGTCGGCCACCTGATCGACGTGGTAATAAACCATGCGCATGGAGGAGGATTTGCCGATCATTCCCTCGGGAATGAAGCTGCGTTTGATCTGCTCCTGGAGGCGTTCGTTTTCCTGACGCAGGGTGTCGATCCGCTCCTGCGTCACCTGACGGAAGCGCACGGCAAGGCCGACCTGGCCGGCAACGAGCGCGAGGAAGCGCAGGTCGTTGTCGATGATGACGTCAGGCGCGGGCGAACGGACGAAGCTCAGGGTGCCGAGCACTTCCTCGTCATGCTTGATGGGCACAATGAGCAGGGTCGCGGGGCCGGGGGGGGGGGGGGGGCTGGAAAACCAGTTTTTTTCCCACGCGCTGAAGGATTCGGGCGGCAGGGCGTGGAGGTCGGGAATGCTGCGCGCGCGTTTTTCAGCGAAGGCGCGGCCAATGATGCCCTGACCAACACTACCCGTGTCGGCGGTGCGCGTGGTGCGGGGGGGGGGGGGGAGGCTGGGTTCGGTGTCGAGGGCCTCGATCAAGAGGTTGCCCGTCTCGCGGTTGAGGATGGTGAGCAGGCCGCGCCGCAAGTGTCTGGTGTCGGCGAGTCTGGCAAATATGCGTTGCGCCGCCTGATGCAGTTCATGCCCTTCGCTGAGGGATTGGACGATGTCGTGCAGTAATTCGAGTTCGTTGACGAGGCGGCACGATGGGGGCGAGGGCAGGCCACGCCCGGAACCGGTCGTTTCGGGCGGCATCGCGGCGTCGCTGTTTTCCGCGCAAATCTGGCAATTGGTCACGCCAATCCGTGAGCACGCGATATGCCACGAGGAGAGGACCGGCTGGATTGGCCGGGGTCTGGTGAGAAGAAGACAAAAAGGGCGGAATCGGTTTCCGCTCAATCCATCCCGAACGCCTTGCGCAACTCAGCCAGCGCGTCGTCGGGCATGGGGGCGAGCGGGCCGAGCGGACGGCCCAGCAGCAGGGCCTCGGAAGTCGCTTCGAGCACTTCGAGACGGTCAAAGGCTTCGAGCACGTTGCGACCGATGACCAGCGCGCCCTCGTTTTCGATGAGGACGACAGGGCATTTTTTGAGGTCCATGCAGGCGGCGATTTTCGGCGCGTCCTCGACAATGCGGGCAAAGGGCACCTTGGGCGCTTCGTGGAGCACGATGTAGCTTTCGGGGATGGTGCGCGTGGTGAGCGGCGTTCTGGTCATGCAGAATGCCGATGCGTGCGCGGGCTGCGCGCTGATGATGGCACCGACTTCCGGCAACCGGTCATAAATGAGCGAGTGCAGGTGCGCGACACGGCTGGGACGTTGCCCGGCGGAGCAGGCGTGGCCCTTGGCGCGGACGAGGCCGGCGGGTTCGAGTTCCAGACGGTCGCGGCGGCGCGGGGTGACGAGGAATTCGCCCTTGGCGTCGAGGCGCGCCGAGAAGGCTCCAGCCGTGCTGATGAGCAGGCGTTGCTCGTAGGAGCGGCGGACGAAGGCGCAAATTTGCGAGCGCAGTTCCTTCTCGCGGTTGGTCAGCGGGGCGGGAGGCAGATCCTTCCACTCGGGCACGGTCTCGCGGATAAGGGATTCGGGCGGCAGGTATTGCACGTCGCCGAGACCCGATGCCTTGACCAGCGTCTGCGCGGCAAACTCCAGCGTTTCGAAGCGCTGAAACGCGTCCTGCAAGTCCGAGCCGCCGATGACCACGCCGTGGTTTTCGAGCATCACGCAGTCGGCGCCGGTGGCGAAGGCATCGGCGATGTTTTTGCCCAGTTCCTCGCTGCCGGGGCAGGCGTAGGGGGCGTAAACGATCTTGCCGCACACGTTAAAAACGTGGGTTTGCACGCGGGTGTCGGGGATGAGACGGCAGATGCTGAACGCCACGAGCGCGCCGGGATGCGCGTGGACAATGGCCTTGATGTCGGGCCGGCGCTTGTAGATCTCGCGGTGGAAAGGAAATTCGGAGGACGGCGGGTGCTGGCCTTCGCGTTTGCCGTCGGGGAGCATGCGCACCACGTCGGAGGGCGTGAGGTTGCCCTTGTCCACGCGGGAAGGTGTTATCCAGATGCTCCCATCGGGGTCGATGATGGAGAGGTTGCCACCGGATGTCGTCGTCATGCGGTAGCGATAAATGCGGTGCATCGTCTGCACCAATTCGTTGCGTGGATGAAGCCAGCGGGAGTCCATGACCGGTCATCGATGCAGATTGGCTGCGAGTGGTCAAAGCCGCAGGAACAGCCTGTTGGGAAAAATTGTGGCGCTGAAATCTGAAAGACTGTCTGTGTTCGACAATTAAAAGGTTCCTGTTTCCGCTTTTCAGCTTTTCAGTTTTCAGCTTTTACCAGCAATCACATGTTCTCGCTCAAATCACTGTTCGGAAAAGACGAGAAGTTCTACGATCTTCTTGAGGCCAGCGCCGAGGAGGCGCTTACCAGCACCCGACTCCTTGCCACGTACCTGAAACGCAGCGAATCGTTTACCTCCACGGGCGACCTCGACGATTTTATCCAAAGCCGCCGCAAGGACAAACGCATCACCCAGCAGATCACCGAGGAACTTTGCAAAACCTTCGTCACCCCTCTGGAACGCGAAGACATCGAGGAACTCTCTCGCGCCCTCTACCGCATCCCCAAGATCACCGAAAAACTCGTGGAGCGCCTGTCCATTTATCCCGGCCACTTCCCGCGCGAAGGATTCCAACGTCAGGCCGACCTGCTGGGCCAGGCCGCCGAGGCCGTCGTTTTCATGGTCAAGCGCCTGCGCAAGGGCGACAAACTCGACGGCATCAAGGAGGCCAATGAACGCCTCCAGTACGCCGAGGGTCAGGCCGACAAGGTCATGCTCGGCCTCATCAAAGAACTCTACCACGGCCCCTACGACGCCAAGGAAACCGTCATTCTCCAGGAACTGTTCGAAATGGCCGAAAAGGCCATCGACCGCTGCCGCGACGCCGGCAACGTCGTCGTTCAGATCGTCCTCAAGTATTCCTGAGTCGCAGCCCTCCAGCCCATTTTACCCAATACCGATGACTCTGTTTCTCGTGGTTCTGGTGGCGGCCTTGGTGTTTGAATACATCAACGGCTTTCACGACGCAGCCAACGCCATCGCCACGGTCGTCTCGACCAAGGTGCTCACGCCGCGCCAGGCGATCATGATGGCCGCGTTCTTCAACCTCTTTGGCGCGCTCATGGGCACCGCCGTCGCCACGACCATCGGGCGCGGCCTCGTGGACGCCCACGCCATCACCATGGTCACCGTGTTCGGGGGCCTGTTTGCCGCGATCGTCTGGGGCTTGTTTACCTGGTGGCTCGGCCTGCCCTCCAGTTCCAGCCATGCGCTCGTCGGCGGACTCTGCGGCGCCGCGCTCTCCACGGCCAAGGGCGACTGGAGCGTGCTCAAGTGGTCCCTCTACAACCCCGAGCATCACGCGCAGGAAGGGCTCTGGCCCAAGATCGTAATGCCGATGTTTGCCTCGCCGGTCATCGGGTTCGTTGCCGCCGCGCTGTTCATGCTGTTTCTCTACGCGATCCTCAAAAAAACCTCACCCCGCTTCGTCAACCGGGTGTTCGGCAAACTCCAGCTTGTGAGCGCGGCTTGGATGGGATTCAGCCACGGTTCCAACGACGCGCAAAAAACCATGGGCATCATCGCCCTCGCCCTCTTCACCGGCACGCAGGCCGGCGCCTTCAATAATCTCCCCGACTGGCTCTCCTTTCTGCACACGCCCGAGTTCACGGTGCACAAATGGATCATGATCACCTGCGCCCTCACCATGGCGGCGGGCACGGCGGGCGGCGGCTGGCGCATCATCAAGACGATGGGCCACAAGATGGTGAAACTCCAACCCGTGCACGGCTTCGCCGCCGAGACGACCGCCGCGCTCATCATTCACAGCGCCTCGCATGTGGGCGTGCCGCTCTCGACCACGCACGTCATCTCGACCTCCATCATGGGCGTCGGCGCCACCAAACGCCTCAGCGCCGTCAAGTGGGGCATCGTTTCGCGCATCCTCTGGGCATGGGTGCTCACCCTGCCCGTAACCGGCCTCATCGGCTGGCTCACCTCCGAACTCATGCACAAGTGCGGCCTGTGACAGAATCCACAGGAAACGGCCAAAAACAGGCCAAAATCAATTTTCAGAACAGCGCGACGATCACGCCGAGCGACACTGCCGAGGCCAGCGTGCTGAGCACGATGGTCCCCGCCGCCATCGCCTCGTCGCCGCCGAGTTGTTGCACCATCGTGTAGGACATGATCGCAGTCGGCGCCGCCATATAGACGAGCATCACCGTCAGGTCGTTGCCCTCCACGCCCAGCAGCCGCGCCACGCCGTATCCAAGAAGCGGGCACACCCACGCCTTGCCCAGCGCCGAAAGGACCGACAGCCGCAGGTTGCCGCGCAACGGCAGCGTCACCAGCGCCGAGCCGATGCAGATCAGCGACACCGGCACCACCATGCCCGCGATCAACCTGAGCGTCCCCAGCACCGGCGCCGGGCATGTGAGGCCCGACAGGTAGAACAATCCGCCCGCCACGCTCGCCAAGATGATCGGGTTTTGGACGATCCCCAACACCAGCGCCTTGACCACGCCCCGCCCCATGCCGTGCTGACTCGCCAGCAATGCCGACACCGCCAGCACATTGTAAACGATCATGAGCGGCGCGATGACCAGCATGGCCACCGTCGGCGACACCTGCGGCAACGCCACCAGCACGGGCAGCCCGACAAAGGCTCCGTTGCCGCGAAACACCCCTTGGACAAACGTTCCCTGCGTCGCCCCCGGAATGCGCAACGCCCAGGCTCCCGCCCAGCCCAATCCGGCCATAAGCACCGTTGCGAGAACGAGCGCGAGGAAGAGTCGCACGGGTTCGTTGCCCGAGTGTTCGGCGGAGGCGAGCCCGGAGAAAATCAAGGCGGGCAGTCCCACGAAAAACGCCAGCCGGTTGAGCGCCGGCACCACGCCCGCGCGGAAAAACCCATATTTCTGCAATGCCGCGCCAAGCGCGATAATCAGAAAAATCGGAAGGATTGAGGTCAGGATGGCGTGCATGAGGGAAATGATGAATTATGAACTGATGTTACGCGGACGTCCTTGAAGTGGCGCGGGCGTCTCGCCCGCTGACGGATCGTCAGTAAAGCGTCGCCCGGAAATGCGGGCGGGACGCCCGCGCCACGACGCTCCGCGTAACTTCAATTTGTAATTCAATCCGTCACCTCCACGACCAGTTGCACCTCGGTTGTGGCATTGCGGGGCAGGCCCGACACGCTGACCGCGGCCCGGGCGTGCTTGCCCGCCTCGCCCAGCACGGCCACCAGCAAGTCGCTCGCGCCATTGATCACGGCCGGGCTGTCAGAAAAACCGGATACGCCGTTGACGAAACCGTTAAGCATCACCACGCGCTTGATCTTGGAGAGCGAGCCCGTGGCGGCGTGGATGTTGGCCAGTGTATTCAAAAGGGCGATGCGCGCGGATTCATAACCAGTCTGCACCGTTTGCTCCTGACCCACCTTGCCCGCGTGCGTGATCTGGCCGTCCAGCACGGGCAGCGTGCCGGCGCAGTAGAGCAGATTTCCCGTGCGCACCACGGGCACGTAATTGCCGGCGGGCGCGGGCACCTTGGGAAGTTGCAGGCCGAGTTCAGCGAGTTTTTGTTCAGGAGTCATCCCTCGAACATCGAACATCCGACGCCGAACATCCAACATCGAATTTCTCAATTCCCTGAAAAGCATCATGACAACACCCACGACAGCCCGCTACATCGGACGCCTCGCCCCCTCGCCCACGGGACTGCTGCACCTCGGGCACGCGCGCACCTTTTGGATCGCCGCCAGCCGCGCCCGCGCCGCCGGCGGACGCCTGCTCCTGCGCAATGACGACCTCGACCGCGCCCGCTGCCGCCCCGAGTTTGTCGCCGCCATGATCGAGGACCTGCGCTGGCTCCTCGGCGACGACGCATGGGAGGAGCCGATGATCTCGCAAAGCGAACGCCTGCCCCTCTACCGCGAAGCCCTCGCCCGCCTCCATGCCGCGCGTCTGATATTTCCCTGCCGCCGCTCGCGGCGCGATGTCGCCGAAGCCATCGGCGCGCCCCATGAAGGCGCACACGACGAGCCGCTTTATCCCCGCGAATGGCGTCCCCCTGCCGACGCCCCGCTGCCACCGCTCGACACGCAGGGACTGAAAACCAACTGGCGTTTTCGCGTGCCCGACCCCGACGGCAACGCCGACAACGACGCCCGCATATCATTCGTTGACGGACACGCCGGCCCTCAGCAGGCCGTCGCGGGCCGTGACTTCGGCGACTTCCTTGTGTGGCGCAAGGACGGCCTCCCCAGTTACCAACTCGCCTGCGCCGTGGACGACCTTGCGCTCGGCGTGACGGAGGTGGTGCGCGGTGCCGACCTCATACGTTCCACCTTCCGCCAGCTTCTGCTCATGCGCGCCCTCGCCCCTCGCGACACCTCCCCCCCCCCCCCCTCCCCTGCCCTGCCGCGCTATTATCATTGTCCGCTCATGACCGACGAGACCGGCCAACGTCTCGCCAAGCGCCACGACGCGCTCGCCCTCCGCACGTTGCGCGCAGACGGCACGACGCCGGACGAACTCCGCCACCGGTATTTCGACGAGTAGATCCGTCGCTTCGTTGGCGCAAATAATGCCGCGAGCCACTTGCAATGCCGCAAAAGTGACACATCGGTACGCCCGTCACCCACAGCACGTGCCTCGCACCGCGTCTCATCTACCACGACGCATGCGAACCGCGCCCACCGGAAGAGCCATCCACGGACAGGCACAAGGCAGGTGCGGACAAAGGACAGGCAGGCCAACAGCAAATGAAACGACGACGCAGGAAAATCACCACCAACAAACGACTCATCGCCATCGCAGGCCTCCTCGTGGCGGCGACACTGATCGAGGTGTTTGTCATCGCCCCCCGGCTGGGCGACAACTCGCCCGCCATCGGCATCTGGCGCTCGGTGCTCACCCTGCTGCTGGCCGTGGGCCTGGCGCTCGGCCGGAACCTGACGCGCTTCGTCGTGGCGGGGGTGGCGGCGCTGGCCGGCATCTGGGGCATCATCCATACATCCTATCAAATGCTCGCGGCGAGCACGGCCTCCACGTTCTCGCTCCAAGTATTTCTCTGGATGTTTTTCCTCAGCATCGGCTATCTGCTCATCGCGTGGCACCTCACCTACTCGGACGCCATCAAACGCGAATTTCGGCGTTCCGCGCACTGGCAGCGCAAGCGGGCCTAGCCCGGCCGGAGTCGGGCACCAAGGAAAGGGGGCACTTTCGCCCCCCGCCGCTTGCCTCGGCGGCGCTGCTGTGAAGGTTCCTGCCCATGTCGCAAAAAATTGCCTTCGTCGGAGTCGGTCGCATGGGCGCCAACATGGCGCGCCGCCTCAAGGATTGTGGTTGCACAGTCGCATCGGTGTACGACGCGCACGCCCCTTCCGCCGCCGCCCTCGCCGCCGAGATCGGCGCGATCCACGCCACCACGCTTGCCGCAGTGACGGCCTCGGCCGACGTTATTTTCACCGTGGTCACCGACGATGCCGCGCAACTCGCCGTGTTTGCCGTGGACGGCGATTCGCTGCTGAGCGGCGCGGCGGGCAAAATCTTTGTCAACTGCGCCACGATCACACCCGCCACGCACGTCGAAGTGGAACGCCGCGCCCGCAACGTTGGGGCCGCGACGCTGGAAGGCTGCATGGCCTCCTCGATCCCGCAGGCCCGCAACGGCACCCTCTACCTGATGTGCGGCGGCGACCGGGCAACCTTTGACGTCCTCCAGCCTCTCCTTTCGCACCTCAGCGCCGCTCCCCGCTACATCGGCCACACCGGGCAGGCCGCCCAAGTCAAGGCGCTGGTCAACATGGTCATGAACATCAACACCGTCGGCCTCGCCGAAGGGCTCGGCCTGGGGCACGCCCTCGGACTCGATCTCGACATGCTGCGCGAGGTGTTTGCCCAGACAGGGGCCGGTTCCCAAGTTCTCAAAACCGACGGCGAAGACATGCAGGCACGCTCCCACGATTGTTTTTTCTCCGCCGCCCACGCCGCCAAGGATTCCGGCATCGCCCTCGGTCTGGCCCGCGACGCCGGACTCACACTGCCTCTGGCCACCGCCACCAAGGCGCAATACGACCGCCTCGTCGCCCTCGGTCTCGGCGGGCTGGACAAAAGCGGCGTCGCAGAACTGACCTTTAAAGGCAGGCTGGGCGCGTCCTGACGCCTCCCCTCCCCCCCCCCCCCCCCGGCGTCCAAATGTTAGATTGAAAACCCGCCTGCCCCCGCCAACGTCCGCATCCGTGGACAAAACAGCCAAGGAAGACGCCGCGACTTCATTCGAAACCGCCATGAACCGCCTGGAAACCATCGTCGAGTCGATGGAAACCGGCGACGTGCCTCTGGCCGAGTTGCTCACCCGTTACGAAGAAGGCAGCAAGCTGCTCAAAGTCTGCGAAGCGCGGCTCAAGGATGCCGAACTCAAGATCGAACAACTCAAAAAACAACGGGACGGGTCCCCCCTCCTCGAAGAGTTCCCCCTTGAACGCAATGCCTGACGCCGCCGACACCGCCGCTCACCTGCCACCTGTCGCCAGTCCACCCGCCCACCCTCCGGCTCGTTTCCCGATTCACTTTTCATCGATGCATCCTCCCGCCGAGACCTCGGCCTTCGCCACTCCCGCCGCTCCATCGTCCCCCGCCCGCCCCCGCCTGCTGCCCGGCATCCAGTCCCCCTCCGATGTCAAGGGGCTCGCCTTCGGCCAACTCCCGCAACTGGCGCAGGAAATCCGCGACGAAATCATCGCCGTTACCTCGCGCAACGGCGGCCACGTCGGCCCCAACCTCGGCGTCGTGGAGCTTTGTCTGGCCCTGCATCGCGTGTTCGACACCCCGCGCGATTCCTTCGTGTTCGACGTGGCCCACCAAGGCTACATCCACAAACTGCTCACCGGACGCGGCGGCGAATTTTTCCGTAACCTGCGCCAGACCGGCGGCGCCAGCGGCTTCCTCTCCCGCGCCGAAAGCGAGCACGATGCCTTTGGCGCCGGTCACGCCGGCACCGCCCTGAGCGCCGCCCTCGGCATGGCCACCGCGCGCGACCTGCGCGGCGGCGACGAACACGTCGTGGCCCTGTGCGGCGACGCCGCCTTCACCTGCGGCGTCACTCTGGAGGCGCTCAACAACACCGTCAGTTCCACCAAACGCCTCATTGTCATCCTCAACGACAACGAGTGGTCCATCGCCCGCAATGTCGGCGCCATGGCCCGTTACCTCAACCGCCTCAGCACGCACCCCACCTACAACAAGATCCACGGCGACCTCGAAAAATTCTTCACCAGCCTGCCCGGCGGCCCCGACATGCACCGGCTCTGGATGAAGTGGAAACGCGAGACGAAGGACTTTTTTGTCGAGTCCAGCCTGTTTGAAAAATTCGGCCTCCGCTACCTCGGCCCCATCAACGGCCACAACCTCGAAGAGCTGATCAAAAACCTCGAATTTGCCAAAAGCTGCGACGTGCCCGTGCTCGTCCACGTGCACACCAAGAAAGGACTCGGCCTGGAGGTCGCCATGAAGTCGCCGGAGAAGTTTCACGGCGCCACGCCCTACGACCCCACGACGGGCGCAAACCTGCGTCCGGCAGGTGGCGGACGTCCCGCGTATCAGGAAATTTTCGGGCAGGCGCTGCTGCGCTTCGCCCGCGCCGACAAACGCATCGTGGGCATCACCGGCGCGATGCCCAGCGGCACTGGCCTCTCGTTGCTCGCGACGGAGTTGCCCGGACAATTTTTCGACGTCGGCATCGCCGAGGAACACGCCGTGATCTTCGCCGCCGGCCTCGCCACCAAGGGCATCCGTCCCGTGGTCGCCATCTACTCCACTTTTCTCCAACGCGGCTACGACCAGATCATCCACGACGTGGCCCTGCAAAACCTTCCCGTCACCTTCTGCATGGACCGTGCCGGTCTCTCGCCCAACGACGGCCCCACGCATCACGGATTGTTCGACCTCGCCTGGCTGCGCTGCGTGCCCAACGCCGTGGTCATGCAACCCAAGGACGAGGACGAACTCGTGGACATGCTGCACACGAGCCTGCAACTCAAGGGCCCCGGCTTCATCCGTTACCCGCGCGGAGCGGGCACCGGCGCGACGATCAAGGAAACACCCGCGTTACTGCCCGTCGGTCAGGCCGAGGTGCTGCGCGAAGGCACGCAGATCATGATCTGGGCGCTGGGCAACCGGGTGTCTGACGCGCTCGCCGTGGCCGCCCGCCTGGAGGCCGAGGAAGGCGTGTCGGCAGGCGTGGTCAACGCGCGCTTCGTCAAGCCACTCGACCGCGCCCTGCTGCTCAACCACGCCGGACGTATCCGTCTATTGGTGACAATGGAGGACCATGTGCTCGCGGGCGGTTTTGGCAGCGCGGTGCTGGAGGCGTTGCAAGAGGGCGCCTGCCGCGAGGCGGGGGGGGGGGGCATACCGGCGGTGGAGCGCATCGGCTGGCCCGACCAGTTTATCGAACACGGCAGCAGTGCGGAGTCTCTGCGCGAGGCGCACGGCCTGTCACCCGGAGCGATTTACCAGCGCGTGCTCGACCGCTGGCGCGGGCTCTCGTGAGTAGTTCGGAGCTTTAGAGCAATTTCATTTAAACTGTAGCCATTTGATTCCCGGTAGGGAGGCCTCTCCGAGGCCTCCGAAACCACGCTCCATTCACCTATGAGTTTCGCATCCTCATACCACGCACAACGGAGGCCTCGGAGAGGCCTCCCTACCGTCAAGACAACGCTGTGATTATTTTTTTGCGGCGGGCGTGTATTCGGCGACTTCCCACGTGCTGATCGGCAGGGACTTCACGCTCTTGGGATATCCGCCGTTTTCAGCCGGCAGGCTGACCTGAAGGTAAACCTCGGGCTCGTAATTGTATCCAGATTCGGACGACGGATCACCACCCTCGCGGGTCTTTTCCTTTTTGCGTTCCTTGTAGGTGATGCGGAAGGCGTATTCGCCCTCGGAGGAAGGCGAGTCCTTTTTCTCCCAGACAAGGGTGGCGGTGGAGCCCGGTTCTTCCATCGGCATTTCCATCATCTCGTTGCGCATGGCGGAGAATACATAGGGAGCGGCTTTGTTGACATGGAAGGTGCCGTCGATGTGAACCTCGCCGCCCTTGGTCTCGACCGATTTTACGGTGAGATAAAACGCGTTGCGGTAGATGTATTCGATGGAGGTCAGCAGTTGGAAGACGGCAAACACGGTGAACAACAGGGCCACAATATAGGGAGGCAGGAGGAAGGCGGCGATGGCCTCGTCCTTGTTGCGACGGGCTTTTGTACGGAAATACAGAATACCGATCAGGTAAAAGAGGATGAGCACGATGCCCATCGTCTGGTGCATGTCGCGGGTGACGGGGTGGTTTCGATAAAGCGCGTCCAGCAGCGAGAAGCCGATAAACACAAGGGTGAATGGCGAGAGGTAGAGGATCAGGTTGGTGACGATGGAGAGTTTGGGAAGCCTGGCCCGGACGCTGGCCAGCAGGCTGGCGAGCAGCACGATGCCGGAGCTCCAGAGGAAAGCGTTTTCCCAACGATTTTCGAAAATTTCCAGGACCGAGTAACTGGAAACCTGATCTTTGCTGATGCTGAAGAGGCCTCCAACCAGAATGAGGACGATCCAGACGAGCAGGCCGAGAAGGAGCACGGCAGCCGTCGATTGAGGATTAATCGCTGTCGCCAAAGCGGACAGTTTGTTGCAGCGAGCGGACGCGGGTGCCGGACTCGGAGCAGGTGTGGGAGAAGGTTCTGTTTTCACACAAATGGCAGTATCCGGATTGATGACTGACAGGAAGTGTAAAGTTATGGCATTCCGAAAGCCGGGGCCTGGTCACGCGGTCACCCAAGGAACGGCGGCAGGATGCCGCCGCTCCTTGGAGAACTGCGCGACGTCAGCGCGCAGCATCTGTTACTCGAAGGCGCTGGTCACGGGGCGGCCCCAGAAGCTTTCGGGGACTTCGACCCCGAGTAACCAGAGCGCAGTGGCGGCAGTGTCGTATTGCACAACGGGCGCGGTGATGGTGAAACCGGGCTTCACGCCACGGCCCCAGGCAACCCAAGGGATGATGACGTCGTCGGGGCTGGCCGAGCCGTGGGTGCCGACCGTCTTGCCTTCCTTGTTCTTGGTGTCGTGGCAACCGTGGTCGGCAGTCATGATGATGACGCTCGTATCGGCAATGCCGGCGGCGGTGATGGCATCGCGGATGATCTTGAGCGCGGCGTCGCTGTCTGCGAAGGCCTTCATCTTCTCGGGCGACCAGATGCCGTGGCGGTGTCCCATCGCATCGGGTTCGCCAAAGTGGATGAAGCAGAGGTTGGGTTTCAGACTGGCCACATCCTCGGCAAAAGAGGCCGCTACTCCGAGTGAACTGGTATCGGCGGGCAGGCTGAAGCGGTCGATGTCCCCGCGATATTCGAAGAGGCGGAATTTTTGTTTGGAAACATAGGCGGCGGTCACGAGGCCGCGTCCGCCGGACTTCTTGGCGAGGTTGAAAATCGTTGGGATGGTGAGCTGGGGTTTTGCGGGAGCCCAGATGTCGTTCCACAGGATCTGGTGTTTCTGGATGCCCACGCCGGTCAGCATGGAGGTGTGCGAGGGCAGTGTGATGCTGGGGACGATGGTGCAGGCTTCCCATGTGTGCGCGCCATCGGCGGCCATCTGTTTGAAAAGCGGCATATCCGCTTTTTCGATACCAGCGGGCGAGCCTTGGTCGAAGCTGATGATGAACACGTGCTCCGCGCGTGGTGCGGTGGACTCCGGGGCGGAGGCTGCGGTCAGAGCAACGGCAAACGAAAGGCAGCAGCCGGCGAAGACTGCGAGCAGGGCGTGTGGTTTGGGTTTCATAAAATCTCAACCCTCCGTCATGCGCAGGAAAGCCCGGGTGCGCGGGTCTTGCGGTGCGGAGAAAATTTGTTCGGGCGGGCCTTTTTCGACAACCACGCCATCGGCCATGAACACGACCTGTGTGGCCACGTCGCGGGCGAAAGCCATCTCGTGCGTGACGACCACCATCGTCATGCCTTCGGAGGCGAGGCCGCGCATGACCTTGAGCACTTCCTGCGTCATCGCCGGGTCGAGCGCCGAGGTGGCCTCGTCAAAGAGCATCACGCGAGGCTTCATCGCGAGCGCGCGGGCAATGGCGACCCGCTGCTTTTGTCCGCCGGAAAGCTGGCTGGGATAGGCATGCGCCTTTTCGGCGAGACCGACCTTGGCGAGCAACTCCATCGCCTTCTCCTCCGCCTCGTGCTTGCGCATGTGGCGCACCTTCATGGGCGCGAGCGTGACGTTGTGCAGCACGTTGAGGTGGGGAAACAGGTTGAAGTGCTGGAATACCATGCCCGTCTCGCGGCGCACGTCCTCGACGCGCACGCCGGGCGCGGTCACGCACTGGCCGTCGAGCCACACGGCGCCGACATCGGGCCGGGCCAGGAGGTTGAGGCAGCGCAGCAGGGTCGTCTTGCCCGATCCGCTCGCACCCACGAGGCACACGACCTCGCCTTGGGCGACTTCCAGCGTGACGCCGCGCAGGACCTGGAGCGCGCCGAAGGATTTGTGGATGTTCTCAACGCGGATCATAGACACGTAATTTTTTCTCAAATACAGCCAGCCCGCGTGACGCCGCAAAGGTCAGGCAAAAGTAGATGATCGCGATCGCCAGATACATGGAGAAAAACTCGTAGGACCGTCCGCCCGCCTGCTGCGCCCGGTAGGTGAGGTCGGCCACGGCGATGGCGGACACGAGCGACGAGTCCTTGATGAGCGTCACGAACTCGTTGCCCACGGCGGGCAGGGCGTTGACGAGCGCCTGCGGGAGCACGATGTGACGCATGATCCGGTAGGGCGTCATGCCGAGCGAGCGGCCCGCCTCATACTGGCCGATATCCACGGACTGGATGCCACCGCGAAAAATCTCCCCAAGGTAGGCGCTGGAGTTGACGCCGAGCGCGAGCATGCCGGCGTAGATGGCGTTGGCGCGGGCCAGACCTTCGAGTCCCGGCACGTGCTCGGCGAGCATCGGGAAGAAGGCGAAATACATGATGAAGATCTGCACCAGCATAGGCGTGCCGCGCAGCACCTCGACATAGGCCGTGGCCGGAAGCCGCAGCCAGGCGTGGCTCGAAAGGCGCGTCAGGGCCACGCCCACGCCGAGCGTCACCCCGAGGATGACGCTCACCAAGGTGACGAGCAGCGTGATCTTCACGCCGCCGAGCAGGAAGGGAAGTTCCTCCTGAATAATTTCCCAGTTGATCATTAAAAAAAGGAGTCAGGATGGAAGGGGTCAGGGGGGGCAGGAGAAAAACACTCCTTTACCTCCTGACTTCTGATTCCTCCCATCCTTAACAAATTATGGGAGGTTCTAAAAATTGCACAGAAGGTAACAAAGGTAACGAAGACAATCAATTGAAGTGGAATTTTTGTTTTTTAATAAAATATTAGAAATAAATAGTTTATAACAAATTATGCTCCCTGTTTTCATCTTCGTTTCCTTGGTTATCTTCTGTGCAAAAATGAATTTTTAGAACCTCCCTTACTTTTTGTCCGCTTCGGCCGTGGTCTCGTCGAACCATTTGTTGAGGAGCTGGTCGAGCTTGCCGCTCTCGCGGACGGACTTGAGGCCGGCGTTGAGCTGTTTGTGGAGTTCGGTATTATCCTTGGCGATGGCGATGCCAAATTCCTCTTCGCTCATCGGCTTGGAGCTGATCTTGAGGTCGCTGAAGTTTTTAAGCTTCAGGTAGGCTTGAGCCACGGGCATGTCCACCACCACGACGTCCACGCGGCCGAGCTTCAGTTCGTAAAAGACTTCGGTGTATTTGCGGAATTGTTTCATGTTGGGGTTGTTTTGACCAAGGGCTTTTTCGGCAACGACGCCACCGGTGGTGCCGAGTTGCACGCCCACGCGCTTGTCCTTGATGTCGTCGAGCGTGCTGATGGTTTTGTTTTTCTTGGTCACCACGAGAACCTGGGCGGCGTTGTAGTAGGGATCGGTGAAGAGAACCTTGGCCTTGCGTTCATCGGTGATGGTCATGCCGGCGATGACGACATCGACCTTCTTCTGGTTGAGGGCCTCGCCAAGCGTGTCGAACGCGAAGGCTTCCATTTTCACACCGGCATACCCGGCGGCCTTGGCGACTTCGGTGATGAGATCCACGTCGAAGCCGATGATTTTGTTGGTGCCTTTTTCAACCAGTTCAAACGGAGGAAACTCCGGGTTGGTGCCGACCGTGAGGATTTTGCTGCTTTTCGCATCCTGCGCGAAAGTCGAAGCTGCGGCAAAGGCGGCGATGAAGGCGAGGATGCCGGTGATTTTTTTGATTATGGGAAGCATGGTTGATATTAACGATCCGGGGAACGAAACGAGGGAAAGAGGTGAGGAAAAACCGCCTTCGACCTGCATGGCAACCCTGTTCGCGAAAGGAAACTGGTCTGAACCACCGGCCCCTGACTTCATCCGCCGCGAATCCCCAACTTTGCAGGAGATTTGACCGTAACTCCTTCTATCCAGTGAGGCATGATCAGCATTTCCCGCCGCACGCGGGGCGTGCCCCGCTGGCCGCGCAAGGTCATGCCATGGATCAACTCCACCGCTGCCGCGCCCACCTCGTCCAGATGCTGAGAAATTCCGGTGATGTCGGCGCGTTTGGCCGCATCCCGGTTGAGAAGCACGACTCCTGTTTCGTCCGGCACTTTTTTTCCCAATCCGGCGGCTTCCATCCAGTCGAGGATTTGTTCGTTGTTGCTGACAACCACCTCCGGTTTTTCCCGGCGGCGCCATTTGAGGAATGATCCTGCATCCGGTTGTGGATACAGAAGGGGCGGCACTTCCCGGAAAAAATCCGCGCCGAGATGCCATTCCTTGAGCAGTGATCCGAGCCATTCGTAACGCAGCCGGCATTCCGTATCCAGATATTGCGCCAGCCCGATGCGGGTCACGCCCCGTTCGCGCAATTTCTGGCACACCAGATTCATGGCGGCAAAGGCATCCGTTCCCACCCGGTGCCAGCCCATTTCCGGCAGCAGGTTTCCGATCGTCACCATGGAATACAGCGACCAATCCACTTTGGGCAGCACCGGACGTTCTCCGCAAAAAGGACACACAACCACGCCGCGAATGCCCCGCCCCGCGAGAATCCGGTCAGGATTGGCATGGCCTGCCAAATCCGCCGCCAGCCGGAATTCGCAAGTCGCATAACCCAGGTGCTGCGCGGCCAACTGCAAGCCATCCAGGCAATCCCGCAGCCATTTCGGACGTTTCGCCATCGGTCCCCAGCGGTCATCGATAAGTATCCCAAGATTGGATACGGCCCTTTGCTGGCCGCGGCGGGCCGACAGCGCGGCCAGCATGGGATCGGGTCTGTAGCCCAACGCTTCCGCGATCTTTTCGATGCGCTTCCGTGTGTCCGTCGAGATGCGGATGTCCCCGCGCAAGGCGAGACTGACGGTTCCCTTCGTCACCCCTGCTTGTTGCGCGATATCCTTCATCGTGGGGACGGGGGGGGGGGGGGGGAGGGATTTTGCCATGATTCAACTGGTTTAATTCCCCGGTGGTTTCCGCGCAACGGAAAATCTGTGTCAGTCGGGTGTCTGCTTTTTTGTCATGCGCCTAAACATACACCTTATTCTCAAACGCGTGGAGCGTTGCGGTTTGATCGCCTGTTCCGGCTGGCGCAGGTTCCGCCCAATCCAGCGTGGCGAGGGCAGGCGGATGGATCTGGTGGGAGTGGGCTACTGCAGTTGGGATTACGTGTGCGTTGTTCCGGAGATTCCAATAGACGGGAAAATCCAGATTACCGACAGTCTGGAACAGGGCGGAGGTCCTTCCGCGACGGCCATCGTCGCCGCGCAGCGACTGGGAGCTCGAACGGCTTTTGTCGGCACGGTCGGCGATGATGATTCGGGGAGAAAAATCCTGCGCGAATTTCAGGCAGAGGGCGTGGATGTTGCCGCGGTGGTCACACGCCAGAACGCGAAGTCGGCGGTGAGTTACTGCTGGGCGGCGCGGGAGTCGGGACAGCGCAGCATTGCGTGGATGCATAGCACGGCGAAGCCGCTTTCCGTGACGGAGGTGGATGAGGTCTTGATTTGTTCGGCCCGGGTTCTGCATCTGGACGGGCATCAGACCGGAGCGGCCATCCACGCGGCGCGCGTGGCGCGGGCGGCGGGCGTCACCGTCTGCCTCGATGCGGGAACTCTGGTGCCGGAGATCGATTCGATTCTGGAAAATGTGGACATCGTAATCGCGTCGGAGACGTTTGCCGAAAAATACACCGGCGAAGCTTCCGAGGAAAAACAATTGCGCGCCTTGATGCGTCATGGCGCACGCTGGGCGGTGGTGACGTCGGGCAGCAAGGGGAGCGTCGGTTTCGACGGGAAAAATTGGGTGCGGATGCCCGCCTTCCGCGTGGAGGCGATCGACACCACGGGAGCAGGCGATGTTTATCACGGCGCGTTTCTGCGTCGTTATCTTGACGGGGTTTCTCTCGGCGAGTGCATGCGTTTTGCGTCGGGCGCCGCGGCACTCAAATGCGGTGCTCTCGGCGGACGCACGGGGATTCCCACGCTGGCGGTTTTGGAGGCTTTTTTGAAGAACGCTCAACCTCAACTTCAACCTTATCAGGACAACCATGAACTATCATTTTCCATGCAAAGCTGATGCGGGCTTCTCCCGTGTCTTTAATGTCGGCGAAGCCGAAATGAAGCTGACCGGCTTCGGTTTGCTCAAGCTGGCGGCGGGCGAAAAACATGCGGCAAAAACCGGAACGCTGGAAGTGGCGTTGGTGATTCTCGGCGGACGTTGCGCGGTGCGCGGACCGGGGTTCGATTTTGCTGAAGTCGGCGGGCGGGCGGACGTGTTTTCGGGGCTGGCACACACGGTTTATCTGCCGGGTGGGGTGGACTACGAGGTCGTAGCCACGACGGACGTGGAAATCGCGGTGGCGGAGTCGCCAACGTCGCTTCGCGACGGCGCCGCCGCGTTGATCACACCGGATCAGCTCAAGACCTTTTCCATCGGTCGGGACAACTTTCAGCGACAGGCGTCGATCATGATCGATGAGAAGTTTCCCTCCGAACATTTCTTCATCGGAGAGGCTTGGGTGCCTTCCGGCAACTGGGCGAGTTTCCCGCCGCACCGCCACGATTTCGACAATCTGCCGGATGAGATCGATATGGAGGAAATTTATTTCTTCCGCTTCCAGCCTAAGGGCGGGTTCGGCGTGCAAAAAATCTACACCGACAACCGTGACATCAACGTGGCCTATACGGTGCAGGAAAACGACACGGTGGCGATTCCCCGCGGGTATCATCCGGTCGTCAACGCACCGGGTTACACGATGTATTACCTGTGGGTGATGACCGGCAACACACGCGGTTTCATCAATTTCAAAGACCCGGCGCACAGCTGGATCAAGTAGCCCATTTAGTAACGCATTTCCCCTCCTCCCTCCCCCCCCCCCCCCCTCCATGAGCGTTCAACGACTTCTCGGCATCGACTTCGGCACAGGCGGTTGCAAGGTCAGCGTGATCGGCCTTGACGGCGTGCCGGTGACCTCGTGCTCCGAGGAATATCCGACGCGACATCCGCATCCCGGCTGGGCGGAGCAAAACCCGGCGGATTGGTATCCCGCGCTCGTGCGCTGCTTGAAACGAATTTGGGACGAGGGCCGTGTGCGCCCGGAGGAAATCGTGGCGCTGTCTTTCGATGGCTCCACGCACAACGCGGTGCTGCTCGACGAGGCGGATCGCGTGTTGCGTCCGACGATCATGTGGACGGACCAGCGGAGCGTGGCGGAGTCTGCGTGGCTGGGCGAACATCACGGGAAGGATATTTTCCGTATCGGCTACCAGTGGCCGACCCCCACATGGACATTGCCGCAGATGCTGTGGCTGCACCACCGTGAGCCGGATGTGCTTCGGCGCACGGCGCGGATTCTGTTCGTGAAGGATTATGTGCGGTATCAGGTCACCGGCGTGGCGTTGACGGATTATATTGAGGCGCAGGGAACGCTTTTTTTTGACATGGCCAAGCGTCGCTGGTCGCCGGAATTGTGCGCGCTCGCGAACATCCCGTTGCGCGCCCTGCCGGAACTGGTGACACCGGTTGCGCGGGCCGGGACGGTGACAAGCCGGGCGGCGCAGGAAACGGGATTGATCGCGGGCACACCGGTGATTTGCGGCAGTTCCGATTCGGCGGTGGAGGACTACGCAGCAGGCGCGATTGAACCGGGACAGTGTATCGTAAAACTGGCTACAGCGGGAAACGTCAACGTCATGATCGACCGCGCCGTGCCGGATACGCGCACGCTCACCTACTCACACGTCGTGCCGGGCATGTGGTATTCAGTCACGGCAACCAACGCGGCGGCAACGTGCATGCGCTGGTTCCGGGATCATTTTTGCGCCGGGGAGGCACTGCAGGCGCGTGAACAAAAAATCAGCACTTTTGATCTCATGGGCGAACTGGCGGCGGCGTCTCCTCCGGGAGCACGCGGTGTGTGTTTTCATCCCTATTTGCAGGGGGAACGCTCGCCGTATTGGGATGCCAGCCTGCGGGCGAGTTTCACCGGGCTTTCGCTCTCACACACGAAGGGCGACTTGGTGCGGGCGGTGATGGAGGGCGTGGCATTTTCACTACGCGATTGCCGCCGGGTGCTCGACGACATGAACCTGCCGGTGAACGAAATCCGGCTCATCGGCGGCGGGGCGAAAGACGCGCTCTGGGCACAAATCGTCTGCGACGTTTTTGGCGTGCCGCTTGTCCTGCCGCAAAATTCGGACGCTTCCGCCGGGTCGGCCATGCTGGCGGGCGTGGGAATCGGCATCTTTGCCGACGAACGCTCGGCAGCCGCTCGGTGCGTGCGCGTGAAAGGTCGCCTGACGCCGGACCCGGAGCGGGCCGCGGCCTATTCCTCGGGCTTTGAGCGGTATCGCCGATTACACGACGCGCTGGCTGAAATTTACCATGAACCCTCAACGCATACATCCAAACCCTGATCCAAACATTGTTTTATGAATACGCTTATGAACACTCCCCTGACAGTCGCATCGGAATTGTCGCGTCCGGCTGGAAAGAGCTATGTGGATTCGATGATCCTCAGCGAGCTGGCGGACGCGGTGGGGCCGGACTACGTTTCGAGCCACGCGGCGGACCAGCTCGCCCACTCGATTGATTACTACTGGATTCCTGAAATGTGGCATGACCGCGGACGGGAAAACCCGAAGCCCGATTTCATCGTGCATCCGGGCTCCGCCGAAGAAGTGGCGAAAGTGCTGCGCATCGCCAACAACTACCGCATTCCGGTGACCCCTTGGGGCGGCGGCTCGGGATCGCAGGGCGGCGCACTGCCGATGTTCGGGGGAATCATCCTCGACACCAAGCGCATGAATAAAGTCCTCCGTATCGACACGGAGGCACTGACCGTGACCGTGGAGACTGGCATGAACGCCCAGCACCTGGAATGGGAGGTGGAAAAACGCGGCTTCTCGACGATGCACTTCCCCGCGTCGATCGCCTGCGCGACCATCGGCGGCTTTCTCGCGCACCGGGGCACCGGCGTATTGTCCACGAAGTATGGCAAAATCGAGGACATGGTCATGTCGCTCGAAGTCGTGACGCCGGAGGGCGGGATCATCAACACGCTCCCGGTGCCGCGCCACGCATCGGGCCCGGACCTCACGCAACTTTACCTCGGCAGCGAGGGGACGCTGGGCGTGATCACCAAGGTGACGCTCAAGATTCACCCCATCCCGGAATGCCGCAAATTCCACGCCTTCCTTTTCAAGGACATGCATCGGGCCATGACGGCAGGCGCGAACATCATGCGCAGCCGCCTGCGCCCCTGCGTCATCCGGTTGTATGACGAGCCGGAGACCGCGCGCCTGATCAAGCGCGTGCTCGGCATCGACAAGCAGGGGGCCTACCTGGTGTTTGGCTTCGACGGATTCGAACCCGTGGTCGATCTGGAAATGGCGGAGGCGATTCGCATCTGCAAACAGGAGGATCCCGAGGACCTCGGGGCGGAAATGGGGCAGGCGTGGTGGGATCATCGCTACAAGTTTTTCTATCCCCCCTACATGTTCCACATGCCGCAAGCCTTCGGGACGCTCGACACGGTGGCGACCTTCACCGACATCGAGAACGTGTATTGGGCGATGAAGAAAGTCGTGAACGAGAACTTTCCGGAAGCCGCCTTCATCGGCCACTATTCGCACTGGTACGAATGGGGCTGCATGCTCTACGCCCGCTTCATCGTGGACAAGCCGCCGGAGGACCCCGCCGAGGCGACCGCCTATTACAACCGGATCTGGGACATGGCGATCCGCGCGGCCATCGCCAACGGCGGCGTCATCAACGAACACCACGGAGTCGGCCTCAAACTGGGCCGCCTGATGAAGGAACTCTACGGTCCCGCTTTTAACGTCCTCACCGACATCAAGAAGGTGATGGACCCCAACAACATCATGAATCCCGGCAAAATGGGATTTCGCGGAGTCTGACGATTTATGAATAGCGCCAAATTTATCGAAACCATCCACGCCTGCCGGTTCTGTTTCATGTGCCGGCACCTCTCGGCAGTGGGCAACGTAACCTTCCGTGAAGCCGACACGCCACGCGGACGCGCCCTGATGCTGGACAAGAGTCTGCGTCAGCCGCAACTGCTGGAGAACGCGGATTTTCAATCCACGCTCTATGACGCCGACCTGAGCGCGGCCTGCCGCTTTCACTGCGTGAGTCATTACGACGAAACGGGCCTCCTGCTGGCTGCCCGGCGCGACGTGGCCGAGCGCGGTGCCGTGCCCCAAGCCGTGCGCTCCCTCGCGGAGGAAATCCGCGCGGGCAAACTGGTCTCAAAGGGGCCGGCCCAAGCCGAAACGGTCTATTACGTGGATCGTGACACGGAGCAGCATCAGCCCGAAATCGCGGCCTCGATGGAACGCATTTTCAAGCTCGCCGGGATTCCGGTGCGCGTGATCTCGGGAGCCGACACCGGCAAGGCACTCGCGGTGCTGGGCTTTTGGAAGAAAGCCGGAGAACAGGCGCGCAATCTGGCCGACGCCATCGGCGCGAGCGCGAAGACCGTGGTTGTTTCCAGCCCGGCCGCATGGGATGCGCTGCGCAACGATTTCTCCGCTCACGGAGCCGACATCAAGGCGCAGGTGCTCCATAGCGCCGAGTTTCTGGCGCAGTTGTTGAAACAGAAAAAACTTCCGCTGACGAAAGCCGGAGCCGTATCCGGAGAACAAATACTGTATCCGCTGGCCAGTGACTTCCTCAAGAACTACAACGTGAACAACACGACGGGGTTCGACGCGCATGAAACCCTGGCCCGCGAACTGGGCGTCACGCTGAAACCGTTCGGATTCAACTCGGAAGAATCCTACACCGCGGGTGAAGGCGCGATGGTGCTGGACCGGCTGAACCCCAAACTCGTCGGCAAGCTGGCCGCCTACATAGCCGAACGGGTCAACGACCCCGACAAGGACGTGCTCCTCACGTTTTCCCCCTACACGAGACACGCATTGCCAGGCCATGCGGGACGCCCCCTCCGGGTCGTGACCGTGGAAGAACTCATAAACCAACGACTCAAGGAAAAGGAGTAAAACCATGCCTCTTGTATCCATGAACGAACTGCTGCCGGCGGCTCGCGCCGAGGGCAAGGCGGTGTGTGCATTCAACTTCGCCGACTCGGGAACGGCAGAGGCGGTCGTGGACGCGGCCATCGCGGAAAAACGTCCGCTGATCCTGCAAGTGTATCAGAGGCTCCTCGGCTATCCGCACATCGACGCGCTGATTGCCATGGCGCGAAAACTCGCGGAGAGCAGCCCCGTGCCGATCGCCGTGCATCTCGATCACGGCGCCTCTCTCGACCAAGTCCGAAAAGCCATAGACATAGGTTTCACGTCGGTGATGCTCGACGGTTCAACGCTGTCGTTGAAGGACAACATCGACGTGACGCGGCAGGGCGTCGAACTCGCCCATCGTGCGGGACTTTCCATCGAAGGGGAAATCGGCCACGTCCCCGCCAACGACCGCCAACCCACGCCCTATTCCGATCCCGCGGAAGTGGAACTGTTCGCACGCGAAACGGGGGTGGACGCGCTGGCGGTTGCGGTAGGCACGGCGCACGGATTTTACACGGAACCGCCGAAAGTGAGCGTGGAAGTCGCCGAAGCGGTAAGCCGCCGCATTTCCATTCCGATGGTGCTGCATGGCGGCTCCGACACGCCACGCGACAAAGTGCGTGCCATCGTCCGCTGCGGTTTTGCCAAGGTGAACATCGCAACGGAATTCCAGTATGCGTATGAACAGCAGCTCAAACGCACCCTCGACGAACTGGGCCAAAAATTTCAGGCGGTCGATCTGGTCATGAAACCCGCCATCGCAAAAGCCTCGGCTCATGCGGCGGAAATCATCCGCTACCTTGGAACATGACCGATCACGAATAAGCCTCCCCCCCCCCCCCCCCCTCCGCAACTAGACAACATATGGAACAAGCTACGAAACCCATGAAATCATTGAAAATCGGATACGTGCCGCTGGCGAAAGGCAACTGGGTGACGCCCACCCTGGAAACCTTGCGCCAGGAGGCGCTCGCCGTCGTCAGAAAGACGCATCAGGATTACACGGTGGTGGGCGGCGAAAGTCTCGTCGCCACGGACGCCGAAGCACTGGCCTTGCTCGACCGTTTCAAGGCCGAGGGCGTGGATGTCATAGTTTGCCATTTCATCACCTTTTGCCTTGGCACCATCGTCCCCCTGCTCGCCCAACGCTCGAAACTGCCCGTGGTGTTGTGGTCCATGCCGGAACCGCCGATGGACGGCGGCGCGCTCAAATCGAATTCTTTTTGCGCCGCGAACATGAACGCCCACGCCTTGTGGAAAATCCGGGCCAGATACCTGCACGTTCATGCTCCGCTGGAGCAGGCTGAGTCCGGGTTGCGAAAAGTCCTTGGTCCGATTGCCGCCACCAAGCGTTTGCAACGGACAAAAATCGGGCTCGTCGGTTCGCGCGTGCCGGGCTTTTACACCTCGGACGCCAACGAACTGCTGCTTCGCCGCGAACTTGGCGTGGAGATTGAAAATATCACGATGTTCGAATTGGTGGAGACCGCAAAAAAAATGTCTGAAGCCAAGGTGGGCGAGGCGCTCGAATTGCTGAAGGCGAGTTCAGGCCGCGCTTGCGATCTTTCCGATGACAACTTCCGGAAAGGAGGCGCGCTGTTTGCGGCGTTTCTCGAATTGAAACAGAAATTCGCGGTGGATTCGTTCAGCGTCAAATGCTGGCCGGAGTTCAGCCAGATCTACGGCATCTATGTCTGCGCCATCATGGGGATGCTCAATGATCGCGCCATCATGTCCGGTTGCGAAGGCGATATTTACGGCACGGTGACGATGATAATGCAGAACGAACTGACCGGCGGACTGCCCTTTTTCTGCGATCTGATTTCCATCGATGGCGAGGGCAACACCGGAGTCAACTGGCATTGCGGTGCCGCACCGCGCAGCCTGTGCCGTCCGGGGGCCCAAAGCACCCTGCGACAGTATTTCCGAAATGATGGCAAGGGGATCATCAATGAATTCCCGCTCAAGCCGGGGCGGGTCACGCTGGCGCGCCTCAGCGAGACGCGGGACAACGATGGCTATCGCATGTTGATTACCACGGGCGAGGCGCTCGAAACGGAACAACTCTTGCGCGGCAATCCGCTGCGCGTCCGGTTCGACGTGCCGCTCGACCGCGTGGCAAAAACACTCATCTACGAGGGCTTCGAACATCACTTCTCGGTGATTCACGGCGAGATCGTCGAGGAGTTGTTAAACGTGTGCCGCTTGCTCGACATCGAGCCGGTGCATTTGCGTTGATGTGTCTGCCCGTGCTGGCGTCTCTTTGGGGGGCACAATCAAATGATCAAAGCACCCCTTAAAGACACCATGTTACAGTTTGCCTGCTCAGGAGGCTCAGCCGTTGCCGCTGGCGAGCCTCCGGTCTTCGGACACCCCGATTTCCCCAAGCCCGAAAACTGGCGTGAAGTCACTGCCGGGGAGTTTGCCAAGCTCGACCCTTCGCGCCCTGCGCGAATCGGCGCCAGCCGCCATCCCTGGGCCTCGCCGGAGGAATTTCTCGGACTAGGCGAATGGTTCGCCAGCACCGCCGCCGGACGCGCAGCATGGGGGTGCGAAGCCGCCTTCGCCGCGCAAACCATCAACCAATGGCATTTCTCCAAAACCGGCTTCGGCGCCAACCGCTATACTTACAGCCTGCGCGACCTCACGTGCCTTTCGCTCGCACACCTGTTCACCGGACACGATTTGCTCGGGCAATTTCTTAAAAAACATCTGGCGCACATCGCCGCCCTGCCGCCCGCCTTCTGGCTCCACTCCGAATTGCGCGGCAACAACGCCGGCCTCGAAACCGCCCAGACCGGACTCGCCTTCGCCAACGCCCTCGCCGCGTCGCCCGACCTGTTCTCCGCAAACGAAATCGCCTCGATGGACGCCGCGCTGCGCACCAAGGCGCTCGTTCCCTGCCTCGACTGGCTCAAAACCGACAAAGCCAACAACTGGACCGCCGTCCTCGCCACCGGCACGCTTGTCATGGCGAGCTATCTGGACGACGGCGACGCGCAACAAACCGCCGTCCGCCGCCTGCGCTGGTATCTCGATTCCACGGTCGAGACCGATGGCAGTTATGGCGAGGGGACAGGCTATTTTTATTATCCGATGGACACGCTCTTTTCCGCGGCGCTTGGCATGTCGCCGGAGCAATTAAAAACCGTGTTCTCCGGCGCCCCGCTGGCCAACTCCTCGCGCTGGCTCGCGTATCACTATTTCCTGTTCCGCGATAAAAACGCCGCCCGCTATCAACCGGTGCGCGCCCATTTTCACGACAACTCATATTGGGGGGGGCTCCCTCCCGACGCCGCCTGTCTTTTCGCCTCCCTCTACAATGACGGTCTCGCGCGCTGGCTCGGCGACACATTTGGCAATTCCGCCGAAAACGAAACGGAGACGGAGGGGGGGGGAGGGCTAAGCTGGCAAAGTTTCTTGTTTCTGCAAAAACAGGAAGCAGGAGCAAAACTGCCGCCGACTCAAACCCCCGCCGAACTCGGCCTGCCCACGATCGCCTCATTCGCAAGTGGCGACAATTTTATCCGCTCCGGCTGGGGTGACAACGGCGTGGTTTTTGCACTCAACAACGCGGGCGCGACAAAAACAAATTACAGCCACCATCACGCCTGCCGAAACTCCTTCGTGCTGGCGGCCTTTGGGGAATACCTCGTCGTCTCGCCCGGCTCCGCCTCCTATCGCAGCCCTTTGCATCTCGAATACGACGTGAGCACGCGCGCGCAGAACACCGTTGAAATTGACAACAAAAACCAGTTGCTGCCGCGCCTCCCCCAGACAGAGGCGATGGTGCTAGGCCAACCTGTCGCGGAAACGACATTGCTTGCCGCGGGCAAAACCGCCGACGTCCTCGCCAGCGACGCAACCGGCGCCTACGCACAACCCCACAAGCAAATCGGACGCGTCGTGGTTTACGCACGGGAACCGGGCTATTTCGTGATCTTCGACCGCCTCGAAAGCACGGGCGAAAACCATTCCTACGCATGGCGCCTGCATTTCAACAATCGCGACGGACGCGCCGCGCTTTCGACAACGAAGAGAGAAGGGGGGGCGGAATCGCATTCGTATTTGCTAAAACGTCCGAAAGCCGCGCTCGAATTATTTATCGCGGCGGACGCGCCGCTGGATGCGTCGGTAGGCGAAGGGCACATGCACGGCCAGAGTCGCGATTACAGCCCCGGCGGCGTGAACGAAGGCAGCCTCGGCAGCGCGATCGAGTTGACGGTTCGCAACCGCGAGCCAGCCGCGAATCTCGACATCGTTTCCGTGTTGCGTCCCCTGCCCGTGGCGGCGGCTGACCCGACCCGACCCGCTCCCTTGTCCATTTCGTTTTCCCAAGGAAAACTGCATGTCGGCCAAGACATGTTTTCGCTGAACGACAACACGCTCGTTGTCACAATCGGCGGAGTCACGGAAACGTTTGCGGTGTGGTAGACCGTGGCGGAAACAAACCGCATGGAAACCTCTCTCCCCCTCCCCCCCCTGGAGAGATGTGCCCTTGGTTTCCAATCGCCGTTGCGTCAAGACCGTCTGCCCTCATTTCCTTTCAAACAAGCCTTGCTGAAAAAGGAGGAGTTTGGATAAATCCCGCCTCCATGAAGTCCCTGCTCCTCACCCTTGCCATTCTCGCAATTGCCCTCACCGCAACCGCCCCTCGGCTCACCGCCGCCACCGAAACCCCCGCCACTTCCCCCTCCCCGGAGGCTGCCACTACGGAAGCCCCCCTCGGCAAGAAAAACGTGGTCCTTGTCTTCGAAGGCAAAGACGGAGGCATTCCCATCAAAGTGGACGCCGCCGTGTGCATTGGAGCGGGCTTCAAGCAAAACCGCGACACCTTCAACATCCAACTCCTCACCACCGACGCTGGCGAAGGCCGTTGCCTTGTGGAATATTCCTACACCCGCATCATAAACCGCACCACGGAGAACGGCATCCGCACCTCCGAATCACAAGGAGTGCAAGGCACGATCATCGCTGACATGAACAAGCGCGTGGACCTCGTCAAAGCCGACGCCCTGCAACTCACCCTCACGATCAAGCCCGAATAGGAGTCGGATCGGCCAAGAGAGTCGAAACCCTGACCTCTGACTTTTAGAGCACCACATGCGCATCATTCTTCCGTTTGTCCTTGGCCTTCTTGCCGCCAGCCTCGCCTCTCCCGCCCACGCGGCCAAACCTGCCGCTGTCCCCCCCCCCGCCACGACGGGCGCACATCGCGGCTATATCGTTACCGATGCCGCCACCGGCCGCGTCCTCCTCGAAGAAAATTCCGACGCCCCCAATCCCCCGGCCAGCGTCACCAAACTCATGACCTTCCTTGTCGTGCACGACAAGATCACCGCCCGCCAGCTCTCCTTCGACACCCCTGTTACCATCAGCCTCGAAGCCCAGCGCATGGGCGGCTCCCAAGTTTACCTCGAAACCCAGGAACGTTTTACCGTCGATGACCTCCTCTACGCCCTCATGGTGCAATCGGCCAACGACGCCGCCATTGCCCTCGCCGAAGCCGCCGCCGGCTCCCGCGAAGCGTTTGTCGAACTCATGAACACCCGCGCCCATCAACTCGGCATGACGCACACCACCTGGCGCACACCTCACGGACTGCCCCCCAACACCAGCCTCGGACAGGAGCCCGACCTAGCCTCCCCGCGCGACATCGCCCTGCTCAGCCGCCACCTCCTGCTCAACACCGACATCCTTCGCTACACCTCGACCAAGACCCGCGACTTCCGCCCCGGCCCCAAAGTCCAGGCGATGAAAAACCACAACCACCTCCTCTGGCGGGTCAATGGCTGCGACGGACTCAAGACCGGTTACTACGCCAAGGCCGGCTTTTCCCTGGCCGCCACCGTGCAGCGCAACGACCGCCGCATCATCGTCGTCACGCTCGGCGTGCCCGAACGCAAACAACGCGACGTCCTTGTCGCTTCGCTCATTGAAAAAGGCTTCGCCGCCCTCCCCTCCGACACGCCCCCCTTCCGCGCTCAGTACACGCCCATCCCCCGTCCCGTTGCGCTCACGCCCGCCGACGCTCCCCCGCCATCCGGAGCGGATGCGACCGCAGGTGAGACGCCGGCAATCCGTTTTGTTCTCCCCGGGCAGGGAAAATAAGGAACTGACGTTACGCGGAACGCCCGCTCCGCCCGCTTCAGAAAGCGGAGGACGCCCCCCCCTCCCCCGTCCCCATCGCCTCTGCCAGCAAGCGCCGCAGCAACCCATGCCCCGGCTCATCCTGCGCGCCCGGCCCGTGCGGGTAGTTGTCCTCGTGATACATCACCGATCCCGCCGCCTTGCGCGCCGCCGCGAGAACCCGGCCCTCCGCCACCGGCACCACGCGGTCGAGTATACCATGTGTAATCAAGACCGGCACCTGCGACGGCAACTCGCGCAACACCCGGACCCCGTCCAACGCCTCGCTCGGAAAATAAACCCACACACCGTAAGCGCGTGCCATCCGCGGCACGCTCGCAAACGTGCTCTCCAACACCACCCCCGCCACCGGACGACGCGCGGCCAACTGCGCGGCAAACGCCCCGCCCAGCGAATACCCATGCGCCAGAATCGCTCCCGCCCGCACCTCCGGACGCGCCGCCACCCGGTTATACCAGCGCAACGAATCCTCAATCACATTGTCCGCCGACGGGTTGCCATCCGAACGCCCGTAACCCCGGTATTCGACCATCAGCACGGACACCCCAAAACCATTCCAGATCGACGCCAGATGCGCTCCATCGTCGATCAACTCGCCGTTGCCGTGAAAGTAGATCACCGCCGGAGCCGGAGCCTCCGCTGAAGCTCCCTTGGCCGGACACCACCACGCCTCTACCCGCCCCGATGTTTTGGCATCCATTCCGGCATCAACCGCAGGAATGCTCAACCACCACGTTTCCATCCCATCTGGAGCCGAACGGCCCGCCGCACGTTCACGACCATGCACGGGGAACAACAACTCATCGCGCGTCCCCGCCAGCAACAAACAGTAGCCCAGATAACCCAATACACAGCACAGCCCATAGCCAATAATCCGACGCTTTAGCGCTCTCATGACCAGTCAACCTGCCCCCCCCTCACACCCGATGCAAGGTCACAGCCCCCTATGGAGTGCGGCGATTCATCGCCGCTTTGGACGGCGCGATTCATCGCGTCGCCCTTCCCTTACTCCCCTCCCCCCCCCCCCACGCGACCCGCAAGCTTGCCCCCCGCCGCACGGCTCCATTTCATCCCCCCCTTATGCCGCGCCAGCACCTGCCGCTCGACCGCCAGCTACGCCAAGAAATCCTCTTCGCCCGCGCTCGCGTTTACCGCTTCGGACAACCCACACCGCTCGAAAAACTCACGCTCCCCGGCTCCGAACCCGGCCCCGAAATCTGGGTCAAACGCGAAGACCTCTCCCCCGTCAAAGCCTACAAATGGCGCGGTGCCTGCAACCGCATGGCGGTGCTCACGCCCGAAGAAGCCGCGCGCGGCGTCGTCACCGCCTCCGCCGGCAACCACGCCCAAGGCGTCGCCCTCGCCGCCCGCACCCTCGGCATTCACGCCCGCATCTACATGCCCCGCTCCACCCCGCGCGTGAAACAAAACGCCGTCCTTCACCACGGCGGCGACCACGTGCGCATCATCCTCTCCGGCGACAGCTACGACGAAGCCGTCACCGCCGCCCGCGAAGACGAACGCACCACCCGCGCCGTTTACGTGCACGCCTACGACGACCTCCAAGTCATGGCCGGCCAAGGCACCCTTGCCGACGAAATCGTCCTCTCCGGCCACGGCCCCTTCGACGCCGTTTATCTCCAGATCGGCGGCGGCGGCCTCGCGGCGGCCGTCTCCAACTGGCTCAAACTCTATTGGCCCCACATGGCCGCCATCGGCGTTGAAGCCATCGGCCAGGCCTCCATGCGCGCCGCCCTTGCCGCCGGGCACCCCGTGGCCCTCGACGAAGTGGACATCTTTTGCGACGGCACCGCCGTGCGCAAAGCCGACGAACTCCCCTACCTCATCTGCAAGGACACCCTCGACCGCGTCGAAACCGTGACCAACGCCGAAGTCAGCGCCGCCATCCGTGTATTGTGGGAGACAATACGCTGTATCTCCGAACCCTCCGGCGCCCTCGGCCTCGCCGCCGTCCTCAAAAACCGCGCCGCCCTCGCCGGCCGGCGCGTTCTCATCATCGTTTCCGGCTCCAACATCGACTTCCAGCAACTCGGCCACATCGCCCAGACCGCCGGCTCTGCCAGCACCGCCACCCGTACCCTGCGCATCCGCATCCCCGAAAAACCCGGCTCCATGCTCCGCCTCCTCGACGACGCATTTGCCGGCCTCAACGTCGCCGAATTCCAATACGGCAAACAACACCCCACCGAAGCCTGGCCGATTTTTACCGTCAACGCAGTCAATGTCCGCGCAACTCGCTGCGATTCCCGCCCGCCTTGAGGCCGCCGGTTACACGTGGGAAGACCTCACTGGCGCCGTTGACGTTGCCTTCCGCGCCATTCCTTTGCGCGGCGACTTGTTGAGCTGCCCCATTTTTCTGCGACTCGATTTTTACGAACGTCCCGGTTCCCTGCGCGCCTTTCTCGTCAACCTCGTGCGTGAACACGCCGACATCTGTTATTTCAACTACCGTCAAACTGGCGAACGCATTGGCCGCGCCCTCATCGGACTCGATTTTCAAAGTCCCGCCGCGCGCGACGCCTTTCTTGCCGCGCTTCCTGAACACGGCGAAGGTTACCGTTCCTGCAAACCCGTTGACGAGGCCACCCGCCGCCGCCTCGCGTCCTCTTTGTAGGGAAGTAGCGGGTAGCGAGTAGTGAGTAGCGAGTAGTCGGAAGAAGTGGCAGGGGGCGAAGTGTTGGCCAGTGAATCGAGATTTTGGATACTCACTACTCACTACCCGCTACTCGCTACTTCTTCTGCTTGCGACGCAGGGCGAAGGCCGCGCCGATTGACATGCCAGCGAGGAAGAGTGCCGTTGTCACTGGTTCGGGGACGGACGTGGTGGCAAGGGTGAGATGCAGGATGTTGGTTTGATCGGCGATCAGGTCGAAGGTAGCAGTCAATCCGTCAGCCAGTCCGATTACGCGGAAGGCATTGCTGACATCCAAGGTGGAACCGATGATGCCCACATCACCAGCAATGGTCAGCAGGTCGAGCGAGGTGTATGGGGTGGCGAGGTTGTAACCTGAGAGGTCGAGGACGACTTGGTTGCCCGCGTTGATGTCGGTAAACGTGAGATCACCGGTGATGACGATTTTGTCGCCCACTTCGAATTGGAGGATCGAGCCACCTTCGAGCACGAGGTTTTCGAAAGTGAGCGTGCCGGGGCTGTTGCCGGGGGCGATGGTCGCTCCGGCGTTGAGTGTAATGCTGCCGTTGATACGTCCTACACCTTTGAGGGTCGCGCCGGAAGCGATGTCGAGGGTGTGCAGCGAGGAACCAAGGATGCCGTTGATGACGAGTTCGCCAGCTTCGTGCGAGGTGTGGCCGTGATAAGCGGAGGAGTCGCTGTTGATAACGAGCGTGCCCGCGCCTTTTTTGACGAGTGTGTTATAGGCGTGCGCTCCGGTTTCGGATGTGCTGGCAATGCTGTCATCGGGTGTCGGATTGCCGTCCGAAGCGGCGACACCGATGCGAACGGTGTTGCCCGTTGCGATGTTGAACGTGGTTTTGGCCATGCCGTTGCTGGCGCTGCCGTTCATGTAAAGAAAACCGCCGCTGGCAGGTTCCGTGGTGGGGAAGGTGCGGTTGTTTTCGGCGGCAAGAAGGTTAATGAGATTGGGGTTGGTGATATCGTAGCGGAGCGTGATGTCGGCAGCATCGTTGTAGATGGCTCCGCCTTGCGCAGCGCTGTTGGTGGTAAACCTGGCATTGGCCAAATCGAGTCTGGCGCCGCGTCCGGCGTAAATGGCACCGCCTTTGCCATAGCGTGTCCGGTTGCTTGCGAGATGAAAGTTGTCGCCGCCTTCAACGGTAAATTTTGAACCGGTGGCGACGTGGAGCGCGGCTCCGTCAATGTCTCCGTTGTCCCCGGTGATGCGATTGCCCCGGATGCGGAGGGCCGTCTTTTCGGCGAGCGTGATGCCGCCGGCGTAGGCGTGATCGGCATCGCCGATGACCAATCGTTGATAGATTCCGCCAACGTCGCCCGCATCAGGGCAGGCAAACTCGATGGTGCGCGGGAGATTCGTCGGGTTGAGGATGGCGAGGCGAGTGGGAGCGGCGGCATCGGTGGCGACGTCGCCTTGGAAGCTGAGTTTATTCAAGAAACTGCCGAGGTGTGCGGGGGCCATGATGGCGAGGGTGCCGCCACGAAGGTCGGTGCCATTGGCAAAATTATTGCTGTCTGTGCCGTCGATGGCGAGGTTGGCGAGCGTGAGGGTGCCGGTGCCGGTTTTAATGAGTTTGCCGGTGGCGTCGGCGGAGATGGTTCCGGCGGCGAAGGTGGCGGTGTCGTTCGTGATTTTGAGCGGTCCGCCAGTAAGTGTGTAGTTGCCGGAGCCTGACACGATGAGTTCAGAGGCGGTGACGCCTTCGGCGGCGATGGTGATGTCGCGGTTGCCCGCAGTGTCGGTGCTGTCGAGTTGGACGCGGTCGCCGTTGATGAAGCGTTGCGCAGCGGGGAGCGCATCGGTGGCGGGGATGCGCCAGTTGGTTTTTGCGTCGGCGGCCCAGGTGGCGTCGGTCGCGCCCGTCCAGATCAGCGCAGGGGAGTTGGCCACGGACAGGGTGACGTGGAGGTCGTTGCGGAAGGTGGTGTCGGGACCGATGCTGGTGTGGCTGAAGGTGCCGGTGATGCGTCCGCCGGCGGCGAGGTCGGAGAGGGTGAAATAATTGTTGATGTCGGCGGATGTGGCGAGGCCACGAATCGTGCCTCGGACGATCTGGTAGGTGCCGACGCCGGAGGCGTTGTTGATTTCGATGATGTTGGGGTTGTCGGCGGGCGCAGGGGTGGCGGGGCCGGAGCCGGGGACGGGGACACTGGTCAGCCGGATGTTGCTTTTGAGGAGGTCGGCGGTGTTGTTGGCAAAGAGGTCGTAGGCGAGGGTGACGCCGCCGTTGCCGAGATAGAGAAAGGAGATGTCCAGCGTGGCGGCAGAGGTGTCGCCGGTGTGTCCGATCTGGATGCGCGCACCGTTTTGCGCCACGATGGGGAAATTGGCGCTTTGGCCACCAATTGTTCCGTGCCCGCCGAGGGTCGCGCCGGAGGCGATGTTCAATGCGCCGCCTGCATTGCTGGTGCCGGGCATGACGGTGTTGCCGTTGAGGAGGAGGGTGCCTGCGTTGATGTTGATGGTGCGGACTTGGAGTTTTGAGAAGAGGTTGAGGGTGCCTGCACCGTCTTTGTTGAAGATGGTCTGGTTGATACCGGAGATGCCGTCCTTGGTGGGAGTGGCCGCGCTGCCGATAGTAACGGTTTTGTTTTGGGCAACGTTGAGGGTGGTGATGGCGGGGCCTCCTTCGATGGGCGTAGGGACGCCTGTGAGGTCGCCGGTGCCGCCGCGCATGGAGATGAAGCCGGTGCTCAGGCTCGTTATCATGCCGTCCTCATTGCTTTGGTTGCCGGTGATGACGGCGTCTTGCGTGTAGTTGAGGGTGAGGTTGGCGCGGTCGTTGTAGATCGCGCCGCCGCTGATGGCGGCGGTGTTGTTGGTAAAAATGGCGTTGGTGAGGGTGACGTTGGAATCGCGTCCGGCGTGGAGCGCGCCGCCGTTTTGGGCGCGGTTGTTGGAGAGGACGAAGGTGCCGCCGCCGTCGGCGACGAAGCGCGAGCCTTCGCCGACTTGCACGGCCCCGCCTGCGTCGGGCGTGGCTCCATAGGTGGCGTTGTCGATGGTGAGAGTTTTGCCTTCGGCGATGGTGAAACCGCCGGACGCGGTTTCCGTCCAGGTGGAGCTTGCCGTGTCGTAGGTGCCGATGACGAGGCGCTGGGTCTGGCTGCTGCTGGTGCCGCTGAAGGTGACGTCGCTGTCTTTGATGGCGATGCGCGGGGCGGCGGAGTCGGGCGCGGTGGCGTCGCCGCGGAAAGTGAGGCGCGAGAGCACTGTGCCGAGCGTGTTGGAGTTGTTGTTTGTCGCGGCGATTTGCACGATGCCGTTATCGATGACATAGGTTCCGTTGAATCGGTTGGAGGGCGCATAGGGGCCATTGAGAACGAGGGTGCCTGCGCCGGTTTTGACAAAGAGGTCTTGGGCTCTGCCGCTGTTAATCACTCCATACGAGGGAAGCATAACGGTCACGTTGGCATCCACATCCATGGTGGTTTTGGAGGGGGTGACTGGAGGCGGCCCTGAACTCGGCGTGCTAACGAGAGGAAAGTCTAGGGACATGGGTCTGATTGTCATGTCCGTGGTGTAACGGAGCGTGAGGTCACCGCCGTAGTTGGTGATTGGGGGGGTGGCAGCGGTGAGTTGCAGGTTGGTGAGCGTGGCGATGGCACCGTCGAAGATACGCAGATCGGCGAGCCTGAGCGTACCGCTGCCGGTGCTGGTAAAGCGTGAGCCGGAGCCGATGAAGAGCGCCCTTGCCTGGAATGTTTTCCCGTCCGCGATGGCGAGGTGTCCGGCATAGGACCGCGTCCAGCTCGTGTTGACGGAGGGGGGAATGTCGCCGGCGCCCGGATAATCGCCGATGGTGAGATAACCGAGAAGCGCGAGGTTGTCGGTCAGGTTGCTCAGGTCGAGGGTGGCAGGCGAAGTGTCGTGCATCGCGGGGGCGCCGAGAAAGTGAATCTGGCTGGCGTCGGTGATACCGGCGGCGTTGAGGTCGGCGAGGTATTTGGTTTCGCCGGGATTGATGGTGAGCGACGGCGTTGTTTCGTCGGCGAGGCCGAGGCTGGCGGAAAAACCGGTGCTCAACAAAGCCAGAGCGCCGCCAATCAGGCGGCGCGCAAAAGCCGGATAACGGCAGGGAGAAACAACAAACGCATTCATCGTATTACGGGGAGAGGAGGGTTGATTGGGCGGGCGAGAAATAGCACTACACTGGCAAAAGCAGGAGCGAACGATCAAGGCACTGAAGCAAAACTACAAAGCATACTGCAACTTGCTGGCTAAATGTTTGCCCAGTATCAATTGTCGTTTTTAGGCAAAAGCATGCATTATGCAATTATGACTACTTGTGATATTCAATATATACGCAACTGATGCCTCCCTCCTCCCCCTCTCTCCTCAGTCCCTTACGCACCCATCTGCACGCGCCGGGCATTTCTTCTTGGCAACAAGCGGACAATTAACTGGCTTGTTGCATTTTCCACCTGACCCGCGTCTCCATGAATTTCCGCCTCCGTTCCCTTGTCCTGCTGCTACTCCTCGCCACCAGCCCCGCCTCAATTTCCACCGCTGCCCCTCCCCCCCCCCCCCCCCCTGCCGCCGACACCATCATTGCCTACCCCGAAACCAAGTTTCCCGAACTCGCCCGAATCCTCGACCAAGCCCAAAACCGCGCCCCCCAACTCATCATCAAGGCAATCGAGCAGGAAGAATCCACCGCCCGCCTCCAGCAGGCCAAGGCCGCCTACTACCCCCGGCTCGATTTCAACGGCAACTTCGGGTATCGGAAAACCTACTACAACGACGACAGCAACGAAGACATCGACAACCTCGGCATCACCTTCAACGCCTCCATCCGCCGCCCCATTTACTACTGGGGCGCGATCGAAGCCCGCATCCGCCAGGCCCGCCTCGACTACAACAACGAGGAACTCGAACGCACCCTCACCCTCCGCCGCATCAAACGCTCCATCCGCGCCGACTACCTCTCCCTCCTCGTCAACCAAGTCTCCCTGCGCAACGCCCGCCACCGCCGCCAGACCCTCGAAAACCGCACGGCCCAAATCCGCGCCGACCACGCCGCAGGCATCCGCAGCGCCGTCGACACCGAACAACACACCCTCAATCTCACCGAAGCCCTCATGAACATCGATGCGCTCGAAGCCGAACAAGACCGCATCCTTGCCAGCTTCAAACGCGACATCGGCTGGCAATCCCCCCTTGCCCTGGACACCCTCCCCCCCCCCTCCCCACCGACACCATCCTTGCCTGGCTCGCCTACGAACGCGGCGACACCACCAACGACTGGATTGGCAACACCGGCGAAGTCCTCAAACGCCGCAACACCATCGAACGCGAAAAAGCCGAACTCGTCCGCATCACCGCCAACCAACGCCCCCTCATCAGCCTCACCGCCAGCGCTGGCTACGGACAATCCAACACCTCCAAGCAAGACAACGTGGACACCTTCACCCTCTTCTTCGGCGTCAGCGCCAACTGGAACATCTTTGACGGCTTTGAGACCAGCCAGCGCAAACGCGAATCCAACCTCCGCCGTCGCCGCATCGAGACCGCCCTCAACACCTACGAAGCCGAACTCCGCGCCCAATCCGACTCCGTTCTCAACAACCTCAGCTTTCAGGCCCGCCGCCTCGCCATCCAACAACGCCGTTACGAACTCACCACCGACGCCTTTGCGCGCAGCCAGCGCGACCGCGCCGAAGGTCAGCTCTCCGACACCGCCTTTCGCGAACGCCAGCAAGACATCTACGACCGCGAACTCGACATCCTCCGCGCCCGCACCTCTCTCCTCATGGGCCTCGCCGACTACCTCGACCTAACCGCCACCGCCCTCCCCACCGGCAACGCTCCGACCGATCCTGCCGTCACCCGCTGAAAAGAACGGAAAACATTTAACACTTAACGTCTAACATTTAACATTAAATGGAATAACCGCACTCAATTTATTAAATGTTCAGTGTTTAATGTTAAACGTTAAACGTTCTCCCGCCTCCTCCCGATTCGTCCCGATTTCTCCAACGCCACTCCATTTTCACGCATGAAACGCCTCCCTCTCCTTCTTCTCCTCCTTGCCGCGATTGGCGCCGGACTCTGGTTCTGGCTCGGACGCCGTCACACCGTCACTGTTGCCACCATCAAACGCGACACCGCCGTTGATGCCGTCCCCGCCATCGTCAACATCCGCCCCGCCTTCAACGTCACCATCAACGCCGAAGTCGCCGGACTCGTCCTCAACTCCAACCTCAAACCCGGCAAAATCATCAAAGAAGGCGAACTCCTCATCGAAATCGACCCCACCCTCCTCTCCATTGAAGTCCAACGCCTCGCCAACCAAATCGAGACCACCAAAACCCAGAACGCCCTCAACCTCGACCAACAAATCTCCCTCGAACGCCGCAAAGAAGACCTCGAAATCTACGAACGCCAATTCCGCGAAGGCACCTATCCCGAAAAAGAAATCGTCCGCCGCCGCCGCGACCTCGACCTCTTCGTCGAACAACAGAAAAAAGACCAAATCAACCGCGACCAACAACTCCGCGAACTCGAAACCCAACTCGAACTCCGCAAACGCGACCTCTCCAAAACCAAACTCCTCGCCACCACCACCGGCACCGTCACTGACATCTACGTTTATCCCGGCGAACTCGTCTCCAACCGCAGCGCCGTCGTTCGCCTCTTCAGCGACGAACTCATCGTCGAAGCCCGCGTCAACGAAGAAGACTTTTCCGGCATCAAACCCGGCCTCGAAGCCTACGTCCGCCTCCTTACCTATGGCGACACCCTCTATCCCGCCACCGTCGAACAAGTCCTCCCCAACGCCGACACCGAGACCCAGCAATACCGCCTCTTTCTCGCCATGATCAAGTTTGACCCAGCCAAACTCATCCCCGGCCTCACAGGCGAAGCCAGCATCATCCGCTCCCGTCGCGCCAACGCCCTGGTCGTTCCCCGCCAAGCCGTATTCAACAGCACCGCCTTCCGACTCGAAAACGGCACCGCCCGCCTTGTCCCCGTGAAAACCGGATTTCGCGGCCTCAACCAAATCGAAATCCTCGACGGCCTCTCTGAAGGCGACCAAATCATCACCTCCGGCTTCGACACCCTCAAAGACGGCGACCGCGTGAACACCAAACCCTGAAACCCAAACCGTCTTTTTTTAACCACTAATGCACACTAATAGACACTAATAAGGCAGGCAGCCCATTCCCCCCCCCCCCCTGACCCTCCTCATCCCCTCATCATTAGTGCCCATTAGTGTTCATTAGTGGTTTAAAAAAACAGCGCCTAAAGAATCAGTGGTTAAAACAAACACACCTTGAGCACCAACCTCAGCATAGCCCTCCGCTTCCTCGGCGCCCGCAAACGCGCGATGCTCATGAGCCTTGCCGGCATCATCTTTGGCGTTGCGTTTTTTATTCTCACGCAAGCCCAGACCGCCGGATTCGAAGCCTACTTCATCAAAACCATTCTCGGCGTAAACGGCATGGTGCGCATCGAAGACCGCCTCCAATCCACCCTGCGCACCATCGACGCCGACCCTGACAGCTCCTTCACCGTCACCGTCGAAGGCAGCGTCAAATACATCCCCGGCATCCAATACCCCAACCGCCTCCTCGACGCCCTCCAACGCATCCCTGAAGTCACCGGTGCCTCGCCCGTCATACGCGGCAACGCCACCCTCAAAGCCAACTTCCGCGAATACGACTGCAAACCCTACGGCATCGACCTCACCACCTTCGTCGGCGTATCCGATATTGAAGGACAAATCGTTGACGGCAGCATGCAAACCTTTGCCGAGAACCCCTACGGACTCCTCCTCGGAGCCCGCATTGCCCAACGCCTCAACCTCCACACCGGCGACTCCATCCTCCTCGAAAGCGCGCACACCCGCATGCGCTTCCGCATCTCTGCCATTTACGAAACCGGCATCGACCAAGTGGACCGCGAACGCGTCTTCATTCACCTCACAGCCTCGCGCAGCCTGCTGGCCCGCCCCGACGGAGCCTCCTTCATCCAAGTCAACCTCGACGACCCCGCCCGCGCCCCCTTCCTCTCGCAACGCATCGGCCACATCATCTCGCATTACACCATGCCCTGGCAGGAACGCGAAAAAACCTGGCTCCAAGTCTTCAGCGTCCTGCGCATCTCCTCTGCGCTCACCATCTCCACGATCATTCTCATATCGGGCCTCGGCATGTTCAACACGCTCGTCATGATCGTCATCGATAAAACCCGTGAAATCGCCATCCTGCGCTCCATGGGTTACACGCGGCAGGACATCACGCGCATCTTCATGATGCAGGGCGGCATTGTCCTCGCCTGCGGCATTGCGCTCGGCTGGCTTGCTGCCGCCGCTGGCACCTACGGACTCTCCCGCATCCCGATCCGCATCCGAGGCATCTTTGCCAGCGACCACTTCGTCGTCAGTTGGGACGTCTGGCACTACCTCTGGGCTGGCCTCATCGCCACCGTTGTCGTGCTTGTTGCCAGTTATTTCCCCGCCCGCCGCGCCGCCCGACTCGAACCCGGCACCGTCATCCGCGGCTCGGGCGACTGAAGAAAAAATTCCACGATGCCCATACTCACCGCCGAAAATCTCCACCGCACCCTGGGCGAAGGCGCTGCCAGCGTTCACGCCCTGCGCGGCGTCAGCCTGCAAATCGAACCCGGCCGCACCTACGCCATCGCCGGCCATTCCGGTTCCGGCAAATCCACGCTCCTTTACCTCCTCGGCCTCCTTGATCTCCCCGACCAAGGCAAAATCACCATTGATGACCGCGACACTCACGGCCTGACCGACATCGAACGCACCGCCCTGCGCAATTCGCACATGGGCTTCGTGTTTCAATTTCACTTTTTGCTCAAAGAATTCACCACGCTGGAGAACGTCATGCTCCCCATGCGCAAGCTCGGCAAACTCAGCGAACGCGACATGCGAGACAAAGCCGCCGACCTGCTCACCCGCGTAGGTCTCGCCGACAAAACCGCCCGCCTCGGCAACCAATTATCCGGTGGCGAACAACAACGCGTCGCCATCGCCCGCTCCCTCGCCAACGACCCCGTCCTCGTCCTTGCCGACGAACCCACAGGCAACCTCGACCAAACCAACGCGGGCAAAATCTTCGACCTCCTGGCCGAACTCACGCACACCCGAGGCAACGCGCTCCTGATGGTCAGCCACAACCCTGAACTTGCCGCCCGTTGCGACCACGTTTTCCACATGAAAGACGGCCTCATCGACCGCGGCGCGTGACCTCAAAATTTGCTCCACACCGGAACTGTTGCCCTGGCAAGCTGGACAGCCCGACGAAACCTTGCTCACTCATACGAATATGAGCACTGCAACACTCCGAAAACCCATTCGGGCGAAGTCCAAGCTGCAACAACGCAAGCATCCCGTTCACCGACTCAAACTCGATTTGAGCAAACCCATCCAAGGACAGGGAATCGGAACTGCAACCACCACTGCTGATTACGACCCCAGTGCACCAGCCTATTCAGCGGATGAGTGGGGATTGGCAGACAAATGAAATACGTTCTGGATACCCACGCCATCCATTGGAACATATCGGAACCCGATAAACTGGGTGAATTGGCTGGTCCCATACTGCTAAGAGCAAGACACACTGCACTCGTCATCTCGGATGTTTCGCTATCCGAGTTAGCGCGACACCTCGTTGCGGGAAACATAGCCGTAAACGAAAATCACGAGACATGGTTGGAAACCGTTGCACGCGGCCATGTCGTAATACCGGTGTCAGCTCGCATCGCCTTACTGGCTGCCTCTTACGCGTTCACCTTTGTGCACAAAGATCCATATGACCGTCACATTCTGGCGACGGCTCATATGTTGAAACTCCCTCTAATTACAGTTGATGCCACGCTGACCAAGGCCGCCGCTGAAATTGGCGTCAAAGTTATCTGGTAGCCCCCCCCCCCCCTGCACTCATGCGCCCGCCCGCTCTCCTTGCCCTCCGACTCCTTGCCCTTACTGGCCTCCTCCTGAGCCTCTGGGCGCTCCTCGCCAACCTCGCGCAAAGCTACGACACCTTCAACCCCAGCTACGCCGCCTACTACTGGAAACAACAACTCCTCCGCCCCACCCTTGGCCTAGCCCTATCGCTGCTCGTCCTCCTGCTCGCCCGCCCCCTCTCCCGCTGGATATCCCGTGAGTAACGCCAGCCGGAAACTCTCCCGCATCCTCTGCCTCCTGGTCACAACCCTCTGGCCACTGACCTCCGCGAACGCCAACGACAACGCGCCTGCCGACGCCGCCCTCCTCGACACCTACACCCTCCAAGGCATCACCGCCACCCAACCCCGCCTCTCCAACGGCGGTTACGACTGGGACTGGCGCGGACCCAACAAGGACCCCGAATGGGCCTGGTTCTTCAACCGCCACGCCATCTTCCAAAACCTCCTCGACGCGTATCGAAAAACCGGAGACACCCGTTACCGCGACCACCTCCTTGCCACGCTCAACGACTGGATTGCCGCCCATCCCCCCCCCCGCGCCATCAGCTTCTCCGCCGCCTGGCGCCCCCTCGAAGCCGCCCGCCGCGTCATGGAAAGCTGGATACCCACCTGGCGCCAACTCCGCGACGACCCCGCCGCCTTCCCGCCCGAACGCCGCGCACGCTTTCTCCAAAGCCTCCACGACCACGGTAATCACCTCCGCCACCATCACGCCTTTGCGGGCAACCACCTCATCACCGAGATGCTCGCCCTCGCCGAACTCTCCCTCACCCTCCCCGACCTCCCCGACGCCCTCGAATGGCGCGATTACGCCCTCACCCGCCTCGCTCGCGCCTACGACGAACAAGTTTACCCCGACGGTGCCCACAAAGAACTCTCCACCCACTACCAACGCGTCGTGGCCCTCAACTACCAACAACTCCTCACCCTCCTGCGCACCTCCGGCCAGACCGACCTCGCCCGCGCTTGGGAACCCCGCGTCCGCCGCCTCTGGGAATACTTCGCTGCCGTCATGAAACCCGACGGCACCAATCCCCTCAACAACGACTCCGACACCGAAGCCGTTGCCACCCTCCTCCGCGCCTATTCCCCTGACACCCTGCCCCCCACCCACAGCACCCACCTCCCCTACGCCGGCCAAACCATCTTCCGCAGCCGCCTCTCCCCTCTCCACCTCTGGGCCTTCTTCGACACCGGTCCCCGCGGCACCGACCACGACCACGCCGACCGCCTGCACTTTTCCCTATCCATCGACCGCAACGACTTCCTCGTGGACAACGGACGCTACACCTACACCCCCGGCCCCTTCCGCGACTACTTCGCCGGCCCCTCCGCGCACAACGTCGTTTTGCTCAACA
>NZ_ABEA03000187.1 GCF_000171235.2 Geminisphaera colitermitum TAV2 | reverse complement strand
AAATCTCGGTGGCGTGGGCGGGGTTGATGCGTCCGTAGGCGACGGCGCGGGATTCGAGTTCGAGGCCGTGGAGGCGGGTGCGTTGTTTGACGAGGACGCGGCCGTTTTGCTCGTTCCAGAAGGGGTCGCTGTGTGATACGCGCACAACGTGGGCACCGAGTTCGAGTGCCCAAAGTGGATCAAGGCGGGCGCAGGTGCGGGCATAGAGGCGCGTGGTCTCCATGATCTCGGCGGCCATGAGCCAGCGGGGGCCACGTTTATCGGTGGGGGTG
>NZ_ABEA03000188.1 GCF_000171235.2 Geminisphaera colitermitum TAV2 | reverse complement strand
GGGATGAGAGTGGCGGCGGGGAGTTGCACGCCGCGCAGGACTTGCGAGGCAAGGGTTTCGCGGTCGATGGCAAGGGCGAGGGCGCGCCGGATTTTGGTTTCGCTGAGGAAGGGCCGGGTGATGTTGACACGGTAAAATTCGACGGCGAGGTAGGGGTCGATGCGGAGGAGTCGGGGGTTGTCGCGGCGGTAGGCGTCGATGCGGCCAAGGGGGATCGAGTCGGTGAGGTGAAGTTGTCCGCCACGAAAGGCGCGCTCTTCGGCGTCGAGGCTTTCGATGGGATGGAATTGGATGGCGTTGAGGGTGACGGTGGCGGCGTCCCAATAGGTGGGGGATTTTTTGACGGTGATGCGCTGGCCGATGAGGTGTTCGTCGAGGACGAAGGGGCCGTTGCCAACGAGTCGTCCGGGCCGGGCCCAGCGGGAGGCGCGGTCGAGGTAGGCGGAGGTGGCGGCGGCGGCTTCGCCGTCGTCGGAGCGGCCAGATGCCAGAGGCCGGAGATCGCCGGACTTTGGCTGCGTGGCGTCTTCGGTCTTCTGGCCGCTGGCTTTTCCGTCGGCTTCGATCGAGGCGCGGTGAACGGGGAACCAGGCCGGGTGATTGAGCTGGGTCAAAAAGGTGGGCGAGGGGTGCTCAAGGGTGAGGCGCAGGGTGCGGTTTTCATTGAGGACGCGAACGCCGACTTGGGAGAAATCGGGGGCGGGGCTCCGCCCCGAATGTCCAACATCCAACATCGAACATCCAACATCCAAGTGGGGCGCTACCGCGCCAGTGTGTGGGGGGGGGGGGGGAGGGGGCTGGCTATGGTTATGGCTTTGGTTATGGTTATGATTAAATGCCTGCGCGCCTTGGAGGACGTAAAGGAGGGGGGCGTTGGGTGAGCCAAAGGCGGGGTGGAGGGTGCGCTGGATGGAGTCGGCGAAATCGCGCGCGGTGACTGGGTCGCCGTTGGACCAGCGGGCGGTGGCGCGGAGGTGAAAGGTGTAAACGAGTCCGTCGGGCGAGATGTCCCAGCGTTCGGCGACGCCGGGCACGGGATGGAGGTCTTCGGGGTGCTCGGAGACGAGTCCTTCGTAGAGGGCGGAGAGGATGTGGTAATCGGTGGACTGAGTGGCGAGGTGGGGGTCGAGCGTGAGGGGTTCGTTGCGGATGCCTTGGTGGAGTGTCTGCGTGCGAAGGCCGGCTTCCACGGGCGTCTCGCGCCGTCCGCAGGCGGTGAAAGAAATTAACCCCAGAGACACGGAGGCATAGAGAACAATCCAACCACGCAAGGTCTCCCAACCGCGCATCCTCCTCCCCCCCCCCCCCCCTTGCTGCGTTTGTTCTCCGTGGTTTGGACCTTTGTGTCTCTGTATTTTTGTGGTTCATTTTTCAGGTTTTCTGAATGAGCGCGACGGCGTGGGCGGCGATGGCGAGGTGTTTGCCGATGTCGCCGACGCCTTCGTTGGTGGTGGCCTTGAGGCCGATTTGTTCGTGCGAGATGCCGGCGGAGGCGGCGAGGGTGAGGCGCATGTCGGCGAGGCGGGGTTGGATTTTGGGGCGTTCGGCGATGAGGGTGGCGTCGATGTTGACGATTTCCCAGCCGCGGACGCGGAGTTCGGCGGCGGTGCGCTGGAGGAGGATTTGAGAGTTGATGTCTTTGTAGGCGGGATCGGTGTTGGGGAAGAAATGGCCGATGTCGGGCAGGCCGGCGGCTCCGAGAAGGGCGTCGCAGACGGCGTGCGTAAGGCAGTCGGCGTCGGAGTGCCCATCGAGGCCGAAGTCGCTGTTTTCGAAGTGGACGCCGCCGAGGACGAGGGGGCGTCCGGCGAGGGTGCGATGGATGTCGTAGCCGTGGCCGATGCGTGATGTCATAAGCCGGTCATCACACCGGGTGTCGGGACGGGTGGAAAGCGGGAAAGTCTTCCCAAAAATGTTTCTTCAAAAATCCCTTTGCTCCGGCGCAGTGTGAGGGACAACACAGTCGTATCTATGGAACAAGTTCCTTACCTTGGGCAGACACTGCGACGCTGGTCCGTGGGGCAGTCCACGTTTCTGGCGATCCCGGAGCGTGGCGCGCGCCTCATGCACTGGTGCGTGACTCTCGGCGACGGCAGTGTGCGCGACGTGCTTTACTGGCCGGAAATCACGTCGCTCGACGGTTTTCACTCGGTGCGCGGCGGCAACCCGATCCTTTTTCCCTTCAACGCGCGCAGTTTCGACGCGGGCGACATCCATTTCTGGCGTTCGCCGGACGGCCAGCGTCGTGCGATGCCCATGCACGGCTTCGCACGTCAGGGGCGGTTCGAGGTCACGCGCATGGACGAGCGCGGGTTCATGGCAACGCTTGTGCCCGATGCGCACGCGAAGGAGTGCTATCCGTTTTCGTATGAGTTCACCGTTGTTTACCGCTTCTTGTCGCTGGGGTTGACGTGTGAATTTATCCTCAAAAACACCGGCCAGGTGCCGATTCCGTGGAGCGCCGGACATCACTTTTATTTCACGCTGCCTTGGGAGGAGGGACACCGGCGTGAGGATTATCGGATAAAAATCCCCGCCACCAAGGTGCGTCGTCAGGACGCGAAGGGGCACCTCGTGCCCGGCCCGGCGCTCAGGCAGGAGGAGTCGTTCGGCAACCCGGAGCTTTCGGACGCGATTCACTCGGGGCTGAAATCCAACACGGTGACGTTTTTCCCCGTCGGCGGCGGGGCGGGCGTGTCGGTCAAAAACGGACTCGATCCCGTGCCGCATCCCGAGATGGCTGTCGTGACTTGGAGCGCCGATGCCGACGCGCCGTATTATTGCGTGGAGCCGTGGATGGGCCCGCCCAATGCGCCCGAGACCAAGGTCGGCTTGCACTGGGTGGCTCCGGGCAAGAGCCAGAGTTATGTGGTCGAGGTGGCGCTGACGTCGTCTTGAAACCAGATTCAACCGGAACCGCGTCATGGTTTTTCCAATACTTTCGCCAGTGCTTTCGCCGGTGTCGCTGATGTTGCCTGTGCCGGCCTTCGTGACTTCCACAATCTCCGCGCCGCTGGCTTTTCTCGACGGGATTGGCTCGATGGAATTGCTGCTGATCTTCGTGCTCGCGCTGGTCCTTTTCGGCGGCAAGGGCCTGCCCAACATCGCCCGCGGGTTGGGGCGTGCGGTGCGCGAATTCAAAAAGGCCACCAGTGGAGTGGAGGAGGAAATCAAGCGGGCGATGGAGTCGCCGGTTTCCCCGTCCTCGTCATCCAAGGCACCAGCCACCGCAGCCCGGACTAAATCCAAACGCGGGTCGGCAGGATCAACACGCCGTCCGGCGGCGGCATTGCCAGCGGACGCGAATCAGACACAAGCTCCGTCGTCGTCGGCACCGCCACCGCAGATGACTGCGCCGGTGTCCGTGCCGCCATCGCCCCCGCCGCCTGATGCGGAAAAATAAGGAGGGCAGGGATTGGCAATAAAACCCTGCCGACGGTACGAAGCACCGCTTTCTTTCGGATGGCGCGGCTGTGCCGCGGCTGGCGGGGATTGGCAATAAAAACCCGCCCTCCGTGGTCTGATTGTTATTTGTAGCCGGGGAGGAAATCTTTCTCGGCTTTGAACATTTCGAGCGTCATCGCCTTGATTTCGGCGGGGGTGAGGATCGCGGAGGTGAGGGGGTCGAGCATCAGGGCGTAAATCGCTTTTTCGACGCTGCGGTCGATGGCGGCCTGCGCACCAAGGTCAAACATGCTCATGTTGCTCGCACATACCGCCGCCATGTGCGCGGGGAGTGCGCCGTAACGGGTGGGGTTGATGCCGTTGCCGTCGATCATGCAGGCGACTTCCACGCAGCCGTCGGCGGGGAGGTTGGTGATGAGTTGGCCGGCGCCGCGGTGGTTGTTCATGACGTTGCCGTGAATGCGGAAGGGGACGTCTTTCTCGCGCGCTTCGATGATCCAGGAGGCGTATTCCCAGGAGCGGTTCCATTCGATGGATTCGGTGCCGGCGAGCATGGCCATGCGGGAGGTGTCGGCGGACTTGCGCCAGTCGGGCCAGTTGGTGGCGTAAAAGCGCGAGCCGCCGTCGTAGCGTTGGCGCAGGAGGGCGCGTCCAGCGTCGCTTTTGCGGTAGTAGGGGAGGTATTCGGAGAGGTGGCCGGAGCTTTCGGTGATGAAGGCGCCAAAGTGCAGGCACATGTCTTTGCGAACGAGGTCGGCGGCTTCATAGCCTTTGTCGGCTTTGCCGCGGTCGAGGTCGGAGCTGTCGTGCGAGGCTTTGCCCGCAAGGCGTTCGCGTTCGGCAGCGACGAGGTCGGCGGCAAATTTTTTGTAGAGGCGGCTGGTGTAGAGGTTGACGTTTTTGTGTTCCAGTTTGGTGAACCAGGCGAGGTGATTGATGCCGGCGCATGTCCAATCCATCTCTTCGTAGGGGATTTCTGAATACTTGGCGAGGAGGTGGCTGGTGCCTTGCACGGAGTGGCAGAGGCCGACGACGGGCATGGTGGAGGTGCGTCCGGCGGCGAGGCACATCATGGCCATGGGGTTGGTGTAGTTGAGGACGATGGCTTGCGGGCAGAGGCGTTCGCAGTCGCGGAGGACGTCGAGCCAGACGGGGATGGTGCGCAGGGATTTGAAGAGTCCGCCGGGGCCGATGGTGTCGCCGATGCATTGGTCGATGCCGTATTTGAGGGGGATGTCGTTGTCGTGGACAACGCAGGCTGTACCGCTGACTTCGATACAGTTGACCACGTAGTCGGAGTCTTTGAGAACTTTGGCGCGGTCGGGGGAGGAGATAACGCGCCAGTTTTTGGCCGCGGCGGTGGCCGGGGTGGAGGCGAGTTGCGCGATAAGTTTTTCGATGAGTTTGTGCATCGTGCGCAGGCGCTTGGTGTCGATATCGACGAGCGCAATGATGCCGCCTTGGTTGCCGGGGATGCGGAGCACGTCGTTGACGAGGCGGGGTGTGAAGCCGGACCCGGCACCGAGCATGGTGATTTTGATGGGGCGCTGGATGTTGCCAGCGAGTCCGGTTGCGGCGGCGTCTTGGGTGTGGGCGGCGTGTCCGCTGAGTTTGGTTTTGGCGCGGGCAACGGCGGAAGCGGTGGCCCGTGAGGTTTTGGTGGTTGTGGCCATGTTGGGAATAATGTGATGCGGGTGGGTGTTTGCTTTAACCGCATTCCAATCAGCCACTGGTAGGGCAGGGGAGTGAAGTGTCAAAGTTTGATAAACGATGCGCATTTTGTGATGCGCAGTGCGCAGGCGCCGTGGTTACCAACCCGTCCCCGCCATCATGCCCGCGACGGGGGGATACCTTAGCTTCAGATTATTTTCCGGCGCTCCCGGATGGCGAGAGCAAGGGCGATGGTAGCGAATAATGCGATACAGGTGGCGGGTTCCGGGATGGGGGCGATGGGAGAGAGGGTGAAGTTGATGCCGCCGCCTTGGGGATTAACGCCGGGTCCAAACGCACCAATAATGACGCGGGCACTCGCGGCGAGAGCTTGTCCCGTCTGATTGGTAGTCAGGTCGGCGATGTCGGTGTAAACAACACCAAAATCAAAAGGGTCACCAGTGCCGGATGGGATGAGCCAATCCGTGGAGCTAAAAATTCCGTGTTCGGTGGCGGTTGAAAAGGTCGTCGAATTGAACACCCAGTAAAACAAGCGCTGCCCCGCAATGTTTTGCCCGACAGGAGTGGTGTCAATGTCACGCAGGGCGCTGCTGAAAAGACCTGCATTGATCGGATCGTCTGGACTGGCTCCTCCCACGGGATTGCCATCGCCGATGTCCGCCCTGTTGATTTCCTGAAAATGAGCATCCAGATAAGCGAGGTTGCTGGCGTTGGCGGTTATTTGTTCGTCGGCAAGATCGAAAACTCCGAAGCGGAGCAACATGCCGGTGGGCAGATCAATGCCGTCAGATGATGCGAGGCCGCTGCTCAGTGCGGCATTGAACGTAAAATTTATGGCATGGAGGGTGACATTGATCAGGCAGAACAGCCCGGCAAGGATGCTGGTTTTAATGAGGCTGGTTTTCATGGTGTTGGCAGTGGAGTTTCAGGACGGATGTGAATGAACAGAGACGGGGCGCGTCTCCTGATTGTGAATACGTCTCCCGGATTGAGCTGCTGGCTGGAACGGTCGATTGAGGGGCTGGAGTCACCACGCCAGCCGGTCCCGCCAATGCCGGAAGTTTTGTAATAAAAACTTTCCCATTTAAGACCGGTCCAACGGAGTAACTCGTCGGCGGTCGAGAGACTGGCTCCTCCTTTCAGGCTTGTGTCTGGAGTGCCGGTATAGAGGTTGCTTTGAGCGAGGGTAAGAGGAGTGGGTTGTGTCGCGGTCAGCCAGTTGATGCCGGGTTCGATGGTGAAAATCAGTTGGGCGGCGCGTGCTTCGCCAACAGACGGGATGCGAAGGTTTGTCGTTGCACGCCGGATTATTGCCAAAGCCCGTTCGGGATAAAGCCGGGTGCCGGAACGATCAATCGAGGGGCTGGAATCACCACGCCAGCCGGTTCCTCCGATGCCTGAGGTTTTGTAGTAGAACGAGAGGCTGCCTTGGGAAACGGGATCAAACAGGCGGACTTCGTCGGCTGTGGCCAGGCTGGATCCGCCTTGCAGACCAGCAGAATTGAGCGCGCCAAATATGCCAGCGAGCGTGGCATGGGGACGGATGGCAAAAACCTGGCCTGCCACGACATCTCCGGGAAGTGCATCGGCAAGCATGAGGGTGTTTGCGGTGTTTCCGGTGATGTCCGACATCAGTCCCGCCCAAGGGCCGCCGATAATCTCGATGTAGTGGGGTCTGGATACAAAGGAAGCGGGTTCCCATTCGGCATTGGTGAAGCTGAGCGTGTTTGCCTGAATGCTTGTCACTGGTCCCCGCCAGACAGGGGGACATGCGAAAGGAACGCCAAGGTATTGAACAGAGTTGCCGGGAATCAGATGCACCATGCCTCCCAGCGGGGATGTGATGGCGTCATCATTGATGTTGAGGCGAAAAAAGCGAGGGGTTGTCCCTAATGGCTGACTATCACGAACGACGAGCCGGGTGGTAGTATCGGTGAGTGTCACCAGACCGGCATTCGTCCATGTCACGAGATCGGTGGAGCTTTCCACCGTGTAGTTAACATCAGTGGCATCCGGGTTTTTGGTGGTGGTGAATGTCAGGTGAATGTTATCGTCAATTGCAAGGGTGCCAACGGTGGGAAGCGCGTTCACGGATGGTTTCAACGGATCGCAGTCGAGAGCGTATTCGAGCAGATTTGGCAGACCGTCACCGTCGGGATCAGCCAAGGGGGCGGTAATGGAGTTTCGTTTTTCGTCCCGGAAAATCACACTCCACTCACGATAACCCTGCGAGGTTGTTGGCAGGACATACTCACGCGTCAGGAGTTCCGAAAGTCCGCCTCCCCAAATCCGGTCGGTGATGGCTTGCATGCCGCGGTCATTGGGATGGTTCAGAACCGATGGCTGAACTTCGCCCGGACCAAGGTAATAATCCGCCGTCCAGCCCAGATTGTCCTGAGTGCAAAGATCCGAGCAACTCACATAAGGCCAGCCTCGTGACGCGGCAACACGCGAGAGGGCGAGATCGGTGTTGGCATTGATCGTCCAGAAACTCCCGCGCACCAACACATCCGCCTGTCGAGTTCCGCTTTTCCCGCCAGCGATGAGCGAGATCATGTCCTCATATTTGGCCATGTATCCAGAAACCTGATGGTCATATAGTCCGGTGTTTTCGGAAATGCAGGAGACAATAACGTCAGGGTTGAAATCACGCGCATACGTAACAAGGGGGATGTCGTGGCGGATCACCGACCATGTGTTTTCCCAGAATGCCATGTTGTGAATCATGAAGACAACCGGACGTCCCAAAGTCGCCTCGATTCGGGCCATCAATAGATGCACGAAATCCTTTTCCGGAGCGCTGGCCGCCATGCCCCAGTTGCCAGCCCAGCCGATGTCTGGCAAGGGACCGTTTTTCAGAATGCTGTTGCCGATAATCAACACCCGCATCGCACGCGCATCGGACGGCTCCGGGTCGGGAGGATTTGTCACCGCCGCCCGTGGACCAACCAGCAAGGCAGGACGCCCGGCCTCGTCCACGTGTGTTGTCGAACCGATCTGAAACACCTGTGTGACACCATCAGCCACAGGCAGTAATCGCTCGTCATGTATCTGGAGCAGAAAGCCCAAGGCCACGCCCTCCGCGTCTGGTCGCCGCGCCTCCTCGCGTACAAATTCCGTCACATCAAATTCGTGAACAACCCCTGTCTGGCTGGTTTCGTTGAATGCGTTTGGAACCAGTTTTCTTCGCAATGTATCATAGTCACTCTGGTTCACCTGGTAGGCGGTGCGGTAGCCCGCGCCATAAATGTCCACGCGCAGTCCGGACGTATTGGATTTTCCACTCAAGAACAGACGCAGCGTCACCGATGTCCCTGTTTGTAAGACGGCCGCCTTTTCATTTTCCGTGAGCACGAAGGGAATCCACGCTCGCGCTTCCGCCGTGTCGCTTGTTTCGCCGATGGGCAGGAGGCGAACTTTGGTCCCGAGTATTTTAACGTCGCCGTGTTCGTCGCCGGTTTGATCAATCGCGTATCCATCTTTTCCTGACGCCGCTGGCAATACCAGCATCCCGCCTTCGGCGTGCAGGGAGGACTGGATGAAGACCGGCAATATTGCCAGCAGCGCCATAAACAGAGCGGGAACGGATCGAATAATAGGTGTCATTTAGAAATAAATACTTGAGGTTTGGCCAAGCGAGGGACTGGTGGCGGGGGGGGGGGCTATTCACCGAGCCAGACGCCGCGGGTCAGCAGGTTTTTTTGCAGATGTGAAATGTTGATTTCACGTGCGGTCGAACCGGTTTCCAACGCGAGGGAGGCGGCGCATCCGGCGGCTTCGCCCATGCCGATGGTGTTGGCCATGCAGCGCACGGCGGCGAGGGCTTCGTGCGTGGCGCTCAGACAACGGCCGGCAACGAGCAAGTTGGCCACTCCGACCGGCACAAGGCTGCGGTAGGGAATCGTCCAGTAATTGCCACTGTAAAAATGTTCGCGCGGAACCTCAATGTCACCGCCAGTCGGACTATGGATGTCAATTGGATACGCGCCACAGTTGATGGTGTCAGGAAATTTCACGAAGTCCCAGATGTCCTGACGAGTCAGCACATAATGTCCAGTGATGCGGCGTGTCTCCCGGATGCCAATCTTGCCTGCGGTGGATGCAATAAATGCCCACTCGAAACCGGGAACGTGAGGACGGAGAAAACGCTCAAGAAATTCCCATGCCTGCAAACGTCCTTCGCACTCGGCACGCGAAAGCGAGACGGTGTCGGTGCCGTCACAATCGAGAACCCGCGTGACGTTGAGCGTCATCTCGCCGGGCCGCGATGCGAGCGTGGTGCAGGAGCAGGCGATTGGCGAGCGGCGCGGATTGCGGAAGGTGGTTTCTTGCGCGGTGATTTCGGTCCACCGCGCGTCCAGACGCGACAGTCCGCCCCATGCCTCGAAACAAGCCATGTCCACATGCGCGACGGAAAAAACAAGACTGGCCGGTTGAAGACGTCTGTCTTGTTCGCGTCCGCTTTCGCAAGGCACGCCGGCATGGAAGGCAAGGTCGGCATCGCCCGTAGTGTCGATGAAGAAACGGGCGGCAATCGCACGACGGCCCCCTTTGCCTTCGGTGATCGCAGTCGTGATGCGCGCGCCTTCGCGGGCGACGCCTGCAAGCAACGTGTGCAGGCGCACGTTTACACCGGATTCGGCGAGTAATTCTATCAGCAGAATTTTGAGCTTTTCGTGGTCAATTTTGATTTCATTGACGCGGGCAGGGTCACCATCGCAGCCACCGCGAGCGTGCAGGCGTTCGACCAACTCCTGGAAAAAACCGCGCACGACCTGCCGGTTGCCATCATGGCAGCCGAGCAGTGGAATGCCGCTTGCCAAGGTGCTTCCGGGAAACCCGGCGGGATCAATGAGTGTGACCTGGCAGTGTGAGCGGGCGGCGGAAATGGCGGCAGCCACGCCTGCACTGCCTGCACCAACGACGACAATGTCGCCGCCGTCTTCAATCGGCGTGTGCAGTGTTTCGGCAAGCATGGCGGGAGTGGTGGCGATGGCGGACATGACAGGGGGTGACTGGGTCAATGGGCAGTGGCGGGGGGGGGAGGGGAGGGGACGAGTTCGCAGATCGTCATTGAGTAGGGACGCAGTTCGATGGTGTCCGTTGCGGGTGAATCCGGCGGGAGGATTTCGGGGGCGGGATTCACGACAGGGAGGTCGGTCCATTTGTTGGGATTTTGTTTGAAGTGCGGCAGTGGATCGGGGCCGCCGTAGGCCCATGTCGTGCGGAGTTTGGAACCGGCAAGCGCGACAACGCGCGGCGTTGCCGTGCGGTTGATGAACACGGTTTGGCGCGGCGCGATCGCGTCGCCGAAGGCGTAGGCGGAAATGGGGGACAGACTGATAATGTCGCGGGTGTAACGGACGGCGATGTCGCGGTTGACGCAAGTGTCGGTGGCAGCGTCGGTCGTGAGTGCGTAGGCGTGACGGTGCGAGCGCAGGAGCGAGCCAATTGCCTTGAAAGTATGTGCGGTAGGGAGTTTGACGATTTTGCCGGGGTCGCCGGTGCCGGGTTTGCGCTGGCCGACGCCAAAACCGTTTCCACCGACCAGATCGTGGTAGTTGGTTATGGATACGCCGGGCGCGGTGGTCATCGAGAGGAGACGGTCGGCGCGGGCAATGGCCATGCCTGGGGTTTTGAGGAATTGGAGACGGTCGCGCTCGGTTCCTTCCGTTTTCAGCATGCCGGTGGGAAGGAATCCCCATTCAGTGACCCAGAGTTGTTTGCCGGGGAAGCTGGCGGCTTGGGTTTTGAGTTTCGCGAGGCTGCTGGTGTTGAAGGCGAAGAGGTAATCCATGAGACTGTCGATGGTGAAGGAGGTCATTTCGTTCACGGGAGGGGAGATGTGAACGGTAACGGCGTCATAGATTTCGGGGCGTTGTCGAAAGCTTTGGTTCCACAAATCAAGGCGTCCTTTTTGCGTCGTTTCCATGTCAACGGTGTAGTTGTTCATGGCGTGTTCCGGGTCGGCGTTGACGCGGCCTTCGAGGTCGGCTCCGACTCCAATGACGGCAACCTGAATGGCGGGATCAATGGCTTTGAGGGCGGCGTGAATTTCCGCGCAGCGTTGGACGTAGTCGCTGACTTTGGGGTAGGCGGTGTTGTTGATGAGAGCGTAGAGTTCGTTGCCGAGTTCAACGCGCACGGGCTGGCGGGTGAGGGTGCGGGCGAGTTTGACTTGTTCGACGAGCGAGGCGACGGGTTCGGAACTGACGTTGAGGCAGAGGATGTAGGGGAGGTCGAGTGTGGCGGCGGGTTGGTAGATGTCCTGCATCGTGAGCGGCGGGTAGCCGGGACGAATGTTGATGCGTTCGATCATGCCGACGATGTGGTCGCCGTAGTATTTTTTGTAGTCGGCGTCGCGAGAGTTGATGGCGCGGCCTTCTCGCCAGAGGTAGTAATTGGAGCCGGTGCCGTCGGGGCCGCGCAGGCTTTCAAAACCGATATCGCGGATGAAGTCGATGCTGGCGGCGTCGGCGTGGTTTTTTGTCCGGCCCACGCCGTAGAGACGGCTGTCGTGCACGCCGAAAAATCCGGGCGGCACTTCGCGGATCAACGGGCCGGGGGTGAAAGTCAGCGCAGCAAGGGAGTCGGGGGCAACGGGAGGGGCAGGAGGGGCGGCTTGCAGAGTCTGTAGTTGAATAAATATGACGGCAATGGTGATGGCGTTAACAGTAGAAAACAGGTTCTGCGGCGAGAACAGGGAGTGGCGAGTGTGGCGGGGACGGTGGGCGTGGTGTGGTGACATCGAAAAATGGGAAGAGAATGGAGGGGGGAAGGGGGAGGGAGGGCGGCGGCGTTGCCGCCGAACATCCAACGTCCAACATCGAACATCGAACATTGAACATTGAATGGGCGGCTTTGCCGTCTGCGGGCGAGACGCCCGCGCCACTTGGGTTGACGTAGTTCGGGTTAAAGCTCTGAACTACGGCGTTTGCGGCGGCGGATCAGGGTCAGGGCGAGCGCGGCGAGTCCGGCCAGTGCGGCGCAGGTGGAGGGTTCGGGCACCGGCGCCGGCATGACGTCGGCCCATGTGGTGCCGATGACAAGGCCGTCAATGAGGTATTCGGGTGATCCGGTGCTGGTCATGTTCTGGAACTGGAATCCGATGGTGTTGATGGAGGTTATGTTGGTACCGGTTCCGGTCACGCTGGAATCCGGGGTGCTTGCGTCTCCATACGCGGGATTCACCCAGATGGAGGCGGAGTTGTATTTGGTAACGGAGTCACCGACCTTGCTAATCTTGGCAACGACCAGATAGGTGGTTGTGGCAGTAACCGGGTAACTTTCCGTGCGGGAATTTATTGCTGAGTCGCTGTTTTGATACGCTTGTGCGGCCAATCCTGCGGCCAATCCTGTTGTGTAGATGCCAGCGCCAGGATGGGCAGCCAAGTGGTTTGAGCCACTGGCGTTGCTTAGCCACAGGAAAAGGGAGGCGCTGCTCAATGCGGCGGGAGTGGGTACGTTAAGGAGAAAACGAACGTAAATATCACTGTTGATATTTGAGCCCAAGGAAACATATGCACCGTTGTTCGCGCTGGATGCCGTGCCGTAGGTGTATTGAAGCGCGTTGGAACCTCCGTTGATGATGCCGCCGCCGGAGACGGAGTAGGAGAGGCCACCGTTCACGATGGTGAAGTTGCCTAAGTCTTTCTGATACGTTGCAGGGGTTCCAGAGTCGGTTCCTTGGGCGACTGTCCATGTGCCGGAGAGTCCGGTGTCGGTGGTACCGGACTGCCCATGGATGCTTCCGGTGGTGTAACCGGTATCGAAATCGGTTTGGACAAGAATGACGGCAGCGGCAGGGAGAACAGGCAGGCACAACGCGGCAAGCGCGCCAAGGTTGCGATGGATACGGCTGATTTGAGTTGGAGTTTTCATGATGGTCTGAAGTGCGGGTTTGTCGGAGGGGGGGGAAGGAGGGGGAAGGGGCGAGCGGAAGTTAGCGGTTTGCGAGGGAGAGTTGTTTATAGGCGGCAAGGAGTTTGGTGGCATAACCAGCGTGGCCTTTGTCATTGGGATGCCATTGCACGCCGCCGCTTGTGCCCCAGCCGAAACAGGTGGTGTCGTCGGCAAGATCGCGAACGGAGATGTAGGGGATTTTTTGTGTTTCACAGATGGTCCGCATGGAGTTTTCGACTTCGCCGGACCAGCCGTTGTAACGGCTGTTTTTATTGGTAAGAATGGGAGCCCAAGGACCAATGGCGATGACTTGCGGGGCGGCGGGTTGCTGGTCGTTGAAGGCGGTGAGGAGTTGGGCGTAGTTGACTTGGAGCTTTTCGAGTCCGTCAGCCTGTTTTTCATGTTCACCGAGTTGCACGACGATGAGATGGGGTTCGACGCCTTTCACTTGGTCAATGGCGGCGAGACGTTGTTGCACACTGCCGCTGCCGCCGAGTGTGTGAAAATAGACCTCTACTTTGCGATCGGGGTGGAGCGCCTGAAGCTGGCCGGCGAAGAGGTGCACGTAGTCGTTGCCGGGGACGCTGGCGGCCATGCCTGCTTCGTGGTCCCAACCGAGCTTTTGGGCGATGGTCGCGTTGGTGCCGTGCAGCGTGATGCTGTCGCCAATAAAGAGGATGCGAAGGGCGTTGGGGATGTTCGTTTTGATGTTTGTTTTTGGGACGTCGAATTGCGATTTGAGCGCGTCCTCGCCGGATGGAACGGCGGCGGTTGCTTGTGGTGTCGCGCTGAATGTCGCGAGCAGCGTTGCGAGCGTGAGCAAGGTTACGGGTTTCATGGTCATTTGTGGTGCGTAGAGGTGGGGGGCAGGGGGGGATTGGGGGTATGCAAATTATTCTCTGTCCCAGAGGGAATCATCCGCCATCAATGTTTTTTCGGTTTCGGTGGAGGTGTGCCCATCCACCCAAAGGACGACGGCTTTGCCGTTGAATGGAAACTCCACTACGGAAGTGGTATCAGCCTCACTGGGGGCGCGCACATAGGCTTTCCAACTCTTTTTGAAATCTCCACTCGTGTCGTCAGGCCTGTAGCTGGATGTCATCAAAACCGTGCGGGCCGGAGTAGCGATTTCTGACAGGGCAACCCATTTCCCAGGAGGTTTCGGGTTGCCGCAGTATTTGACATTGTGTCCATAACCCCAACGGGTGGGCTGTAACACGGACGCATAGACAGGCACATTGTTCGCTCCGGAAAAATAATTGTATTGGCTGCCGACTTGAGGCTTGTCGAAGCCGACGTAGGGCGCGAGCAGTCCGGTCCAGTTGCGAAAAGAATCGGCGGTGCTTTCGCCGTTTTCGTCAAAGGCGGCAACGATGCGCCCTTTATTGTCATGACTCCAAGTGCTGGCGGCGACGCCGATTTGTCGAAGATTCGAAAGCGCGGCCGCCTGGCGTGCGCTCATGCGAACGCGGCCAACAGTGGGAATGATGATCGCCGCCAGAATGCCAATGATGGCGATGACGGTGAGGAGTTCGATGAGCGTGAAGGCGCCGCCACGGTCTGGCTCGGGGTTGGTTGGGTTTTGTATGCTCATGACGGGGGGAAGGGGAGGAGACAGGGACAGATTGAAGAGCGGAGTTATGCGGTGCCGCCGGTGACGAATTCGCCCCTGAGCAGCGTCTCGGGCGGGCCGGAGTAACGGTCGGCGATTTGGTCGAGGAGGATACGGAAGGCCGTGGCTCCCATTTGGTCGAAAGGCAGGCGATAGGTGGTCAATGGATGCGGAAGCGCGGGAAGTTTCTTCAGGCCGCCGATGCCGGTCACTCTCAGGCGCCCTGGTATATCGATGCCGACTTCGGCGGCAGCCCGGATGAGGCCGTGGGCGATGAAATCTTCGTGGCACACGACGGCATCCACGGAATCTCCAAAGCGGGCGAGGTAGTCACGACCGAGTTGAGTGGGCTCTTCGAGAGGATCATCGAAGCGTGGGTTCATTTTCGTCTCTTGGTAGGCGAACGAGACGAAATCCATGCCCGCTTCGCTGAGCGCCTGGCGGTAACCCATGTAACGGTCGCGCACGGTGGGGACCCAGGCGTAGTTGGCGAGAAAACCGATGCGTTTTGCGCCGCGTTCGATGAGGTGGCGGGCCATCGTGTAGGCGGCGTGTTGACCGTCCATCGCCACGCCGAGGCGGTTAACGCCGGGGATGTTCACGCCGACGATCACCACGGGGTAGGGACAGGCGAGGATCATCTGCATGTAGTAAACCTGATCCTGCGGGCTGCGTATCACTGGATAAATGACAGCACCACGCACGTTAAATTCGCTAAGGCGTCCAACGATCTCGGCCTCCTTGCGGAAATCCATGCCGGTGGTCAGCATCATGACGCGCTGGCGGGCTTCGTTGGCGGCGGATTGGAATCCCTGCACGATCATCGCGATGCCCTCGTGCTCCACGCTCGGGTAAATGCAGGCGCAGGCGTCGAGGTCGAGTGCGTGCGCGCCGCCGTTGCGTCCTCGTCCGCCGGGCTGCGGGCGTTGCACCACGCGGGTGCCGGCGCGGGTGCGGCGCTCGACGAGTTTTTCGTGCGAGAGGCGCGCAATGGCGCGACTGACCGTGCCGCGGCTGCACGAAAATTCCTCCGAAAGCTCGGCCTCGGTCGGGATTTGCTCGCCGACTTTCCACACGCCCTCGGCGATGCGGCGCTCCAGTTCGGAAAACACGAAATCGGCCTTTTTTTGGGATTCTGTTAACATGGGAAACATCGGAGCAGGTATCAGAGGGTTGAACGAGACAGATGTTTTGAGTATTAATTGTGCAAAATCAAGCAAATTTTGAAAATGGTTTATTGTTTTTTAATTACTTGTTTATCATAATCATAAAATAAGCCTTATCATTTTTCGGATTTGTTTTGAATAATTTTAGGACAAAATGATTTGCCGGATTTGCTGGATGAAGATGTGGAATTAGTTAGAATAGTCACATATCTAGATTCGTTGATGCGTCTATTGACTTCTGAAAAAGGATATGCGTCATGTGTGGCCGTTGTTTGAAACTTTTTTCAATGCGTGCAGCGGACGGGGAATGCCGTGAGAACCGGCGACAGTCGCGCTGCGGTATCGGGTTACAAGCCTTCATCGAGTGCGCCTGCACGCCGGTCGTTTATCGGCCGGATGTGTCTGGCGCGTGGCGAACAAAGCACAGCTGCGTGGTGCGTCTCACCGCGCAGCCAAGGCGAGAGGTGAGGATGCGAATGTAGTGGATGACACAATACGACGTGCCACCGCGCGATTCGCGGGAAACCCGGAGTCCGAATACCCGGCTGCACGTACGATCCCGGCAACAGCCGAGGGCGTTTTGATGTCGATCCGATCACTCATCGAATCCAGTCCAATCCGCCGCTCGGAGTCCTCATCGCTCGAATAAGGAAAACCAAACTCATGTCCGCATCCGCATCTGTATCCACGCCCGCATCCGTGTCGTTGCCCGACGCTGGAGGGCGTAGTCTCGTTACGCATACGTCCGGCTACCCGCGCATCGGCGCGAAGCGCGAACTCAAGAAAGCCGTGGAGGCTTACTGGCAGGGAAAACTTCCCCGCGCCGGTCTGGAATCCATGGCCCGCGACTTGCGCAAGACGCACTGGCTCGCCCAGCGCGACGCGGGGATTTCGCTGATCCCGTCCAACGATTTTAGTTTTTACGACCAGGTGCTCGATTTGAGCTGCCTTGTCGGCAACGTGCCGCCGCGCTTTGGCGAGGTGGATGGTAATGTTGATCTGGATACATTTTTCGCCATTGCGCGCGGCGTGCGCGGCGGCGGCGAGAGCGGGCATGTTGGAAGGTGCGGCTGCGATGCATGTGCCGGAGGGGACGCGGACGGGGGAACGTTCGCGAGCGAGATGACGAAGTGGTTTGATACGAACTATCACTACATCGTGCCGGAATTTGGCGCGGCGACGCGGTTCCGGCTGGCGTCGTCAAAGCCGTTTGTCGAATTCGCAGAGGCGCTGGCACTGGGTATCAAGACAAAGCCGGTGTTCGTAGGGCCGGTCACGTATCTGGCGCTAGGCAAGGTGAACGCGCAGGGCGGCGCGGGTGCCGGTCCAGGAGCGGGGGAGTTTGACCGGTTCTCGCTGCTCGACGGGTTGGTCGAGGTATATGCGGAGGTGTTGCGCAAGCTGGCGGCACTGGGCGCGGAGTGGGTGCAACTGGATGAACCGGTGTTCGCGCTCGATCTCGCCGCCACACAGCGCGCGGCGCTGGAACGGGCGTATGCACGGCTGGCGGAGGTCGCGGGCGAGGCAGGCGTAAAGTTGATCGTGGCGACCTATTTTGGCGGACTGCGCGACAATCTGCGCGATTTCCTGCGGTTGCCGGTGGCGGTGCTGCACATCGACCTGGTGCGGGCGCCGCGCGAACTCGACACGGTGTTGCGCGAATTGCCGGCGGGACGGTGTTTGTCGCTTGGCGTGGTGGATGGTCGCAACATTTGGCGAACCGATTTTGATGCGGTACTGCCGTTGATCGGAAAGGCGGTGGATCTGATCGGCGCGGAGCGAGTGTGGCTCGCGCCGTCGTGCTCGTTGCTGCATGTGCCGGTATCGCTGAGGCCGGAGACGAAGCTCGACGCGGAACTGCTCGGATGGCTCGCGTTTGCCGAGGAAAAACTCGTTGAGCTGGCGGCGCTGGGTGAACTGGCTGCCGGCCAGGGCAGCGTGAGCGATCGCACGCGGGCGTTGTTCGAACAAAATCAGCGGGTGGCGAAGATGCGGCGCGCAAGCACACGCATCCACCAACCCGAGGTGAAGGCGCGGCTGGCGTCGGTGAAGGCGGCGGACTTGGCGCGTGTGTCGCCGTTCGCGGTGCGGCAGACGGCGCAACGTGAGCGGTTGCGGTTACCGTTGTTTCCGACGACGACCATCGGCTCGTTTCCGCAGACGGCGGAGGTGCGGGCGGCGCGCGCGAGGTGGCGCAGGGGCGAATGGAGCGGCACGAATTACCGCGAGTTTATCGAATGCGAAATCGCCGCGTGCGTGCGCTGGCAGGAGGAGATCGGGATCGATGTGCTGGTGCATGGCGAATTCGAGCGCAATGACATGGTGGAGTATTTTGGAGAACAGCTTCGCGGCTACGCGTTTACGGCCAACGGCTGGGTGCAGAGTTACGGCACGCGCTGCGTGAAGCCGCCGGTGATTTATGGCGACGTGACAAGGCCCGCGCCGATGACGGTGGGGTGGGCATCGTATGCGCAGTCGCTGACGAAGCTCCCGATGAAGGGTATGCTGACGGGGCCGGTGACGATGTTGCAATGGAGCTTCGTGCGCGACGACCAGTCGCGGCGCGACACGGCATGGCAAATCGCGCTGGCGTTGCGCGACGAGGTGCTCGACTTGGAGCGCGCGGGCATCGCGGTGATCCAAATAGACGAGCCGGCATTGCGCGAGGGACTGCCGCTGCGGCGCGACGATTGGAAAAATTATCTCGAATGGGCTGTGGGCGCGTTTCGTTTGTGCGCGGCGGGGGTGCGCGACGACACGCAGATCCACACGCACATGTGCTACTCGGAGTTCAACGACATCATCGACGGCATCGCGGCGCTGGATGCCGATGTGATCACGATTGAGACCTCGCGTTCGAACATGGAGTTGCTCGGCGCATTTGTGGATTTTCGTTACCCGGCGGAGATCGGACCGGGCGTGTATGACATCCATTCGCCGCGCGTGCCTGCGGTCGCCGGGATGGAGGCGTTGCTGCGCAAGGCGTGCGAGGTGATCCCGCCGGGCAACCTATGGGTGAATCCCGACTGCGGCCTCAAAACGCGCGGCTGGACCGAGGTGCGCCCTTCGCTGGAGAACATGGTGGCCTGCGCCCGGGCGCTGCGCGCCGGCGCGCACCCCGGACGGCGTTGACGAAGTGGCGGGAGGTGGCGGACGTGGCACGACCCGGCGGTGCCTAAATCTGCCGAATGCGCTGTTGGGTGTCATTGCCGGACTGATACGCAGCGCGGGGGCGAATCAGAGGCGTGAGCTTGCGTGAGGTTCACGTGTACACCGCGCCGCCGAGGAGGCGGGGGCCGGCGTAAAGGGCGAGGATCTGGCCGCTGGCGAGGCCGCGTTGGGGCGTTTCGAAACGGATGTGCGCGGTGGCGGGAGCGAGGTCGGGCGTGAGGGTAATGGTCAAGGGGATACGCGGATCGCGGTAGCGGACGCGGCCTTCGAGCGCGTGCGGGCCGGGGCCGCCGGAGGTGAGGAAGGCGGGAGGCGCGCCGTCAGGAGTGTTCCATTGCAGGGAATGGACGCGCACCTCGGTTTGGAAAAGGCCGGGGGCGTCGGCACCGTCAAAGGCAACAAAGAGGGTGTTGTCGTCGGAGCGTTTTCCTGTGACGACGTAGGCTTTGTTGTCGGTGTTGGAGGGCACTCCGATGCCTTTGCGCTGGCCGAGCGTGAAATAATGCAGACCGCGGTGCTCGCCAATGATGCGCTGGTCCGTGGCGCGGACAATGGGACCAGGATTGTCGGGGACGTATTGGCGAAGGAAGTCTTGCATTTTGACCTGGCCGATGAAGCAGATGCCCTGGCTGTCTTTTTTGTCGGCGGTGGCGAGTCCGGCTTCGCGGGCGAGGCGGCGGAGTTCGGGTTTTTCAATGTCGCCAATGGGGAAGCGGGCATCGGCAAGCTGCGCCTGCGTGAGGAGGGCCAGAAAATAGGATTGGTCTTTGTTGGGGTCGGCTCCTTCGTGCAGTGCCCAGGCGGAGGGCGCAGGGGCTTCGCTTGCGAAGCCCGCGCAGCCGGAGGGAGCAACAATGGCGGATTGAGCGTTGTTGGCGGACGCGGGCTTCGCAAGCGAAGCCCCTACGGTGGAAGCACAGGCGGCGGGTGCGGTGTCGGCGGCGCTAAGTGGCACGCGGCGGGCGTAGTGACCGGTGGCGACGGCGGTGAAGCCGTGGTCGCGAGCCCAGGCGCGGAACACGCCAAATTTGATCTCGCGGTTGCACATGATGTCGGGGTTGGGCGTGAGGCCGCGTCGGTATCCGTCGAGCAGATACGCAACGACGCGATCGCGGTATTCGTCCATGAGGTTGACGACGCGGAAGGGGATGCCGAGTTGGTCGGCGACGCGTCGGGCGTCCTCGATGTCCTGCTGCCAGGGGCAGTCGCCGATGATGTTGTCCTCGTTGATCCAGTTTTTCATGTAAGCGCCTTCGATGTCGGCGCCGGCGCGTTTGAGGAGGAGCGCAGCCACGGAGCTGTCCACGCCGCCGGACATGGCAACGAGGATTTTTTCGCGCGGGGGGGGCGGAAGGGAGGCGGGGCTTCGCCCCGAACGTTCAACATCCAACGTCGAACGTCCAACATCCAAGTGGGAAGAGGCGGCCTCAGTGGAGGGGGGGCGGGGATGTGTATTGGTTTTTTGGATGCTGGATGCTGTCATCGGGCGGCGGGCGTGGCGAGAGGTGCGCAGGTTATTTGGCGCCGCCGCTCCAGTTGAGCTTGGTGCGGACGACGGCAAAGTGGGAATAGCTGGTGCTTTGCACGAGACGGAGGCGGCGGGTGGAGAGGGAAATGTCAACGGGTTCGCCGGAGGGCGCGGAGTTGAGAGGCTGGCCATCCACGGTGACGGTGAGGCGGGAGGCGGGGTCGCGGTTGATGACGCGCAGACACACGCCGTGGTGGAAAATGATGGAGCGGTTGCTGAGCGTGTGCGGACAGATGGGCGTCATGGCGAGGACTTCGGCGTCGGGATGAATGAGGGGGCCGCCGGCGGAGAGGTTGTAGGCGGTGGAGCCGGTGGGGGTGGAAATGATGAGACCGTCGCAGAGGTAGTTGGTGACGATCTCCCCGTCGGCTTCGACGCCGAGGGTGACGATGCGGGCGCTGCTGGCTTCCTTGATGAGCACGTCGTTGAGGGCGGTCGCGTGGCAGTTTTGGCCGACGGAGCAGGAGAGCAGCGAGCGCGTGGCGAGCGTGTAGCCGCCGGCGAGGAGCGCGGGGAAACAGGCGCGGGCTTCGTCGCCGGTGAAGGTGGTCAGGAAGCCGAGCGTGCCGCGGTTGACGCCGATGACGGGCACATCGTGCGTGGCGGCTTCGTTGACGACGCCAAGGAGGGTGCCGTCGCCGCCGATCACGCAGCAGGCATCCTGGCCGGCGAGGTAACCGGGAGGGATGGGATAGGCGTCGGTCTCCTTGGTGGTGATGCCGGCTTGGCGGGCGAGGGCCATGAGGTCTTCCGCCAGTTCACGGGCACCGGGTTTTTGTTCATTGATTACGAAGGCGAGTTGGCGGATGGGCGTCATATCGTGGGCAGACTGAAAAGCTAAAAACTGAAGGCTGAAAGCTGAATGTGTGCGCGGGGGGGGGGGGGGAGGGAGGGATGGAGGCAACGCAATCATCGACCCCGGAGTTGGCACGGGGCATGCATATTACAGGGTGTCATGAAAGCCGGACGGAAATCTCAACAACCGCAAGAACCGCAATCGCGGTATCCGCAAAGCCGATGCGCCAGAAGCGTGTGGCAGGCGTGGAGCAGGGCGGCGGTTTCACTGGCGTAGCGTCAACGCAACCTGCGAATTGTTACGTTTTTGAAACAGCCCAAACACCGGATTGATTTTCCGGAAGGTTTTGAGAAGAGTTCGGGCGTTCTTTGATGACGCTCGTGGTCAGCCGGGAGCCTTGGGGCATGTTGCCCGAGGGTTCCATCTGATCATGAACACCACCAACAGCACACTCGCTGCAACAGGGTTGCCGGGATTGGCGGCGCGCAGGAATGCGCGGCCTTCGGTTTCGGATATTCTGCCAGGCGATACAGCAACGGCCGCCCAGGCCGCGCGTCTCTCTCAGGCGCTAGGTCGGTGGGTGCCAGCAAATCAGTTGCGCAAGGCCGCAAGGTTTTACGCGACTGTCTAACACGATAAGAAAACAACGCCGCCCGGGGGACACTGGTTCGCCGGGCGGTTCTATTTTGCGAGGGGGGGGGGGGGGAGTTTTCAGTGTGTGCCCTATTGAACCAGAGTTTGTTCCATCGCCGCGCCCGGTGTCACTCCTTCGCGGCCTCCAGTGTAGCCGCCTTCAACGTGCCCCATGCGGATTTCATCATAGATGATTTCACGCACGGTCACATCGGGGGGCGCGGCGCGCACCCAGTGCCAGTTGTAAATTCCTGCCTTCAGATAATGACGGGGCATGGCGGAAGCTCCGGAACTGTCGAATGGATCTACGTTGGGGCCTTTTTGTTGATAAATAAGTTCGTTGTTTTTCCAGACCTCAAGCAGGCCGTTTGGTGTGGTTGAGGGGCGGACATGAATCACCCAGTCATACCAAACGTTGCTCCGAACGGCCTCACTCCAGACGGGGTCCGCGGATGCACCGCCAGTAGCCGGGCCTTCGCGGGGTTGGGTGATGGCGTGAAATTCCATTACTCCGTTTTCGATCCGAATGCTGGTCAGATTGCGGCCTGACTTGTTTTTCCAATTGTATTGGTGGGGAATGGCATGGAATTGGTGAACCATTTCGGGAAAGGCACTGGGGGTCCAGTCTTTGAGATAAAAGCTGAAGCCGATCCAATATTCCTGATCCCATTCGATGTTCCCTTTCTTGGTGGCCACCATCTCGGTGCGCTCCCGTGCGGGTCGAGGATCAGTGTAGCGATTGACGAGACTCACTGCGCGGCTTCCTGCACGGACGGTTTTTTCCTGAATGGTAACATTTCCGAGTTCGTAATCGCCGCGTTCGATCTGCCAGGGCGGCATTCGGAGCGCCGGGTTTTCAAAGGTTTCTTCGAGTTGGTAAATGAAGGTGCGAGGAGCGGAAACGGTTTTGGTTTCGGCTGCCGGTGGGGATGCAAGCGCGGAAACGGGCGCGTGAGAAATGACACCCGCAGTGGTTATTCCGGTGGCGAGAAGTGTTGTGAGATGGAGACGAGTCATGGTGTGAGGAGGAGGTGAATCTCGGCGTCTCCGGCAGGTTCTTGGAGATCGAAACCGAGACGTTTGCCCTTGGGGGCTTGGTCCGGAATGATGCCGTAAAGAGGTTCACTGTTGGTGTGGAGTTGAACGGATTTTCCATCAGCGATGGCAGTCCAGGTGACGCGCAGCGATTGTTTGCCGCGTTGCACGCGGAGCATGTTTCGGTCTTCGAAGGCATGGTGTTGGCGCGGGTCGAGGATGAGGGCATTGCCGAATGCTTGTGGTGTTTCGAATTTCACGCGGTCAATGATTTCGAAACATCCTCCGGTGGCGGTCGCGGAGTTGTCGTCACGGGTGAGAATGAAGGTGCGAGTGAGGCGTTTGAGCGAGGGAACGTCAGGCGTATAGGCAGAGGTGATGTCGATTTCCCAAAGATCGCGGGTATCGGTGAAATCGAGGCTTACGGTTTCGGCTCGGGCGTCCTTGCTGGTGCGCTGGAGTTTTCCAGCGACACGGGGAACGGGGTGTCCGAATGAGTTGTTGAGGGCGCTGGTGTAGCGTTGTTCGGGGTGAAAGAGCGCTCGCGTGTAGCTGTCCGCGCCGAGGTCGCTAAGAATGAGTTGGCCGTTGTTGACGATGACAAACGAGCCAAGGTCGTTGTGATTGTGGGGTTGCAGATTGTGGCCGCCTTTCATGGCGACAGCCAGGCCGGTGGCAGGCCGGACGGGGCGTGAAATGAGCGCGCCGCCATCGGGAAACCAGTCGCGCAGGGCGAGGCGATTTTCGTTTTTTTGCTGCTCCCGTGGGCGCGGAATCGTGAGGTCGAACAGCACGCGATAGAGGTGCGGACCGAGCGGATGCGGGGCGTCAAAGGAGGCGGGCGAGCCGGTGGTGGCGCCGAGCCGGAACCGGCTGGCGGAAAAATCGAGTATCCAGGGAGCGGGTTTGTGGCCCGGTGTGACGTCTCCGAATGCCGGATATAATCCGCCGGCGATTTCCCAGCGAAGCCCGAACCCGGCGATGGCGCGTGTCTTGAGATGGTTGAGCAAATCGAGCCGTCCGCCTGTCACACGGCGGATGGTTTCGGAACCGAGGATGAAATGACCAAAACCGTAATTCCAGTAACCGAGGCTTTCCACGCAGTAACCATCGTCGCCAAATCCGGCGAGATAGGCGGGCGCGTAGGCTTCGAAGGCGGCGACAAACTCGGCTTGCTCGTGGCGTTCGCATCGCGGGTCGAGGAGGAGCAGGGCCGCGCCCATGACGCCGGCATTGCAGACAGGGTTCCAGTTGTGGCCGACGTTCATCCAGCCAAAATTTGTATCCGCTTCGTGGGCACGGGCGCGAAGGAGATAGGGTTCGAGGACGCGGGCGCGGACTTCCTTGCGAAGGCGGGTGCGAAGGCCGGGGGGGAGCCGGTCGGAGAGGAGCCAGTCGATGGTGGCGAGGCTCCAGGCGCGGGCGGCGGCGGCGAGGTCAACGTTGTCGTAGTTGGATTTCCATGACGTGCGCTGGCGTCCGGCGTGGGCGGAGGCGGCCCAGGAGGGTTCGTCGAGGATGGCGGCAAATTCCTTGTGAATTTGCGGAAGATGACGCCCCTCGTTTTCGAGTCCTTCGGCAAAGGTGAGGATGCCGAGGCGCACCATGCGTTCGTTGAAGGGTTTTTCGTAGGTGTTGCGGTTGCCTGTGCGTTTGAAGTCGTCGAAGAGGGTTTCGGTGAGCAGGGGTTGGGGGGTGGTGGAGAGCGTCGCGGCTTGGGTGATGATGGCACGTCCGGCCGGGGTCTGTGTCCAAGGAGACCAGAAGGCGCGGTCTGTGAAGGGGGGGGCGAAGTGCGTCGGGGCGTCGGGAAGCCAGGCGCTTATCTGCTCAATTCTGGCAGCGGAGAGGGGCGGGAGCGGACGGGTGGCTGGCACCACTGGTGCTGACGCGCTTTGCAGGCTGGTTGTGATGGCCACAAGGGTCATGAGTGCAAGAGGCAGGTGCATGGAGGGAAATAGGATGGAGAGCCGTGGGGAGGAGGGGCGGGGGGGGGGGGGAGGGGGGAGGGCAGGATCAGGGGTTTTTGATGACGAGGAGCGGATCGTAGTCGTTGCCGGTGATGGTTTGGACGTGGGCATCGGCAAAGAGGAAATTGCGGACGTTGCCGTGCACGGGATTGCCAGGGACGTCGGTTGAGGTGGCGCCGAGTCGTTTCCAGATGGCGTTGTCCAAGTCGAAGATCAGCGCCGTGCGTGAGGTGGAGGCAAACTCGGCCATGCGGCGGGGAAGCTGGAGCTGGTCGCTGTAGCCCAAAGGACGCGCCTTGCCTCCGCCAGCGAGCGCGGCTCCACCGTTGTTTGAAAGGTAGGAGGGTTGGGGGCCGGTGATGGGCATGATGCGCTGGCGACCCGGGCAGATGAGCACGTCCAGCCGGGCGGTGGCGCCGGCGGTGGCTGGCAGGTTGCTCATAATGTAGGGAGCGATGTGGGTGACGAGAGAGTATGGGTCTGCGCTGCTGCCAATCGTAACGATGGGCGAAATGGTTCCACGCAAACCAACGCCGCGGCCCCCAGGCAAATAATCTTTGTTGTCGTTGGCAAAGCTGATGATCGCCAAGCCGGTTTGCCGAAGATTGGAGATGCATTGGGCGCGGGTGGCGGTCTGCCGGACTTTGCCAACCGTGGGGATTATGATGGCGGCAAGGATGCCGATGATTGCGATGACGGTCAGCAATTCGATAAGCGTAAAGGCGGCGCGATGCTTACCGGTTCGGGCGGCGACGGGGGGGGGGATCATAATGAGAGATGGAGGTTGCGGAGTGATATCGGAATTTCGTTTCCGATTTCGATGCAATGCGCAAGCGGTTACGTTCGTCAATAATTTTTCAAAAAACTAGAAATTTCTCTCTATTTTTTGATTTTTCCTCTGAAATGAAGCAGCCATAACCATGCCTTAAACATATTACTCAATGGGATGATTTTAAAATTAATCCGATTTTTATTGCGTAAATAAGCGCAAGCGATTGCGTTTTTCTTTCGTCAATCCCGACAAATGATGAACCCTGAACACAACACACTATGAATAATAAACTTATAAAAATACTCGGCGCGTTCTATGCGTTTTCCGTCCTCGCTGGCATGGCATATGCCGCCCAGAAAGAGGTTTCTGTCGTCGCTGACACCTATCTGCGCAGCGACCAGTCCAATAATACTTCCGGCGCAAATGGCGGCGGCACTTTCATGTTTGTCGGGCAGACGGCGTCAACGGGGACCAATGATTTTCGCGCCTTGCTCTCGTTTGATCTGTCGGGGGTATCGCTCCCCACCGGAGCGACGATCAACTCCGTCAGCCTGGTCATTCAGAAGGATGACAATGATGTGAATTCCGGCGACGCAATCCTCACGCTCAATCTGCACCGGTTGATGGAGTCGTTTGATGAGGCGAAAGCCAACTGGGCCACCCGCGAGAACCAAAGCGTGGCGTGGGCGGCGCCGGGCGGTACATTCGACGCAGCGGTTTTGGCCAGCCAGAACGTTGGCACCAAGGGTGGCACATTTGTGGACTACTCGTGGAGTTCCGCCTCATTGACTGAATGGGTGGGCTCGGCGCTGTCATCGGGCTCCATCGTCAATCTTTTGCTCAAGAATGCGGACGAAACAGGAACCGCGCGGGAATTGATCCGATTCGTTTCCCGAGAGGGTGTCAAAGAAGGACGGCACGCGGCGCAACTCGTGATCGACTACACTGTGAACAGCGTCCCCGAGCCCTCGACGTATGCAGTGATTTGTGCGTTCGCTGGACTGGCCGTCGCAGGTGCGGCCCGCCGTCAGCGTAAACGGTAACCGGAATCTCGTCACGCCCCGCATCGCACACTTGATGCGTTGAGCGAGCGCCCGCTATGTTCTCCTTCATGAGCAGCCCTGAGATCGACACCGCAGCCGTGCATGGCGTCGGTGATGGAACCTCCGTTACTGGCAAGGTCGAGACCATCGACTTGCAGGAATTGTCGCGGCGGCTCGGCCTCAGCGTCGGCACCGTGTCGCGGGCGTTTAACAACCGCCGCGGCGTCAGCGAAAGCACGCGGCGCAAGGTGCTCGAAGCCGCGCGCGAACACAACTACGCGCCCAACAGCGCGGCCCGCCTTCTCATGGCGCGGCCCGCGCTGCACGTCGGACTGTTCTTTGCGCCGTATTACAGCCCGGCGCGCGACATCAACCCCGCTGCGATCGGACTCATCGACGCGCTTCGCAACAACCTCCAAGTCGAAGGCGCGGACATGTCTCTGCTCCATTACAAGGACGATGCCGAACTCGAACGCCAGGCGCAGGACGTGGACGTGGGTCTGTTTTACGGACACTTTGAACAGCACTCGTTTGACGTGCTCCACCGGCTCGGCATCCCCGCGCTCCTCTACGACAAACAATCGCCGCACCCGGACCAGATTTGCGTCGTGGCGAACACCCGGCACGCCTGCAACACCGCAGTCCAGTATCTCGCCGCGCTCGGGCACGAACGCATCGCGATGGTGACAGGGCCCGGCGATGAGTATTATTTCCTTGGATACATCGAGGCGTTCCCGGCGGCGTTGAGGGAGTTTGGACTGCAATCGCATCCGGGATGGGCCATCGAACTCCCCGCCGATCTCTGCAACAAGGACGGCGCCTGTGCCGCGTTGCTGTCCCTTCTGCAACAAGCATCCGAAAACTCAAACAACAACCGCCCCACCGCCATCATTTGCGCCTCCGACTGGCTGGCGCTTGGCGCACGTCGCGCCGCCCGCGAGTTCGGCCTCAAGGTGCCCGACGACATCAGCCTCATCGGTTACGATAATCTTGCCCTTACTGCCGAACTCGACCCGCCGCTTACGACCTTTGACATTCACATTTCGCGCGTCGTGCAAACGCTGACGCATCTCGCGTTGCGACTCGGCAAACACCGTCACACGTCCGGCGTGGTGCGTCTGCCGCGTGAAATCCTGCTGTTGCCCGATCTCGTGAAACGCGAGTCGTGCCGCTGTCTGCGCGCAAGAGCGGCAGCAGGATAGGGGGAGTCCGCGTCCCCCCCAATCATCAGCTACAACTCCCGCGTTTGCGGGGTGACTACGGCGTGGTCGAGGTTGAGGATTTTGGCGATTTCCACCAATTCGGCGGCGTGGTGACCGACGCCGAGCGCGAAGTGGTGCGTGGGGCCTTCAGCCACCCAGCGCTTGAGGAAGGTGCGGACGTCGGGCTTAAAAATGCCGTGCGTGTTGGTGTTGCCAGTCGGCGGGATGGGACGTCGGGCGGATTCGCCCTCGGCAATCACAAACTTGAACTTGCCGTCGGCTTTCTGACCGATGCTGAGCATGGTGATCGGGCCTTCTTTGATCTGAAATTCAACGCCGGCTCCGCTGCCGGGTTTGCCGTGATATTTTTTGAGGCTCCGGATGACGGGTTTGGCGGCGGCGATGTTGATGTGGTGCGGGCCGTCGTGTCCGACAAGGACGCTGTCCATCGCAAAATCCACGGGGTGGAATTCCGCGAAACTGCCTCCGATGTCGAGACGGTCCATAATCATCATCGCCACGCAGGTCTTGATGTCGAATTCGCCGCACATCGGGAATCCGGCGCCGGTGAGGAGCGAGTTGCCCACGATGAGGTTGGTGACGAGCGTGCGTAGTTCACTGCCGGGTTCGGCTTCGTAGTAGTAGGCGAGGCCGTCGAGTTTTTTGTCGGCGATCAAGCCTTCGAGCGCGACGGCGGCGCGGGCGGCGGTGTCGAGGTCGGCGGCGGTGAGTTTTTCGGTGAGCGGGTCGGACTTCGGATCGGGGGTGTCGAAGAAGGAGAGGATTTTTTCTTTCCACGCAGCGACGGCGGCGGTGTCGGGCGTGCGGTAGTGTTTGTGGATGTCGCCGGGTTCGACGAGGACGACGTGCGGGCCAAATGCGGCGGTGATGGCGGTGGGGTCGGTGTGCATGTCGAGCATCGACTCGAGGACGTGGCCCATGAGGCCGAGGCGGGCGCGGCGGAGGGAGTGCAGGACTTTGGCAATGCCGCACCAGCTTTTGAGTTCGGCTTCGGCGATGGGGTCGTCTTTTTCGTGGCCGAGGATGACGGGCGGCGGTTTGCGTCCGAAGCGGATGGCGACGCCGGTAAACTCGGGCACGGAGCAAAAGTCGTCGTTGCAGAGTTGCATGTGGGTCGTGCCGTTGGGGTAGTCCATCGCGGCGAGGGGTTGTATCGCAACGAGCACGATGGGCACGTTGATCTCACGGCAGAGGATGCCGAAGGTCGAGGAGGTGCCGTAGGTGACCATGTCAACAAAGAGGATGTCGATGTCGGCGGCTTTGATGCGCGGGACGACGTCATACGCGGCTTGGGCGGTGTCGAGCATCCCAAAATCGGATACAACGACGCCGTGCGATTCGATGCGCTGGCGGACGTGATTTTGTTTGCGGACCATCTCGTCGAGGAGTCCGGGGAATTGCGGCCAGTAAACGTGATGGCCGATGCCAACGAGTCCGGCGCGCGCAGTGAGCGGGCGAAGCCGGGCAATGCGCGGTGCGGGCGCAGTGGAGAGGGGGGGGGGGGGGGAGGGGAGCTGCGAGGCAGGAGTTGGTGTGGTGGTGGTGCTCATTTGGTTTTGGATAGAAGTGGGAGGTAGGCGGGAGGTAGGGGCTTCGCTTGCGAAGCCCGCTCGTGCTGATGGGAATGGAAATGGATAGTGCTGATGGAGGTTGCGTGTTGTTTGTGGCGTTGTCCGGCTGGCGCGGGCGTCGCAAGCGACGCCCCTACGTGGTTACCAGGAACAGAAGATTTCGCCGGTGACGGGTTCGGTGGTGACACAGTGACCTTCGGCGGTGCGGCGGAAGGGAATCGCGGGACCGGTGCCAAGGTAGCCTTGGTCCTTCTGGATGCGGACGGCTTCGGGCGGGAAGTCCGTGTCGGGCAGGAAGGTGATGGTGGCGTTTTTAAGGCCGGTGATGCGGAGGCGACGGGTGATGCCAATTTCGCCGGAGTGGTGCTCGCGGCATGACACGTCGCCGGGTGTTGCTTGTTCGACAAGGACGCGGCATTCGCGGTGCCAGGCGGCGGGCGTATGCGTTTCTCCAATACCATTCGCAGTGATGGCAACGTCGGCGCCGATGGGAACGGGAACGCCTTGCGGAAAGCGCCAGCGGAGGGCCGTGGTGGTGTTGGTGGTGAAACCGGAAAAAATCCAGCCGCCGCGGGAGCGGGCGCAGAGGATGAGCGGGTCTTTGGTGGCGGGCGTGGTTTTGTCGAAGCGGATAATGTAGCCGGTTTTTTCGAGTGCCCAGCGCATGAGGCGGGCGGTGTGCGCCCACTCGGCGGGATCGTCGGGCGTGGGGAGGTGGGCTTGGCTTTTCTTGACGGTTTCGGAGAGCGCGCCGCGTATCCAAATAAGCCGTCCGCCGGAGTCGGGAAGTGTGGCGGTGACGGCGAAGGGACGCGTGGCTTGTGTGCGCGGACAGGTGACGGTGGCTAGGGTTTCGACGACAGATGCGGGCGGGACGCCCGCGTCACGGTTTAGCCAATCTGTGTCGATGGGGCCGCCGTTGAGGAGGGGGCGGTAGTTGAGTTTTTGCGGGAAGGAGGAACCGTCGCGGTGAGTGTCGGGCGTGAGGGTGGTTTCAATCAAAAATTCGCCGTCGAGTGGGGCGGCACCGGTGCGCAGGTTGAGGAGCGTGAGGAGCGCCGGATCGGCATGGGTGAGCGGGCCGTAGAGAAGGGCGGAACTACCGGAGCGGATGTGCGCGAGGAGTGCGTCGGAGAGCGGCGTGCCGGCGTCGGGCGCGGGTGTGACGAGGTTGGTCTGCGCGTAGAGGGCCGGGTTGGCGGAGCGGGTGGCAAGGTAGTTTTTGGTGGATACGACGGTGTTGAGCGGGAGTCCGGCGTTGACTGCGGTGCGCATGAACCAGTCGCCAAAAAACACTTCGCTGGCACGGCTGGGCGTGGCGAAGGTCTGGTCGTGGTATTCGTCGAAGGGGTACACCCAGGTCAGGAGGCCGGGGGCGTCGGAGAAGTCGGCAAGGGCGCGCTGGATATGCGGCGTGATCTCGTTGGGAACTTCACGCGGAAGGCGTCCGTAGGAGTCGTCGATGGTGAGGAGCGAGAGCGAATCGGGCGGAACGATGCGTCCGTCGGGCGCGATGCGGGCGCAGGCGAGTGGCAGGTAGATGTCGTGCGGTTCGCGTCCGTAGCGGTCGAGCCAGGGGGAGTTGAGCCACCAGGGGTCGTGGATGTAGTAACGGAATGGATACCCGACGGAAGAACAGTGATCAGTGATCAGTGAACAGTGATCAGTGCTGGCATTTTTTTTACCGTCCACTGTTTCACTGTTCACTGCTTCATTGTTCACTGTCTCTGGCAGTTCGGCGATGTGGGACATCCAGCCGACGAGTTCGAGGCCGTAGTCGTGGTTGAGGGCGGCCCAAGGGGAGTTGACGGGAGCGATGAGGTTGAAGCCGCCGGTGTAGATGTCGCGGATGGGGGAGGCGTGCGCGGCGAGGTCCATGGCGGTGGAAAGGTTGCTGCCGCGGGTGTGGATGGGGTGGTCGGGACACTCGGCGCGGAAATCCTGCCAGAATTTGAGGATGGAGCGGTTGACGGCGGGAGCGCCGGATGTGTCGAAACGGGTGCCGTCAAATACCTCGCCAGTGCAGTTCCAGGAATCGAGGGAGAATCCGAATCCGTTGGAGAACCAGATGTAGTCGAAACCGACATCGCGCATGAAGTGGCGCGCCTGGCGTCCGAGGAATGTGCCGAGCGGCGTGCCTTCGGGAATGCCGTTGGGGAAACCGGCGTAGGCGACGGCGTCGGCATGGAGCGAGGAGGCACAGTGGAGCCATTGTTTGTGACCCATGATGGCGCCTTTGTTGATTTCGGGGTGGCGCTTGTATTTGAAATCGGAATCGGCGAATTCGGGGCCGGGGTCGAAGGTGGTGCCAAAGGTAACGGGTTTACCTGTAGTTTCAGTGGCGATACGGCGGAGGGTTTCAATGATGTCGCGGAGGCGTCCGTAGGTGAGGGGAGGGGGGGGAGGGTTGTCGCAGTAGGGGACGCGGGGTGTGCCGTGCAGGGTGCCGGGGATGGTGCCGGGGGGGGCGTCGTTGGCGATGCCGATGTATCGGGCCCAGCGGATTTCGTTGTCGGGGCAGCCCCGGTAGTCGAGGATTTCGGAGCCGTCAGCGGTCCAGAACATGAAGGAGAGGGCGTCGGCCGATTGGATGAGGGCGTGGTATTGGGAAATGATTTCGCGGGCGACGGCCTCGGTGCCGGCAGGTGTCGGGTCGCGGAAGGGCTTGGGCGAGAGCTCGAAAACGAGTCGGCGGAGACGGCGATCGGCGCCGGGTGTGACGGAGGTGACGGGTGTGAGGGTGGGCATGGAAGAAAATTAAGAATTAAAAATTAAGAATTAAAAATTGGGCGGCGCGGGGCGCCGTCACTCCGGGTTGCGAAAGTTGTGAGTGTACCGTGTGCATGGGTTCGATTTCTTAATTCTTAATTTTCTTGCGGGGACGGCCGCGGCGGTTGCCGGGCGGAGTGTCACCAGTGGAGGGCGGGGCGCTGGCGGCCCAGCGTTTTTCGATTTCGGCAGCGGCGCGGCGGAGGCCGTCGAGGGTGAGTTGTATTTGCGCGGGTTCATTGAGGCGGACGGTGGGGGCGCTGGCTCCGAGGGAGGCAAACACGGTTCCCCACGGGTCGCGGATGGGGACGGCGAGGGCGCTGATGCCTTCGCAGAGTTCGTCGTGCGTCTCGCTGAATCCTTGCTCGCGGATGGTGGCGAGTTCGCGGCGCAAGGCGGCTTCGTGCGTGATGGTCTTGGGCGTGTGCCGCGGCAGTCCGTACTGGCGGAGGTAGGTGTCGAGATCGGCCTTGGAAAAATGAGCGAGGAGGAGTTTGCCGAAGGCGGTGCCATGCGCGACGCCGCCCATGTCCTCGGGTTCCTGAACGCGGAGGGCCTGCGTGCTGGGAACGTATTCGAGGTTGATGAGGCGGCCGTGGTCGGTGGTGACGAGCATGACGGACTCGTTGAGTTCGGCGGCGATTTCGTGGACGACGGAGCGCGCGGTGCTGGTCAGTGAACGCAGATAAGAGGGGTGACGGCTGAGCAACATGAGGCGAATGCCGGCGTGAAAGAGGCGCGTGGTTTCGTCCTGCCGGACGTATCCAGTGCGGGAATACGTGGTGGCGATGTTGTGGACGCTGGCCACGCTCATGCCGAGGAGTTGCGCGAGCGGGCGCGTGCCGATGCCTTCCGGGTGACGCACGATGGCTTCCAGGACGAGGAGGCTTTTTTCGAGGGTAAGGACAGCGGCCATGATGAGAAAATAAATGTTTCGAAATATAGAACGGTATTTATTTGAAAATAAGAACCACGGGGCATGGCAAGAACTTTGTTGACTGAAAATGGGGACAGATTTGCAGTATCAGCTTGTTTCAGGTGTTTGTTTAACTGTTCTGTAATGCAGAACGTTTTTTAATTATCCCATGAAAAACCGAATCCTTATGTATGCGTTTGCTTTGTTTTCCGCCAGCGCGGCGGCGTCTTCGTTGACGGCTGGTGCCGAAGTCGTTCCGGGGAGTGATCCGCGGATCGAGTTTAGCGATTGTCTGGTCGGAAAGGTGGTGCGCGATGTCCAGTCGGGCGCGGCGTGGGTGGATCGTGTGTTGGAAAACGCGCGCGGTTATCGGTGGGATGCGCCAGGAGCGCGGGTGCGGTTCCGCACGGACAGCGCGGTCGTGACGGTGCGGTTGCGTTACTCGGCGAGGCATATCGGACCGGCGAACAACAGCGTGGGTTTCTGGAGGATCGACGGGCGTGGCGACACGGTGGCGTGGAGGTTCGAGCGTCCTCGATTATTGGATACGGAAGGGAAGGCGAAAAAGCTGTCATACGAGGCGGAGCTGGCGTTGAGGTTGCCGGTGCCGGATGCAGGCGAGGCAGCGATGGGCAGGGCAGGGGAGGGGACGGCGGCGACGGCGGGAGCGTTTCATGATTACGAATTGATTCTGCCTTACGGCGACGCGGTGGATGTGCTCGGAGTGGAGGTGGCGGCGGGGGTGCACTGGGAAAAACCGTCGCCGCGCCCGGCGGTGCGCTGGGTGGCGTTTGGCGACTCGGTGACGCACGGATTTACCGCGAGTTCGGTGGCGGGTTCGTATCCGTTTCAGGTGGCGGAGGCGAAGGGCTGGCAGGTCATCAATCAGGGGATCGGAGGCCGTTCGGCGGCGGCGAAGGACGGGGATTTCCTGGCGGGGGTGGAGGGCAATCTGTTTTCCGTGGCGATCGGGGTGAACAACTGGCAGGGCGGCACGGAAATCGAGGTGTTTCGCAAAAACATGAGCGAGCTTTTGCGACGCCTGCGTGGCGGGCATCCCGATGCGCCGGTGTATGTGATCACGCCGTTGTGGGTGCCGCCGACATGGAGGCCAAAGACGGCGAAGTATCCGTTAGACGAATACCGTCGTGCGATCGGCGAGGTGGTGGCCGCGTGCGTGGCGGCAGGGGATGCGCGCATGACGCTGGTGGACGGGCCGTCGTTGATCGACCACGACGCCGCGTTGTTCGACAAGGTGGCGGTGCATCCCAACGATGCCGGTTTTGCCCAGATGGCGGAGCGGCTGGCGCGGGCGATGAAGTGATGCCAGACCGGCCCCGGCCCCTGTGCGCCGCATGGGGGGGGGGGGGGAGGGGAGCTTGAGGTTATGCGTGTCGCAACTCTGGCATAGGAGGCGGCGGGAGGGCAGGAATCTTCAGGGTGATATGCGTGCCTGCGCCGGGAGTTGATTCGATGGCCAGTTCGCCGCCCATCAGGAACGCGCGTTCTTGCATGGTGCGCAGTCCGTAGCGGGGGCGGCTGGTGCGCTGGCGGGAGGTCTCGTCGAAGCCGCATCCGTTGTCGCGCACCGAAAGCACGAAGGCGCTGGCGGCATCACGGTGCAGGCTTACCTGGACGTGTCTGGCCCCGCCGTGGTTCACGGCGTTGGCGAGGGATTCTTGCAGGACCCGGAAGAGGTGTTCGCGGTTGGGGACAGGCAATGTCGGCAATTCATCGCAGGCGTACACTGTCACCTCGACATGATGCCGGCGGGCGAATGCGGTGGCATACTCCCGCACGACGTCGGCGAAATTGCTGCGGTCGAGCAGTTCGGGACGCAGGCCGTCGATGTTCTGGCGTAGTTCGGCGACTGCTTTGTCGAGATCGGTGATGCGGGGTTGGATGTGCTTTTCGAAGTCGAGCGGGGCGCTGGTATGGCCGAGGAGTTTCATCTGGAGGACGATGGCCTGCATCGTCTGGCAGACGCTGTCGTGGAGGTCGCGCGAGAGGCGGCGGCGCTCGGCTTCCTGCGCGTTGAGCACGCGGGTGGAGACTCCGCGCAATTCGCGCTCGGCGCGCCGGTGGCTGAAGTTGCCCGAGGCGACGAGGAGCGTCGTCACCATCAGGTTGAGCAGCAGGCAGTGGCCGAAAATCACCTGGTTGGTGGTCAGCACGGCGTCTTCGATGGGGGCGCAAAGGATGTAGGCGAGTCCGATGATGACATAGAAGAGACAGTTGGAGATCACGCCAGCCGCGGTGCCGTTGCGCAGTCCGATCAGGACGCAGGCGGTGACCATGAGGAGCGCGCCGGGCGCGGGCGTTTCACCCTGCCGCGTGGATATGCAGGCCAGGCAGGCGCCGGTCAGCAAAATGGCGATGTAGAACAGATACTCGAGGGGGCGGCGGCGTTCGGACCGAACCTCGGGCATGAAGAGCATGAGGATCAATGGAGTAAACGCGACCACGCTGGTTGTCTCACCGAGCCACCAGATGAGAACTTTTTGCCAGAAATGATCGGTGGCGGGCAAAACGGCTCCCCATTTCCAGCAGTTGAAAAGGGCGAAGGGCAGCGAAACGAGCGCGCCAGCCAGGCCGACCAGAACGATGTCAAAGCGCACATTGGGCAGGATCGTCCAGCCGGGGAATATCCGGCGGATGATCCAGGCGGAGAGCATGGCATGGAGGGTGGATTCGATGCCGATGGCCGGGTGGAGGGAGAGCGGATAAAAACAGATGAGCGCCAGCACGTGGCCGAGGTAGATGGCGGGACATTGCCGGAGTCCGTAAATGAGGAGCAGAGCGATGGAGCAGCCGGTTTCGGGCCAGAAGACGATGGCCCAGCTTGGCCCGCCTCCGGTGAATGCGTTTCGGGAGACGTAGATGCTCAGCCACACGCAGGCAAAAGTGACCGCCAGCGAGACGAGAAATCCACATAGGATGCCTCCCGGAGTGGACGGTGGCAGGGAGGGGCGAAGACCGCGGTTTGGCATCGGAGTAATTTTCAGGTCACGCCAGTTTTCCGGCGTCCGGTTTCAAGCGCGGCTTCCTGCTGCGCGGCTTCTTGGGTTGCTTCCGACTCGGCCTCCCGGGCTGCCTTGATCTTGATTGACTCAATGACAGGCATTTCCACCCGACCATCGGGTTCGGGGAGACCGAGCGGCAGGCATTGGTACCAGGCGATGCGATGCGAGGCATGGAGAATCCATTTCAACGGATAGGCTTGCCAGCCGCGGTCGAGCAGTCGCAGGCCTCGCGTGGTGATGGGATAGAAAACCTGCGCCCAGAAGAGCGAGAACCAGGCTTCCATGTCGTGCTCGGGCCGGTCGTCAGGGCAAAGTTTTGTCAGCAACTCCGCCACGCGGTATTGCATGGGGGCGAAATTTTTTAGCACCAGGATCTGCGCCTCGGCAAAGCCATCGGCAAAGACTCGCAGGAGGAGGCCGTTGATTGCGGGCAGCTTGTTTGGACCATGGGTGAGCAGCATGAGGTTCTTCACGGAGGCGTGAAGGGCGTTGGAGACCTGTTGCGGCGCGGGCGAACTGCAAAGGGTGGCAAGGGTGAAAAGCGGATCGAAAACCTGCTTCAGTTGCGGGACTTCCAAGATGTAATGGCGAATGGCTTCGAGGAACAACCGTTCCTTGTTGCCAAAATAATAGAGCAGCGAGCCGAGCGGGACTCCGGCGGCTTTGGCGATGTCACGGGCGGTGGCTTCGGAGTATCCTTTCCGGGCAAACGTTGTGCTTGCAGCCTTGAGTATCGTCGTCCGCGTGCGCTGGCCGGGACGACTCCGAGCTTTGGTGTCGGCGGGTGCTTTTTTCATGAGAATGGTGTTTTAGGTGGCGACCGAAAGAGCGGCAGGTAAGGCGAGACGTTGGTCGGTGGGTATCCACGGTTGCAGACGCGCCCAAGGGGTGGCGCCCTTGTTGCGATAACCGGATGAGGGGCGCGTGACGTTGTAATGGTGTATCCATTTTTCGAACTGCTCCTGCAGCGGCACCAGCATGAAGGGGGCGCGGCTCTCGCTGTCTCCTGTTGCGGAGGTTTCGATTTGCATCTGGAGAGGCAGGCGGAACTCCCTGGCAAAGACCCGGCTGAATTGCTCAATAAAGCCGTTGGGACGGGAGGATCGTTGCTGCCTGTGGCGGATGCCATGTGCGGTCAGGTAAGCGGGGAAGGGCTGGTTCTCTGCCCGGCCATAAATGCAATCGCGTGTGGTGAGGATGGCGCCGACCGGCATCCGCCATCGGGCATAGCGAGGGAGGACGTGACTGTGAAGCAGGTCGATGGCCTCACGGGTGGACGTGGAGGAGGCGAGGTGCCCGATGGCATGTCCGCTGTAGGTGTCGATTGCCACGTGGGCGTGGACCGGAGACACGCCATCGCCAACGATAACGGGGAAGTGCATCTGGCACAAGAGGTCGCCGGGGCGTTTGCTTTCGTCATGCCGTTCGCACAGGGCCGGGTTGAAGTGCTCCACCTTGGCCCACTCCTCGGGGGAGAGGTTGCGATTGCCGTCGAGCCATTCGCGTTCGAGCCAGGCGAGGTAGTCTCGCTGGGGGCCGCCATGGAGTCCGTAGCATTCGATAATTCTGCCCACGGTTTTGCCCGACAGGGTGACGCCGTGGTGTTTGCTGACCGCGCGGCGGAGTCCCTCAATCGGGATGTGGGGATTTTTTAGAGTGGTTTCGATGATGAACGAAACAATGGAGGGCGAGGTCGGCTTGGGATCACGCCGGGGCCTGATTTCGCGTTTCTGGACGGAATCGATGAATCGATCCACGGAGGTGAATTTTGATGCGGAAAGAAGGGTGTTCATCTTTGTGTGATAGAGGGAGTGGTTTGTGTTTGCCGAATGGCGTGGATTCGTTGGCGGCGGAGCAGTGCGGTGAATGCCAGCAGGTCGAAATCAGCGATGTCGGCATCAATGCTCTGCGGGATATTTCAATCCTATCAGTATATTGACTTTCATTCTAGTCAGGTAAATACCTGATGCGACATTAAGCTATTGTTTGTTATGATGTTGTGGTTTTAAAATGATTTATTACTGACGGCGGAATCGTTTGTGTATACTTGACCTACATTATCGTAGGCAGCGGTCCTTTTGCGTATCTATTATACGTTTGTTCATTATATATACGATCGTATGCATAATGGTGTTGAATGGTTTTCTTTAGAATGTTGTGGGATTTTAGGATTCGAGATTAACAGGGATTCATAGTGTAATTCGTTTGATCGAAATGAGTGGATTTTGTGTAGTTTGATCATCGCAGGATGTGGTGAAAACAGGTGGCTTGGATTAAAGAATTGAGATGCGAAAATTCTAGTTCCACGGCACGGATGTCGCCAGTCGGTAAAAAACCCGATCCTCATGGGAAGTTGATCCGTTTATGTTGGGAGGAAATCTCCGATGAATGGACCGTGTCGCTTATTAAGCAGCTGGTGAAGAGCGTAATAGCAAATCAGGTTGCCGCCTTGTGGACTGCTTCACCGAGGGGAGTCGCCTGTAGGGTTTTCCCTGATGGCTGAAAAATCAGTTTTTCCCAGCAGTCATGGTTGTCGTTGCAAGCGGCACGCTGACCGTAACGAGAGTGCCTCGTCCCGGGCTGGAGTCGATCCGCAGGGCTCCGCCAACCATCCGCGCCCGCTCCTCCATCGTGCGCAGGCCCAGATGCAGGCGGTCGTCGGTCTCGCCCACCGCGAGGTCGAAACCGCATCCGTTGTCCGTGATGCGCATTCGCAGCCAGCCGGGACGGCGGCTTGATGGCGACAGCGTCACTTGGACAAACGACGCCTTGCCGTGTTGGAGGGCGTTGGACACCGCCTCCTGCACCAGACGGAACAGGTGCTCGCGCACCTCAAGCGGGAGGTTTTCGGCTTCGCCGGTCGTCTCGTCGGAAAACAGCACGTCCGCGGGGGAGCGTCCTTCGACTTCGGCACAGTAGTCGGCGAGCACGTGGGTAAAGGGGCTTTGATCGAGCATTTCGGGGCGCAGACCCGCGACCGTGCGACGCAGATCCTTGAGCGCGCCGGAAAGGTCGTCGGCGACGGCGTTCATCTCGGATTCCGGTGTCGGAGCGGGCTCCGTGCCCACCTGCCTGCCGGCGGAGGCCAGACGCAGTCGCATGATCGCGGCAAAAATCGTCTGGCTGACTCCGTCATGCAGATCAGAGGAAAGCCGGCGGCGTTCGATTTCCTGGGCTTTGAGCACACGCGATGACACGCCATGGAGTTCCCGGTCGGCACGCCAATAGTCGTAAAAGCCGCCTGCCACGAGCAGGCAAATGCCGGTCACTTCGAAGATGATCGCGTCGAATTCGGTTTGCTGTCCCAGGGAGAGGTTTGTTCCTGCCGTTCCTCCAAATCCGGCCTGGACGCAGGCCGCCACCACGAGCAGGGCAACATTGGCCACGATGATTCCGATCACCCCGCATCGCAGAGCGATCGCGCAGCCGAGCACAATAAGCACAGTGATGGCCATGACCGGGCGGGGCCCGCCTTTGGTCAATACCAGCCATGCAACATAAAGGCACAACGCGATCTGACCGAGCGCCCACAGCATTGATTTTGTCGAACGCCGTCCATTTTCCCGAAACGAGGGACGGAGCAGCAGAACGGCCGGGGTGAACACGATGACGCTGATGCAGTCCCCCAGCCACCACTCCAGGAAGCCTTGCCTGAATCCGATGCCGGGATGAATGTATTGCTCAACGAAATACCAGGCGGGCCAGGCCGTCAGTGTTGAAGGGATCAGTGCGCCGGCCACGATCATGATGGCAAAGAAACGCGCGCTTGGGATGTAGCGGGGACCACGCGGCCATGCCCGCCGGATCAATGTGCAACCCAGCGCGGCATGGGCTGTGCCAAGGCTCGCGGACAGTAGCGAGTGAAGCGGATCGAGGCCGCACAAATACCCGGCAAAGCTTCCGATCAACACCCCCGGGAACACGCGGCGCCCCCGAAGGAGGAAAATTGCCAGGATGATGCCGCCGGGCGGCCAAAAAAAAAGGCTATGCTCAAACCCCGCCGTTCTCTGGGCCAGCATGGATAGGCTGATGGCCGCAAAACAAACAAGCGCGATGACCGGCTGCCACCGCCATTCGATCAAGTGCGGACGTCCGGAGACCGAAGGAATGGGGACTGCGGTGGGTGTCGGTGTCACGAGCGAAGGAAGGGGAAGGCGGATTGCGGATTGTCGGGAGCAGCGCCGCGGCAGCGGGGTGAATGGAGGGAGTGAACCATCAGGCGCCGTTTTTTTCGGGAGAGGTCGGGATGGATGAAGATGAGGGCGTCATGGGCACGATGCCTGAAGCCACCGCGTGGTGGATCAGTTCGGTGCCCTTAGTCACGTTGAATTTTTTCATGAGGCGGCCGCGGTAAACCTCCACCGTCTTGGGGCTAAGGAACAGTTGTGCGCCGATTTCCTTGGTCGAAAGCCCCTTGGTGATGCCTTGCAGGACTTCGCGTTCACGGGGCGCGAGCCGGGGCGTTTCCTGCGAACCGCCAGTCACCTCCTTCATCGTCCGGCTGAAGAGGAATTCCTCGCCGGAGTGAACGCGCCGGATGATGGACACGAGCGTGTCGAACGCATCGTCTTTGGCCACGAAGGCGTGCGCGCCCGAGTCAAACGCATCCTGCATCGCCAGGGCTGTTGCATGCATGGTGAGCACGACAATGCGTGTATCCGGACATTCCCTACGGAGATTTCGCAAAAAACCAACTCCCGATCCGCCGGGCATGCTCAAGTCCGAGACCAGCACATCGGGACGGGTGCGATGCACAAGTTGCCTGGCCTCATCTACAGTGCTGGCTCCGCCGACATACTCCATGTCGGGGCACATCCGGAGCAGAGCCTCGATGCCCTGTCTGACCACGTGATGGTCATCCGCGATGGCCACGGTGACAGGCCGGTTGCGTTCTTGCTGGTCAGCGTCAGGGGAAGTGGATGCACGGGAAGTCGTCATGACGTGCGTCGTAGTGGTGTGCTTGTGCTCGACCTGCTTCTGCGATTTGCAGGGCGGGCTGTGGTAGTTGGTAAGGACAATGCATTGGTGCGCGTAATGCGCAAATTATTAAATTCATTCTCAAAGGGGCAAATTTCGTCTTGCCCGTGTCGCTTTACGCCACGTAATACCGCCCCTTCTTCGCGCCAAACAGGTCGAAAGAACTGAACGGGTTGATAGCTCAATGGTAGAGCAGCGTCCTTTTAAGTCGTTGGTTCTGGGTTCGAATCCCAGTCAACCCACCAAGTTCAGAATTGCTTCCCCCCTCCCCCCCCGACGCTGGATGCCGGGGATTGATGGGGCTCGTGCAAGTTTGGCGGTTCACACAAAAACCATAGTTCACTCATTTTCCGGGCGGCTGTAGCCATTTAACACTTGGTAGGGAGGCCTCTCCGAGGCCTCCGAAACCACGCTTCAACCACCTATGAGTTTCGCATCCTCTCACCACGCACAACGGAGGACTCGGAGAGGCCTCCCTACCGCCAAGACAACGGGCACAACTCAACTGAAAATGCTCTAAACTTTGCCTTTTGACATAATCCGCCCTCTCCCTTGATGCGCTACTCATCCTCAACCATGGTCTGCAATCTGGCGTGAGTCGGCGCATGTCGGCACTGGCGGCGGGGGCCGTGGCCCCGGCCAGTTTTTCCTCAATGGCCGCGCGACCAAACGCGGACGGATTTTGCCCGCGTCCCAACGTGGCGCGCAGGCGTTGATACGTGGCGTCAGGCAGGTTATCGGTTCCGCATGTCAAGTGGGCGGGCGTAACCTGCAAACACCATGCAAACACTTGACGCCAGCCTACTGACATTCATTTACAGATGTTCCCAATTCCAATGATCGAAACGATAAAAAACCTCATGCATTGTTGCATGGACGCCCACCCCGACGACTCTCTTCCCCCCAAAGCACTGCGCGACCAATTTTTCGCCGAACTCAACGCCCTCGGTGCCGACATCATTCCCCTGACCCCCACCACCTGGCAGGTCATCGACCGCGAAAGCGGCGACACCTGTCTCATCGAAGAACGCCAAGGATTTTATTATGTCGAACGAACCGACCCACGAACCCACCCAGCTCACGCAGTTTCAGCAGCGGGCCCAATTGCGACTCCGGGAGAAGGAAGCCGAATGGCGCCGGACGCTCTTCGAACGCTTCCGCCACATCTGCCGCGAGGAGATGATGGACGTCATGAAGACCCTGCTCGACACCCTGCCCAGCCCGCAGGAACTGGAACTCCGGCAGGAGGAATTGCTACAGTCCCAACAATCGCGCCAGACGATGCTCGCGACGCTGGATCAGACCTCCCGCAAAATGACGGAACTGGCGGAACGGATCGAAAAACTCCCAATGACCACGGTGGACACCTCGGCGCTGGAACGGGAGACGAAGGAAATGGTGGAGCGTCAGGAACAACAAACGAACCGGATTCTGGCCCAGCAGGAGAACACCTTTCGGGACATCCTGACGCACACACACAAGTCCGCCAAAACGACGATCTTGATCGTGGGGCTGATCTGCCTGGGAGCGATAGCGGGGTTGAAATACCTCGGGAACTTCACGCTGGTGAACGAGACGGACATCGCCGCCCAGAACCGGCTGGCGATGGATGTTCAGACCAACCTCACCCTTCTGGAATCGCAACGAGCCGCCTTGCTGACCGAGATCAAGGAACTGACGACCACCCGCGAAACCTTGCAGACGGAACTGCGCCAGAACATCGAACTGCAGACAACGGTGCAGCAACAGACGGCCAGCCTCCAGCGACTCCAGGAAGAGTTTCGCTTCCAACTGGTGAAGGGGGCGACGGGCGGAGTGTTTGTGGAGATCCAACCGGAAGCGCAGCCCTTCGACTACGAGGGGAAAACCTACATTCAAGTGCGATGAACCCATCACCCGATTCCAGCAATCCCGTCCCTGCGCCACTCGCGCCCGAGGACATGGTTAACTATCTCGCCCGCTGGATGCGCGGCCAGCAGCAACTCTATGCCGACCTGCTTGCCACCATCACCAGCGCCTGCGCCGAGATGCAAACCACCCTCCAACGCCTTCAGGACGAGTGCGAAAAAGTACGCCGTGCCGCCCCCCCCCGCCCCCTGCGAGTGCGCGCCACCGCAACCGCCAATGAGAATCCCCCTGCTGCCGCCAAAACGACAGCCACAGCCAGACGCTCTCCCGCCGGCAAAAATCGTAAAAAACCGTAGCAGCAACGGAGCGGCGACGTCCCCGTCGCCGGACGGGACGTTAGTCCCGCAGGATCGGGAAAGAGGGGAGGGGGGGGCGCGCTGACGCGCGTCCGGCGACGGGGACGTCGCCGCTCCGTTCACAAGCCTCCCCTGCCGCAAAAAATGCGCAATTCCCGCCAACCTCCGCTGAGGATGCGGGACAAACCGGGCGTATATTCCGCGACCATGACGATTACCTGCGAGACCCACATTGCGACACCGCCGCCATTTGCCTCGCCCCCCCCCCCCCCCCCCCCCGGCGCCGCCCGCAATCCGCTCTCCCTCTACTTCCATCTTCCCTTTTGCCAGGCGCGCTGCTGGTTCTGCGGTTGTAACAACATCATCACTACACGCGTCGATGCCGCCGCCGAATATCTCGATGACCTCGTTGCCGAGATGTGTTTCATGGCCCGCCGCATCGACCGCGAACGCCCCGTCACCCAACTCCACCTCGGAGGCGGCACCCCCACCTTTTTCCCCGCCGACCAGCTCACGCGATTTGCCGACGCCGTGCACCGGCTCTTCACCTTCGCCCCCGGTGCCGAGATCAGTGTCGAGATTGATCCGCGCCACCTCGACGCCCAGCAAGTCCTGGCCTTCCGCGTGCTCGGCGCCCGCCGCGCCTCGCTTGGCGTGCAGGACACCGACCCCGCCGTGCAGACCGCCATCCACCGCGTGCAACCCCAGTCCGTCAACCAACGCGCGGTCCACCTCCTCCGCGAAGCAGGCTTCACCTCAATCAACATCGACCTCATTTACGGCCTGCCCCGGCAAACCCCCGCCACCTTCGAGCGCACGCTCGACGACGTGCTCGCGCTCTCTCCCGACCGCCTCTCCGTTTTCGGTTACGCCCACATCCCCGGCCTCAAGCCCGCCCAGCGCATCTTCGAACAACAGGAAACTCTTCCCGGCTTTGAAGAACGCCTCGCCCTGCAACAACTCGCAAACGACCGCCTCCTCGCCGCTGGCTACGTCAACGTGGGACTCGACCACTACGCCCGTCCCTGCGACGAACTGGCGCGCGCTGCCAGCGAAGGCGGTCTGCATCGCAATTTTCAAGGCTACAGCACCCGCGCGGGTGCCTCGCTTTACGCCTTTGGCATCTCCGCCATTTCCTCCACCCCCGACGGCTACTGGCAAAACCACAAGGATCTCTTCGCCTACCGCGAAGCCCTTGCCGCCCGCCGCCTGCCCGTCGAGCGCGGCTGGCGACTCACGCCCGAAGATCACCGCCGCCGCGCCATTGTCATGGCCATCATGTGCGACCGCCGCCTCGACTACGCAGCCATCTCGCGCGAGATCGGCGTCGATTTTGCCAGAACTTACGCCAGCGAACTCGCTTCGTTAACCGACCTGGAAGGCGATGGCGTGGTGGAGGTGAATGGCGACGGGCTTCGTGTCACCGAGGCAGGTCTGCCGCTTCTGCGAGTGATCGCACAACGTTTTGACGGTTACCGCCGCACCGGCACGCACGCGCAACCCGTGTGACGAACGTGCGCCACGCGTTGGTGTATCCGGAAAACAAAGGCATGAGCTTCTTTTGTCCGCATTTTAATCCAGACAACGAACACTGTGATCGAGTGCGCGACCACTGTGTCCCTGGTCGGACGGGCTGCGTGCTTGCGCGCAACTCTACCTTTGCCGTCTCGGCGCAAGCGCGGATCAACGCCCAGTCCGCCGCCCTTCCCCCCGCTCCTCCTCTGCCGCCCCTGCGCTCCGATCGAAAAACCCTGAAAACAGGATAGAGTCGGCCTTTGACTGCATCGCAGAGAACAGGTGTCTTTCACCTGTCACATGAAAAAGAAACCCGCCCTTGTCCTGCTCCTGCTTGTAATTGTCTCCGTCGGCGCGGCGGTCTGGCACGGGTGGCTGAGCCCAGCCCTGTCATTGGAACAAAAGAACACCCCGCTCACGCTTCACGGCAATGTGGACATCCGGGAAGTGAATCTAGGCTTTCGTGTGTCGGGCCGCGTTGCCGAGGTTTTGCACGACGAGGGCGACGCGATTACCGCGGATGAAGTGCTGGCCCGCCTCGATGACGGGCCCTATCGCCACGAAGTTGACCAAGCGCGTGCCTCGCTCGCCGCCGCCGAGTCCGATGCGCAGCGGCTCGCCGCCGGCTACCGTCCGGAGGAAATCGATCAGGCGCGCGCCAGCGTGGAGCAGGCCGAAGTGGTCAACGCCAACGCGAAACTCAACGCGAACCGTGCACGTGATTTGATTACCAAAAACGTGATTCCACAGGAGGAGCACGATGACCGTCTGGCCCGCGAGGCGGAGACGGACAAACAATTGCAAGCAGCCCGCGCCAATCTGGCGTTGCTCGCCGCTGGTTATCGTGCCGAGGACATTGCCAAGGCCCGGGCGCAGGTGGCGCAGGCGCGCGCCGTCCTGGCCACGGCTCAGTTAAATCTCGACGACACGACGCTGACCGCCCCCTCATCGGGCACGCTCGTCACGCGGGCGCTGGAGCCGGGCTCCATCGTGCAGCCGGGCGTCACGGTGCTGACGCTTTCTCTCGACCGCCCCGTGTGGGTGCGCGCCTACGTGGATGAGCGCGACCTGGGACTCGTTGCGCCGGGAACGGAAGTCGATGTATTCACCGACGCACGACAAGGCAAACCTTACCGTGGCAAAATCGGCTTTGTTTCACCGCGTGCTGAGTTCACACCCAAGACCGTCGAGACGGAAAATCTGCGCACATCGCTTGTTTACCGCCTGCGGATCGTGGTGGCGGAGCCGGATTCACTGCTGCGCCAGGGAATGCCGGTCACCGTGCGGGTGAAAAAGCCCTTGTAGGGACAAATCAAAATGCCCGCCGTCGCACTCCACGAAGTTACCCGCTCGTTTCCCGGCGCGGTGCGTCCGGCGCTGAATCGTGTGTCGGTGACGGTCGAGAGCGGATGCATCACGGGACTCGTGGGACCGGATGGCGCGGGCAAAACCACCTTGATGCGGCTCATGGCCGGGCTGCTTCGGGCGGACTCGGGCCGGCTCGATGTGCTGGGGCGCGATCCGGTGCGCGACTCCGCCGCGCTGCGCGGATTGATCGGCTACATGCCGCAAAAATTCGGCCTCTACGAAGACCTGACCGTGATGGAAAACCTCACGTTGCACGCCGATCTGCGCGGACTTGTCGGCGCGGAGCGACGAACCACCTTTGAACGGTTGCTGGCATTTACCGATCTGGCACGGTTCACGGACCGGCTGGCAGGAAAACTCTCCGGAGGAATGAAACAAAAACTCGGCCTTGCCTGCGCGTTGCTCGGCAAACCGCGGCTGCTGCTGCTCGACGAGCCCGGCGTGGGCGTGGACCCGGTGTCGCGCCGCGAACTCTGGCGGATGGTGCGGGAACTCTCGGACGATGGCATGACGATCGTGTGGAGCACGGCGTACCTCGACGAGGCGGAACGCTGTGATGCGGTGCTGGTGCTCCATGAGGGGCAAACGTTGTTTGCCGGGACGCCGGCTGAGTTTGTGGCGGGCGGCGGAAGGCATCCGGACGGACGGGCCCCCAGTTTTGAGGACGTGTTTGTGGAAAGGCTGGGAGGCGCGCCAGCCGGGGAGTCGCCGTTGACGGGAATCTTGCGCGACATCCCGCGCGATGGAACGACGGCGATCGCGGCTCATCACCTGACGCGGAAATTTGGTGATTTCACGGCGGCGGACCGGATCACTTTTGAGGTGGAGCGGGGCGAGATTTACGGACTGCTCGGGCCCAACGGTGCCGGGAAATCCACTACGTTTCGGATGCTTTGCGGGTTGCTCGCTCCGACTTCGGGCGAGGCGATGGCGGCGGGCATCGACCTGCGGCGCAGCGCTGCGCGGGCACGGCAGCGCATCGGCTACATGGCACAAAAATTCTCGCTCTACGGCAACCTCACGGTGTCGCAGAATCTGGCGTTTTTCTCCGGTGCCTACGGGCTGCACGGGCGCGCGCAACGTGAGGCGATGGATGCGGTGACCGCGTGCTTTCATCTGGGCCCGCACCTGGGGCGCAAAACGGATTTGCTGCCACTGGGTTTCAAGCAGCGTCTGGCGCTGGCATGCGCGGTGATGCACGGTCCGGACCTGTTGTTTCTCGATGAGCCGACGTCGGGCGTTGATCCGGTGACGCGACGCGAATTCTGGTCGCACATCCGGGCGGCGGTGGCGCGCGGTGTGACGGTGATGGTGACAACGCATTTTATGGACGAGGCTGAATACTGCGACCGCATCGGACTGGTGTACCGCGGGCGTCTCATCGCAAGCGGCACACCCGCCGAGTTGAAGCGCAAGGCCGGTGCGAATACGATGGAGGATGCGTTTATCGCGCTGGTGGAGGAAAACGATGGGGCGACGCCGGACGCGGGGGGGGAGGGGGGGGCGGTGTCATGAATCCACGTCGCCTCATTGCTCTTTGCCGGAAGGAGTCGCTGCAGATCGTGCGCGACCCGACGACCATCCTCATCGCGTTTATCCTGCCGGTGGTGATGTTGTTCATTTATGGATACGGGCTGAATCTCGACACAGGGCGCGTGCGCATCGGGTTGCTTTGCGAGGACACGTCGCCTGAAGCGCGGCGGCTTGTGGCGAGTTTCACGGGGTCACCCTATCTCGATGTGCGCGCGTTTGATGACCGCGCGGCGATGGGCGAGGCGTTGACGCGGTCGCATATACGGGGATTTGTCGTGATCCCGTCGGATTTCTCGGCGCGGCTCGCCCGCGATGGCGAGGTGATGGGGCCGGTGCAGGTGGTCGCGGACGGATCAGAGCCCAATACTGCAAACTTCGTGCAGGCCTATGTGCTGGGCGCCTGGCAGGGCTGGCTGGCGCAACGGGCGGCGGATGCCGGGCGCGGAACCTTTGGCGCGTATCCAAAGGCCAATGCGAACGGCGGGATCACGATCGAACAGACGTATTGGTTTAACCCGACGGCGGAGAGCCGGTTTTATCTGATTCCTGGGTCGATCACGATCATCATGACGGTGATCGGTGCGTTGCTGACGGCGCTCGTGGTGGCGCGCGAATGGGAGCGGGGGACGATGGAGGCGTTGCTGGCGTCACCGATCAGCCGGGCGGAGTTTTTACTGGGCAAAATCGTGCCTTACTACGTGCTCGGCATGGTGGTGTTGCTGCTTTGCGTGGCGGTGGCGCGGGGGGTGATGGGGGTGCCGTTTCGCGGATCGTTGCCGGCGTTGTGGGCGGGCGGGTCGCTTTTTCTGCTTAGCGTGCTGGGCATGGGGTTGATGCTTTCGACGGCGTTGCGCAACCAGTTCAACGCGGCGCAGGCGGCGTTGATGGCGGCGTTTTTGCCGGCGATGATGTTGTCGGGGTTCATTTTTGAGATCGGCTCCATGCCGGCGCCGATTCGGGTGGCGAGCAGTTTTATCCCGGCAAGGTATTTTGTGACGGTGATGCAGACGATTTTTCAGGCGGGAGATTTGTGGCCGGTGCTTCGCCCGTGCCTGCTGTTTCTGGCATGCACGGCGGTGTTTTTCCTCGGGCTCACAGTGTGTCTGACGCGAAGGAGGCTTTTGAAATGATCATGATTTTACGCCGCATCCTGGTTCTGGTTCGCAAGGAAATGCAAACGCTGCTGGGAGACCCGCAGGGCCGGATGTTGCTGGTGATGCCGGTGATCGTGCAACTGGCGTTGTTTCCGCTGGCTGCGACACTGGAGGTGCGGAACGCGACGCTGGCCATCCACGACCAGGATGGCGGGCCGGCGGCGGTCGAATTGGTGCAGCGACTGGGCGCGGCGCGGCGGACATTTTCCCAAATCGTGGCGGTGCGAAGCGAGGCTGAGTTGACCCGTGCAATCGAGGAGCAGCAGGCGCTGGCGGCGGTGCGCATTCCGCAGGATTTTTCCCGTCAGGTGGCGCGTGGGGACGCGGCGCAGTTGCAGGTGATCGTGGATGGGCGGCGTTCCAACAGCGGGCAAATCGCGGTGAGCTACATCCAGCAAGTGGTGGCGGGGCTGGCGGGCGAGGGAGCAGGGCAGGGGAGGGCAGCGAGCGGCGGCGGCGTGGTGGTGCGCAATTGGTTTAACCCAAATCTCGACTATCTGGATTTCATCCTGCCGTGCTTGATCGCGATCATCACGACGGTGGGTGTGCTGGTGGTCACGGCGCTCTCGGTGGCGCGCGAACGGGAGCAGGGAACGTTTGACCAATTGCTGGTGGCGCCGTTCACGCCGGAGATGATCATGGCGGGCAAGATTGCGCCGGCTCTGATCGTGGCGAATTTTCAGGCGACGCTGATTTTGCTGGCTGCGGTGTTTTTTTACGATGTGCCGTTTCAGGGGAGTTTGCTGATGCTCTACGGGGGCATCCTGCTCTACGCGCTGGCTCTGGCGGGGGTGGGGTTGTTCATCTCGTCGGTGTGCGCAACGCAGCAGCAGGCGTTTTTGGGGATGTTCAGTTTTATGATGCCGGCAATCATGTTGTCGGGATTCGCGGCGCCGGTGGAAAACATGCCGGTGTTTCTACAGCATCTCTCGTGGATCAATCCGATCCGCCACTTCATGGAGGTCGTAAAAGCGGTGTATCTGAAAAACGCCACACCGTCGCACGTGGCGGAGCTGGCGTGGCCGTTGCTGGTGATCGGCGCGATGACGTTGACGGTGGCGGGCGTGGTGTTCCGCAGGCGCGCGGTGTAGCCGCAATTATATGTGATGTAGTGGCGGCAGCGCTACAACTGCACCGGCAGGCCGATTTCGATGATCTGCGTGGGCAGGATGCGATAATAGTCCTTCACCGGACGGGCATTGCGGCTAAGGAAGGCGTAGAGGCTCTTTTGCCATTCGAACATCCGGGTGTTTCCGCCGCTGATGATCATCTCACGATTGAAATAAAACGTCGTCGCCTGGAGGTTGAGCGGCACGCCTTGGAAGGCGATGCGTTCGCAGAGTTTGGCGACGTCGGGCGACTCCATGTAGCCGTAGCGACCAGTCGCACGCCACACGCCTTCGCCCAACAGTTCGAGCGTCATGCGCTCCTCGTCGTTCACCTGCGGAACGTCTTCGGTGAGGATTGTTAAGAGGACCGCGGTTTGTTGCAGGCACTTGTTGGCTTTCAGGTGGTGGAGCAGGGCGAGCGGCGTGCCCTTGGGCGTGCCGACCATGAAGACAGCGCTGCCGGGAACGCGAATGATGCTTTTGCTTTTGGCGACATCCGAGAGTTCGAGGTCCATCGTCGCGCTGCCATAAACAATGTCGTGGATGGCGTTGCGCCCGATTTTCCAAGTGTGCATGATGGCGATCACGGCAAAGGCGATCCCCAGTGGCAGCCAGCCACCGTCGAGGAACTTGTGAAGCGTCGAATAAAAGAGCGCGATATCGATGGCGAAAAACACGGAGCACAATCCGAGCGTTTTCCACAGGGGCCAGCGCCAACGGCGGTGCGCAACGCGGAGAAAGGCGTAGGTGGTGACGACCATCGTACCCGTGACGGCAATACCGTAGGCCGCCGCCAGCCGGTCGCTGGAACCGAAGAGGAAGACCACTCCAATGGAGAGGATGGCAAGCGTCGTGTTGATGAGCGGGATGTAGATCTGGCCCGCCTGCTCGGCGTTGGTGTGGGTGACTTTGAGGCGGGGAAAGTAGCCGAGTTGGATGGCTGATCGCGTTAACGAATACGCGCCTGAAATCACGGCCTGGCTGGCGATGATGGCGGCGCAGGCCGAGAGGATTGTCATGATGGCGCGCGGCAGTCCTTCGGGCACGAGTTCAAAGAACGGGTTCACCGCCGTGCCGTGGTGTTTGAGGATATAGGCTCCCTGCCCGAAGTAGTTCAAAACGAGTCCCGGCAGCGCGACGTAAAACCACGCCCGCGAGATCGCCGGACGGCCAAAATGCCCCATGTCGGCATACAACGCCTCGGCTCCCGTGACGGCGAGAACAACCGAGCCGAGCAGCATCGTGGCCCCGCCGGGATGCGAAATCAGAAGCGCCACGCCGTGCGCTGGATTGAGCGCCGCGAGGATTTGCGGTGCATCCCTGAGATGCCAGAGGCCGAGCAGTCCGATGACCGCAAACCAGACCAGCATCACCGGTCCAAAAATCGATCCGATGAGTTGGGAGCCTTTTTTTTGAAACCAAAACAACACAGCCAGGATCGCCGCCGTGATGAACACGATATAATGCTCCGCGTCCGGTCCGGCGAAGACGCTGCTTACCCCCTTCAATCCCTCCACGGCGCTGAGCACCGTGATGGCCGGCGTGATGACGCTGTCGCCGTAGAGCAGCGCCGCGCCGAAGAGGATGACGAGAAGCGAGGGACCGATGGCGCGTCCTTTGGCCGCATCGATGTGGCGCACCTGACTGAGTGCGAGCAGGGCGAAAATGCCACCTTCGCCGCGATTGTCCGCGCGCATTACAAACCACAGGTATTTGACGCACACGACAAGCATCAGCGCCCAGAAGATGAGTGAGAGCACGCCATAGACGCCCTGCGCGCGGTCCGCCTGCGGCAGCGTGGCCATGCACTCTTTCATCGTGTAAAGCGGACTGGTGCCGATGTCGCCAAAGACGACGCCCAGCGCGCCAAGACAAAGTCCGAGTTTGAGAGCATTTCTACCCGCGCCTGAGTTTGCGTGATTACTATCGGCGGACGAATCGCTGTCGCTGTTCATGTTGTGGGGGTGGCATCCTTTGGCCTGTCTGCGCCGAGTCGAATCTTTAAAAAAGCCGATGACGTTGACGCATGCCCGACGACACGCACGCTTGTCGGTTTCTTATTATCATGAGCGACAACCTTCCTGTCTGGAAATCCGCCAAGTCCTACAAAGACATCCTGTATCACAAGATCGATGGCATCGCGAAGATCACCATCAACCGCCCGGAGAAGCGCAATGCGTTCCGTCCCGAAACGGCGTTTGAGCTTCACGACGCCCTGATCGACGCGCGTGAGGACACCTCCATTGGCGTGGTGCTCCTGACCGGCGCCGGTCCACACAAGGATGGCAAATACGCCTTCTGCGCGGGCGGCGACCAGAGCGTGCGCGGTCACGCGGGTTACGTGGGCGGCGACGGCGTGCCGCGTCTCAACATCCTCGACGTGCAAAAGCTCATCCGCTCCATGCCCAAAGTCGTCATTGCGCTGGTCGCCGGCTACGCCATCGGCGGCGGCCATGTGCTGCACCTTGTGTGCGACCTCACCATCGCTGCGGACAACGCCATTTGTGGTCAGGTCGGCCCGCGCATGGGCAGCTTCGACGGTGGTTTCGGCTCAAGCTATCTGGCGCGCATTGTCGGGCAGAAAAAGGCGCGGGAAATCTGGTATTTGTGCCGTCAATACACCGCGCAACAGGCGCTGGAGATGGGCATGGTCAACGCCGTGGTGCCGGTTGCCGGTCTGGAAGCCGAGGGTGTCAAGTGGGCGCGCGAGATTCTTGGTCACAGTCCGCTGGCAATCCGCTGTCTCAAGAGCGCCTTTAATGCCGACGTGGACGGTCAGGCCGGCCTCCAGGAACTGGCGGGCAACGCGACCTTGCTCTACTACATGAGCGAGGAGGCGAAAGAGTTTCACAGTGCGCAGCAGGAAAAACGCAAACCCGACGCACGCAAATTCCCCTGGCTCCCGTAGTATCTAGAGCAGCAGTTTCATTTAGGCTGTAGCCATTTGATACCTGGTAGGGAGGCCTCTCCGAGGCCTCCGCCGTGCGTGGTATGAGAATGCGAAATTCATAGGTAGATGGAGCGTGGTTTCGGAGGCCTCGGAGAGGCCTCCCTACCGTTAAAGACGACGGCTACATCTCAATTGTAAATGCTCTAGTATCTGTAAAACAAATACAATCCTGACGCCGCAGGGCAGGGCAGGGGAGGGGGGGGGGATATATTTTATCGCGCCGGTTTGGGCTCCGCTGGCAGACGTCCATAAAGCGTCGCCAGTTCGCGCAAGTAGGCGGCGGACTGGCGGTGTAACGCTATGAGTTGCTCGTGACTGTAGCGCCACTGCCAGTTGCCAGCGGCTTTGCCGGGGGTGTTGAAGCGCGCGGTGGCACCGAGATTGAGCAGATCCTGCACGGGGACGACGGCCAGGTTGCTCACGGCCCCGTAGGAAGCGCGCACGAAATCCCATCCCGGCTCCTGACCGCTGACGCGGAAATAGCGCCGCATGTAATCCTGTTCGTGGGCCGATGCCGTGGCATACCAGCCGACAGTCGTATCGTTGTCATGGGTTCCCGGGTACACCACGCTGTTGGCCCGCAGGTTGTGCGGCAGGTAGAGGTTGGTGGCGTCGCCGCCGAAGGCAAATTGCAGGATCGTCATGCCGGGCAGTCCGGTCGCGTTGCGCAGTTCCAGAACGCTCGGGAACAGTTCGCCCAAGTCCTCGGCGATCAGACGGGCGTCGGGCATCTCGCGTTGGAGCACTTCGAAGAAATGCAGGCCGGGCCCTTGTTTCCATTCGCCGGTCTTCGCCGTTTTGGCTGTCGCCGGGATCGACCAATAGGTGTCGAAGCCGCGGAAGTGGTCGATGCGGACGATGTCACAAAGCGCAAAATTGGCGCGCAGGCGTTCGCGCCACCAAGCGTAGTCGTCCGCCTGATGCGCCTCCCAGTGATAGAGCGGATTGCCCCACAACTGGCCGTCCGCCGAAAAATAGTCCGGCGGCACGCCCGCGACCGCGATCAGTTCGCCTGAGTTGAGATCGAGTTGGAACAACTCGGGATGCGTCCAGACGTCCGCGCTGTCACGCGCGACAAAAATCGGGGCGTCGCCGATGATTTCCACGCCGTATTCGCGTGCCTTGCGACGCACGGCGGCCCACTGGCCGAAAAACAAATACTGGAAAAACGCATGAGCCTCGGCGCGGCGCGCGAGTTTTTTGGCGAGGTTGGAATGGCGTGCTTTGGAGAAAAAACGCACGTCATCGAGCCACGTCCACCAAGGTTTGCCTTCAAAGTGGTCTTTGATTGCGAGGAACAGCGCGAACGGTTCCAGCCAGGCGGCGTGTTGCTTGCGGAAGACGGCGAAGTCGCCGTAAGGAGCGCGTTCGGGCGCGGACTTGAAGGCGTCGAAGGCTTTGAAGAGCACCGGCCATTTGGTGACGTAGAGCCATCCGAAATCGACTTGTTCGCGTGGCAGGCGCCGGAGTTCCGCGAGATCGGCATCGGCGAGCAGTCCGGCTTCGACGAGCGCCTGCAAGTCGATCAGGTAGGGATTGCCGGCGAATGCCGAGAAACACTGATAGGGCGAATCGCCGTAGCCGGTGGGACCGAGCGGACAGACCTGCCAGCAGCGAATCCCTGAGTCGCGCAGAAAGCGCAGCCAGGCGTCCACCGAATGGTCCAGCACGCCGATGCCTTGTTCACCCGGCAGCGAGGTTGGATGCATGAGAACGCCCGCCATGCGTTGTGTGAGCCACGAAAACAACGGTTCCGCGCCACTCTTGTGAGCATCGGCTTCAGTTTGAATGGCAGGGGAGGGCACGGCAGAGGATCGCATAAAGGAAAGAAAGGAATGGGCGGAAACCGTGCTCCGCTGCGATCAAAGCGCAACCCCGGTCTTGCTAAGAGGCGTTAAGAGGCAAATTTCGGCAGATTCCTTGATTAGACATAATGCCTATTGTGCGTTGCTTCTACTAGGTGTTGTAAATCAACGGGTTATCGTTTTAGCAAAACCCGCGCCATTCTCCCTCGTGAAAGGAGGTTTTTGACGTGAATATTGCGAATCCCCCCGCGTCGTTTGCGCAAAAGTCCACGCCTGCCAGTGGGTTGGCACGGAAACTGACCGCGAGCGAAACCCGGCGCGGTTTGCAGCTTTGGGAACTGCGCAAACAGCATGCTACCTTGCGCCGGGAAATCGGCACAGGAGCCCATACACGCCCGCAGACCGAGCTTCTGACGCTTTTGCAGAAAGCTCACAGGCTGGAGTCCGAAATTAACGCCTTGGCGGGCGGATTGGAGGCCGTCGCATGACGACGCAGGAGGAAATCCGGGCATTCACTTCCGCCCATTTTACGCAAAAGGAAACGGCGTTTGTCCTGAACGTGTCAGCCAAAACGGTGCGCCACTGGCGGCAAAAGGGCAAACTCTCCCCCGTCCGCCCTTTTGCCCCTTGGTATTACCGCATCAATGACGTGCGCCGTTTGGCCGGTCTCGAACCGTTGGAGGTCCACGCATGAGCGAACCCGCCAACCAAGCCTTTGTTGCTTCATGCGAGGCCGTTTTTTGGGAGCATTACGGCCAATATCGAGACAGCGGTTTCGACCCCAAAAAGGCGGCGGAAATGGCCCGACTGGAAGTGTCGTTTTTCAAATCGACTACGCGACGTTTCCCGAAAGCAGTCAAAAACGAGGCAACGCGAAAAGAGATAGAAGGCCGATTACCCGACCCTGATTGGCATCTCGTTTTCGACGCGGAAAACGGCAAAATTCGTTATATTTCCGATGCAGACGATTCAACCCCCGTCGCCTCCCTTTATGACCCCAAAAAAGCCTTGGAATTGGCGCGGGTGAAACGGGCGGAGGCCCAATATCTGGCCGATTGCATGGCCGAAACGGGCAAACGGGACGAATTCGACGTTTGGCTGAAACGGAAAGCGGCAAAGGAGGAAATGCACCGGCAATCGCACTCCATCGCCAATAAAATGGAATGCGCCGGTTTCAAAGCGTATCGGGACGACAATTACCAATTGTGTTTTTGGTATATCCATTCGCAGACGATGGAGAAAATCCCCGCGTTTCGCCGCCTGTGTTTCATCCCCTGCATGGCGGCGCAAATCCGGGCGCAAAAACTGGCCGCGCTCGAATATTTTATCCAATGCCACCCATTTTGCCGTTTTTGGACGTTTACGAGCGGCAATCGTGTTGGAATCGACGGTTTGAGCAAACGGTTGAGCGATTTGCACAAGCGGATTTCCGAATTTAACAAGAAATTAAGGGAGAAATGGGGGATCGAAATCGTGTTTCGGTCTGACGAGTTTGGCACCCTCGAATTTGACGATAAGCTGGCGAAAAAGGCCGATTCGGAGGCCGGGCGCATCGAATTCGATGAAAACGGCGAGCCCCTTTTTCACGTCCATACCCATTGCGTTGTGCATTCGCTGGTCGGTTACATCCCGCCGAAAAAATGGGAGGAAGTGCTCAAGTGGGTTTGGAAGGAATGGGGAAACATTTGGGACGAAGGCGGGATCATTCGGGACGCCCGCGAAGTCTGCAAATACGTCACCAAGCCGAATGACATGGAGCAACTCACCGGCGAGCAATTGGTGCGGATTTGCGGCCAGTTGGAACATCAGCGGTTGGTTGTCCCGTTGGGAACGCTTCGAGACGAAATCCGCGCGCGGAAAGACGCTCAAAAAACGCTGCGGAGGAAGAAGACTCACGATGGCGTCATTTGGACCGTTGTTGACGATCATAACGCGCACACGAGGAAGGATGCCGAGGCGCGCGAGGCTGAGGCGCTGGCGTTTCAGCTTCGCCGTGTGGAGACGATGGACCGGATCGACGCGAAAACCGGTTGGGGCATCGCAGACGGCAAGCCCGTGCGCAAAAAGGATGGCCCAGTGTTGCATGTTCTGGCGCGCGCGCGTCCGTCTTCGACCGGCCCGACGCCGAAGAAAGAGCCGCGCGTTGTGGTGGGCTGGACCGGCGCGTTTGACCGCCAGCGTGTGATGTCGCATCCGCTGGTTTACAACCTGTGGGCTGAAACAGTCGAGATGTGGCACTCGGAAGGCGCCGCGCCAGCGGGCGGCCCCATTAGAGTTCACACAGACACAATAGCAGGGAGCGAAGCGCGAGAAATGACGTTCATGGATGACGTGCCTGTGCGTTTTGAGCCTCCCGGACCGCCGATTTGGGAACGATCCGCCCCCTACAACACCCTTTGCGAAGTATGAAAAACACCACCGAAACACCCGCCGTCCCCTCCCCTGCCCTGCCGCGTCCTGTCATCTGGATTCGCCCGGCTTTTTCGCACAACTGGAACCTCCCGACACCGCCCCCCGTGGCGAGGTTGACCATTCTGCCCGTGGACGTGGTCGCGGTAGAAAACGGCATGGCCCGCATCTACGTGATCGAACACGGGCAAATCTCCGCACACACCGTGCCCGTTGACGAACTGGCGAGTTCGATGGGCAAGGCGTATCCACGAATTAAACACAGAATTTCCGCCATGCTCGCCCGACCAGCGCTAACCGCAGTGCTAGGGACGACGGTGAGTCAGGCGGAAACACCCTCTTTCCTCACGCCGTCCATCAGCGGAGGCGAACACGTCAACGCGGAGGTATTGGCATGAGTAGCGAAAAAAACAATACGCGTCCCCCTTATACAGAGGACCAGCTTTTGGATGAGTTGGAAAAACTGCCGGTTGGTGATCTCTGCAATTTGTTCCAGCTCGCGAGAGCCAAGACGCTGTTAAACGACGTGCCCCATTGCGTGCTACAACGCTGCGCAGAACTCGGTTTTATCGACGCAGATAAAGACGTGCCAGACCGTTTTAGAGAAGGGGCAAAACTGAGCCTTTTGAAACGGGTATTCCCTCACCTGCAAACAGAGGAGTTGAAAAAATACTAGCGATGAAATCGACGCGAAAAAACAGTGTGGTGAAATCGTGCATTTTTCGACCTCGGCGTAACACCTCAGAGGAGGCACGGAAATCATGAGTATCGAAACCACAACTACGGCAACGCCCGTTGCCTCCCGCGCTCTGGTTAGACCGGCGCACATTCCCGACCTCGGAGGTTGTCCCCCTGATTGCGGACACACTGAGCAAGAACACATCGCTTTCGACCTTGGTGTTTATGACGGCGAGCGCGGAGACACGGTGCCCCCAGTGGAGTTCGATTCTGGCCTGCTTCGTGAAGCATGGATGACCGGCTTTTCAGTCGGCCAAAAAAACAGGTCTAACCAGGAGGTGCGACATGGCTGACAAGACATTGGCGCGGCCGGCTGGTTATGCCTGCGGTTGCGGCTCTACAAAGTTCGAGCGGAAAATCCCGATGCGCGGATTCTGGATCATGACAATCGACACTGCCAGCGGTGAAGCGGTCGGCATAGAGTCCACGACGGACGGCCTCGAAGAGGTCCGCCAGCCCGTGCGGATGCGCTGCATACAGTGCGGGAAAACTCACCCGAATTTTAGAAGGCATAACCCAAAGCTGACCGGCGCGGAGCGTCCGGTCTAGCGACATGTTATGCCATTACTTTTTGAATACATGGAATTTTTTCCCGGAATTTGCAATGTGTCGGACTGTTGGCCCTTCGCCCGCGTGATGGTGTCGGTCAACCGTCTGCGCACGCGCAAATCCCCCTTCCGGGTTAACTCGTGGATGATGGATTCCGGGGCATTCACGGAGCTTACCACGCATGGCCGCTACCGACACGAGCCAGAGGATTACGCCGATCAAGTCCGGCGTTGGTCGAGCAACGGCACGCTGCTTGCAGCTGCTACACAGGATTACATGTGCGAGCCGTTTGTTTTGGCAATTACGGGGAAATCCGTGGCAGAGCACCAAGCGTTAACCATTGAGCGTTACGTGTGCCTGCGTGAGTTAGTCGGGAGCGTCTATTTGCTCCCGGTCCTGCAAGGTTTCGCCGTCCCGGATTACGTGTCGCACGTCAAGCAATACGGAAAGCTACTCGCGCATGGTGCATGGGTCGGAGTCGGATCAGTGTGCAAACGTAACGTCGAGCCGGGCGTCGTGGAGGATATTTTGCTTGCGATCAAGCGCGAGCGGCCCGACCTCCGTCTGCACGGCTTCGGGCTCAAGATCGAAGCATTACGCAATCCGAGCGTGCGTGAATTACTGCACTCCTCCGACAGCATGGCTTGGAGTTTCGATGGTCGGCATAGCGAGGAGGAAAACGCAAGCGCCCACGATCCGCGCCACGCCCTCCGCTACTGCGCTCAAGTCGAGACAGTTTTGAACGAGAAACAATTCATCCAGCCCCTGCTCTTCGAGTGGTGGCATAACACCTGATTCAGCCAACGGAAGTTCGTATATCATCATGAAAGGAAAAACCCGAACCGAGCACCAATTCCGTCGTCGCGTTGGCCGTTGGCTGTCGTATCGGCGCAGAGGATTTCCCGCGCAAAGGGCATGGGAATTGGCCCGCCAGCCCATCCGCGTTTATTCCGCTGCGCATCCCCATTTTGAAACGCTGCCGTAACCGTTTCCTCCCCCTTTTTGCCTTTTACCATGAGCACCGAAAACGAACCAAAAATCGAAACTGTAAACGTGGCGGAGATCACGAGTACCGAAATGCCCAAAGCGACGGCGGCGAGCCCGGCGACTGAACCGGCGAATCCCGATTCCCAAACGGCGGAAACACCGAAACCAACGGGATTGCCCGTTGGGGAACGGGACTCTGCCGGAGTCCTTTTTGACTCTCGCATCCATCTCACAAAACGGCATCCGAAAACGGGGCGATGGATACCCAAAGGAGGACGTCGCCCAAAAACGGAAACGGCGGGGGAAACGGCAACGGGAATGAGCGGGAACGGCAATCCCCCCCCTCCCCCCCCCGCCGCCAGTTACATCCCGGAAACGCCCCCTCCCCCCCCTTCTGATGAAGCCGATTCTCCCAGGACCGGGGCGTCTGGCACGCCGCCGCCAGCATCGGAGGCCGTGCCCGCGGACACCGATCCTGTCGGTTCTCCAGAGGACACGGCGGAGACCGCCGCCGCCGCCCTTTATCTGGTTACGGGTGTCGCAACCGGCGAAATGGACGAAGCAACGCCATCGGCAACGGAACATCGCTCGTTTGTTCGCGTGCTTGGCTCCTATCTCCGAGCGCGAGGCTGGCGGTTTGTCGGAATTTTCGCCATTGGCGCGGCGCTGGTCGCCTACCTCATCAAAACCGCTATGCGCCCCAAAACCGCTGCAAAAATCAAACGGTGGCGCGATTCGTGGGGGAGCAAAGACGATCCGCTTGCGACCGCAAAACCCGTTACCCCTGTCAAACATACCACGCCTGCCCCGGCACCATCTGCGCCGCCTTCAACGGGCGCAAAAGACCCCTTCGCTACTGATGGGCTGCAATAATCTCGACCAAGCCAAACAATGAAAGCCAACACAACCAAACCCGCCAAACCCACCCCGCCCGCCGCTCCGCCTCGCCGTCGTCGTTACGAAGCGGCGGATGAACTTGTGGCGTTTTTCGTGCGCTGGGCGCTTTGGGGAATCGCCGTCGTCTGCGTCTGTGGAGGCGTCGCATGGGCCGTTTGCACCGTCCTCGCCGCGTTGCCCGGCATTGCCTGCCTGTTGGTGGCATGGGGACTCATCTACTTCGCCCGCCGCGTGTGAGTATGACCGTAGTTCCATTACAACTACATGAGGCGATTTTGGGCCAGACCGGGAGTGGCAAAAGCCATCTCGCCAAACACAAAGCCAGCCATCTTAAGGCGTCGGGTGTCGGCGTGCTCGTGTTGCACATGGACATCGAACCGTGGCCGCTTGCCTGCCATTCTTGGCAGACGGACGACCCCGCCGAGTTTTTGCGCATGTTTTGGGCGGCGCGAAACTGCGCCTGTTTTATGGAGTTGGCGGATGCGGAGGTGGCTAAATACGATCTCGGTTTTCACCGCTGTTTTACCAAGGGGCGTCACTTTGGGCATCGCTGTTTTTTTGTGAGTCAGCGGGCGGCACAGGTGCATCCGGCCATCCGGGAAAACTGCACATCCCTCGCGCTGTTTTCCGTTCAGGCAGACCCGGCGAAGTTGTGGTCAAAAGAGTTCAACGATCCCGTGTTGCTCAAGGCCGCGAGCCTTCCACCTCGCTGTTTTTATTACAAAACGAATCGCTACACCCCGGCGCGGCTCCTGAAATTGAGCGCATGAAAACGCCCACCCACGGCGTGTGATGGGGGGCTACTCGACTCGGCGTTTGTGGTGGGTGGTTCCCCCTCGCTCGCGAGGGGGGAAGGGGGGAGTGGTTGCCTGTGACCGTGCGGGCTTCCCCTTTTTGGCGAAAACTTCCCATCTTTTCCGCTTTTGGCCCAAAAGGGCTCAAACCTTCCGTTTTTGGTCCATCGGAAGGCTTTCGCGGGGGCAGTGGAGGAACGATAAAGGGGCCTTCATCGCACGTATCGCAAACCGCACTACACCACATCATGAAAATGAAAAAATTCGTTCCTTACATCATCGCCATCGTCGTCTCGGCAATCGGCGTGATTGCCGGGCTCGCCCTCGTCAACCGCAGCAAGACCGTCGCCAAAGTCGTTAACGGCACCCCCGCCGCCTAACCGCCACATCCACCCGCCAACCGCAACCCACAACACCGAAAACACACCATGTTTTTACACAATCGAATCATCGGAATGACCGGCGTGGTTCCCGGGGGCACTGCCACCGGTTCCCTGCCTCTCAACGTCCGTTATATGGACCTTCGTTTTTTCTGCTATCGGAACAACGCACCCGCACCAGTGGAAGAAATCATCGACAAGGTGACGCTCTATGTGAACGGCAAAACTGTTCGTGAACTGAGCGCCCCCCGCATCCGTCGCATCGCCAAGTTCAACAAGATGCCTCAAGTGGACAATGAACTTGCCATCTACTTTGCCGAATACTGGCAGCAAACTCCCGACGCCGTGCTCCGCACCGCATGGGATATGGTTGGGGAAAAATCCTTCACCTACGAAATCACACTCAAGGAACAAGCGGAGGAAACCGACATCATCCGTATCGACGGCGTGCGCACGTTCGACAGGGGTGTCACGGTCGGGAAGGATGCCAACGGCAATGCTGTTCGCCTAAAAACCATCATCGCCCAAGGCATCATCACGGAACAGGCCAACGAAGGCCAGTTCGACATTCCATCGCTGCCGGTGAACACACGGCTTGCCCGCGTGCATCTCGAAGCCGCCAACGACATCAGCCATGTGGACATCACGGCGGACGATCTGCTGTTCTACGATCTCAAGCGCGAACAGCTTGCCCGCATCCTTGCCGATGCGCAGGTGGATTCTACCGCCTTCAACTTCTCGCTGTGCTTCGATCTTCTCGGGGCGACAGATGCACTCATCGCTTCGAAGCTGCTTTTGCGAGTCACCAGCCCGCAGGCCCAAGCGGTGAACATGCTTTACGAGAAGATTCTGTCCAAGTTCGAGGGCTGAGTCCTACGCACCATCAACCGCAACGCTCAACGTCCCCCGTCCGCGTCCGCACAGGCGCGGATGGGAAAAAACGCACATGGACTCACTCTTTGATCTTTCCTCATCCGGCACGCTGAGCAACCTGCTCAACACCGGGCTTCAATATTTCGGCTCGTATCAGACTTCCAAAAACGAAGCTGAAGTAGCCAAGGCACAGGCACAGGCCGCCGCCGCTCAAGCCGCTGCCGCACAAGCCAAGTCTGCCGCCACGGGCGGCGGTTTCAAGCTCTCCACCGGACACATTATCGGCCTTGCCGTCGCCGTTGTGCTCGCACTCGGAGGCATCGTCCTCATGGCCCGTCGTCGCTAATCCACCATGAGCTGGCTCGACATCGCAGGCAGCAACTCATTTGCAGGCACCGACGCCATCGGGGCCGCGAGCAACGCTGGCACTGTGATTTTTTCTCCCAAGATTGTCGGAGGGAATTGGACGGGAGGCATTTCGACAAACACGGACCTGACATCCAGAGACAACGGAGTTACCGCCACTGCCGAAGCCATAGCCGCCACGGCGAAGGATGGTTCGTCCGTCCCCCTAAATTACGCACCGTCGTCGCCGTCCAACCCCTTCCAAACCATGACAACCGCCGTCAGTAGTTTGTCAGGCACTACATGGATTCTCATTGGCGGGGTCGCCGCCGCCGTCGTTTTTGTTGGCGGGCTCATCGCTTTTTTGACGGGCGGGAAAAATCGAAAACGGAGGAAATAAAATGGGACTCTTTGGAGGATCAAAATCCAGTAACGATACCAACGCCACGGACTATTCTGCCACATCCAGTGCGCAAGAACTCGCCCTCTCGGTTGGCCGGAGCGGGCAGGGGGCAACGGCCAAAGACAACGCCATTTCCACCACGGGTTCGCGAAACACCATCGACCAATCCGACAACACCGGCTCCTTGCTGCAAAACGGGAAGGTTGGAAACAACAGCAACATCTCGCTCACGACAGTGACGACGGCGACCGATTACGGAGCGGTCGAAGGCGCGTTTGCCACCGTGTCTGATGCTCTTGCAGCCAACTATCTGACGACAAACGCCGCGCTCGCCACGGCAGGCACTGCCAGCCTTGCCAGTGCGGAAGCCGCCGCCGCCGCTGTCGAAGCGCAACAGGCCACTGCCGCCGCATCCATCGAAGCACAAAAATCCACTGCCTCCGACGCGCTGGCATCCAATTATTTCACCGCCAACGCCGCTTTTGCCACCGTGGGAGACGCCAACCGGGCATCCCTCGAAGCCAATTACCTCACCACAAGTGCCGCGCTTGGTGTGGTATCCGGGGCAACTCAGAACGCCATTGACGCCGTCAACGAATCGCATCGCGCCGCGCTGGATTTCGCGGGCGACAATACCGCCGAAACCATCGACGCGCTGCGCACTGCCCTTTCCTACCAGCACTCAACCACGCTCTCCACGATCAACGCCGCCAAAGCCCAAAGCGCAGACAGCATCGGCACCGCAGAGCGCCTGATTGAAAGCACAACGGAGAAATTCGCGGAAAACAAGTCACCTGGACTCACCGAAAACAAGTGGGTGGTCGGCGGGGCCGCCGCCGTCCTTGGCATCGGTCTCCTCATCCTCGCCAACAAATAACCATGATCCAATATCACAGCCGTCTAGTCCGCCCCATTATTCCGGAGGGCGAAACCTACCCGCTTTCGGCGAGCGGACGTTATTTCCGCATCGTGGATGCGCCCTCCGCCGTCATTGTCAAAGTGGATAATTGCCCCGAAAGCGTGCTTCACGCCGGGGAAGGCTTTCGCTTCCTCGAAGGCGAGGATTTTGAGCGAATCGAATTGCGGATGTTGGACAGGCAAACCGCGAAAATCTCAGTATGGGTGGGGTACACGGAATTTGTTGAGGCGGGCCGCCGCCAGATTGAGGAAAACACCGAGTTTGTCACCATCCCCGGCGACACGATCACGACAGTCGCCCCCGTCGTGTTGGACGGCATCCCCAGAGCCAACCGCACACGCCGCAAATGTGTGGTTATTTCCAACCTGTCTCCAGAAGGCACCCTGCAACTATTCGACAACATCTCTCCCAACCCGGGCGGCGTAGTCCGGCCCGGCGAAACGATCAACGTCCAGACCAGCCGTTATCTGCGCATTCACAATCCCAACGCGGCGCCGGTGGCCGTCGCCATGCACGAACTTTGGTGGATTCTCTAAAATGAGCCCTGAAGACTACATCCCGACCAAGTTGACCGATCTACCCGATGCCGAGGTAATCGACCCAGATGATTTTCTGATGGTGTCCGGGCCGTCCGGCTCGCGCCGTCTCGCCGTGTCGAAGATCGGCGGCGGCGGATTCGCCCCTGTGCTGGTATCCACACCCATTTCCGCTGGTGCATCCGCCGTGATTGTCGAATTCCCCTCCCCTTTTGCCGCGCCTCCATCGCGTATCTTTTGTTCCATTACCAAGCCCGAAAACGGCGATAACCTTTGGGCAAACCCAGTTGCCGAGTCGATCACGATGTACGGCTTCACCGTCGAACTCTCCGGCCCGCCATCCATCTCCGGGCACATCCTCGTTTGCCTCATTTTGCCATGACACGCATTCTCTTCATTTTCCTTTTTGTGGCAGGCGCGGCGTATGCCGCCACACCGATCAAAGACGCGAAACTGACCGGGCAGACTGAAATCTCTGGCACGCTGACCGTGCCAGAGGGAACAACGGTCAACGGCTTGGCGCGTGCGCCCAAGTTCGCCATTTTCACTCTTCCGCTCGGAGCCAATTTTACCGATTTCGAACTCAAGGCCACGGTTTCGAATTTCGGCGAGCACTCGCCGTTTACGGATTTGTATCTGTATTATCATTCGCCAGACCCCGCGCGCGTGGCAGTGTCAGGCCAGACCGGGCCGAAACCCACCGTGTTTTTCACGGATTCGGGCTGGACCGACCGCCGCCGCTGGCGCAGACAGTCCACCACTGAAAGCATCTACGCGATGCGCAGTTCTACCGGCGCGACCATTGCCGCTGCCATCGTGGTTGTCCCCGTTGATGTAACGATCCGGCCAGACAACCCGAACCTCATCTGGAGTTACCAGCGCATCAGCGGCGGCTCTTATGAAAACATCTGGCACCCCATCGTGCCCACCTTTGCGCTCGTTGCCCCCAACCCCTGATCCATTTCCGGCGACGTTCGCTGGTATTCGTAAATAAAATACAAAACCAACATAACACACCATGAAAAAATTCATGATCCTCCTCAGCGTTGCCAGCTTTGCCGGCGCGCTTTTCGCCGCCGCTCCCGCGCCGGTTTTGTCTGCCGCGCAACAGGCCGTTGCCCTGCAAAAACAGGGTGAAACCGAGTATGCCAAGGGTGCCACTCAGGCCGACCGCGCCGCCAATTACAAGGCATGGCGCGCCACCAATGATGCCACCGTGTTCGCCCTTGGCCTGCCCGTCATCGCCGAGGTGAAAACCCTCGCCCCAAACATCGCCGGTCTGATTATCCGCAACTACACTAACGCGCTGACCCGCGAGACCGATCCCATTCAGCCATTGCCCGGCATCCCCCCCGTGCAGGATCTGGCGCGTGAGTATGCGCCCTCGCTCTACATCTCCAACTTCGCCAGCGCCGAAGAAATCGCCGTCACAGAGGTGACGACTGGCAATCTTCATGCGTTTTCCAAGGCTGCAAAGCGTCTGGAAAATCCGTCGATTCGTGAAAACGCCTACATCAAAGCCATCGGCAAGGGGGCGATTGATAAGGGTTATACACAATGGTTCAGCAAATACCTGCTGACCAAAACGCCTGCACAGGAACTTGCCTTGCTCAAAGCCGAGGCCCGCGCCGTGGACAAACGAGACGCTAGTCCGGCTCGTGACGCATGGCTTCAAAAGCTCGTGACTTCCATCGCCGTCTCGGAAAAAGCGCAGCCGTAATCAATCCGCCACTACAACCGGGGCCGCGACGGCGGCTCCGATGCAACACCAACCCAAATATTCGCCGCCATGCGCACTCTGTTGCTCGTTCCTTTCCTCATGTTGCCCGGCCTGTTCTGTCTCGCCGACATCACGCCGACAGCGCCCAAACAACCGACCATGTTGGAACGGCTCGCAATGGTTGCGCGTATCGAAAAACCGCCCGCCGCACAGCCCGCCGTGACACCGGCCCCGCGATGTGTGGACGCCGCCTCCGCGCAAGACCCGGTCAAGGTCGAGGATGTGCGCGCTCCCGAACCGGAGGTCAAACCCGCCAGTCTGCCCGATGCGCCTGTCAATCCGCTCATCCCGCGCAGCGCCTACGTGTCGCGACTCATGACGGATGCCGGGATCACGCGCCCGATTGGCGACCTCCCAAATGGCACGCCTCTCGGCATCTGGCAGCGCCAGATCGAGGGACGTGAGAAACGCCGCGGCTCCGCCGCCGTCGAGTCCGCCCGCATCGACCTCTTTCGCGCCCTCGCCGCCGAACAAAAATGACTGCCGCACTCGTCAAATTTCCACGATCCCTCAAGACCAAGACCATCCTCGGTCAAGACCGTGCGCTGCTACTCGCCGCGCCCTTTGCGTTCATCTCGGACACGCACGGGCGCATTGACCTGCCCACCGGATTTTTCACCGACCTTGCCAGCATCCCGCGCCTCTTTTGGCGCGTGTTTCCGCCCGCTGGTAAATACACCGCCGCCGCAATCATCCATGATTTTCTCTACGCCAACCAATCAACGGAAGAGAACAAATCCGACAACATCCTCCTCACGCGTGCGGAAGCTGACGCCATCTTCCTCGAAGCGATGGAAGCCCTCGGAGTGAACTGGCTGACCCGGAGCACCATTTACCGCGCAGTGCGCATGGGAGGGGGGGGGGCATGGCGCGACAATTACAGCAAACGCACCGGACTGCCCTATCCATCAAAACCCTCCGCCCGTCTCCCCGATTTTTACCGTCAACGTCACATTAAACGATAACCAAAAATGAAAATAGTATTCACTATCACACTACTCGCCGCGCTCGCCGTCCTTTCCGGCTGCGCGGCCTTTCAAAGAACCAACGCTAGCGACGCCGCCACACGGTTGCATTTCTCAACACCGGAGGGACGAAGCGTTGAGCTTGTGCTTCCGAAAAACATGGCCGCTGAGAAACTGGAACTTGTCGCTGGAGATTACGTTTTGCGCGCCGCTTCCATCAAAACCGACGCATCAACCGTGATGGACAGCGCAGGGGCCGCAAATGCCGCGCAAGCACAGTCCCTCGCTGAGATGACGAAAGTTATCGGTGGTCTTGTTCCCCTCGCCGTCAAAGCCGCCGCCGAAAGCGCCATTCCCACGCCGTAAACGGATGATTTTTCAGCAGGCACAGACTCAACGCATCCCGACGCCCCTCCTGTGGGTGGGACCGCGCCGTGGCGTTCCCTATCACCGGCCCGCCACCACGCAACGCACCGCGTTGACCGGCACGCTCTATGAGTTGACTGCCGTCACCTCGCGCACCGTCCCCCCCACGCAACGCACCGGCATCCGGCCCGTGATACTTGTCACTGAAGACGGACGCCCTCTCATCACGGAAAACGGCCACACCCTCGGCATCAAATGGGGCGGTTACGCCCCCTCCCCTACCCTGCCCTGCACCGTCCCCCCCACGCAACGTACCGGCATCCGGCCCGTAATCCTCGTCACTGAGGACGGACGCCCTCTCATCACGGAAGACGCCCGCACCCTCGGCATCAAATGGGGCGCTTACACCCCCTCCCCTCCTCTGTCCCGCACGGACACCACAACACAACGCACCGGCGCAACCGCGTGGACTTACGAACCCATGCCCACCGATGCGCACACAGATGCCACCGCGCAACGCACCGGCTTTGCAGGCGCGGCCATGCAGACCGCTGGCCGTTACTCCGCCGCACACCCCCTTTCGCAAAAAACCGCAGTCACCGCATTTTTATATCAAGCCCAACCCGCAAACGCAGACGCATGAAAATCCATTCACATCAAGGCGCGGCCATCCGCTACCAAATCGACGTGATCAACCCGGACGGCACCCTTGCCGACTCCCGCCCGTGGCGCCGCAACCTCATCCTCAACCGCGGCCTCGAAGACATCGCCTCCTATCGCTGGGATGAAGTCGTCAATTACGCTGTTGCCGGAAAAGGCACCGATCCCACCAAACGCGCCAGCGGTGAAGTCACCTTCACCCAAAACGGCACTACCGTCACCGCCTCTGCCGGTTTCTTCGTCGCTCAGGATGCCGGACGTCTCCTAAAACTGGATACCGGCGAAGAAATGCCCATTGAGGCGTACACCGACACCACGACTGTCACCGTTGCCACGGCCCGCACCTCCGCCATCCCCACCCCCGGCACCGTTTGGTATGTCAACCAGACCGGCCTTGCCGCAGAATACATGCGCACCTCCACGCTCGGCACCGGAGCAGACGACAACAGTGTCAACCTTCTGGACGGCAAAATCGTCTTAAAACGCACCTTTGTTTTCGCCGCCGTCTCGCAACAGGTCACCATTCAGGAAGTCGGCTGGTCGCGCTGGAACGGAGCGGGCGGCAACCTCTTTGGCCGCGACGTGCTCGCTGCCGGGGGTGTCACGCTGGTTTCAGGCCAGCAACTCAAGATCGTTCTCGAACTCGCCATCACGGTCTCACCGCTGGCCCCCGAAAACATCGCTTTTCCCGCATGGATCGCAGGCGGAGGCAAACAGCAGTTGGAAAATCTCAACTGGAATCATCGCTTCCACCCCTGCAACGCGTATAATTATTATATTCCGGTTTTTGTGTCTGATTCCACGGATATTCACAAAGCCGCGCATCTCGAATCCGGCGCGGGCTCGCTCACCGGCACCGTCAAAACCGTCGAACCCATCCGCGCCAATTACATCGGCGGAAGTCGCCGCTACACCTACCGCGCCACATTCACCATCAACGACGGCAACATTGCTGTCGTCCGTTGCGCCGGTTTCGGCTGGTGGGATTACCAGACCTTTTACCCCATTTTCCGTATCATCTTTGACCAGCCCCAAACCAAGGACAGTGACCACACGCTGACACTCGACTTTGAAATTTCTTGGGGACGCGTATTGATTAATTAACTACGAATAAAGGAGACCAAAACGATGACATTGTGGACAAAGATAGTCGGCTGGGCCACAGGGACCACAGACGCGCTCCAAGCGCAGGAAAATAACGCAGCGCGAATGGCGGGAATCGTGGAGCGGCAACAAGAGGACGGCCTGATCACCGAGACAGAGGCCGCCGCCAACATAGATGCCATTTTCGGCAACGTTGTGACTGGAACCAAGCTGACGTCCACGATGGCGGAACGCGTCCCCTCCGCAATTGCTGAGTCCGTTGAGGAACTCCCCGTCCGCATCAACACCGCAATCGACACCGTTGGGAAGGGCATTCTCGGCAGCATCCCCGTCTGGCTTCGCTGGGTGATCGGCGGAGCCATCGTCGCTTACGTGTTCGTGCTGATTCGCCCTTACCTACCGACACCGGCACCAACACCGAAAAAGAAAGCCAAGTAACCATGTTTGCCGCCCTCCGCACCAAACTCGCCGACTGCATCGCCGCCGCTGTTCCCGCGACGGCGAGCCTCACACTCGATCACATCAACGGCATCATCGCCGCCATCGGCGGATTGCTAGGCATCGCTTATCTGGTCTGGAAATGGCGGCGCGAAGCCATGCCCCCCCCCTCCCCCTCTCTCCCAATTTCTCGCCATGAAAAAACGCACCAAAGCCAAGGGAACGAAACGCCGCATCCCCCTCGCTAAACCGGCCACGCGCAAACGCGCCGCCGCCATTGTTGGACGCGCGGGCGGCTACGCCACCGCGAAGAAACGCGCCCGTCGCAAGCGCGGCAACGTTTACACCCTCGCAGGCCGCAAAGTCTCCCGCCACAAAAGAGGGAAGTAACATGCGTTACCTTAACTCCTATGCTGCCGCTTGGGCTGGGGCATTTCTCGCGGCAATCGCCCTCCCTGCCATCGTCATGCGGAAAATCAGCGGCGGCGCAATGTCATGGCTGGCTGCAATTATCGCCGCAATCGCTGTGGTTGGCGTGCCGACTGTGTTGCGCGGGCAGGCGATTAAATACGACGGGCTCGGCCAGCCAGTGAATCCGACGCTGAACAGGCTGTTCGGAAATTGGAAAAAAGCCTATGGTATCATAGGCGGCACGCTGTTTGCCATTGGAGCCGTCTATGCTCTGATAAAACGCAAAAAATGAAGCCTGCGCACATGTTAGCCGCCCTCGCCGGATTCGCTGGGGTTGTCGCAGTCGCAGGCTGGACAACCCGCCGTTCCCGCTCACAGTCTGCGAATATGAGCACTGCTACACTTCCACGCCCGGCACCCAAAGCCAAACGCCGCCCTGTGCTGCGCCGCGCCAAGGTCGCACGCAAAATTGTTCCCATTGAGCATTTGCCAGAGGGGGCGATCAAACTCACTGATGAACGCTTGCGCATGATAAACGGTGCGGATGAGTTTTTCCCGGAATGACAAACACCACCTTGCGCCAATGGGATATTGTCAAAGTGCGTATTAACTCGGAAGATAAAGACGAGCATCATGCCGTAATTATCTCACCGAAAGAATACAGCGAATCGGACAAGGCCCACCGCCTCAACGTTCTCTATTGCACGAGCAAACGCCCGGCAATCCCCGCGCAGGAAGATGAAGTGTTGCTGAACGGCGCGGACGGATTGGACAGGCTTACCCTCGTCTGTTGCAGCTTTATGTATGTCATCCCTCGCGCAAGAATTTCGAGCATAACGGGGCGAGTCGCACTGGCCCGACAACAAGCCATCAGGCGCAAGATTACCGCGGCATTCCGCCTTTGACGCGCTTCCCCTCCCCTGCCCTCTCCCGGCCCGCCTGCCACGGCGGGCTTTTTTGTCGATCCGTATCGAGGTGCGCCGGAAATGACGCGGCTGGATATTGCGCGTGACTTGCCGCGGGAGTCGCGTGCCTGGTCAGTCACGGCAACGGCATCGTGACCGCTCGATCGTGACCGGGCGCCGGCTTGTCACGCCGGCTGCGTCATAGAGGCAATCAGTAGTTGTCCGGGAAATCCAAGGGGAGATTTAGCCCGTCAAAAGGATCAAAGCTGAACGTTTCGTAAGGGTAATCGAACTTGCTCAAAAAGGGTAATGGATATCGCTCTGCCCATCTGCCAAAGGGAGCCATCGACGCATCAACAACATCATAAAGCTCATCCCCAGAAAGTTGTTCAGGATGGGAAAGTTTTGCCGACATTTCGGACAGCATGAGCGCGTCACGTTTCCATTTTTCATCAAAGGCAAACGGCATCTGGTTTCCTCGGCTAACAAATTCGGTCAGTAACAGCGCCAAGGATTTTGCATCCTCGATTTCTTCATCGGTATGATCGTCGTCGGGGGTCAGTTCGCTCATTTGATGGGTTCTTCGGTTATTTTTTGGCAGGAATTTTCCCTGCTGTTTTGTCGGCAAGCATCTGTTGATGCCTGTTAAAATCGCGGGATTTTTTGGATTGATTCCGTCTGTTCAAAATAGCATGGCGCTGCTTACTCTCAAATTCAGCGGTTGGTATCTGCCCTCGGGAGTAAGATTGGACATGATCCGTTGGTTGGCCCTCGGAATCTTCATCACTGACCGTAGTTACGAAAGGATCCTGCATCTCCGATCCTGCACGCGTGATGATCGACGGGGCATCTGTTTTGCTTTCCTGATTTAGAAAATGCGCCGGTTGGATCACGGCGGGGAATTGGAAAAATTTGTGCTGCTTAAAAAAATCAGCTACACCATCCGCCAGCCCTCGAAGTAGTTCTTGGGGTGGAATCTTATGCAACACATGGATTTTTTTGAGGATCTCGAACGTGTCTGTTGAAAGGCGAAGTTCGAGGCGGGAATCTAGCTTTTCAGGTGATGGATTCATAACGCCTTTTATCATCCTGCCCTTAAAACATGATTGACGTTAAAAACGTTTTTAACGTTACATGTGATACATGGGCCAAAAACACAAATCATCCCCCCGCACCGAAACACGCCCGCAAGCGTCCGAACTCGCCAGCCGCGATAAAGCCAAAGCCGGGCTGACTCAACGGATAAACAGGATCAACGCCCGATTACGCAAAGGTTGGGATGCCCAGATTAAGCTCAAGGATACCGGAACACGCGCCAAAGCGCGTCCTCGTTATGTTGCCAAGCCGAGTGAGATAGAAAAGTGGATTCACCCGCATGTACATTGCATGCTTAAGCAGATTCGCGGGTTACGTAACGTGACTGCGTTAGGTCCCACCGCGGAATACGATTTACGCATTACCGTCACGGCGGGAGAGCGCATCCCCCTCAAGTATTTGCGTGCCGGAATCCTCGGCATTCATCGCCGGTTGAGAAAGGCCGGATTCCACCCCGTCGAGACCGAACTTTACCCAATTTCCCCGGTGGCCCCGTCAGCCCATGACGGGAAAACGGCCCAACCCGCCACCGGGGTCTGATTTCCCCGCTCCGCGCCCGCGACCAGTCCTTTTGTCGGGGCTGGCCGGGCGCGAGGGCGGTTCTCCGCTAGTATCCAAACTCACAATACCGACAAAACAACCCGACAAAAAGACAATGAGCACACAAACCGAAATCCCCCCCGTTGATGAAACAGCCAACCTTAAGCCGGTCGGCTTTACCAGTGGTCCCTTCACTCTGTTTGCGACGATCAAGAAATCGTCCAAATACTACCGCCAAGGCTTGGGCGATGACAACAAACCCTATGCCTTTAAAATCCGCCAGATTGACGATTTTGGGGATTACCGTTTTCACGGAAATTCCAACCAATATCGGGCGGAAGATTTGATATTCTGGATCAAAAAGAGTGACGGCAAATTCACTCGGATCAGCTGACATGCCATCCCCCGGCCAATACGCCCGTTTTCACCGTTCGGCGTCCCCCACGCCGGGCGCTGCGGTCGCCAGTGACGACGTGCCGTTGACTCTCCGGCTCCCTGTGCCGGTGGTTCTGGTAACAGAGGCGAGGGGGCGAGAGGTTTTCCGCTCGTCCGCTCGCCTCTTTTCGCGGCTGGAAGTATTGGCAAAAAGCAATGTATCCATTCTTCAATTACGCGTGGGTGAGCACGTTTTGCATCCGCGCAGTGTGGCCGCGTTGGAAACCATGTTGCGGGTGAGTGGCTGGCGGAATTTCGAGCGCGCCGCCCGTTCCAACGGTGGCATTGGCCGTGCCCGCCGCACGCGCTGGGCATGGGAATTTTTGGATGAATACCTCGGATGGAAATGGGAGCGAAGCGCATGAGCGAAGAGGTCAAGGACCAATATAAAATCATTCTGACGGCTTCATGTCGTGTCCGTTTGGATACAATGGCCGGGATACTAGGTTTTTCGTCCAGCAATGCGCTGGTCTCTACGTTCGCAAACGAACTGGCGGGTGTTCCGCCTGAAAAAGTGTGGGAAGTTCTGGCCGAAATTCGCCGGTACCACCCACGAAAGAAAGGGGGGCAGTCCTCATGTTGATTTTCAATGGGTTACAAAATACCAATCGGGAGCATTCAGTATCGCAACATACTAATTATTATTATCTTACGGAATGCCTATTGTGCGATGTAAGAAGTCTAATAAAATCCCCTTCACGCCATGCTGTGAAACCTGTTAACGGTTTCCTTTCACGCACACCGATCCGCTCCATGTCCATCCGTCTCCACGACTCCCTTTCCCGCGAAGCCCGCGAACTTGCTCCATCGCACGCCGACGGGTTTTTTCGCTTCTATAATTGCGGTCCCACCGTTTACGCCCCGGCCCATATCGGCAATTTCCGCACCTTTGTCGTCAACGACCTCATCCGCCGCCTCCTCGAAATCGAATTTGGCCCTGACCGCGTGCGCCACGTCCGCAACCTCACCGACGTGGACGACAAAACCATCCGCCGCTCACGCGAAGAGAAACGTCCGCTAGCCGACGTCACCCTCCAGTGGACCGAAAAATTCCACGCCGATTGCACCGCTCTCGGCTGCCTGCCGCCCCACGTCGAACCCGCGGCTACCACGCATATTGCGGAACAAATCGACATGATCGCCATCCTTGAGCGCAAAGGCCACGCCTACCGCGCCGCCGACGGCTCCGTGTATTTCAAGGTCAACTCCTTTCCCGGCTACGGAGCCCTTTCCCGCGTCAAGGAACGCGAACTCAAACCCGGCTCCGCCCTTGCCTCCGGCAATGCCGCCCCGGCCGCCGCGCACGATTCCGACGAAAAAGAAGACGGCTCCGACTTCGCCCTCTGGAAAGCCCGCAAACCCGAGGATGGCGACGTTTTCTGGCCCAGCCCCTGGGGACAAGGCCGTCCCGGCTGGCACATTGAGTGCAGTGCCATGAGCAAAAAACACCTCGGCGACACCATCGACCTGCACACCGGCGGCGTGGACCTTCTTTTTCCCCATCACGAAAACGAGATCGCCCAAAGCCAGTGCTGCAACGGCACCCTCTTCGCCCGCCACTGGTATCACAGCGAACACCTCCTCGTTGACGGGAAAAAAATGAGCAAATCGCTCAACAACCTCTACACCCTCGACCAACTCCGCGAGATGGGCCACACCCCCGCCGCCCTTCGCTACGCGCTCCTTGCCGGACACCCGCGCAAGCAACTCAACTTCACGCTCGACTCCCTCCACGCCGCCGAAAAAGCCCTCGCCACGCTCCGCCACTTCCGAGACTCGCTCGTCAAGCGCGGACTCAAACCCGACCACGCGCCCAGCACCCGTTTCGACGCCGTCCTCAACGCCCTGCGCGAAGACCTCAACACCCCCGCCGCCCTCGGCGCGCTCTTTGGCGAAATCAACAGCTACGACCACCGCCCCGCGCACCACGGCGACCTTGCCGCTTTCGATCGCGTCATTCAGCAAGCCCTCGGACTCGACCTCACTCCCCTCCCCCCCCCCCCCCCCGCGGAAATCCCGGCTGAAACCGCCGCCCTTGCCGAGCAACGCTGGACCGCCAAACAACAAAAAAACTATGCCGCCGCCGACGCCCTCCGCGCCCAAATCGCTGCCACCGGCTGGACCATGATCGACCGCAAGGACGGCTACTCTCTCGAACCAGCGAAAAAATAAGCACCACCTTTCGCCATTCCCTTTCCTTGCCCATTCCCTCTTTCTGAAATCTGAAATTTAAGATCCAAAATCCATTTTACACTCACCATGTCCATGACACCGCTCGAAGAAATCCGCCACTCCAGCTCGCACATCCTTGCGACGGCCATCCTCCGCCTCTTCCCCGAGGCCAAGCTCGACATCGGCCCCCCCACTGACAGCGGCTTTTATTACGACATCGACCTCGATCACAAATTCACCCTCGAAGACCTCGCCCGCATCGAGGCCGAGATGAAAAAAGTCATCGACGAAAACCAACCCTTCCGCCGCTTCGAAACCACCCGCGAAGAAGCCGAACGCATCATCCGCGAACGCGGCCAGGAACGCTACAAACTCGGCCGCCTCGCCGACATCCCCGCAGGCGAAGCCATCTCCTTCTACCAGAACGGCGAATTCATCGACCTCTGCGCCGGCACCCACGTCCGCTACACCAAACAAGTCAAAGCCTTCAAACTCCTCTCCATCGCCGGCGCCTATCACCGCGGCGACGAAAAAAACAAACAACTCCAACGCATCTACGGCACCGCCTTTGCCAGCAAAGACGAACTCGCCCAATTCCTCGAACGCCAGGAACAGGCTAAACTCCGCGACCACCGCAAACTCGGCCGCGACCTCAAACTCTTCCACATCGACGAAGACGTCGGCCAAGGCCTCATCCTCTGGACCCCCGCCGGTTCCGTCGTGCGACAGGAACTGCAAAACTTCATCAGCGAAGAACTCCGCAAACAAGGCTACTCGCAAGTCTTCACCCCCCACATCGGCAAACTCGCCCTCTACAAAACCTCCGGCCACTTCCCCTACTACAAGGACGCGCAATTCCCCGCCATCATCGAGCCCGACCAACTCGCCCAGATCAGCGCCGCCGGCTGTAGTTGCGCCGACATGACAGCCCGCCTCGAAGCCGTATCCCCCGCCTTCGCCGCCCAACTCAACGAACGCACCGGAACCGCCATGATCGGAGCCGACCGCATCAACCCCGATCCCACCGCGCTTCTCGACGGCTTCCTGCTCAAGCCGATGAACTGCCCCCACCACATCAAAATCTTCGCCTCGCAACCGCACTCCTACCGCGACCTCCCCGTGCGCCTCGCCGAATTTGGCACCGTTTACCGCTGGGAGCAATCCGGCGAACTCAACGGCATGACCCGCGTCCGCGGCTTCACGCAGGACGACGCCCACCTCTTCTGCACCGAAGAACAAATCGCGCAGGAAATCCAAGGCTGCCTCTCGCTCGTCAAGACCGTCCTCTCCACCCTCGGCATGGCCGACTATCGCGTGCGCGTCGGCCTCCGCGACCCCGACTCCAACAAATACACCGGAGCCGCCGAAAACTGGGACAAAGCCGAAAACGCCTGCCGCACCGCTGCGCAAACCCTCGGCGTCCCCTTCACCGAAGAACCCGGCGAAGCCGCCTTCTATGGTCCGAAGATCGATTTCGTCATCAAAGACGTGATCGGACGCGAATGGCAGCTCGGCACCGTGCAAGTTGACTACAACCTCCCCGTCCGTTTCGACCTCAGCTACATCGGTGCGGACAACCAACCCCACCGCCCCGTGATGATCCACCGCGCCCCCTTTGGCTCGATGGAACGCTTCTGCGGTGTGCTCATCGAACACTTTGCTGGCGACTTCCCCGTGTGGCTCGCGCCCGAACAAGTCCGCATCCTCCCGATCTCCGACAAGGTCGCTGCGTATTCAGAAAAACTCTACAACGAGTTGCGCGAAGCAGGTGTGCGCGTCGTCCTCGACAGCGACAGCGACAAGATCGGCGCCAAGCTCCGTCGCGCCGAACTGTCAAAAATCCCCTACATGATCGTTGCTGGGCAAAAGGAAGCCGAAGCCGAAGCGATCAGTGTCCGCAGCCGAGCCAAAGGCGACGAAGGCGTCATGCCGTTTGCCGACTGGAAGGCGCGTCTCCTTGAAGAAATCCGCACCCGCGCCCTGCCTGTCAAAATCGCCAAAACCGATCAACCCGATCAGAAAGCCTGACGTGGGAAGCGCCCAATCAAAAACATCTCCAGATCAGAAACATTACTACTGTTAGCCCAAAAAACATGCCAGAACTATCCTCTAAGCAGCGCGAATTTATAGATGCATCATGGCGAAATAAATGGGGAGAGATACTCCCAGTCCCAAAACCAAGTTGTGCTATTCAGAGCGGAGGTATTGCTGGATTATTGGCCAGACAGCATTCTGTTAATTCATAAAATTCTGTAAATTCTGTCTAGAGCGTGTAGTCACGAGATAGTCGGTGCTGAAGAACCATTTAATTTCCTATCAAGGAGCAATTTAACGCTTGAGACTGGAGTGAAATTTTCCCAGAAAAGGGCAATTTATAAGGAAAATCTGGGAAAAAGATGAAGCCAAAGGAAAACAAGCACGAGAGACAGAGGGAAATGTTCAAGATGGAGTTAATAATGTTGGTGAACATGAACCATCCGATGGTGAAGCTGGCCGGGAATATAAACTGGGCCGAGTTTGACAAGCATTTGGGGCCGACGTATCATGAGAGGTTGGGGCAGCCCGGGTTGGGGACGAGGTTGATGGTATCGTTACATTATTTGAAGTATCAATATGATCTGAGCGACGAAGAGGTGCTGGAGCATTGGGTGGAGAATCCATATTGGCAATATTTATCGGGGATGCAGTATTTTGAGCATGAGAAGCCGATAGACTCGTCGAGCATGACGAGGTGGAGGAAGAGATTGGGGGAGAGTGGAGCCGAACAGATGCTCAAGCAGACGATAGAGAGCGCGGTGAGGATGAAGGGGTTAAAGCCGGTGCAGGTGGTGCATATCAACGTTGACACGACGGTGCAAACCAAGGAGGTACGTTATCCGACCGATGCGAGATCGTATGATCGGGCGAGGGAGAGGCTGGTGAAGGAAGCGCGGAAAGCCGGGCTGAAAGTGAAGCAGAGTTATGAACGGGTAGGGAGGGGATTATTGATGATGGCCGGGCGCTATATGCATAGCCGAAAGATGAAGAGAGCGAAGGCATGTGTGAGGAAACTGAGGACGAATCTGGGCCGTGTGATACGAGAGATAGAGAGACAAAAGCCTGTGGCGGCATTGCAAGGGTTGCTGGAGACGAGCAAGCAAATTTACAAACAAAAGACAGCAGACAAAAACAAAGTGTATAGTGTGCATGAGCCAAAGGTGGAATGCATATCGAAAGGGAAATCGGGAAAGAAATATGAATTTGGGCAGAAGGTAAGTGTGGCATCGACGAGCAAGGGAGGTTGGCTGTTGGGAGCGTTATGTATGCCAGACAATCCGTATGATGGGCACACGCTTGAAGCGCAAATGGAGCAGGTAAAACGGCTCTATATTGAAAAACAGGGGCCGAAAACGGCGCACGTGGACATGGGTTATCGAGGGCACAATTATGAGGGGCCGGTGGAGGTGATCGTGGACAAACGCAGGCGAGGGAAAATCCCCAAACGAGTCTGGCGCTGGATGAAACGCCGTGCCGCCATTGAGCCGACAATCGGACATCTCAAGAATGAACATCGTATGGAGCGCAACAAGTTACGCGGATTGATCGGAGACAAGGTCAATGCCATCCTCAGCGCCGCCGCGATGAACTTCGGAAAGCTCCTAGCTTTCCTTTTGGCCTTTTTTTCCCGCCTTCTGCTCGCGCTTTTTCCCGCCTTGCGCACCTCGCCATGCTTCAAACTCGCTTAATACCGCCCTTCCTCAGCACCGACGAGATAAGATTGACTGAGTTTTTTTGTGATGGAGAATGTCAGCATGGCGAAAGATCAACACCGTCACGACATTTCGGACCGAGTTTGGAGCGTTCTGGAGCCGCTGCTACCTGGAAGGAAAGGAGCGTGGGGAGGGGTGGCGGAGGACAACCGCAAGTTCCTCAACGCGGTTCTGTGGATTTTACGCACTGGTGCGCCTTGGAGGGATCTTCCAGAGGATTACGGAGGGTGGAGCAACACGCACAGGCGTTTTTGTCGCTGGAGAGACAAGGGGCATTGGGAGCGCCTGTTGTCGGAACTGATGAACGAGCCCGATTTTGAGTGGCTGATGATTGATGCCAGTCATGTCAAAATCCATCCGCATGCGGCGGGAGCCAGAGGTGGAAACGAGGCGATCGGTCTGACAAAAGGGGGCGAAACACCAAACTACATTTGGCCGTGGATGCGCATGGTATGCCGGTGCGAGTCATTGTTACAGCGGGTTCCACGGCTGATTGCACACAGGCTGGCAGGTTGATTGAAGGCATTGCCGCAGACCATCTGATCGCCGACAAGGGATATGACACCAACGCCATCATCGAAATGGCGCAGGCCGCAGGCATCTGCCCGCAGATTCCTCCAAAGACCAATCGCATAGAACAACGCGAATATGACCCTTATCTTTATCGGATCAGGCATCTGGTAGAAAATGCATTCCTACGACTCAAGCAATGGCGCGGCATCGCAACCCGATACGCAAAACGAGCCTCCTCTTTCCTCGCTGCCGTCCAATTCAGGTGTGCCATCCTCTGGGCTTCAATCTCGTGACTACACGCTCTAGCGTTTGCGAGAGTGGAGATGATGTCCTGTTCGACGTAGGCGGGACCTTTCGGGTCGTTGCCGTAGCGGGCATCGATCGCGGCATAGAGGGCGAAACACTGACCGAGGGGCCGGAGCATCGTGTAGTCCACGGTCCAGCCGTATTCGTGCATGAGCGTATCCAGCAGCGTCAGCCCCCAGCCGAGGCCGTTGGTGCGTTCGGGAAGACCGGAGATGGCGGCGTCTTTTTTTTTGAGGCGTCGCCATCCCCGGCGGGTTCGCCCGAGGACGCGGGAGAGTGAGCACCGATGACCGTGGCAAACCCGGCCGCGATCTGGCGGCCGATGGTTGCGCCAAACACGGTCATCTCGCCGGCTGGCACCTTCGTGGCGAGCGCCCAGATGGCGTTGGTGAGCGGGGTGCAGCGGGTGGCGACAACAGGGAGCGTTTCTCCTTCGGCCAGGGCGCGGGTGTCCGCGATCGGACGAGTCAGCACGAAGCCCGCCATGGCCGCGTCAAAATTGTCTGCTGCCTTGCGATTGGTAATGAGTCGGCAACCGAGTTGTTCGAGCAGCATGTAGGTAGCCAGGGTAAACTCTTCCAGCCTGAATGCCCCGATCCGGAGCGTGGGCGGGAAGAAGGCGTTGAGCACCTGCGACGGTGTGCGCTGGCTCTCCTCCCCGTGCGTAACTTGGCGGACGGCGTCCGCCTCAGCCTGGCTGAAAAAAGCGGCGGAATTAGCGGCGGCGGCGCGAACGGCCCGTTTGCGTGAAGATGCTTTGCCCATGGTGATCAGGCTCCGGAGACGATGGCGGCGTATTTGGTGGCGTTGACGCGAAAGCGGCGCACGTCCTTCTGCGCCCAGACTTCCTCCACGTCATCGACGTAACAGGCCGCCACGCCGCAAAGTTCGATCTCGTCGCCTTCCTCCAGTTCGGGAGCGGCCGTCTTCACGATCATTTCGAACGAGCACTGTTTCTTGTTATTGAACCAGATGACGGCGACGGTGAAACCGTTCTCGTCACCGACTTCGAGTTTTTCGGAATTACCCTTTTTGGAGCCGCTGACGATGATGCCGTTGCCGGAATAGACGCCGTCGGCGCCGAAGAGGACGGTGTTGTCACCGCGAATGGTGGGAACGTTTGCCATTTTTGGAAAAGCTGAAAACTGAAAGCTGAAAAGCTACAGAGTTCGGGCCGCGTTGAGTGGTTGGTTGTTCGGTGGTTTTTATTTTAGCTTTCAGCGTGTTAGCTTTCAGCTTTTTCAGAGGAGGTTGCGGTAGTAGGCAGGTGGCAGGCCGATGGTGAGTTGGAACTGGAGGCGGTAGGCGCGCAGGGGCATGGCGTCGGGGAGTGTCACGGGGTCGCAGCCGCGGTAGAGCATGTAGCGGGTGGTATTGCCAGCGGGCCAGGTGTAGCCGCGGACGCGATCGCGCACGGCGGCGACGAGTTGCAGGAGGGGGGGGCGGGTGGCGTTGGGGCCTGGCTTAAAGAGGGCGATTTCAGGAGTGGCGGTGAGGCCGAGGTTGGCGGTGACGCCGAGGTCGAATTTTTGCGGGGCGAAGACGCCGGCTCCCTCCTGGTCGGAGGGGTTTTGTTCGCCGGCCCAGTGGAGGACGACACGGAAGGCCGAGGGGGAGTCGGCGAGCAATTCGAGGAAGTTGTAGGGATCGGCGGCGACGGAGAGGGTGCCTTTGTTGGCGCGCAGCCAGGGCTCAAGGTCGGCGTGGAGTTCGGCCAGGAGAGCGTCGGGTGTGTAGGGTTCGGCCTGTGGCATTTTTGGAAAAGCTGAAACGCTGAAAACTGAAACGCTGAAATTAGACGGCGGTGCGACCGGAGCGGCTGGTGGTCTTGGCTTTTTCGGTGACGATGGAGGCAGAGGGGTTTTTGCGCTGCACTTCGGGGGTGAGGGGATCGGTGCCGGAGGCGATTTTTTCGAGGGCGGCGCGTTCTTTGTTGGCGGCGGCTTCGTGGGGGTTTTGTTCTCCGCTGTATCCGCGACGCTTATACAGAAGCTCGCCCATGATCTTGAGCGTGGCCGTGGAGACGATGTCGGGGATGGGGTTGGCGAAGGGGACGCGGAAGCGTTTGCCGAGGATGCCGTCCACTTCTTTCTGGGCGACGGTCAGGAGGTCTTGATACAGGCCGGGGTCTTCAATGCCATCTTTGTTATCATCGAGTGCTTCGAGGATGAATTGCGGGGGGACGATGGCGGAGAGGGCGGCGCGGGTGATGTAGTCGGGCATGGCGGCGGGCTTTGCCCGCAAATCCCAAACTTCAAAAGGGGACAAATCCCAAAAGGAGTGAGAAAAATGCGGGCTGGTTTGTGTGTTTGTGGTTTGGATTTTCCGTTTTTTAGGATTTCCCGGCGAAGCCGGGTTAAGCGGCGGCAGAGCCGTCGGAGCCGTAGACGAGTTCGGGCAGGCCGTAGCCGGTGTTATAGCGGCCGTAGGACTGGTGCAGGTATTCCTTCTTCAGGAGGACGTGGGAGTCGGCCGGGTTGTCCAAGCTCTGGAACTCGGTCTCCACTTCCACCTGGTGGATGAAGGGTTTTACCGGGTAGCCGACTTCGAAGAGGAACCAGGCATCGGGCGTGCCGGCGAGTTGAGGCCAGACTTCGAGGCGGGCCGTGCCTTTATCGACGTTGGTGTTGCCGCCACCCACCAGCTCAGCGACGAGGATTTCGCGGCCGAGGGCTTCGTTTTTCGGGGAGACGACGAGCACGAGGTCGAGGCCGAGGTTCATGGGACGGCCGTCGGCATTGAGACGACTTTTGATGTTCTCGCGGGCGGTGCGGAAGTTGACAGCGGAGAGCTTTTTGGTGCCGACGTTGCTGAACTTGGTTTTGCCTTTCTGGGGCTCGTGATTGGCGGCGAAGAAGGGTTTGCCAGTGTAGCAGGGTTTTTCGAAGCCGCCGAGGATGGTGTTGGCCAGGAGTTCGTCAGGGTGCTGGCGGGCGGCGGTGCCCATGGCCTGGAAGAGGGGAGTGTAAACGCCGAGTTTGTCGCGCTCGATGGCGGAACGCTTCACGGCGATGGTGCTTTCAAATTCCTTGTTCGGGATGCTGTAGGCGTGCTCGATGAGGTTGCGGATGACGACTTCGCCGATGAGTTCGCGCATACCGGGCACGGAGCCGAGCCAGCCGTAAACTTCCTCGGCGGATTGCGAGGTGGCGCGCATGGCGTAGCTGGCGACGCGGGGAGCGCCGCCCTGAAAGGCTTCCAGATAGAGAGAACGGAAGCCTTTGTTGATTTTGGCGAGAGTGGCAGAGGTGATGATCATTTTTGGAAAAGGCTGAAAGCTGAAACGCTAAAAAGCTAAAATCAGATTTCGGCTGTCGTTGATGTTTGGATACGGGTTGGTTTTATTTTAGCTTTTAGTTTTTAGCTTTCAGTTTTTTCAGGTGTCGCGGGTGTCGATCCAGATGCCGCCGTCGGCGTCGATCGCCAGCACGCGGCCGGCCTTGATGTTGTTGGTGGCCGTCTTCGTGACGGTGCAGTCGTCCTCCACCAGGGCGACGGTGAGGAGGTCGGCGACGGTGAGCGGAGCCGTGGCGCTGTTGGCGAATTTGTGGACGCCACGGCGGAGGTTGACGAGCTGGTCGCCGGCGGCGCCGTCGGAGTTGTCGATGTCCTGCTGGGAGACGCCGGCGACTTTGAGGGCGGCGGTGTTGGCGGCGGGAACGGCGCGGCCGGTGGCGTCGAGAGCGACGAGGGTGCCGAGCCAGATCTTGGTGGCGGCGGCAACCGGATAGGCGAACTCGTCGCCGAGGCGGAAGTCAGTGTTGATGGCAGAGGTGGCGGCTGGCATTTTGATTACGAATTAAGAGTTGAGAATTGGATACAGGGCGGCGGAGCCGCGGTGACTGTTTGGGATTTAGGATTTTTCCGTTGTTTAGGATTTCCGGCGTCAGCCGGTTTTACTTGTTGTGCTTGGCGAAGGTCTCGGGGGAGAGGCCGAGCTGGCGGTTGATGGCGGCTTGTTCGGCGTCGTTGCCGAGACCGGGCGAGGTGAATGCTTTGACGCCTTCGGGTGTGCGTTTGTCCATCGGCACCTGGTCGGCGGGGAGGGCGTCCACGACAGTCTTGAACTGCTCAAGGGGGAGTTTTTCAACGCCGTTGGGGATGACTTTTCCCTGGGCGAGCGCCTGGTTGATGATGATCTGGCGGTCCTGCGTTTCCATGCGGTCATTGATGGCTTTGACGCTGGCGGTGAGGGCCGTGATGGCGGCGGTGGCGGCGGGATCGGCCGACGGTGTTTCCGGCTTGGCGGGCGTCTCGGCGTTCTTTTTGGCGAACGCGGCGGCGGCGGCTTCGATTTCGGCGTCGGTGGCTTTTTCCGGGTCGAGACCGTAGGTGATGCAGAGGAGTTTTTTGTAGTCCATGGGTGGTGTGGTTGGTGGTGTGGCGGTGCTGGCTTTCATCGCCGGCAGGCCGCCGACGGAAAATGCGTGCAGCCCGGTGATGCTGCCTTGCTGGCAGAGGCCGGCGCTGTGGATGAAGATGACTTCGCCGGCGTCGTTCATTTTGACGGCGGGGGAGAGGTCGGGGAAGTGGCCGCCGGTCCAGGCGTCCTTGCCTTCGGGGGTCCAGTCGAGGGCGGAGAAATACAGTCCTTCGCCGGGGATCAGTTCGACTTTGCCCTTGGCGGCGATCTTGCGGGGTTCCTTGTCGGACTTGTAGGCTTCGGTGCCGGGGAGGGTGTTGTGGTTGAAGTCGAGAATAGCGGTATCGAAGTTGGCGATACGCTGGTTTTGCGGCAGGAGCGCGGCCGTGGTTTCGTTACAGATGGGTGACGCCTGCACACCTTCGTTGCGGCCCCAGGGGAGAACGCAGAGGCGCGCCGGAGGTGGGTTGCCGGCGGGCAGCGGAACGGGTGAGCGGAAGGCGATAATCACGCCGTCAGTGTGCCCGATGTGGGGAGGGATGACTAAGGCGGGTGGCGCGTGTGGGGAAGGTGACGCGCACCGCGTTGCGGTGCGAACATCCAACGTCGAACATCCAACGCTGAACATCCAACGGGCGGGCGTCCCGCCCGCATTCTGACGTAGCGCAGGCGTCCCGCCTGCCATCTTGTCTATAGCGCGAAGCGCGGTGACTTTTATGGAGTGCGGCGCTTCGCGCGGCAGGCTGGATTGCAGGCGGGACGCCTGCGCTACATCGGATTGCGGGCGTCGCAAGCGACGCCCCTACAGCGGGCGATTGGGATTGGCAACAAAAGCCCGCGCCACTTCGGGCGATCAGGAACCGGGGGGCTTGGTGAGGGCGGCGATTTTCTCTTCACCGACGCGGCGGATTTTGTCGCGGGCTTGATCGGTGAATTGTCCGTTGATGATCGGGAAAAAGGGGCGGGGGGGGATTTTGACTTTTTTGGCGAAGATCGTCTTGCCTCCAAGCTGGAATCGGAGGGCTTTGCCTTTGGCGCGGATTTCGCCGCCGAACTGGTGAATGGCGGCATAGAGGCGGTCGGTGCTGACGGTGACGGAATCGTTGGTGAGGTCGGTGATGCGGATGGAGCGGACGAGGACCTGGTTTTTGCGGAGGGTGGCGGGGGAGCCGTCGCGCTTCGCCGGCCAGGGAGCGGGGCGCAGGTCGGGTTCGTTGAAGGCGCGTTGGGTGAGGGATGCCAGTTGCGTCCCCATCGCTTCGAGGATGGGCTTTTTATTCTCAATGCCGGCGGCGAGCTTGGCCAGGGAGGGGGAAATGGTGTCGCGGATTTGCATAGCCGGTTACCGGCGGCGCTTCCCGCGGAAGCGCCAGGTGGTGACGGGGCGATCGGTGCGGTGACCCCAGACGACGGTGAGGTAAGCGCCGCGCCACTTCACCCGCCAGAGCGTGGAGCCGGGCCGGCCGTGGCCGAGGAAAACGACGCCCGACTTGTTTTCCCTGATCCGCATCGCGATCCGCAGGTAATCGCCGGCGGTGACGGTCAGCCCGATCCGGCGGAGGGCGCTGCGGCGAAAGTGATTTTTCTGGTTGCGGCGATGGCATTCGAGAGCGCGGTCCATGCCGCGATTAAACAAAAAACCCCCGTCGGCGGCGAAGCCGGGCGGGGGGGTGTGGGGAGGATGGCGCGGTTACTTGATTGACTGGGCGAGTGGAGAACACCGCGATATAAAGGAACCACCATACCTATGGGCACCAAATCTACATCTATTCTGGAAGTTGGGAACACGGTCGGCACTTTGGCAGCAGCATTGGGAACCTTCTTCGCTGTCATAGTCGCATTGTTCGGTGATTGGCTGCGAGCAAGGTTGTTACCGATCAAACTGCGAATCGAACTGAATAATCCTATCGGAACATTCATTCATCCCCCCGGCCGCATCGCTGAAAATGACTATGACACAGAAGACTATTGGATACATGCAAAGGTTCAGAATTTGACCAAATGGAGAACACCAAAAAACTGCCGAGTGGTCTTGGTTGAGATCGCCAAGCATACCAGAGAAGGAGATTTTAGAAGACTGTCGCTCCCATTTCCATTGCGGTTCAAATGGGTAAATTCCAACAATGTAATAGATGTTCCATACGAAGAGTTTTTCGAGATGGCGGTATATTATGATGATCCAACCGGAAGAAGCCGGCGACACCGAGAGGAAATTTCTCCGTGTGTTCACAAGCTCGATCGTAATTTCTGTGGCAGAGTAAAACCTGGCGATTGCTTGCGGTATACACTCCAAGCTCAAGCCGAGGGTTATGCATCAGACCCTCCTCAAGTTTTCGAAATCCACTGGGATAATTCTAACCCGAACGCCCCCTTGGCGGACCAGATCAAAATCCGCGAAATAACCCGGAATCAGGAACCCCGGTGTTCTAGCTGTCCTCGTTCAGATGTGATCTGACCTCATCTGCTTCCACCACATCGCCGTGCATCCCCGCCAGCGCCTCCGCCGATTCGCGGGAGCAGCCCAGTTCCGACATGAGGGCGAGGATGGTCTCCTCGCGTTCGGCGGCAGTTTCGTCGGGTGTCGGGCTTTCGGGAGGTGTGGTTTCCATGATCAGATCCATCCTTTCTGGCGGAATACATCATCAATCTCTTCGGCGATCGGTGCAAACTCCTCTGCGGTCCAGGTCACATATTCGCCGTAACCGGGTTTGCTGCGCATGGAGTCCAGCTCCGCCAGCATTTCGGCATCCCCGGTGCGCGTGGCCACGTACTGGGCATAGGCCCGCGCCCAGATTTCCCGTCCGCGCAGCAGATAATCCAGGTGCTGCCGCACGCCCGAGTGGGTGATCGTCTCCATCTTTTCCTGGATGCGCCGGATCGGGCCGCTGTCGGCTACTACACGCCGCCAGCCTTCCAGCAGCGGGCTTTCCTGCGAGGCGAAGCGACCGGCCTCGCCGAGTGCCTGATGGTCCAGAAAATGCCCCAGCTCGTGTGTCATGGTGTTGAGCTTGTGCGGAGACTTTTCGGATACACCGATGTTAACCGGCGCGCCGCCCATGGCATGGCGATAGGCGCCGTAGGCACCGGGATGGCCGGCGCTGCCCGTGACCGGGAGCGGCGGCAGCGCGCCGTCATCGTGCGCTTTGTCCACCAGTTCGAGGGCGCGCTTCACGGCTTTGCGGACGGGGCCGCGGGCCTTTACCTGCAACGCCTGGCTGACCGGCGCTTGTCGTGGCTTCGCCGGCGCGGGCTCCGGCTCGGGCAGGGTGAGACGGAGCGGCTTCTCCTCCGGCAATGCGGGCGTCGGCGAGGGCGTGGCGGGTTTTGTTGTCGATCCCGTGTCGTCGCCTTCGAGCCAGCCCCAGAGCGTGCGGCCGTCATCCAGCGATTGCTTGCGGGCGAAGGATTCGAAGGCGGACCAGACGGGGGCTTCGTAGCGTTTGCGCAGGTCGGCTACGGGGAGGCGGAGTTCGCCGGGTTGCCAGGAGTAAGCGTCGGGGCGTCCGCGATCCCGCGGGCTGCGCACATCTATATTAGTCGTGGGGCCGCGCACCAGGTATCCACTGGTGGACATGATGCGGCGCTGGTCGGGGGAGAGGATGGAGCGTTGATCCGCCGGTTTTTTCTGATCTTCGGCGGCAATGTCTTCCACGTCGGAGCGGCTGAGGCCGACAGTGGTGCAGCGGCACCCATAATCCCAAGGAGGCCAATGGGTGGTCCAAAAGGGATCGTCGTGGGGCAACACGACGCCGTCGAGGGCGCGGTGGCTGTCGCGGACGTGGGCATCCTGCGCGGAGTTGTAGCGCCAGTAGGGGAACACGTCGCGCTGGCGGTCCATGACCTGATACTGGGCGGCGGCGTAGGATTGGTAGCCGTGCGTGCGCAACAGCAGCTCCGCCTTTCGCTCCGCGGCGGCCTCGGCGTCGTCACCCTCCGCGACGAACGGGGAGATGTCGTTGACGAGGTCGCGTTTGATCGCGTCCCAATCTCCGCCGAGCGGGAGATCGGCGATGCGGTCACGGAGCGATTGCAGCACTTTTGCCGACTCAATGCCCGACACGGCAAACACCCGCGCCCTGATCTCCGGGATGAGTTTCCCAAAGACACTGGAGGCAATCGAAGGTTTGCCCTTGAGCCAAGCAACGGCCTCGGTGTGCGGAACGGGTTTGAGAAGGATGCTGGGCATGGGTGGATATACGAAGGCGGGTTCGGAGAATTACGTGTTCGGCAAAGCTGAGAGGCACGGAAAAGAAGATCAGGTGGCGGAGTTGTAGTATATTATTATCCCTCCCCTCCCCGTCAGCCTGAAAAAGAAAAGAAGACAAACTGCCGAACAAGGCGCTGGAGCCAACGTGGCTGGCGCCACGTTGTTCGTGATATTTTTGAGAAAGCGATTCCCCTTTTTTGTTTGCAGCCACGCGGCTCATCTTTGACGTTCGGTAAGAGGGGGGGGGGGAGGCGATATATTAAAAACTAAAACCGTCAGCCTGAAAAAACTGAGAGGCACCGCAAAAAACCGTCAGCCTGAAAAAGAAGCAAATCGGCAAGCGAAAGTCGCTGGTAATAAGAAAAGAAAAACAAACCACCGAACAAGACGCCAGAGCCAATGCGATTGTTGCTACGCAGGTATTCGTAAAGCATTTTTGATTTTCGTTACTCGCCATCTCGCATGGCTCATCTCGGACGTTAGACCAAAGCACCTCGCCTGTTATCGCATCCTCTACGCGCAGAGTGCCGGGGTTGGCCTCGGCATTGTCCGCGATTGTTCCTTCGGGGATTTCCAGCATGTAGAACCCGTTCTCACGAATGAAGAGGCATTTCCTTATGGGCGTTGATAGTTTTTTTGTATTCATAAAATAAAGACGGTCTAACCATGTGTCTCCGGTGAGGCTTCGCCCACCGGGCCGGTGGTGTTAGCCTTGGCGTAATTTGCCCCTGCGACAAAAGCCTCTTGCGCGATGGCTTCGACGCGGGCACGCAAATCTCCACACAAGGCTTCGTAATGCCGAAACACCGCTCCGTCGCGGACTGCCCTTGCAGGCCCCGGCTCGCCGGGGCCGGTTACGGCTCCATCAGCATTATCGGTGCGGAATGCTTCGCCTAGGATGTTGAGCAGCGGGCTCATCTCTCGCTGCTCAAGAGTTATTTTTGGTAGTTCTAATTTCATGATAAAGGCTAACAATTCACCTGCCCGAATCCTTCGGATCGGGCGCTTTCGGGTTCGGCAGCTCGAAACCCCGTGCGATCTCTGCTAGCTCGCCGAGTTTCGCCGCGAGTCGGGCGCGAAGGTCACTATCCGCAGCCAAGAGTGAGATCGCCGAGGCCGGCCATGCGAGATTTCCGCATTCGTAGGCGGCGACGGATTCGCGACTGACTCCAGCGCGAGCCGCGAACGCGGCCTGAGTGAAGCCGAGGCATTGGCGGAGTGTCCGCATTTTTGCGGCCGCTGCCGAACCAGTCGCCCGAGGGAACGCCGATGACGTTCCCGTTGATGATGTCGTGTCGTTGTTCATCGGCGTTCCCTCGTCTCGGTGTTAGCCACAGCTACTCGAACGCGGCGACAAGACAGGATGACACCCGCACAATTCGGGCATGTGACAGGGCCTCTTGGCCAATCGACCCAAGCCAACCCTTCTTCGACGCCGTCCTCTTCAGAATCGATATTCCACGCATCTCCACAGAGCGTATATTCGGAATTGCACTCGTTGGTTAGGTGGATGAGGCCGTTTTGTGATTTTGCGTATTTCATAATTGGATACAGGCTAACCAGCCGCGTCACTGAACGCCTCCGGCGTCAGTGCGCTCGGTGTTCGCATCCGTTTCGGACAAGGGGGCACATTTTCGGCAATAACAGGCTCCGGCGACAGGGCCGCAATTAAAGACCCAGAGAGCAGGTGCGTGTTCGCCACAAAAGTCGCAGATACCTTCTCCACGAGCTTCGTTTTCGTGATCGTCTGATAAAAGTTGCCCGGTAGGTTTCATCACTTGGAAAAACCCCTCGGCAAAAGTCGGCAAAGGGGGTTATTTGGCAAGGCGGAGCAAAGGAGAGTGTCTGGTGTTGGAATGGTCATTTTCTCCATTGGGATTTTCGCGCATGGCGCGGTCAGAGTGCTTCGCGGTAGAGTTGGAATCGGGTGCGTTTGCCGGCGGTGGTTTCGACTTCCTTTTCCCAAAATTCGGGGTCGGCCTCGACTGCGGCGCAGTGCTGGAGCCAGGAGTCGTAGTGAAATTCGTAACACGAGGGGCTGGTCTGGCGGACGCGGATGAGGTTGGCGCGCCCGAGGCGGTGCAGGGTGCTTTTGGAAATGCTGATGCCGACTTTGCGCAGGGTTTCTTCGTTGAAGGGGAGCCAGGCGGGCATCAGACGGGTGACTTGCCGGTAGAGTCCGCCGCCGACGGGGATGAGTTCGGTGAGGGTGTGGCGGGGCGGGTTTTCCTCGGACGGGTGCATGTCCACAAAATGGCCCGGCGCCACCTGCACGCGTTCCAGGGGGCGCAGGGCGGGCACCGAGAGGGCGGGCGAAACGGGCAGTTGGATGGGCAGCGAGGGCGCGGACATGATGGAAATTAAGAATTAAGAATTAAAAATTAAGAATGGTGTGTGTGTGGGAGGAGGGGGGGGGGAGCGTGGTGTTGGGACGACGGGTGACGGGTGGGCGGCGTTTTTTGCCGAACACGGGGACGACGCGGAAGGGGATCATGGCGAGCTTTGGCGCGCCCCACGCTTCCAGAAGACTGCCTTGCATTTCCCCGATCACCCATTGCGTCTTGGCGGCCAGACTGGCGGCGGCGCGGCGGGAGGGGAACATGCGGATGCTGCCATTGGGGACGTTGGTGATGGTGCTGTCTGCCGGCAGTCCGGCAGCAGTGAGGATGATATAGCCGAGGGGCGCGGGTTTCGCCGGGCGGGGTTTTCTGGTTTTTCGTGTATTCATGTTTCGGATTTTTTAACCACTAATGATCACTAATGGTCACTAATTCGGACCGGATTTTATTAGTGTTCATCAGTGTGTATTAGTGGTTCAAAACGGGTTGCCGTCGTCGGTCGTGGTGAGTGTGCCGAGGTTTTCCCGGACGTAACGCGGGGCCTTGCGCGCGGGTTTTGCGACGGCCTTGCGGCGGTTTTTGATGGTGAAAAACAGGTGCCAGAGTTGCTTTTCCTCGGCGTCGCCGAGGTCGCATTTATACTGACGGCGGCAGATGGCGGCAGCGTAACCTTCGCTGAGGCCGCGTTCGGCGAGGGCTTGCTGGAGTTTGTAAAACACCGTGATGCGGCCGGCCTCGGCATGGCGGAGGAGGGTGCGCAGGGCCATGCCGCCTTCGCCAAGCAGGTTGTTGAAGTGGGCAATGAGGGGGAGGAAGTGGAGTTCGCTGACACACCGGCGCAGCGAGGTGATGCCACCGGTGACTTTGCCTGTTTCCTGGTGACGCCATTGTTCAAAGCAGGCGGTGCGGCTGAGGTGATCGTTGATGCACTCGTGGGCTTCGCGCATCTCCCAGGCGTCGTAGGCGCGTTTGGCGAGCATGGCGACCTGGGCTTTTTGATCGTTGGTGAAGTATTGCATGTGAGTAGAGCTTGGAGCTGTGAGCTTGGAGCTATGAGCTGCCGGACTCTTCCGCTTCCTCAACCGCTCCTTCCTTGAGAAGCTTTTTGACGAGCTTATCGACGGCGCTGTCACTGGTCTTGATGAAGACTTGGTCGCCGGTGGTTTCGACGGTGACGCCGAGCTTGGCGAGTTCGCGGGTTTCGAGGTTTCCCAACGCGGTGGCGGAGGGTTTTTTCTTGATGACAAGGTAGGCGTCGGCATCGAGCCCGAACATTTTTTCAATGCGGACGACGACGGATTCCTCATCGTCCCAAGTGAGCTTTCCCTTGCCTTTCTGGAAGCCGATTTTGACGCCGTGGAGCGTCATGGTGCGCGGTCTCTCAAAAAGCTCCGGGTGGGACTGGATGGCGGCGGAGAGGTTGGCCTGGGTATCCTGCGCGATGGCGAGAGCAGTCTTGATGCCGGGGCGCTTGCGACGGTGCGCGTCGCGGACTTCATCTTCCAGGGCGGCGGTGCGCTCGGCGAGCACGCGGCGGGCCTCGGCGTAGGCTTTGGCGTGAACGTCGATCAATTCGAGGGGAGTGGGGGATTGTGCGATTGTTGGCATGGTGGGTGGTGGGTTTGGACAGATTTTTTAGAATTTTCAGAATGGTTTTTCTCTGCGCTCTCCGCGGCTCCGCGTGAATTATTCCTTTTTCTCCATCGGGATTTTGTTGTCGGTGCGGAGCATGAGCACGGGGGTCTTAGACTTGATCCAGACTTGCTGTTCTTTGAAGTGCTTGGCCGGGATGTTTTCGATGGCGTCGCCCATCTTCTCGGCGGGCAACATGCGGCCTTTTTTGGTGGTGTTGAACTCGTAGGCGGCGCGGTGAATGCGCTCCTGCGTGGTGAGGACGCTCTCGTTTTCCGGGATTTGCAGAACCCAACCAACGAGATCGTTTTCGGGGAGCGTGCCCTCGGGATCGGAGATGAGGATGCACCATTGTTTTTTGACCGGCGGCGGCGTTTCCTCGTTATCGGCTTTGGCGGCGGCGGCTTCGTTGATGGCCTCAAGGATCGGCTTGGTGATGGCCGGTTCCGGGATGATCGTCGTGATGATTTTCGCGACGGTGGATATTTCGATTTTGGACATGGCGGGTGGTTTTGTTTTTGGACGGAATTAACAGAATTTTCAGAATGGTTTTCTCTGCGCCTCTGCGTCTCCGCGTGAGATCAGGTTGTGATGAGGAGGACGGTGAGGGTCGCGGCGCAGAAGCCGGCGGCGAAGGCGTTGGCGACGACGAGCCAGAAGGTGAGGCGCGGGGTGTTCATGCGCGGGGGGCTTCGATTTTGTCGGTGAGTTGGCCGATGACTTCGGCGAGTTCGTCGGCTTCGACGGCGAGGTCGATGGCTTCGCGGTGCAGGGTGAGGATCGCCGTTTCGATGTCGCTGGCGGCGGCATCGTGTTTGCCTGGGCAATGCTGGATTTGCTCAATGATGGTGAGCTGGTCGGTGAAGCGTCCGAGGTAGGACAGGTGGGCGCAGAGGCGGGCGCGCAGTTCGGCGATTTGGGCCGGTGCGAGGTTCAGTTTTTTTGTCTTTTTCATTGATGGTGGAGGCGGGATGTTCGTGCTCGGCGAGGAGTGCGTCGGTTTCGCGGCGGGCGGCGGCGAGGTGGGCGAGGGCTACGTCGTAGTGGCGTTCGGCGAGGCCGCGTTCGGACTCGGCGAGGTGGCGTTTGACGAGCCAGCAGGGGTCTTGCGGTCGGTGAACGGGAGTGGCGGGTTCGGTGTCGATGGCGTCGGTGATGGAGCGCAGGCGCACGATCCAGGCATCCACATCCAGTTCGCCCCATGCCTGGGCCATGAGGCGTCCGCGCCAGGTGCGGGGGCTGCCAAGATCGGGGTATCGGCGCACGAGGGCGGCGTCGCTGAGGGCAAGGGCTTGCTGGTGCACGGAGAGTTCGCGCACGAGGGCGGCAAGGTTGGTGATGTCGGCGGCGGTGGGCATGATCAGACGTGCGCGGGGTTGCCCATCATCTGGTCGCGCAGGGCGAGGGCTTTGAAGAAGTGGTGCTCGGCGAGGGTTTCGCCTTTTTTCGCGGCCACGCGGTTGGCCAGGCGGCAGATTTGCGAGAGGAGGCGGAGGCGGCCTTTCTGGCGGGGCAGTTTATCGTTGGCCACCTGGCCGCAGGCGGCGAGGAGCTTGGGGCCGGGGCGCGGGAACCAGGGGACGATGAGGGGGCGGTAGTGCTCCTCGCCGAGTTCGGCGGGGAGTTTTACGGGCATCCCGACGCGGCCCATGATTTGCTCGAAGTTGTAGGCGCTGCGGGACATTTCCCGCACAAGTTTGACGGTGCAGAGCAGGCCGATGGGGCACTCGGCAAAATCGTGGAGTTCGCGCAGGAAGTCGATTTTGTCGGCCTTGGCTCCGCGGCTGCGGGGGAGGAGGTCGTGGGCCTGGTCGATGATGAGTATCCGGTTGTCGGATTCGGCGAACCAGTCGCGGATGACGCGGCGCATTTCGGCCAGCGAGAGGTTGCCGGTCTCGCCGATGGCGCGGCAGATTTCGGAGAGGAACAGCCTGACGCCGCCAATGGAGGGGGCTTCGATGAGGATGACGGCGAGGTGGGGGCGGGCGAGGCTCCAGGCTTCGGTGGCGAGGGTTTTGCCGTGGCCGGTGTCGCCTTCGATGAGGGCGATGGAGTTGTTGCGCACGGCGTAATCGAGGCCGGCCCAGATGAGGCGGGTGGCGGGCGTCTCGACAAAGGTTTCGCGGGCGGCGGAGGCGCGGCCGGAGGCCGTGCGCGGCGCTTCGCGCCGAACGTCCAACGTCGAACGTCCAACATCCAACTCCGAAGGGGAGGATACTTTTTTTATTGGACGTTGGGTGTTGGATGTTGGGCGTTGGATGTTGATGGCGATCATGGCGGCGTGGGTTGTCGGGTGGTGGTTACTGGCTGAGAAGGCTGGCGATTTCGTCGGCGGAAAAGGCGGCGGGCGGGGCTTCGGTGATGATGTCGTCATCCTCCGTGGCGGCGGTGAGGTCGGCCGGTGTGAGGCGGCCGGCGGCTTCGCGGACGAGGGCGCGGGTGTCCTGCCCGCGGGCGCGCTCGGCGATGGCGGGCGAGAGGGGACGCGGCGCTTCGCGCCGAACGTCCAACGTCGAACGTTCAACATCCAACGTCGAAGTGGTGGGATCGGAGAGGCGGTGGGCGTTGACAGCGAGGGTGGCGACGTTGCCGCGGCCGTCGCGGTGTTCGGTGGCGGCGGACTGGGGGCCGCGTCCGAAGGGCATGATGGCGCGGTATTGGAGGCGGCATTGTTCGCGGTAGCGGCGGCGGCGCTCGAAGCTGGCGCGGTCGTCCCACTGGCTGGTGGCGGAGAATTGGGGGACGCGATCGACGGCCTCCGCGATGCAGATGAGCTGGGCTTCGCGGTAGGGCCTGGCCAGACCGACGGGGGAGGCGGGGTCGATGGCGGCGCGGGCGCCGGTCTCGCGGTTCAAAATGGCGGCGCCGAGGTGGGGCTGGGAGGGGTCACAGCAGACGGTGACTTGATAGCCGTCGCCGAGGCGGGCGAAGTGATCGGAGTAGAAGTAGAAGGTGGCGTCGTGCTCGGCGCTTTTGATGCGGACGTGGGCACCGCGAATGGTGACGGGGGCTTGTTCGGGGAGGAAGCGGTAGCTTTCTTCCAGCGTCGGCTTCCTCATGGGCGCGGTCTCCATGTGCTGGTGCCAGATTTCGTCGGGTATCCAGGCGCGGCGGTTGTGGAAGCGGCGGGCGTTGGCGGGGCCGTAGATTTCGCCTTCGACGGGTTCGGCGTTGAAGGCGACGAGGGCGGCGTCCACGCGGGCGGTCCACTGGGCGAGCGTGGGGAAGAGGGGGCGGGGGTCGCGGGAGCCGGCGCGGCAGGCGATCCAGTCTTTGGTTTCACGTTCTTTGACGCCGCGGTGGCGGCCCATGCTCACCCCGCCGAGCGCGAGGAATTTTTGGAGCATGTTGAAGCGGTTTTCGATGTATTTGGTTTTTGCGGACGTGGCGCGCTGGATTTGGCAGATGTGGTGGACGCTTTGGATGGCGTTGATGAGGTGGGCGTCCCATGTGCCGTATTCGAAGCGGAGGAAGCGGGGGGCACCGACGGAGTGGAAGATGTGGGAGAGGGACCACAATATATCTTTGGCGCGGTAGGCGTCGTTGTAACGGAGGATGGTGGAGTAGCCGACGTAGCGGCCGGTGCCGACATCGAGCCAGAAGAGGACTTGGGGGCGCACGAGGCGCACGCCGTAGCGGGCGGCGCAGGGGTCGGCGGGGTCGTCCCATTCGACGCAGCAGGGTTCGTTGCTGGTCATGTCGTCGGCCTCGAAGACGAGGCCGGGGTGAATGGGTTTTTCCTGCCCGTCGAAGTCGATGTAGGTGAGATCGCGTGGGGTGCAGATGCCGTGGAGATTGAAGGTGTCGGGGCCGGCGTTGAGGAGGCGGCTGGACTGGGTGGGGCGGGCGAGGCGTTTGAGGGTGCGGGTGAGGGTGTGTTTGCTGGTGCGTGGTTTGAGGATCACGTCGGCGAGTTCGGGGCGGCAGGTTTCGGAACGGGCGTAGGTGCGCAGGGCGAAGGAGACGCCGACGGTGCGAGTTTTTTGGGGGTCGTGGGGATCGCTCATGAGAGTGAGGCGCTGGATGGCGGCTTTCTCCACCTCGCTGAGGGTGACGAGGGGGCGTCGTCCGCTGTTGGTGGTGCGGGGGCGCAGGGCGGCGAATCCACCGATCTGATACAGGCTCATGAGGCGCGACGCCTTGGCCGGGGAAAGCCCGGCCTGCGCGGCGGCGGCGTTCTGCGAAAAACCCTGCCCCGTGAACACGAGAATCGTCTTCACGGCTTCGATGCGGCGGGCTTCCTCGTTGACCTGAAAATCGGTGGGCATTTTGGAAAAAGCTGAAAGCTGAAATCAGTGGGTTAGAACTTGGGTTCGGGTCCGGCCTTGAGGGCGGACTTGAGGCTGGTGAGGAGGGCTCGTTGCACGTCCTCGGGCCAGGTGGTGACTTCGTCGGCGACGGCCTTGACGACGGGGCGGCGCTCTTCGGGCGAGAGGGTTTCCCATTTGGCGGTGAAGCGTTTGCCGACACTGCTGAAATCGCGTTGGAAAAGCTCGGCGACGGGGGGCACAACGCGGGCTTGTCCGTCAGTGGCGGTCTTGCCGGCGATGGCTTGGATGATGCCGCCGAGGCCGATCTCGCCGGCGAAGAGCTTGGGCTCGAACCAGCCCCGGCGCGTGGCCTCCTGCGCGGCCTCGCCCCATGTGTAAACAGTGGGATCGTTGAGCAGGTCGCGGACTTTGGTCGCCTGTCGCAAAAGCTCGTCACTGAAACCGAGGTCGGCGGCGATCTGGGCGAGGGTCTTCTGACCAAATCCAACTGAGTTGGATTTGGTCCCTGCTGTCCCGGTTTGAAGAGCTGCGACCCAGCGGCGGCGGGCTTCCTCAATCGCTGGCTGGAGGAGCGGGAGGGAGAGGTAGGCGAGAGCGCCTTTGGTGAGGTTGCGGCGTCCGGCGAGGGCGTTGAGGACGATGGTGGCGGCCTCGGAGGACGGACGGCGAACGGCGGGGAGAGGAAGGCCGAGCGTGGCAGCGGCAAGGCGACGGCGGCGGCCGTCCATGATGCGGCCTTCCTCATCCAGAATAATGGCGATATCGATACGGCCGGACTGGCGGACGGTTTCAATAAACCCCTCGGTCTCGGCATCCTCGCGGGTGACTGGCGGCATGACGGCTAGGAGCGGATGCACGGCGAGCGTGGCGGGATCGGCGAAGAACACTTCGTCGGGCGTGAGCGTGGTGGTGTGTGTGGAGGTGTGTTCGGACATGGGAAAGGTTAGGCGGCGGCGGGTTGGCGTGGCGCGGGCGTCTCGCCCGCATGGGCGGTGCGGCAGAGGCAGTTCTCGCGGCTGGCAGCCAACCAGGCTTTCCACCACCGGGCTCCGCCCGGCGTGGCGATGAAACGATCCGCGGCGCGGGATGTGGCCGCCTTGGCCTTGCGAATCTCCGCGTGTTTGGCCCGGAGTTGGCGTTTCAGTTCGACCAGCTCGGCTTCCATGCGGGTCGTTCCGGGCAGGGCCATCCACTCCCGGTGCAGGGCTATTTCGGCCTCCGTGCAAAAATCCGCCGGCATCGGCATCGGGCGATACGTGGTTGCAGGTGTCGTCGTATCCATGATCAGGCGGCGGGGGTGCGTTGAAGGAGACGGTCGAAAGTGGCCTGCTTGCGGTCGGCCTCGCGGATAGCGGCAAGCAGGGCAGAAGCGGCTTCCGCTTCGTCGTTCGTGCCGACGGCCATCCAAGCGATCAGCACTTGTTCGGTGTCGTTTGGATTGAGTTCCAGCCGCTCACGATTTTCCCACGCAATGCGGGCAACGCGGCGCAGGGCCATGGTATCCATGTTATCCACGCAACACCTCCCTGATCTGACTGAGCACCCGAGGATGCTGACCGCGATTGATAGCCGCGCTGACCGTCGGACGTGGACGATTGATGTAGCGGGCAAGTGCCGCCACAGTCGGAAAGCGGTCTCGCGCTTTCAGAAGAGCGATCTTCAGAACGACCGGATCATGACGAGTTGAGGCTTGCATTGAGCGGGGGCGGCGTGTGAACTTTGGTTTACGTCCGTCAATAGAGAAGCGAATAAAAGTTCGCGTCAAGATCCAATGAGAACAAAACTTCACTTTTTCGCGTGAACTCCCCCATTTCAGGCAAACAACTCAAGGAATGGCGTGAGTCAGCAGGGCTTACCCAAGAGGAGCTTGGGCAGAGACTTGGCTACACTCGTGAATGGATCGGAAAACTGGAGTCCAATGATCGCCCCATTTCAGCGAACATTCATCTGAAATTGGAGACTCTAAAAAGAGAACTAGAGTTCACAAACAGAGGTGAGTTACGAGAAAACCCCGCACCCTATGGGGTGGGGCACCCCTTACGAGACCTCGCCCCGCGCGAGATTCCTGTCATTTCTTGGGCACACGCTGGCGAGGCCGTATCTTACGAGGAAATCCCGCGGGACTGGCAGAACACCATCTACACCTCCTGCGCCACTCCTCACGCTTTCGCCATCACCGTCGAAGGCGATTCGATGCTGCCGGACTTTCGTCCTGGCGACGTGGTGGTGGTCATGCCGGAGGTGGAACCGCGCAATCATTGTCCGGTGGTCGCCAAGCTGAAAAATGACGGTGTGGTTCTCAAAATCCTCAACGCTTCCGGGCCGGAAAAACGAACCATCGTCCTGACCTCGATCAATCCCGTGTATCAGCCTCTCACCTACACACCGGAAGATTTTCACTGGATTTGGCCGGTGCATTCCTCGCAACGGCTGCACTGGCGCTAATCCCTAGTCATTTCCTTCAACCCACTACCACCATGAAAGAATACGCCGTTTCAGAACTCACGACCGGTTTTTTCACCGGTAACCTTAGTCAGAGCAAGCTCCAGCGAAAGCTGGATGACGCCGCTAAAGCGGGGTTCAAACTAGCCCGCACCATCCACGAAACGCGCCGCTCGATGCTCCTCTTTCGCCGGGAGGTGCACTACATGATTTTTGAACGCGACACGGATACCCATGCAGAACAGCAGTTGGAGCTACTGCGTCAGCTCGTGCGCATCAGCGGTCAGGAGCCTGCCGCCTGATCCAGCCCGCTTTTTTCTACCAGAAGCCATTCCCTCTCCAGCTAATCGTCATGAACTCTCTTCGCCTCCTGACTCTCGGCATGGCATGCGTTGCCACTGTCGGCGTAGCCATCGCTACCGAACCCTCCCCCGCCACCCCGGCTGTCGTCCCCGCCGCCAGTGAGCGCCCCGACATCACCCTCTTGGATGGTCGTGTGCTCAAGTCCGCCCGGATCATCACGAGCACGCCTGCCGCCGCCGTGGTGAAACACGAGGGAGGGGTGACCACGGTGGAGTGGCACCTGATGCCCGACGCTCTCCAAAAGCAATACGGCTACGATCCGGAGGTAGCAAAAACACATGAGAAGGAAACGCAGGCGAGGGTCCGAGCTTCCCGAGAAAAGGAACAAGCCAAGGCGGATTTAGAGGAATGCCGAAAGCTTGCCCATGCCGGAACGCTTGAGGTGTTGCAGGTGGTGCCGGGCGGCATTCTGGCCAAGGGGGTTGTTTATTATGGTCCACCCAAGACAACGCAGGCGATACAGTCCGCCAAGGGTAAGGGCATTGGGTTGGATTCTCACAAAATGGTTACCTACACATGGACCGAAACCGAAACAATGCGAGAGAGCCGTTGGGTTGACCGTATTTTTGTTGAGTGCGACACATCCGGTCTCGTGGACGGGCAATCCGTCAATAAGTTGCTGTGGCCCGATGGCATCTATTCCTACACCAACACGCTTGGCGCCGGGATGACGATCCCCCGCTACACGACGAGCGAGCAGAAGGCGGTGTTGCGGTTGAGGGCGGCAAGGACCAGCGATTCCGGGAGATAACTCGACACAGACTGCGTCATGCGTCCTACAGTGAAGCTTTTTGCGCGCAGGATTTCAACTAACGTGATTGCGCCTTGGGTTGGATGCGCACGATATTGTTTTGATCATGGGCAAGAACTCACAGATCGAGTGGACTCATCATACATTTAACCCTTGGTGGGGATGCGCCAAGGTGTCTCCCGCATGCGATCATTGCTATGCCGAGTCATGGGCGAAGCGAGTGGGCGAGGATGTTTGGGGGGCCAAGGCGGCCCGCCGCTTTTTCTCCGACAACCACTGGAAGGAACCGTTACGGTGGCATGCGGATGCCGTTGTTGCCAATGAGCGGGCGCGGGTGTTTTGTGCATCAATGGCCGACGTTTTTGAAAATCGCCGGGATCTAGATAGCAGTCGTGAGCGACTGTGGGGACTCATAGCTGAGACCCCAATGCTCGACTGGCTTCTTCTCACCAAACGTCCCCAGCTTGTTAAGCGTCTCGCCCCGTGGGGCGATCTCTGGCCAGACAATGTCTGGCTTGGAACAACCGTAGAAAATCAACGCTACGCTGACTTGCGCATCCCTCATCTTTTGGAAAACCCAGCCAAAGTGCGCTTTCTTAGCTGTGAGCCTCTTTTGGGTCCGGTTGACATTTCCAAGTGGGTAAAGGGAAATAAATCCTCTCCTATTTCTTGGATCATTGCTGGTGGAGAAAGTGGGGCCAAATCACGTCCCATGCACCCTGATTGGGCACGGGGGCTGCGTGATGCCGCTGAGGAATACGATATAGCTTTCCATTTCAAACAGTGGGGGCACTGGGCACCAATTGAAATTATCGAAGAGAGCATCAAGGGGGTGGTTGCCGTGAAATCTCATGACGGAACCGCCATACCCATGGCACCGTTAGGGAAGAAAGATGCTGGTCGTTTGCTTGACGGTGAGGTCTATGATGGGCTTCCTGCCATGGCATGACCGATCCAGATGCAGATGGGTGCCTCTTTGATATTAACAAATACCCGACTCGCCCTCTTCCCGTCTGGGTAAGCACACTGCAAAGGCGAGTTTGGACGGCAAGCAAGGCGCAGTTGATTCAGCGTTACCTGAAGCTATTCGTGATGATCACACATCACGGATACTACATTGATGCATTTGCCGGCCCCCAAAATGAGAATAGGGAATCATCGTGGGCTGCCAAGCAAGTGCTGGAAATGACACCAAAATGGTTCCGAAAATTCACCCTCTGTGAGATTGGCCAAAAAGGACTTGCCTGTCTCCGTGAGCTAAAAGAGGCAGAGGCGAAAGGCGACAACCGTCCTGTTGATATTGTCGCTGGTGACAGCAACACGGAACTGCCGCGTTATTTGGCGGCAAATCCGACCAAGGAAAAAATGGCAACGTTCTGCCTTCTCGATCAACGCACTACGGAATGCGACTGGGCGACGGTGCAGGCGGTTGCCCAGCATAAACAAGCTGGTCACAAAGTTGAGATTTTTTACTTTCTCCCATCATGGTGGTTTGAACGTTGCACCAAAAATCTAAAGAATCCTGATGTTGTTCTGAAGAGGTGGACGGGGTTGGAAGATTGGCGTCCTTTTGTGCAGGCAAAGCGCAAAGATCGTCCGTGGATGTTGGTTGAACGATTCAAACAGGAACTAGGCTACAAACATGCCAATTATTATCCCATCTACGAAGATGCAAAGAGTTCCAAGGTGATGTTCTACATGATCCATGGGACGGACCATGATGCAGCCCCACAACTCATGAGTCGCGCTTACAATGGAACCGAAGCGTTGGGGACATTGGTGACACAGGAGGAATGCGATTGGGTGAAAACACTTGCTCTTTCTTTTCCGTCTCAAGACCCCGTTTGGACTTAGACATTCTCCCGCGTCATCCTCCCCACCGGCCCCACGGCCTTTAGCCGTGGGGCTTTGTTTTGGGCAGAATGCGCGGGCATGCCGCCCGCCGACTTTTCCAGCCTTGCCCTGTTTGCCTCCAGCCAGCCCACGCCGCTCACATCTGAGTTTCAAACGGGGCTCATCTCGTCGCTGTCGATCGCGGCGCTGGCCTTGTCCGTCTGGGCATATTTCCGCCGGCGTCCGCCGGTGGATGCCGACCTGAGCCGGATCGAAGCCGACTTGAAGGCGCTGAAAGAACAGCACGCCGCACTGGTGGAAAAACAGGACAGGGAGGCGGCGGAGCAACGCAAGCAGACCGACGACCTGATCAACGGCGTGTATAAACGGATCGAAGCCGTGCAGTCCTCCTTCAACCGCAACTTCCAGACGATGGAGCGCGCCTTGGGCCGCATTGAGGGCGCCATCGAACGCAACCAACGCACCTGACCCACCCACCCGAACCATGAGCCTGATCACCACCAGCCAGCGCAACGATCTGCGCACCGCGCTCCTCTCCGAACTGACCGCCGCCCGCACGGTGGCACTCCCCGCCGAGGCACTGACGCGCCGCGTGATCCGCAGCAAGGTTTTGGATTTCGAACCAAGTGCGGAGGATGCCAACAAGGAAATCGACGCTCTTTTCCGCCGCGGCCTCATCACCTCCATCCCCGATCCGGTGACCGGCGTCCTCCACTACCAGGCCACGGCCGCCGGCGTGGCGGCCTGCCCATGACTCCTCTTCCGCGTGACGCCGTGCGCACCGCAGTGCCACGCGGGATCGTCAGAAAACATAACCCGCCGGGGAACGGTGCGTCCCCGGCGGTTCCCAACGTAAGTAAAAATACAATACCATGAGCAAAGACACGATCATCAAACTCATTCAGCAAGTCCTCACTTTCGGGGGCGGCTTTCTCACCAGCTCCGGGCTGGCTACCAGCACGGAAATCGTCACGGGCGCCGGCGCGGCCGCCACTCTCGTCGGTGTCATCTGGGTTATCGTCGCTCGCAAAAAGAGCGGCGAAAAAGTCAGCGACACCACCACCGACAACTAACCACCGGCAACGATGTGGGGTGCGCTCGAATGGTTTTTTCGCGCGGCTGCGGCCGCGCTTTATATCTATGCGCTGCGCTACCCTGACCGCATCGAGAGAGAATGCGAAGCCCTCGAAAATGAAATCACAACTCTACGCCGCAGCACTGCTGCTGCTGATCACGAGCGTGCCGATCGCCTGCATGAGCGGCTGCTCGTCAAGCGCCGCGTCGCAGCGGACGCTCTATCAGCCGCCCATCTTGCATCTCCGCGCCGGAAGGCCAATCCAGACAGCGGAAGGTCTATACACACCGCAAGTGGATGAACTCTGGCACTCGGGCGAGCGCTACGCCGCGCGCGAGCGCGAAGTTTGGGCACTCGCCGCCGCCTTGGCGGAAGAACGCAACAAACAATGACCACCGCCCGCACCGGTAAGATCGCCCGTCTGCCCCTCGTTATCCGCAACGAGGTCAATCGTCGTCTGGACGATGGCGAGCCAGGCCCGCGCATCATCGCCTGGCTGCACACGCTGCCGGAGGTATTGTCGGTGTTGGACGAGTATTTTGGCGAGGAACCCATCTCCGCACAAAATCTCAGCGAGTGGCGGCAAGGCGGCTACAAGGAATGGCGCGAGCGACGCGAACAACTCGACCGCACCAAGGGGCTCGCGGACTACTCGCTGGCCCTCGCGGAGCGTAGCGGCGGAAGCACTACGGAGGGCGCCACGGCCATCGCCGGCGGCCAACTCCTCATGATTTTCGAAAGCTTGGATGTGGAGGCACAGAAAAAACTGTTGTCGAAAAAACCGGGCACCTACCTCGGCCTTGTGGATGCGCTCGCCCGGCTGCAAAAGAGTCAGGCGGACGCAAAGAAGGCGCGGATGTCGGAGCGGACAATCGAGCAAAATGAGCGGCGACTGGCGCAGAATGATCGCAAGCTGGCATTGGAGGAAATCAAGGTGCAGCGGGCGACGGCGGAGATGTTTTTGAAATTTTATTCCGACCGGAAGGCGGCGGAAATCGCCGAAGGCAAGGCGAAGCCGGCGGTGAAGGTGGAACAATTGCGCTTGCACATGTTTGGTCCGGTGGAGGAGGCAAGTAATGGGTAAGGCTAAAACAAGCCCCCCCTCTCCCCCCCAGACTGGTGTGGTGCCGTTTCGTGCGTACCAGAGGGCTGGGTTTCGACATCCACTGCGCCGTCTCGGTTACGTGTGGCGAAGGCAGGGAGGGAAGAGCTATTTGTTGAGCAACGAGGCGCTGGATTGGATGATGGAGACGCCGGGTGTGCTCACGTCGATCATTTCGGCGGCCATTGCACTGGGCACGGAAATTATCGTGAAGGAGGCGCAGTCGTGGCGCGATCATCTGGCGAAGCTCAAGGCGGTAGCGGCAGCGAATGCACTGAAGCTGGAGACCAACGCCGACGACATCGACTTCGACGGTTTCTGCGATCTGTTCGAGCATTCCAAACTGGAGGCGAAGTTGTGGCATGATCGCACGACGTGCAGTCGCACGCGTGTGATCGCGCCGAATCCAAACACGGCGGTCGGCTGGACAGGACACATCATCGGCGACGAGTTTGGACGGTGGCCGAATTGTCAGGAAGTCCTCGAAGCGATCGAGCCGTTCATGGAGTCGAACCCGCAATTCCGTCTCCGCCTCGCCACCACGCCGCCGCCCGACGACAAGCACTATTCCTACGAGATGCTTTTGCCGCCGGAGGGCACGGAGTTCACTCCCAACGCGGCGGGCAATTTTTACAAATCAGACTACGGTCTGATGATCCACCGGGTGGATGCTTGGGATGCCGCGCTTGCTGGTGTGTTAATGCACCATCCCGACACGGGCGAGAAGATCACGCCTGAACAACACCGGGCGCTGGCCTTCGACAAGACGGCCTGGGATCGCAACTACGGCCTGAAGTTCATCGCGGGTGGCACGGCCGCCGTCAGCCTAATGGCCATTGGTCGCGCCATGGCGCTCGGCAAGGGCACCTGCGTCGGAGCCAACATCACGGAGGCAGTAGTGGAATGATCACGAAACTCGATCGCGCAGTTGTCCGTTACTGCCACCTGCTCAAGTCCGCACCTCCCGACGAAGATCACGGCTGGGTGGCGTGGATGGACAAGCTGGATCGTGCCCGTTTCGACGTGCTCAACCTACTGTTCAAACGCCAACGCTATCGCCGGATGCGTTGCCGCAAAGCCTGGGTCAACAAAGCCAACCCCCATCGTCCGCCCCTCGCATGAAGCCGTCCCGCCGAGTTAAAACCGTCAACGTCGCCGACATTCTTCCGGTGGATTGGCAGAGCTGTTTTTCGCCGGAACATCCGCGCATCGGTCTGGGCTTGGACATCGCCACCACGACCAAGGACAAGAGCAACCCCAGTTCGTTGTCCGTCTGCCAGCAAGTGGCGCTGAGCTACTACATGCGGCTCGTGTTGCGGTGGAAAACGGCTGATCCCGCCGTCACCAAGGCAATCCTTCGCACGATTTTGACCGGACTCCCGCATGGCCTGCGGGCAAGGCGGCTCTGCATCGACGCGACCAGCGAACGCTTCTTCGCCGCGCAACTGCGACGTGAGTTTGCCGGACTCGTCCCGGTGGAACTTGTCGTCGCCAGCGAGACGATCGAGCACATGGGCGAGAGCATGACGATGAAGTCCTATCTTGGTAATTTATTTACCAATACAATCGAGGACGGATACCTTGCGCTCCCGCCATGCGAATGGATCAAGACTGACATCCGCCTCGTGTCGCGGGATCGCGGCAGTTTCGTGGCGGCAATCGCGGAGGACGGCGGACACGGCGACGTGTGGGACGGCGGCAAACTCGCCCTGCATGCCCTCATGTCGAAATCCGGCCGGGCGGATGCGCATGGCGCTCCAACCGGCACCCTCGGCGTCAACCGCGGCGCGGTGCGCGCCGGCGTCCGCAATCCATGGGCGAAAAAATTTCAAAAACGGGGCGGCATCATCCGTCCCATCTAACCAGAGGACACACACATCATGCTTACACTCAAAGAACGCGCTCAGGCCATTAGCCGTTACCTCGCTTCGCTGCTCCCTCTCCGCCGGGTGACGCTGTTCAACAACCGCGCCATCCCCACTTCAATCGCGTCCACGCTGACCGTGGACGATGTGCATGACACCTTCCGGGCCGCCGAGGGCGGTGACGTGACGCGGCTGTTTCAGCTCTATCAGGAAATCATCGCATCCGATTCTCACCTCCAGGGCCGCTTCGCCGATCGCAAAGAGGCCGTCACCAGCGACACCCTCAGCATCCAGCCGTGGGATAAAAAGAATCCCGATGATGTCATCGCCGCCGCCGTCATCGAAGCAATGATCGCCGATTATCCAAAATGGGAGAACGCCTGCGCCCATTTGTTGGATTCCGTGCTCTGGCCGGTTTCGCTTCTGGAAAAAACCTTCCGCCTCAGTTCGAAGCCGGGCCTGCGTTACGAGTTGGCCGAACTCACGTCCGTTCCTTACCAGTTGCTTTCCTACACGTCGGGGGAGTTGGAGATTTTGCCCACCAACACAGAAGGCTGGCCAGTCGGCCCCGGAGGACAAAAGCCCGAGGAAGGCCGCTACATCATCCATCGGGGACATCTACTTTCACTACCCGACAACTGGGGCGGTCCCATGCGTTCGATCGTGTTCTGGTGGTTGCTTTCCATGATGGATCGTGACTGGTGGGCGCGCTTTCTTGATCGCTACGGCGGCCCTTTCCTCGTCGGCAAGTATGACCAGGCCGATGATGATTCCCGCGCAGTGCTGTTGTCGGCGTTTCAGTTTTCTCAGAAAATGGGTGGTCTCGTCATTAGCAAGGAAACCGAGGTCGAAATCAAGCAGGCCGCCGCCAACGACAGTGGCGCCGCCTACCAGACATTCCTCGAACTGTGCAACCGCGAGAAATCAAAGCTGATCCTGGGTGAAACCCTCAGTTCCGATGCGCAGGCCACCGGCATGAACTCCGGCACCTCCGATGCCCAGGCCAGCAAACGCCAGGACAAGCGCCAGTCCGACGCCCGCCGTCTGGCCGCCACCCTGCGACATCAACTCTTCACGCAATACCTCCGCATCAATGGCTACCGAGGCCGGGCGCCACTGGCCGTATGGGGATCGCTGGAGGCGGATGAAACCGAGGCCACGGGCTCGCTTATCAGTTCGCTTGCCGCCGGCGGGCTTCGGATCGCGGATTCCGGCTTGGAAACCATCAGTGAACGCATCGGCCTCCCGATCGAGCGCATGCCGTCTGCCCCCGCCCCTGGTCCCTTCGTTGCCTTCGCGTCGCCAGGAGCGCCTCTGATCGACCCAACCAATGCGATCGCCCAGACTGCGGCGCCCGAGTGGGCAAAAACACTCCGGGGAGACCTGGCACCCATCCGCGACATCATCATGAACGCCCGGACGCCTGCCGAGGCCATCGATGGCGTGCAAGCGTTCTGTGCGGCGAAGTTCGATCCATCGCGTTCGGCTCGCGTGATGGAAGAGGCGATGATGGCGATCACCGCCAACGGCGTCGCCAGTCGGGCACGCTGACCCGTTTCAAACATTTCGCACACGTCACGCGGGGCTGGTGTTTCAAACATTCACCGCCCCGCTCGCTTTTGGAGCCGTCTCCCAGCGGGCAAATCGCACCAAATCAGGCCAGATCGCACTATTTCAAACATTCTGCTCGGTGCTGTTGAACAAATCCATAATTTATTCATATAATTGTAATTATGTAATTTAGAGCCGTTTCATTTAAACTATAGCCATTCAATACCTGGTAGGGAGGCCTCTCCGAGGCCTCCGCCGAGAATGCGAAACTCGTAGGTGCTTGGAGCGTGGTTTCGGAGGCCTCGGAGAGGCCTCCCTACCGGGAAGACGATGGCTACAACTCAACTGAAAACGCTCTAAATCCGATCCCTCCGCGCCCCCGCGACTCCGCGACTCCGCGTGAGATTTGAATTTTGCGACAGATTGAACCCAAAATACTCGAACTCACCCAGTGAGGCGTCCAATGAAGAAAGCGTGCCCCCCCTGCTCTATTTGTTGGCTTCGGCGGCGCGGCGCTTGAGTTCTTCGAGGCGCTTGGTCGTAAGGAGTTCGAAACGACCGTTGTTGCGGCTCGCTACTTTGCCGAGGTTCTCCATCGGTTCCTTGGGTTGCTCGTTGGGTCCGACAAAGAGAAATACGTTGATGGTGGCCCGCTTGGGCACAAGCGCGGCCTGGAGTCGGGAAATGTAATTGTAGTTCTCCGAAAAAGGTTCGTTGGCGTGCTCAACGTAACCGACCCAGCCAATGGTTTTGCCGTCTTTGTCGGTCCAGCCAGTGCCGTCGAGTTTGATGCTGTAACCGAGTTTGGTGAGTTCGGCCTGGAAGTCTTTTTGGAAGATGCGTTCGGGGACGCGGGCCACAAGGGGTTGTTTGCCTTGGGCCTTAAGTTTTTCGTTGATGGCATCGAGTTCGCGGCGGGCTTTGGCGTAGGCGGCGCGGCGGGCCTCCATGGCGGCTTTGATGTCGGGGATGCCGCGTTTTCTGAGGTCGTCCACTTTTTCGTCGTAGGCGCGTTTGCGCTTGGCGAGTTCGGCGTCGGTGGCGCGTCGCCATGTGGTGCCTTGGCTGCCGGTGATGATGTAAACGGTGTCAGGCTGCATTTCGAGGGCCATGTGCAGGGCGTAGGCCCAGTCGGGAGCTTTGAAGAGGGGGTCGATGCCGGCGTTGGGGGGGAGGGGCTTGGGTTTGAAGAAGGAACTGCGGGGGACGGATTGGATGCCGGTGCGTTTGGCGTCAGTGTTGATGGGGGTCAGCCAGCGGAAAAAGTCTTCTTTGTTGGCAACGTTGGCGGCCATGAGTTCGCCGCGATAGGCGGCCACGCGTCCGCGACTGCCGTAGGCGCCGGTCTCGAAGAGGACGACGCCAAACTCGGCGGAGGGGGGGAGGCTGTTGACGAGTTGCATGATCTGCTCGCGGATGATTTGGAATGCAGGGAAGCCGCCTTTGCGGATGTCCATGAGCTCGGTGCCAATATCGAGAACGAAGACGATTTTGCTGACGTTCTGGCTGGTCATGCCGAGGAAGGAGAGGGACATGAAGCCGCGTCCGCCGAGGCTGGTGTTGCCGACGCCGCCCATGCCGCCACCCGTGCCGGCACCGATGTCCACACCGGAGCCGAAGCCCCCAAAACCGCCCGCGCCCATGCTGGGCAGGTCGGGCATCTCGGGGAGTTGGAGCGCGCCTTCGGCACTGGAATAGATGCGGTTGGCCGAGATGGGAGTGCTGCTGCTGGCGGTGGCGCTGCTTTTGCGGGCGACCTGAAGGCGGTGTTCGATTTGTTTTTGCGCGGTGGACTCGGTGGCGGCGGCGGCCTCGAATTTTTTCTTCGGCTTGAGGATTTGCTCCTGCACGACAAATGCGCCCGCGATAAGGATCAGGATGACGTGGATGATGACGGTAACAAGCAGGGGGACGCTGCTGGTGACGCGTTCGATGAGTGTTTTTTTGGCACGAGGGGGGACGCTCATGGGATTTGGTTACAGTTCCGCGTCGGCGGTGAAGGTGACGTTGGTGATGCCGGCGACGGCGAGGGCGTTGAGGACGTCGATGGTGCGGTAGTAGGGGGACTCGGGGTGGCTGACGAGGGTGACGACGACTTTGCTCTTGGCGGCGTCGCTCGATTCTTTGAGGCGCATGAGGGTGCCGGTGAGTTGGGGCATTTCGTGGCTGGCTGCGTTGTCGTAGGTTTCGTCGTTGAGGGTGACTTCGCCGGCTTCGTCTATGATGAGGATTTGCTCGTCAACAAACTCGGCGGTTCCGCTCGCCACGGCCACGCCGGGGAGTTTGGTCTGGAGGATGTGTTCGATGCGGATTTGCGCGGCCAGCGCCATAAAGAAGATAAGCAGCACGAGCATCACGTCGAGCATGGGGGCGATCTGGAAGCCAACGTCGGGATTGGCGGTGTGGGCGGGAAGGCGCATGGAAGGGAAAAAGCTGTTTAGCTTTTTTTCATCGGTTCATGGTGGCGAAAGTGATGTCCACGATGCCGGCTTTGGCGGCGGCTTCGATGACTTGGTTGATGTAACTGACGGGGGTTTCGTTGTCGGCTCGGATGAGGACGCGGACCTTGGGATCGGCCTTGAGGTGCCGGGCAAGGCGGGGAATGACCGCCTCGAAATTAACCGGCTCTTCTTCGTAGGTGATTTGCGCGGCGTGCGCGTCAGGCTTCCACGCGATGTTGAATACGAGTTCGCTTTGGGAGTCCTCCTTCTTGTTGGCGTCGGGCGCAACGGGAACCTGAATCGCAGGGTCGTATCGACTCACCGCCGTCGCCGTGATGCTCATGAAGAAGATGAGCAGCACGAGCATGACGTCGAGCATGGGGGCGATCTGGAATTCGGGCTCGCCTTCGCCGCCTGCACTGCTGGCCATGGTGGTAGTGGGTTAGGGTTGGGTGTTCAGGGTTCGGAGGAGGATTAGCTGGCGGTGTCGGGGGCGGCTTCGGCGGCGGGTTGCTCGCGCTGTTCGGTTTGGGGACGGAGCCAGTTGGGGAGGCCGGCGTAGGTTTCGCCGCCGGTAAACTCGACGTGTTCGAGGTGCTCGTAGGGGAATTTTCTAAAAAGGTCGGTCGCGGCGATGGAGAGTTCGTGGATGACGCGCGTGACGCGGTTGCGTATCAGATAATAGAATACGAAGGCGGGAATCGCCACCGCCAGTCCGGAGGCCGTGGCGTGAAGCACGTGTCCGATGGCCCCGGAGAGTTTGGAGGGGTCGGCGGCTCCGGCCTGGCTCATGGAGGCGAAGGCCGAGATCATGCCGATCACCGTGCCGGTGAGTCCGATCATAGGGGCGATGACGCCGATGACGGAGAGGTAGGCGATGCGGTTTTGGTAACTGGTGTTTTCGCCGACGATGGCAATGGCCATGGCGTCCTCGGCGGCTTGTTTGCCGTTGGGCGAGTGGCGGAGGCCGGCGTGGATGACGTTGGCGAGGGGCGAGGGGTGTTGTTCAGTCCAGGTGAAGGCGTCCTGGTAGGCTCCGTCGCGGAATTGCTGCCGAAGGGTGGCAACGGCGGCGGGGCGGATGCATTGTTTGTGCGCCGTCTTGAGATAGAGGTCGATCACGAGGTAAACGATGACCGCGGAGCAGAACCAGAGCGGGATGATGGAGGGGGCGCTGAGTTCGGCGAGGAGGGACTTGGTCTTGACGGTCGTCTCGGCAGCGGCGCCGTTGGCGGTTTGTTGCGCGAGGGCGGTAATCGGGGCCAGCGCCGCGAGGGCGGTGGCGATGTGGCGGGGGAGGTTCATGATGAAATTAAGAATTAAGAATTAATAATTAAGGGTGGTTCTAAAAATCAGAAATTACACAGAGATCACAGAGAAGGCACAGAGTTTAGGGAGGACAAAACGACTTTGCTCTTTTTTCCGTAAGAAATATTATTTTATTTATAATAAATGAATTACAGAGACATTCATTCGCGAGGAAAATGTCCTTCCACCGGACAGGCCTCCCCAAACTCTGTGCCTCCTCTGTGTCCTCTGTGTAATTTTTAGAAGTTCCCTGAAGCGGACGGGGAGTGACGGTGTTGATTGTTGCTGGGGAACAGGGGGGGGGGGGGCCATTGGAATTGGTTGAGGAGGACATATGCGTAGGTCTGTAATTTTTAATTATTAATTTTTTATAGTCCGGATTCGGCTTTGGCGGCGGTGGCTTGCGGGGTGGTTTTGTAGTTGTCGAGGAGGTCGAGGTAGGCGCGTTCGGCGCGGTCTTTGTCGCCGTAGCCTTTGTAGGCGCGGGCACTGCCAAGGAGGGCGGCGGGCATGAGATCGTCGAGCGTGCCAAAGAGGGCAGGGATGCGCAGGTAGGCGTCGAGGGCTTCTTCGTAGGCATTGCGTTTCATGGCGAGGTCGCCGCGAAGGAGCCAGGCGCGGGCTTTGACAGTGCCGGGGGCGTCACGAACGATTTCGTTGAGCATGGCGACGGCCATCTCGGGACGTCCGGAGCGGATGTCGAGTTCGGCAAGGGCGAGTCTGGCTTCTCCAATGGCTTCCGGGTCGGTGGAGGTGCTCATTATTTCGCGGGCGGCGGCACGGATGCGCGCAGGGGCTTCCTCGGCGGCCTTGGGATCGGCTTTGGTGTTGGGGGGGAGGAGGAGGGCGCGGAGGCGCAGGATGGCTGCTTCGCTCCAATAGGAGCCGGGGAGTTTGGAGAAGGGGGCAAACTGGCGGTAAACGGGTTCTATTTTGTAGAGGGCTTGTGCGGATTGTCCGCTGGTGATGAGAGCGGCGGTTTCAGCGAGTTCGGGTGGTTCGGGAAAATCGAGCCGGGCGATGTTGGCGATGGGGAATCGGCGTTCGGCTGCGCCGTCAGCAAGGGCTTGCACGAGGTCGGCGCCGGAAACTTTGACCGCAGCGGCGGGGACGGCGGCTCCGTTGTCGAGGATGTAGGTTTGGGCGTGAATAAAAAAAGCTGAAAAGCTAAAAACTAAAAAGCTGAAAAAGGAGCGGGGGGGGGGGAGAGCGGAGCGAAGGTGTTTCATGGTGCTTTGGGTCGCCTTATTTTAGCTTTTTAGCTTTTCAGCTTTTTTTTATTCGAGGACGGCGAGGCGTTGGCGGGCGGTGGCGGTTTCGGGGAGGGAGGCAAGGCGTTCCTGCCGGAGCATTTCGCGGAGGGTGTTGATGGCTTCCTGCTTTTGGCCGAGTTTTTCAAAGGCGTCGGCACTGCCGAGGTAGGATTTGGCGACCCAGGGAGTCCATTTTTTGTAGGAGATGTAAACGCGCTGGAAGCGGGCCTGCGCTTGGGCGAGGTCTTCGGGGGTGCCTCGTTTGAGGAATATCTGGCCGAGGGAATAGACGCTCTCGGCGGTGGCTTCGCCGCGCCAAGTGCGGTTGCCGGCGACTTGTTCGTAGAGGTCTTTGGCGTCGTCGAGGCGGTTGAGAAGGAGGAGGGCGCGGGCGCGGCCAAGGGTGGCGTCAAGGAGTTTGAAGCGGGCTCCGGCGAGGTCGATGGCGTTGTTGAATTGCTGGAGGGCGTCTTCGCCGTTGCCGTCGCGGAGGGCAAGCTGGCCGAGGCCGGCGTAGCCGAAGTCGGCAAATATGGACTTGGGGTAGGCGGTGACGATGCGGGTGTAACAGGCGCGGGCGAGGTCGGGGGCGGGCGGGGTTTTGGCGAGCATGTGGTCGCCGAGTTTGCCGAGGATGCCGGGGGGGAGGGTGTCGATGGGATAGAGGGCGGCAAGGCGGTCGAGGATTTCAGCGGAGCGGGCGGGGTTTTTGCGGAAGTTGGCAATCTCGGACTGGACGAAGAGGGCGCGGGCCTGCGCGGTGGGGTTTTGACGGACGGAGCCGTTGACGAGGAGTTCTTTGTCAACGCGGGCAAAGAGTTGGTCGAGCGTGGGGACGGTGGGTTTGGGCTGGCCGCGGATGGCGCGGGGGGGGCGGGCGATGAGGGCGGAGAGTTCGACGAGGAGGCGTTCAACGGAGTCGCGGTCGGGTTCGGTGATGTAGCGGGCGGCGATTTCGGAGACGCGGGTGAGGGCGGCGTCGGTGCGGCCAAGGCGGGTGTTGAGGCGGGCGATCCAGTAGGCGGCGTTGATGGTGAGGGGGTGGTCGGGGTGCTCGCGGGCGAAGTTTTCCCAGAGGGCAATGGCGGATTCAAAGTCGCGGGTGCTTTGGTAGAGGCGGGTGAGTTCGTCGAGGATGTAGCCGAGTTGGTCGTCGGAGAGGGAGTATTCGAGGGCGGTGCGGTAGGCGGTGATGGCTTCGGGGGTGCGTCCGAGGGTGGCAAGGATGTCGCCTTGGAGGGAGGCGACTTCGCCGCGCTGGGGGTTGCCGGGTTCGGCGGTGGCGAGCCAGTCTTGGGTGCGTTTGAGGGCGGCGTCGTTGTTCTGGCGGGCGTAGTCGGTGGCGGCGAGGCGGTAGGCGGCGTCGGAGGCAAAGCGTCCGGCGGGGTAGGTTTTGAGGTAGGTTTCGATCTGGCCGGCGGCGTCGGTGATGCGGCCTTCGGCGAGAGTGGCCATGGCGCCGAGGTAGGTGGCGTCTTCGCGGAATTTGGCTTGGGAGCCGGTGTAGGTGGCGAGGTATTCGCGGCAGGTTTGACCGGCCTCGGCGTAAAGGCCGGAGCTGAAGAGGGCGTTGGCCTTCATCATGGTCATGGGCTCGGCGAGTTCGGATTGGGAGAAGCGTTTGGTGGCGATGCCGAGGAATTCGAGTTGGGTGGCGAGGAGTTTGCGTTGCCCGGCGGCCATGGCGGCGAGGTAGAGGGCCTGGGGGGCGAACTGGCTGTTGGGGTAGGCGTTGATGAAGCGTCCGGCGGCGGCGGAGGTTTTGTCGAAGCGTCCGGCGTCGGAGTAGGCGCGGACGAGGCCGTAGTAGGCGTTTTCGCGTTCGGGGGCAGTGGGGTGGCGGGTAATGATTTCTTCAAAAACGATGGCTGCTTCCCAAGCGCCGCCGCGTTGCTGGAAGGCGGTGCCGAGGCGGAAGAGGAGGGTGGCGTCGTAGTTTTTGAGTTTTTCGATTTCGGCGGCTGCAGTCTTGATTTGGTCGAGGCGGGCTTGGGCGCGGCGGAGGGCGTCGAGGGTGGAGGCGTCGGCGGTGGTGAGGAGTTTGGCGCGTTCGATGCCGGTTTCGAGGCGGCGGGTGCGGTGGGACTGCTGGCGGAGGAGTTCGGCTTTGTCGAGGACGGTGCGGTAGGCGGTGAGCGCTCCGGCGGGGTCGCCGGCAGCGAGGAGGGCGTCGCCGAGTTGGAGGCTGAGGATGTTGAGGCCGGCGAGGTTATCGACGAGGGGGAGGTCTTTGCGAAGGAGGTCGAGGCCGTTGCGGGCGTCGGGGAGTTTTTTCTGCTGGATGCGGATGGAGATGAGGGAGAGGGCGGCGTCGGCCCAGTCGCGGTCGTGCGCAGCGGTGGTGAGGAGGCGGGTGTAGGTGGCGGCGGCGGTCTCGAGCTGGCTGGCTTGCTGGGCGGACATGGCTCCGTAGAGGAGGGCTTTGTCGCGGTGGGCAATGGATTGCTCGGCGGCGCGGAAGATGGGGATGGCGTCGGCGTATTTTTGTTGGAGGGCGAGGCTGAGGCCGTGGATCATGCGGGCCTCGGCGCGTTGGGAGTCGGTGGCGTCGCGGTTTTTGGGGTCGGCGAGTTGTTGGGCGATGGCGATGGCGCGGGGGAAGTTTTGCGATTGGAAGTGGGTGGTGGCGGCGGTGAGGCGGATGCGGTTGATGTCGGCGCCTTGGGGGAGTTTTTCGCCTTCGGCCACGCGGCTGAGGACGCGGTCAAGGAGCGCGGCAGCGTCGGCGGGGCGGCGTTGGGTGATGTTGTTCTCGGCTTCGGCGAGAATCTGGGGGAAGGGGATTTGGGGGATGACGGGGGCGGCGGGTTTGGCTTGGGCGAAGGTGGAGGGGGGGGCAAGTAGGAAGGCGGGGGCGAGCAGGAGGAGCGTGGTCGTAAGCGCGACAGCTACGCGACGGGTGCGGGCGGGCCGGTGGGTGTTGTTGAAGCGGGGACAGGCAAGCATGAGGGGGGAGTTGGGGAGCGTTGGATTTTAACTGGGCACGTCAATGCCGGAGCGGCAAAAAATTGCAGCAGAATGTTTTTTTTCTGCTTCAGATGGTTTCCTGAAACCATCTGAAGCAGAACTTGATGCCGTGTTGGGACGCCCAAACGGCGTATTGGGGGCCCCCAATGGAGTTTTGGGAGTTCCGGATGGAGTTCGGGGAGCTACAAATGGGGCGTTGGAGCATCTAATAATGAATCTTTGGTATCAGCGCGCCTTTCGCACACCGCCGAACAGGCCGTCCAGCGCCCCAAAGCTTTTGAGCGGCGGCGCTTTTTTTTCCTCCGGTTTCGTGATCGGGGAGGCCACGATGGGGGCCGGCTCCCCTGCCCTGCCGCCCGCATCGCCCGCGCCGTTCGCACCGCCGCGCCGCCATGCGGCAATCAGCCGGTCGAGTTTTACGGGAGAAATGGGTTCGGTGGTGCCGAGTTCTTGCGCGAACAGGCTCACTCGCAGTTCTTCGACGAGCCAGCGCAGGGTGTCGCGCGCGGCGGGAGGGAGGGGGGATGGGTCGCGGGTGAGCTGGGCTTCGTAGGGGGCGAGGTTGCGGGCGCGGTCGGCGTCCTTTGCCTGGTTTTGGCGCCAGCGGTCGGCGCGTAGTTTCATTGCCCGCAGGTAGCGGGGGAGTG